>CAJXJN010000015.1 GCA_913055205.1 uncultured Sulfurovum sp. | reverse complement strand
TAAGGAATTAGCTGCTTGATTGAGGTGAAATTGCACTTATGATTTGAATGGGCGAGGGAATACATATAGTGTGTAGACCGCTGGCAACCTGGCAATCTTTTTTTCAAAGACCCATAGCTTTCCGTCCTTGCTTCACAACAAGTTTGGCTTTTTCAACTTTTGAATTTTTTAATCTTAATATAAATCACATTAAAATAAAATAAAATAAAATAAATTTAAGATCTGACTCTTATGATAAAATAACATAAAAATACAAAGGCAAAGCCTATGCAAATTGCTCTTATCCAACAACAATATCATGGCAGTAAAAATACTACCATCAATATAAGTACACAAAACATACAAAAAGCTGCACAAGATGGTGCAGAACTCATTGTTCTGCAGGAATTGCATCAAAATGAGTACTTCTGCCAAAGTGAAGATACAAATTTTTTTGAATATGCTTCTGACTTTGAAGCAGATGTATTGTTTTGGAGCAGTATTGCCAAAGAAAACAGTATTGTACTTATCACTTCACTTTTTGAAAAACGTGCACCGGGGCTCTACCACAATACTGCTGTAGTCTTTGAAAAAGACGGCTCCATTGCAGGGAAATACCGAAAAATGCACATTCCTGATGATCCTGGTTTTTATGAAAAGTTTTACTTTACCCCTGGTGATCTTGGATTTGAACCTATACAAACCTCTGTTGGTAAACTTGGCGTATTGGTATGCTGGGATCAATGGTATCCTGAAGCTGCTCGTATTATGACACTCAAAGGGGCTGAAGTTCTCATCTACCCTACAGCCATTGGCTGGTTTGATGAAGATAGCCAAGAGGAGAAACAACGACAACTGGAGAGCTGGATCACCATACAACGTTCCCATGCCATTGCTAATGGTATCCCTGTACTCAGCTGTAACCGTGTAGGATTTGAAGCCGACAGCAGTGGAGTAATGAAAGGGATTCGCTTTTGGGGTAATTCCTTTGTCTGCGGTGCACAAGGTGAGATGTTAGCCCGGGCAGATGATGAAAGAGAAACCATTCTCTATGCAAATATAGAGCATGCACGCACCAAAGAAGTACGAGACATCTGGCCATTTCTACGGGATAGACGTATAGAAGATTACAATTGTCTATTAAAACGTTTTTGTGATACAAAATAGATACTTCATCTAACCAATAAAAGCTAAAATAATTACAAAATAAATCACATTGCGTTACTCCTTTGCACTTTTATTTTATGTATACCGGTGCGGTGCTTCTTTTCGGTATGCACATAAAGAAGAAACCGAACATACCACAAGTTAAGTTATTTTAATTATAATCTGTAAAAATATTTTCCCAAGGAACAATCATGTCAATGGATATTACCCCTGTAAAAAAAGGTGAACAAGTTCACTTTCATAACCCTGCCATAGCATTTTATGAGGCTATTGGTGGTGAAGATGGAATGCGAAAACTCATGTATAACTTTTATGACAAGATCTATGAGAGTGATATCGCCCACTTCTTTCCCCAGGATGAAGAAGAGTTTGAAGCGGTCAAAGTTAAAAATACCAAATTTTTCATCCAGATCTGTGGTGGATCGAAAGTCTATGAAGATGAAGCAAAAGGAATGGAGCTTAATGAATATATGATCAGACTTCATGATGATTTTTCTATTACTGAGAAATCACGCATAGAGTGGCTTGGTACTATGAGGGAAGCACTAAATGAAGTAAAAGGGGTAGATAAAGCATTAATTGAAAATTTTTGGGATTACCTGGAGAACTTTTCTAAACTTACTGTAAATACTTTCTCAGACGGAAGTACCTATTATGCGGCATACACACAGGCTGAAGAAAAGAAATAAAATAAGAAGAGATAGTGGGCAGAAATTAAAAATAAGTGCTGTATTTTTTCAAAAATATCTTTATCAATATACATATCACTTTATGATATATGCCAAAATTTTTAATTTCAAATTTTTGATTTTTGATTAAAGAACCACATAAAAGCAAACATCAATCCTGGTGTTTTAGCAACCGTTTCATTATAAATAAGCGCTTCAGCATCTTGTATAGAGAGCTCGATTACTTCGATCAACTCTCCTTCTACACCACCGCCTTCTGAGACTTTCATACTCTCATCCACTTCAGCATAATAGAGTGTCTGTTTACTCCCTGCAAAACCGACAGAAGTATAAAAAGAGGTGATCCTTTTTATCTTTTCGAGTGGTACATCATACCCGCATTCTTCATCTATTTCCTCTTTTGCTATCTGCACCAGAGAAAGATCTTTATCAACAATACCTGCACAAAGTTCTACTGTCATCCCATTTCTATTATTCAAATATACAGCCGGCCTGAACTGCTTCACCAGAATAAAAGCATCTTTGTCTTTATGGTAGATCAGTATAGCAACACTGTCGTGTGCCTGTACGATCTCCCAGTTTTTTCTAATACCGTTTTGATCGTATGTTGCCAAAGCAGTTGAAATGAACTTGGAATCATCAAGCGGATTCAATTGAAAGTTCTCAATTTTATTCTTCATTTTCCAGAATTTCCTTATCATGTACTCTATAATCTGCTTTGTGTTCTTTTCCCCAGATATAAGATGGCGTATTATTTTGCAAATAAACCAAGAGTTTCTCTTTATTTTCTTTTGTACCTTTTATATCGATTTTTTTATATTTTATTGTTTTCACATTTTCATATTTGGTAAATTTTTTCAGTATAGAAGTTTTAATGGATTTTCTACGCAATACCTTCATAGGATTTACCCATCGTCCGTTCTTCATCAATCCAAAATGCAAGTGTGGGCCGGTACTCCTGCCTGTACTTCCCACATAACCGATGATCTGGCCTTTTTTAACTCTTTGTCCTCTCTTAACACGTATACGGCTTTGATGTGCATAAAGAGAAACATATCCTCCCGCATGTCTGATCTTCACTACTTTGCCATAACCGCCCATCCAGCCGGCAAAGATGACTTTTCCGGAGTTAACTGCCAAAAGTGGTGTACCCCTCCTCGCTCCAAAATCCGTTCCGTGGTGCGGACGGTAACGATGCAAAATAGGATGCCATCTTCTGTAAGAAAAACCTGAAGTAATGCGGGCATGACGCAACGGCATGCCAAATCTTGAACTTCTACTGCTCACAGGTACCCTGCGCATATAGGTCACTTTTTTCTTGCCGTTCACAGTATATGCCTGATGCTTATCTGTACTTTTATAGCCATACCCATCTTCATCCACATAGATAAACTGCTCTTTTTTACCCATTTTGACTCTCACCACTTTAATATTTGGCATTGTATAAGGTTTTCCTAGTCGTGTTTTTTGATCATAGGTAAAATCTATCTCGTCACCTTTATGCAGCTTTTTTGTATTGATCACACCTTTAAGTGCCTGACTGATTTTCTTGGCTACTATAGGCTGTCGTGTTGCTTTTAGTGTATCCGTATAGGGATTGTCTTGGATGATAACCTTGGCAAAATAGAGATTTTTTTTATATGCAATAGGAATGATATCAAAACCATATCTGTTGCTTTCAGCCTTTTTATATAGATGAATTTGCATCTCTTCACTGATTGGAATTAATGCTTGAAACAATGTACCGTTAGTGTTTGTAAGTTCATAATATTTATAACGACTTCGAATTTCAGAAAGAAACTTTTGATCTTCCTTAGAGATAGTATTTAACAGATCTGCTGAAATATTATGTGATTTCAAATACTCTGAAAATGTTTTTCCTTTTTCCCACTCTTTATGAGTTACCTTCATTCCAAATGTAAAAGTAAACATCAAAACCAGCACTACAATATATTTCATTCTACTCCATCATCTCTGCTTCAATTGAGCATTATTATAACTTAATTAAATTAAGGAGATAGCTATTGAACCCGCTGAATACTACTTAACATTCATAAACTTTTAATCTTTTGCTTGTATAATCATTGTCATATATTATCTACTTAAAGGATCGCTATGCGTAAAATAGCATTTATAGCTTTAACTGCTCTCCCTCTTTTTGCAGGATTTTTTCCTTCTACTGTACAAACTTCTGTTGCATCTGTGGGAAAGAATACTGTTTCTCTCACCTCCGCTCTTCCTGTAAACGGTATGAGCGGTATAGTGATTCACAATTATGGAAATTCGTTAGAAGCCATTACAAGTTATCTAACACAAACTTCGTCTGACGGAAGTGCTAAGATCATAAGTAAAGATATTATACATCATGATAAGCTGCCAACTATCAAAACGACTGTTTCTGCCGGAGATAAAGTGATTGGCGGGTATCTTTATAATAATGTTCTGCTTTTAGCTCCAGATGCCAATACCTATGCAAGGATCACATCATCACATCATAAAAAATGGATTCATCCAGATCTTTTTGCTCTTTTCCTTTCAACAGAGGGAGACGATTATCCGACTAAAGAAAATCTTGCAGCATTTGCCAAAACATATCAAGTAGGGCTAATCTATATCGTACGTAATGGTTCCGCTGTACTTTTAGACCCTGTTTCCGGTCAGATAGTCAGCCAAAAAACCATGAGCAACCTTCCTAAACAAGGACAATACCCTTTCTATATGCGTTTTGATGAGATACAAACAGGTTGGTTCTCTAAAAGTGGTACAGGAAACTACTACAAAACAATGGAGTCAATATAGTGTTAGATCCTAAACATATACAATCACTTAAAGATATTGTAGGAGATGAGAATGTCTATAGTGACAAGGCACACCTTATCGCTTACTCTTATGATGCTACACGTACACGCTTTGAGCCTGATGCAGTGGTTTTCCCCAGAGATGAAGAGGATGTAAGCCGTATCCTTGTCTACTGTAACCACCATCACATTGTGATCACACCTCGTGGTGCAGGTTCCGGTTTTACAGGCGGTGCACTGCCTACCAGCGGCGGTATCACACTTGCGATGGAAAAACATATGAACAAGATCCTTGAGATCGACATGGAAAACATGGTTGCAGTTGTACAACCGGGAGTCATCAATATGGATCTGCAAAAAGCGGTCGAAGAGGTAGGTCTGTTCTATCCACCGGATCCGGCAAGCGAGGAGTACTCAACACTGGGTGGGAATGTCAGTGAAAATGCAGGCGGTATGCGTGCGGCCAAATATGGTATCACAAAAGACTACGTCATGGCACTGCGTGCAGTACGTCCTAATGGTGATATCATCCGTGCAGGAAAACGTACCATCAAAGATGTAGCAGGTTACAACATCGCAGGGATTCTTATCGCCAGTGAAGGTACACTTGCAGTCCTCACTGAGATTACACTAAAACTCATCCCTAAACCTAAATTTACTAAAGCCTATATGGGTATCTTCCCCTCAGTAGATGATGCAATGAACGCAGTATTTAAATCACTCGCGGCAGGAGCAAACCCTGTAGCTATGGAGTTCCTCGATGACCTCGTAGTTCAAGCACTTAAAGAAAAACTTGGTATCGAACTGCCTGAAGATGCAGGAGCACTGCTCATCGGTGATGTAGATGGAAACGTATCTCAAGAGGTAGAGTTTCAGCTTGAGATTTTAGAAAAATCATTTAAAGAGAATGGTGCACAAGAATTTGTTATCGCCCATGATACGAAAGAGAGAGATACCCTCTGGTATGCAAGACGTAACGCCTCTCCCTCTATCACCATCTTTGGAAGCAAAAAACTCAATGAAGATATCTCTGTACCTAGAAGTATGCTGCCAGAAGCACTGAAACGTATCTATGAGATAGGTGACAAGTATGGCTTTAAAGTACCATGTTTTGGACATGCAGGCGATGGAAACATTCACGTCAATGTCATGGTAGACGGGAGCGATGAAAAACAACTCGAAGAGGGGCATAAAGCCATCGAAGAGATCTTTGAATTGGTGGTTGACTTGGGTGGAACACTCAGCGGTGAACACGGTATAGGTACAAGTAAAGCACCGTTTATGAACATCGCATTCACTGCTGCAGAGCTTGACCTTTTCAAAAGTATCAAACATGCGTTTGACCCTAACAACATTCTAAACCCTGGGAAGATGGGGTTACCTAATTAAAAGGGATAGACTCGTTCCCAGGTTCTCCAAGGACATGAGTCCTATCAGGAGTAAACAATGAAAAAAACAAATACCGCATTCAAAACACTTCTACGAAACTATTATCTATTCATAAGAGATTTCTTCAAAGACCTATTTGAAGATAAACTGGGACACTATGCTTCCAGTTTAAGTTGGAGTACACTTTTTTCCATTATCCCTTTACTGGCTATTATGCTTGCTATTTTTACTACACTACCTCTTTTTGATACCGTTTACAGTAAAATAGAAACACTCATTTTTTCCAATCTGATGCCTACAGACTCTAAAGAAGTAATGGGATACATCAACACCTTTATCGCAAATTCAGATAAACTGGGGGTTATGGGTGGATTTTATGTACTCTTTGCGGCTATCATGTTCTTTAAAAACTATGACTATATCGTCAATGATATTTTTAATGTCCCTACCCGAACGGTCTGGAGTGCCGTTAAAACGTATTTATTACTCATTCTTATTATACCGACTATGATGGGGGGATCATTTTACGTCTCTTCCTTTATCCAAAGTTATCTGGATAAAAACAGTATTACAAGCGCCATACACATTTATACATTTTTACCTTACTTTATCGTTTGGATGATATTCTATACAGCCTATCAACTCTCCGCAAATACACGCATTGATGTACGGGCTGCCATGATAAGCTCTTTTATCGCTTCGCTTATCTGGTATCTTTCTAAAAGCGCATTCATCTTTTACGTTATGCATAACAAAACCTATGCAAGTATCTATGGAAGTATCAGCACCTTACTCTTTTTCTTTTTATGGATCTACATTTCCTGGGCTATCTTTCTCCATGGATTAAAGTTCTGTGATCTGCTCAACAGGGATGAAGAGATAGAAAGCATATAATGCAGCAACACTCAGAACTATGTAAAATAGTTTTTTACTCCAGATCGCCCCCAATGATAAACCAACATACCCAAGCATAGCCCACACAGGTAAAAGCTTTTTCTGCCCCTCTTGCGGAAGATCAAATAACCATGATAAAGTACTATCAAATACTCCACCAAGACTTACTAAATGCAATACCATTACCAACGGATAAAAAGGTATAAACAGCAGTGACAACAAAGGTGACAGAAGTTGATACACACTTGTCAGACCAAAGATACTATGTACTACGGGAAGCATCAAAATAAAAATGCCAAAAGGGATGAAAAGTCCTGTGATCACCCACTTATTAAACTCCTTTGTGTACTGCAATAAAAGAAAAATATAAAATACTCCCGTAACAGAAAGCCAAAAGCTTAGTGAAACTAAAAGTGAGGGGAAAAGTGCAACAAGTACTAACAATATAGTGGTCAAAAACCTAAAGCTAAGTAGTTCTATCCCAAGCAAAAGAACAATCCAGCCTACAAGTACCATCGCATAAGAACGTACCAAAGAAGGAGGAAAATCAACAAACCATACATAGACTCCTAAAAGGACCATCACTATGATACCTACATCGTACAATGCATGTCGGTAAGGAAAATATTTTTGTTGCAGAGGTCTGTATAACAGAAGTAACAAGCCATACACCAATCCCCACAGTATCCCCAGATGAAATCCGCTCAGTGCTACAAGATGACTCACCCCTAACATACTTATCTTTTCTCTTAACTCTTGTTGCAAAGGGGTAGCAAAAAAAATAGCATTATAAAATGATCTTAAAGATATCTCCTGATGTTGAGAATCTACTTTTTGCAGTAACTCATCTTTAAAACTGAGAGGAAGGGCTTCTGCATTTTTAATGCGGCTCTTCACATAGAAAGTACCTAAGTAACTAAGAAATGTGATCTTATCACTGGGAAATAACTGCATACGCAAACGTTGACCGGAAAAAGATTTTTTTTGATAGCTTGTCGTATAAAATGTCAAGCCCTCATCACTGCGTAGTTTCAATACTTTATAGGTTTTACCATGTTTTGTTTTACTTGTTTCAGAAAGTACTTTGGCATGTGTATAGTAAAAAGGTTTGGAAATAAAATCCTGGTAGACTCGGTATTCGATAAAAAGTCGTATGCATACAATACATACTAAAATCCCCATCACCCACAAAAAACTTTTGGTTTCAGGAAAAAGTTTTGGTTTTTCAAGTTGCATCATTTCTCACTTTGAATGACCGTAGGTTCGGTTCCGCCAAACAATTTAAAATATATATCATAAATCGACTAACACCAAACTTGCATACAAACACACTATATCGGAGGCAGCTCTATATTTCCTGTATTCATTGGTATATCATTCTCTTCATACACTACTTCAAAAGCAGGTGAAACAGAGGCATCTACAAAACGGGTATATTTTTTCTGAAAGATCAGATCTACCGTGCCGGTTGGTCCATTTCTCTGTTTTCCTATGATGATCTCGGCTTGTTCTTCAGGTTTTTTTCTAAATTCGCTGGTATATTCTTTCCCTTCAGCCTTGGCTTTCATCTCTTTCTCTTTCTCTTGTGCTTCACGATAGACATCATCACGATAGACAAAAAGGATAATATCAGCATCCTGCTCGATGGCTCCGGATTCTCTCAGGTCAGAAAGCATCGGACGTTTATTTTCTCTACTCTCTACACCACGATTAAGCTGTGAAAGTGCCAATATAGGTATCTGCAACTCTCTGGCTAACTGTTTCAAACCTCTTGATATTTCAGAAACTTCTTGTTGTCTTCCCTCTTTTCCATCCCCACTCATCAACTGCAAATAATCGATGATTGCTATAGAGATCTCTGGGTGCTGTGCTTTTAGTTTACGTAGTTTGCTTCTCACATGGTGGATAGTCGCGTACCCTCCATCATCTACAAAGAGTTTCTTTTTGGAGAGTTCATCAGTTGCTGCGGCAAGTTGACTCCACTGCTCATCTCTCAGGTCACCTACCCTAAGAGCCTGCAGTGGTATGGAAGTCTTTGCGGAAAGCAGTCTAAGCATAAGTTGCTCGGCTGGCATTTCCAGAGAGAAAAAGGCTACTCCTTCATTTCGTTCTATTGCTTTAAGTGCCATATTGAGTACCAATGCCGTTTTCCCCATTGCCGGCCTTGCAGCAATGATGACCAAATCTCCTTTACCAAAACCGGACGTTCTGTCATTAAGGTTTTTAAATCCTGTATCTGTACCGATGAGTTTAGAATTACCCAGTGCTTTGAGACGCTCTATCTCATCCATCATAGCAAGTGTGATCTCTTTAGAATTCCTGAAATCCTCATTGGTATTGTTCTGTGTGATCTCATAAAGCTTTTTCTCTACAAGGTTCATCACCTCTTCTACAGGCAGGTCATCTTCAATAGTCACTTTTTTGATTTCAGTGGCTAAAGTTGCCAAAGCACGTTTACTGGATTTTGCTTTAATTTCTGTTAAATAAGCTGCAGTATTTGAGATGGGATTTGCAGAAAGCAGATCAAGCATTGCTACTTCATCAAACTTACCCATACTCATAAGTTTAGAACGTAAGAACTCTTCATCTATAGGCTTCTCTTCGCGACTAAGTTCCTCCATCGCAGTAAATACATGTTGATGAAATGGCAGATAGAAGTCATGAGACATCAATTTTGCTGCTATCTCCTCATAGGTCTCAGGATCAAAAATAATAGCCGAAAGTACTGCTCTTTCAATATTTAAATTGTACATATTTTCCACTATTTATTCTCCTCCGCAAACTTCTCCACTTCTTCCACAAACCTATCTACCAACTCTTCTTCAGGTAGTTTGGCAACAACCTCTCCTTTAACCATTACAAGTCCGGCACCTTTACCATAGGCTATAGCGACATCTGCATGTTTGGCTTCCCCTATGGCATTGACCACACAGCCCATCACTGAGACATCCATAGGCGTTTTGATATGTGCTGTCCGTTTCTCCACTTCTGCAACCGCTGTGACCAAATCAGCCTCTATGCGCCCACAGGTAGGACATGAGATGATGTTAAGTCCTTCCTGCACTCTACCACTGTCTTTAAGGATAGCTTTTCCTACTTTTATCTCCTCTTCCAACTCACCCGTGATAGAAACACGCATCGTGTCACCTATACCATCAAGCAGAAGCGTCCCTAAGCCTATGGCAGATTTCACTGTTGCATGGAAGATAGTCCCTGCTTCTGTTACCCCTAAGTGGAAAGGGTACTCATTTTTAGGACGCAACATTCTGTAGGCATCTACGGTTCTGTCTACGTCCGAAGCTTTGAGGGATACTTTAATGTCTGTAAAACCCAAATCTTCCAGGAATTTAATATTATATTCTGCACTTGCCACCATCCCCTCTGCCGTAGCACCATACTTTTGATCGAACTCTTTTTCAAGTGAACCAGCATTAACCCCTATGCGTATAGGCAGAGAGCGCTCTTGGCATGCTTTAACGATCTCTTTTATACGTGATTTCTCACCAATGTTTCCAGGATTGAAACGGATACAGTCCACCCACTTAGCCGCTTCAAGTGCAAGTTTATAGTTAAAGTGAATATCTGCAATAAGGGGCAAAGAGATCTGCTCTTTAATCGCTTTAAGTGCCAAAGCATCTTCCATATCCGGTACAGCTACACGTACTATATCAGCCCCTGCAAAGTGCAGACGATTTATCTGCTCCACAGTAGCAGCTACATTATGCGTATCACTATAAGTCATAGATTGCACAGAGATAGGTGCATCACCGCCGACTGCCACATCACCGACATAAATTTTTTTTGTTTTAACTCGTTCTTTCAAGGTATACCTTCGTTATAATTGTCTTATTTTATCAAAATTATATTAACACGCAGGGTGCGTTTGCCAACGCACCATCAATTTTAATATACAATAGAAATGATACAAACTTACATAAGGTGCGTTGGAAAACGCACCCTACGAGAATTCGACCGGATCCATATCGATCTCAATTTCTCTACGATCCACACTGTGCAAAGCTTTAAGTAACGGTACCCTACTTTCAGCTCTAAGCAAAATATGGAACCGGAACTTATTGGCTATTCTCTCCACAGGTGCTTTACCGTGTCCTACAATTTCAATATCTTCAAAGGCTTTGAGCTTTGTCACAGTATCCAGTGTAATCTTACTTGCTTTACTCTCATCTTTATGGGCTATGAGTATACGTGCAAGCGATGCAAATGGTGGATAATGCGCCATTTCCAAAAATGCCAACTCATCTTTGATAAACAGTTCATAGTCAGAGAGATAATTTTTGAAAAATGCTGCATCTCCTGTCTGCACGATGACATTAGCCTCTTTAGCCCTACCGCTTCTACCTGCGATTTGAAAGAGTAAACTCATTGCTCTTTCTCTTGCACGGTAATCTGCCAATCCCAAGATATAGTCAAGCCCCATAACGACCGAAAGCGTTATACCCGAGTAGTCATGCCCCTTACTGAGCATCTGTGTTCCCAGCAATAAGTTACTCTCTCCACTCTCAAAGCGTCCCAGTGCCTCTTTAAGCTTCTTTGCTGTCGTAATGCTATCTTTATCAAACTGCTCAATCTGTATCCCCTCTATGGCTGTACTTATGACTTCTATAGCTTCTTGTGTCCCCATACGTTCACTTTTAAGCGGTGTATGTCCACAGTTCGTACACGTATCTTGTATGGCTTCTGTAAAATTACAGTAGTGACATTTCAAATGTCTATGGTTTCTATGCAGTGCCATCCCCACAGAACAGTAGGGACAAAGATGCGTTTTTCCGCAACTCTCACAGTAGAGGTATTTAAAGTTACCTCTGGTAGGTAAAAACAGTAGTGATTGCTCTTTTGCTTTATGGTTATGGTACAGAGCATTTAATATGGAAGAAGAGATACTGTCTCCTGTGATAAATGTATACTTTTTCCTAGCATCAATATAAGGTTTATCCAGTTTCACTACATTATACTTGTAATAAGAAGTCATACTAGGTGTCGCAGAAGCCAGGACTACTTTGGCACTTAATTTCTGCCCCATAAGCACCGCTACATCACGGGCATGGTAACGGGGACGAGTCATAGCTTTGTAACTGTCATCATGCTCTTCATCTACGATGATAAGTCCCAAGTCTTCAAGTGGTACAAACAGAGCAGAACGAGCCCCCGCTACAATACGAACTTTTCTACTATATATACCTTCTAAAATAGATTCTTTTTTCTTCTTGGTCAACTTAGAGTGCCACATTGCAACAGAATCACCAAAATAGACTTTAAGACGTTTTTCCATTTGAGGCGTAAGTGATATTTCAGGCATGAGAAAGATGGATGTTTTGCCCTCTTCCAACATCTTTGCCATAAGTGAGATAAATATTTCTGTCTTTCCTGAACCGGTAACACCAAAGAGGAGAGCTTTATCTTTTTTTAATAATAATTCATAGGCCTTTTGTTGTTGTATGGTTAATGTAGGTCGGGGTGTCCCCACCCCGACATTTATTTGAATACCATTTTCTATCTCTGGCTTATCTGAAAACTTTGGATATTTATCGGAGTGGGGAGACCTCGACCTGCGATACGGTAAAAAAAGCGAGATCGCTTCCCCAAAAGAAGAAAAATAATACTCAGAGATAAATTTTGCTATCTCTATCTGTTCATTGGTGTAATAGGTATCTGCTGCGAAAGCGATCTCTGCGGTTTCAAACTCAGGTTTTTCAACCTCTTCCGTGACAACTGCTTCTTTGAGAGTAGTTTTCAAAGGTACTGAAACAGCTGACCCTACAGTTAATGGATGCTGAGAGTGGTAAGTCAAGCTTGGAGCACTTGACCTTAGAAGAAGGATTTTATAGTAATACAATTATTCAAAATTATCACAATTAATTTTGCAATTCAATCTATTTGATTCGAGAGTAAATTTTACTTCTGTACCATCTGGTTCCCTAAAAGTATAAGTAGGAGTTGTCTCTGTCCCGCCAACGATCCAACAGTTTCGTGCAGAAGTACCACTACACACCTTTGCCGGATATTCAAGAAGATTTGTAAAAACCTTATTAGAATCATTCCCTATAGCACTTTTGTTGATATCTGCAAACTCACCTTTTAAGATACGCTTTTGACGTTCAGTAGACAACGCGCTCCTCACAGAAGCAACTGTAGTTCTAGCCTTGGTGATAATGGCATCATCTCTTGTAGCTGCAAATTTTGGAATAGCAATTGCAGAGAGGATGCCTATCACGACAATGACAAATACCAGTTCGATCATTGTAAATGCTTTTTTTGATGATACATCCATGTTCATTCCTTAATATTTATTGTTTACTATATCATAATTACAGGCAGAATTTTAATATTTTACCAGAGTACCGCCAACTGTAACAAGATGCGCTCCACTCAAATTTTTATCTCTTGCAGCTTCTTGCGCCGCTGCACAATAATCTTCACTGTTATCCTCTCCTCCGTTAGAAACCGAAATACTTAATGTTCCATTAGTATCCACTAAAGCAATATCGAAACACTTCACATTTACACTGCTTCTATTTACATCCGCTTTGCCTGTAGCCATGTAGTAGGTGGCTATATCTTTAACATTGATAGCTAAATTTAAAAGCTCTGTACTTGCTTTTGCATCATCTCTGCTTGCATTAAGCTTTGGAATCGCTACTGCAGCCAAAATACCAATAATCACTATAGTAAAAATCAGTTCGATCATTGTAAATGCTCTTCGCATTCCCCCATCCCTTTCTAAAAGCAATATATTTATTAAGTAGTTTTATATAATGAATCACTTAATAAATATATTATTGATTAGGCTGGGATCACCGTTCTACGTGACGATCCCAACTTCTTCCAATCCATTTTCACTTTGGATTAATATGATACTTGTGTCCCACCGAATACTTTAGTTCCATTCATATCTTTTGCTTCCATAGCAGTTTTAACATTAGAACAATATGGTAAACTTGCAATAACAGCAGAAGTAGGTACTGCAACTGTTACATTTCCATCTGTTGCACTAGTTCCAGTACTTACTGTTGCACATTTTAGAGCATTACATGCTGTTGTTGCGTTATCTTCAGTACCCGTAGCTGTATATGCTGTACCTACATCATTAATACAGGTTGCCAAGTTATTTAACTCTGTAGATGCTTTTGCATCATCTCTGGTTGCTGCCAATTTAGGAATAGCCACTGCAGCCAAAATTCCGATAATTACAATTACAAAGATCAATTCGATCATTGTGAATCCGCGTCTCATGTTAGTCATGATAAACTCCTAGAAATAATTTCTAGTACCAATTCAATAATTGGTCTGTTTTGATTATACACTTTAAAATCTTTAATGAATATAAAACATGACCGTCCAAACCATCCAGATAGATTTACATTCCATTACGAAATAGTCAAACTTATATTTGGTAATTTTACATATATTTGCTATACTTGAAAATGGTCGTATTGCCTACAGTATAATGAGAAGGGAGGATTACCATTGATATATAAAACACGTAAAGCCTTTACTTTGATCGAATTTATCTTTGTAATTATAATTATTGCCATTCTGGCTGCAATTGCTATTCCCAAACTCGCGGCGGTACGAATGGATGCAAAATTATCAACCAAAGCAAACAATATAATGGTTGCTGCAACTGAAATCGCTTCCTATGCTGTCGCCAGAGGATCAACCACATCAGACTTGAGGATTATGTCACATAGTATCAGAAGTATGGTCAATCGTTCTGAAGCAACACTTTCAGCTTATCAGGCAAATATAAAAGTTGATGACAGCGATGACTGTATCATTATAAAAATCGATGATCCCGGTTCAAGCACAGAAGTATTGAAGATTGATTATGGAAATACAACCAACCCGTACTGTGATCAATTACGCAGTCTCATAGACATCAATGCTTTTCCAATGAAATTGCACGGTACTTCAATCATATATTGATTTTTTAAAATCACTGTCTAAATTCTAAATAAGGAGAAAAAATGCAACTGGACTGGTCAGCGTACCGTATCACTTTACTGCTTTATATTGGAGTTTTAATACTCCCTTTCAGCTTTTACTATACTTATACATCGCTTCAAAATCTAGAGGCAAACAGGACTATCTTGTATCAGCTGAACAAGAGTGGAGCTGAAATACTTGCAGTAACGCATACACAAGATCCCCAAGAACGTTCGAGACATATAAAAGAGATTGACAAAACACTTTTTATGATAAAACCCTGGTTTAAAGAAAACAACCGTAAAGAATTTTATGTGGGAGGAAGATCACTTTTAGAAGATTATGATCAGTTACTGAAATACTGGAATATACTCAAAAATGATTTATATAACAATACGACAACAACAGCACTGCAATATTGGAAACATACAAGATCCTTAAGTTTTATAATTGAAAAGATGGTTTTACTTAAAGAAGCAAAGATATATAATCTTCTTTATCTTACATTTGCAATAACAATTATCTTACTTCTTCTTTTAATTTATAGCGTAAGAGCCTATATCTATATTCAAATAAAAAAACATGCCATACATGATCATGAAACCAAACTTTTTAATAAAAAATATTTTCTTTCAGAGATTAAAACTACCCTCTCGAGAT
Organism: uncultured Sulfurovum sp.; assembly: GCA_913055205.1. Lineage (GTDB taxonomy): Bacteria > Campylobacterota > Campylobacteria > Campylobacterales > Sulfurovaceae > Sulfurovum. The sequence continues at coordinate 27,995 of CAJXJN010000015.1, read as the reverse complement.
CCATACGATACAAATATCCACTTTCAATATTATCGATTACAATCGTTGATTTTGATAAAATGGATAACATATATGACAAAAACACAAAAACACAAATTTTTAAAATTTTTGGTGCTCTTATCATCTCCTTAACACGTGCAAGTGATGTTGCCTGCCGATATGATAAAAATAGTTTTTTTATTATATTGCCATTTACTGAGGAGAAAGATGCATTGATCTTAGAAGAACGTATACGAAAAGCATTTGAAAAACATGATTTCTTCACTACTCCAAAACCAAAATTCAAATTTGCAACAGATCATCTTAATTACGAAGAGACAGCAGAAGCATTTGTAACTCGTATAGAGAACCTGCTGCACAAATAAAAAATTGCCGCTTAACAGATGGACTAAACTATTTAAAGTCCATCCAAGGTTTCAATAAGCAGTTCTATTTCATCTTCGTAAGAGGTCGCCTGTTTGGCTAAACGCAAATAGGCTTTAAGCAGTTTATCTGGTTTGTTGTCTGTATGTAAGTTCACACCTGCATCCTGTAAATCCTGGTTTACAAAGTCTGCAAAGGTGTCTTCCAGTTTTATCTCATAACGGTTACCCGAAACTGTAAGTGCTACGTTTTTCATGCTGTTCCTTTTTCTCACATTATCCTCATAAGTGCATTTCCTGCAGGATCTCCAGGCTACTTATGGATCCTGAGTCAAGCTGAGGATGACAAAAAATGATATTATTATGCTAATAAACTCTCAACTTGTGCAATGATCTTCTCTATCTCTGCATCTTTTTCTGCAAGTTCACGTCTGAGTGCTTCTATTTGTGACTCTTTTTCACTTTGTGAGCCAGATATATTTGAAAGTTCCACTTTAAGCTGTGCATTTTCACTTTTGAGTGCTTCATGATCTACTCTCCATTGTTCTATCTTCTCTTGTAATTTTTGTAATGCCGACATTTCATACTCCGTAATTTTGTTGTGTTATAATAGCAAAAATTTAAAAAAAACAACATAAACCAAAGGTTAATTTTGCCAAACTTTACAGTATCAAGCCCATACAAACCTGCCGGTGACCAACCTGCTGCCATAGAAGCACTCAGTCGTTCTATAGAAGAGGGAAATCGATACCAGACTTTACTGGGTGTGACAGGTTCAGGGAAAACCTACACCATGGCAAAGGTCATAGAAAAAACCAAAAAACCGACGCTTATCATGACACATAACAAAACTTTGGCAGCTCAACTTTACTCTGAGTTTAAAAGTTTTTTTCCCAATAACCATGTAGAGTACTTCATAAGTTATTATGATTACTATCAGCCTGAAGCATATTTGCCTCGGCAAGATCTCTTTATAGAAAAAGACTCTTCCATCAACCAAGAGTTGGAACGTTTGCGATTAAGTACCACAGCTTCTTTGCTTTCCCACGATGATGTCATCGTTATCGCTTCGGTTTCTGCAAATTATGGGTTAGGTTCTCCCGAGGATTATCGCTCCATCGTACAAAAACTTTGTGTGGGAGATGAATACAATCAAAAAGCCCTGCTTCTTAGACTTGTTGATATGGGGTACAAACGCAATGATGAGTTCTTTGACAGAGGTGATTTTCGTGTGATGGGAGAAGTGATAGACATCTACCCTGCCTACGCTGAAGAGTTTGCCATACGTGTGGAGTTTTTTGGAGATGAAGTCGAAGCTATTTATGAATTTAACTCTCTTACCGGAGAAAAAGAAAAAGAGATGAAAGAAGCAACCATCTACTCTGCCAATCAGTTCATCGTCTCTAAAGAAAAACTGGCACGTGCAGTCAAAAGCATCGAAGAGGAGCTGGGTGAGAGACTGGCGTATTTTCAAAAAGAGGACCGTATGATCGAGTATAATCGTCTCAAACAACGCACAGAGTTTGACTTGGAGATGATAGAAGCTACGGGTATGTGTAAAGGTATCGAGAACTATTCACGTCATCTTACAGGGAAAAAACCGGGGGAAACCCCCTACTCTATGATGGACTACTTTGAAGCGATGCATGATGACTACCTAGTCATCGTCGATGAGTCTCATGTTTCACTCTCCCAGTTTAGAGGGATGTATGCAGGTGACCGAAGTCGTAAAGAGGTCTTGGTGGACCACGGATTCAGACTTCCCTCTGCACTTGACAACAGACCGCTGATGTTTGATGAGTACATTAACAAAGCACCCCATTTTCTCTTTGTTTCTGCTACCCCGGCAGCACTTGAACTTGAACTCTCTTCAGTTGTGGCAGAGCAGGTCGTACGACCCACAGGACTGCTTGACCCACTCATTGAAGTGGTGGACAGTACTTACCAGGTGGAGAACCTCCATGACCGTATGAAACCCGTCATAGAAAGAGGGGAACGAATACTTGTCACTGTATTAACAAAAAAGATGGCAGAAGAGTTGACAACTTACTACAATGACCTTGGGCTCAAAGCACGGTACATGCACTCAGATCTTGATGCCATAGAACGAAACCAGATCATACGTTCTTTACGTTTGGGTGAATTTGATATTTTAGTAGGGATCAACCTGCTTCGAGAAGGACTTGATCTACCGGAAGTGAGTTTGGTTGCTATACTGGATGCAGATAAAGAAGGATTTTTACGCTCTAAAACCTCTCTCATCCAAACCGCAGGGCGTGCCGCAAGGAATGTGAACGGTCAAGTGCTCATGTATGCCAAAAAGATCACAGACTCCATGCAGGCAACCATAGATGTCACCCAACAAAGACGCAAAAAACAGATAGCCTACAACAAAAAACACGGCATCACTCCCAAAACCACCTTACGAGAACTTGACACCAACCTCAAGGTAGAAGATGCGGGAGAGCTTTACAACAAACGAAGCAAACTTGACAAAATGCCAAAGGCAGAAAGACAACAACTTGTCAAGGAACTCAAAGCTAAAATGCTTCTTGCCGCGAAGAATTTGGAATTTGAAGAGGCAGCAAGGCTGAGAGATGAAATAGCGAAAGTCAAAAAATTGTAAATTTCGCTATAATACACACAATAATTATAAAATAACAATCCTCGTTCCATCTCTCCTGAGATGGAATGCATACATATAACTATAAACTGTAAACAAACTTCCTTTACGCAAAAATGTTGCATATGCATTCCCACTCAGGAGAGTGGGAACGAGACTCTATAAGGTATAAAATGGCATTAGACTTAAACTCATCACAACTCTATTTTAACCGTGAACTTTCATGGCTACAGTTTAATTCTCGTGTTTTGGCGCAGGCACTTGATGAAAAACTTCCTCCACTTGAACGTTTAAAGTTCCTTGCCATTTACGGAACAAACCTTGATGAGTTCTATATGATACGTGTGGCAGGGCTTAAAGCACTTTTCAAAGCACGTATACAGGAGACCGGTGCCGACAAACTTACACCGAGTGAGCAATTGGAGCAGATACATGGCTACCTGCATAAAGAGCATCAGGTACTTGAGTCTTGCTATACCTCTATCATCTCGGAATTACATACCTATAGCGTCCATGTAAAGAGCTATGATGCACTGAATTCAGAAGAACAACTGAAAGTCAAGGAAATATTCTTCAATGAAATCTACCCGGTGATCATCCCTATTGCCGTAGATGCAACACACCCTTTCCCACACCTCAACAACCTTAGTTTCGGTTTGGCTATTACACTCGAAGATAATTCAAAAAACATCAAACACGGGCTTATAAGAATCCCAAGAATACTTCCAAGGTTCATACAAATAGAACAAACCTTCATTCCTATAGAGAGCGTGGTTGAGCATTTTGCTTCTGAACTCTTTCCCGGATTTACACAACTTGCTTCTACACCATTCAGGGTTACAAGAAATGCAGACATCGAAATAGAAGAAGAGGAAGCGGATGACTTCTTGGAAATTCTGCAAGAAGGCTTACGATCCAGAAATAAAGGTTCTCTCATACGTCTGGAACTTATGGATGGAGCAGATGTCGGTCTCCTCAATTTTTTACTCTCTCACCTTAATCTTGATGACAACGATATCTACTCTTACAAAAGCCTGCCGCTTAACCTTGGTTCCTTATGGCAAATTGTAGGGGATAAAGCACTCTCTCACCTTGTTTTACCTACATTCAGTCCTAAAACACTTCCACCGCTCGACAGCGAAAATATCTTTGAAGCGATAGAGAAACAGGATATCCTACTCTATCATCCTTTTGACAGTTTTGAACCTGTAGTACAATTTATTAAACAGGCAGCAGCTGATCCTGATACACTTGCGATACGTATGACACTCTACCGTGCAGGACAGAAATCTCCTATTGTAAAAGCACTCATCGATGCAGCACGTGAGGGGAAGCAGGTAACAGTACTTGTAGAACTTAAGGCACGCTTTGATGAAGAGAACAACCTACGCTGGGCAAAAGCACTTGAAGATGCAGGAGCCCATGTCGTTTACGGTATCCCGGGACTTAAAGTACATGCTAAAATAGCACAGATCATTAAGAGAAAAGGCAAAAAACTTCAAAGCTATGTTCATTTGGCTACAGGAAATTATAACCCTAGTACTGCAAAGATCTATACAGATATCTCTTACTTTACCAGCAAAGAAGCATTTAGTAATGATGCAACGCATTTTTTTCATTTCTTAACCGGGTTTTCCACCTATACAAAACTGAACACACTTTTTATGTCTCCGGTACAGATCAAACCAAAACTGCTCAAACTCATAGAAAAAGAGGGTCGACATGGTAAGAACGGTCATATTATTCTTAAAGCCAACTCTTTAGTCGATAAAGATGTGATAAAAGCACTTTACCTTGCTTCACAGGCAGGATGTAAAGTAGACTTGATCATACGCGGGATCTGCTGTTTGAAACCAGGTATTAAAGGAATCAGTGAGAATATTGTCGTCTCGTCCATCATTGGGAAATACCTCGAACATTCTCGTATCTATTTTTTTAAAAACCATAAAATCAAATGCTACATCTCAAGTGCAGATTTGATGCCTCGAAACCTTATAAGACGTGTAGAACTTATGACACCTATCATAGAAGAAAATCTCACACAAAAAATAGAACAGATTTTGATGCTCCAGCTTGCAGACAACCAACTGCGTTGGAAACTTCAAGAAGACGGAAACTACATCAAAGTACCTCTCTTAGGCAAACCTGTGAATAACCATACTGTTTTAGAACAGTATGTCAACAAGATCTATGATAAAACAAAAAAAGAGACACCTGACTATGTGAGTCGTCTTGCCAATCGAATTTTAAAAGAGAGTTAGGTGTAGGGTGCGTTTGCCAACGCACCTTTAAAATATTGAACATCAAATGATGCGTTGGCAAACGCACCCTATAAAGGAAATAACATGTTACTAAAGTTTAAAGAATGGACACCCAAATTAGAAAAAAATACTTGGATTGCTGAAGGTGCATCCGTCATTGGCCGAGTAAAGATGGGGGAGGACTCTGCTGTATGGTTTGGCTGTGTTGTACGTGCTGATGTGCATTATATCACGATAGGAGACAGAAGTAACATCCAGGACCTCAGTATGATACATGTTACCCACCATAAAAAAGCAGACATGTCCGATGGGAACCCTACTGTCATTGGCAATGATGTCACTGTAGGCCACAGAGTAATGCTTCACGGATGTACCATAGAAGATGCTTGTCTCATAGGGATGAGTGCTACCATACTTGATGGTGCTGTGATAGGTAAAGAGTCCATTGTCGGTGCAGGAAGTTTAGTTACCAAAAATAAAAAGTTCCCTCCAAGAAGTCTCATTATGGGTAGTCCTGCCAAAGTGGTACGTACACTTACAGACGATGAAGTAAAAGAACTTTATGCTTCTGCTTCACGGTATGTTGCATTTAAAAATGAGTACCAGTAAAAAGGTAAATAATCATGCAAAAAGTTATTGCAAAATCCCTAAGTGATATTTTAAGCCCTACAGTTCTTTTTTTCATTCTCAAAATTGGTTTTGGATCGATTCTGCTATGGGTTCTCCTTCTCTGGATCTCATGGGATCTTTATACAGGCATGATTACCACCTATATTCAGAAAATTCCTTATGTAGGAAACCTGGAATGGTTCCAATCCGGCGGCGCTTTCCTCACTGCACTCATTATAGGCTACATGCTGGTCATTATCACTATTTCTATACTCACTTCCCTCTTTAGTGAACCGCTTTTGATCAAACTGGCACAAAAACATTATCCCAATAAACCGGTTATAGGGAGCCCTAATATTACTACCTCCATATATCTAAGCTTGAAAGCCGGTCTTGTTTTTTTTCTCCTTTTTCTTTTTACATTTCCTCTGATCTTTATTCCGGTACTCGGACAGGTCTGGATGCTGTGGCTCTGGTCCATTCTTATCAAGGAACCAAATAACTATGATGTTGGCTCTCTTTTTATCACAGACAAGAAAAAAGAAAAAGCACAAAAGAAAAAGGTATGGTTCATCGCCATGATCGCTTCACTCTTCAACTATATACCTCTACTCAATATCTTTGCTCCACTTTTTGGACAGATATTGTTTTTGCACCAGATTTTAGGTAACCAGGAATAAGACCTTCTGTTATCCTCTGCCTCATACGGAGATCCGGAACTTTTAATACAATATTACTTAACTATTCTCTGTAATTTGTATTTGCAGCTCCTCTTGTCAACTATAAGGAGGATAAGAGGGGAACATTTATTATATATTTTTTTTATTTTTAATTTCTGATTTTTCATTACTCATCCGTCTCTCTTTCTTACTAGAAATAGAAAAGCGTAACAGATCATCGGTACTCTTTACATATTCAGGGAGTGTCTCTAAACTCTTCTCCATCACTTTTGCTGCACATACTGCATCACTATAGGCACGATGGTGGGTTGCTGTTTCTATCTCAAGAGAGTCTATAAGGTAAGCTAACCCATAACGCTCACTCTCAAAGGTCCGTCTTGCCAAGTCAATAGTACAAAGCTTTGGATTTCCGATCCCCCCTAAACCGAAACGATCAAATGAAGCATTAAGAAAACCATAGTCAAAGTTTGCATTATGTGCTACAAAAACCGCATCACCCATAAAGTGTCTTAACTTCGTTAATGCTTCTCTTCTACTGGGTGCACCTATGAGATCAGTGGGTTCTATGCCTGTGATCTTAGTAATATACTCAGGGAGAAAAGCACATTCAACAAATGTTTCAAAGCTATCGATAACTTCACCGTTCTGCAACATTACAGCACCGATCTCTATCACTTGAGAAGTGCCTGGTTTACTTCCATTAGTCTCAATATCTATCACACAGAACTTCTGCTTTTCATAGGGAGTGAAACAGGTTTTCAGTCTATAGATTTCATCATCAAATTGTTCTATGGGATAGCCTGAAGCTTGAAGTAAAATAAAAATCGTATCACTGTCTTCTAATAAAGTAGTATACTTTATGGCGATATGCTTGTATTGTTCTTTACTCAGCACTCCGTTATATTTACGAAATGCTGTAGTCAGCTCATCAAAGACTTTTTGCATTAGCTATAAACTGCTCTACTTTTTTAGGATCTTTTTTACCTTTGATCAACTCTACGCCTGAACTTACATCTACACCATAAAAACCAAGTTTTTTTACCGCCTCCAAATTATCTGGGGTCAACCCGCCGGCAAGGATGATCTTGGAACAATCCATTCCCTCAAACCACTCAAGATTGAGTTGTTTTCCTACGCCTCCATACGCTTCACTGTATGCATCTACCAAACGGTATCTGTCACTAAACTTCTGTAACTCCTCCTTGGATTTTGCACGCACTACGGGTAAAGTTTTTGCCGTGATAATATCTAAAGACTCTTCATCTACATCAAAATGGATCTGTGCAAGCGAAATACCTGTATATTTACAAATTGTATCAATAGTCTCAACACCCTCATTTACAAAAAGTCCTACTCTCTCCACAAATGGAGGCAGTTCATCAATGATTTTTTTTGCTGCTGCCGGGGTAATATAGCGTGGTGATTGATTATAAAAAACAAACCCCAAGGCATCTGCTCCAAACTCTACTGCATGCAATGCATCTCTAAGATTGGTGATACCACATATTTTAACTCTTAACCTTCGTTCTTTATTCTTCACTCTTTACCCTTTATTTCAAAGAAGCAATCGCTTCTTTTACACCTTTGGGATGCTTATACACGAACGAGCCTGCAACCACAACATCAACACCTGCTTCTTCAAGAAGCTTTAGATTTTCGTCATTCACTCCACCGTCTACCTCTATGAGGCATTTAGGATTTCTTTCATTGATAAGTTTCTTGAGTCTTTTGGCTTTTTCTATAACTGAAGGAATAAACTTCTGCCCTCCAAAACCGGGATTGACACTCATAAGCAAAACCATATCTAGATCTTCCAACAAAAATTCTATAGCTTCAGGTGAAGTATGCGGATTCAACACAATTGCCGGTTTTATACCTAATGCACGTATTTTTTGTATAAGTCTATGCGGATGTTTTTCTTCTTCTATATGAAAAGAGATAAACCCCGGCTTTAAAGGGGCAAAAAGATCTACAAAAAAACTGTTATTCTCAACCATCAGATGAATATCCAACGGTTTCGTTGCGGCTTGGGCTACAGCTTCAACAACAACAGGGCCTATGGTAAGATTTGGTACAAAATGACCATCCATGACATCTACATGTACAAGATCACATCCCCCTTCACAAATGGCTTCAACATCTCGAGCCAGATATCCAAAATCGGCTGAAAGTATACTCGGTGCGACTAACATAAAATTCCTAGTTAAATTATTTTATTTTATTATAGCAAAATCAAACTTGTGCAATCGTGCCAAAGTCATGACTAATATCCACACAAAACCAACCTTTTATCCAAGGGATACAAATTTTGCAATTAAAATAGTCTGGCAAGGAAGCTATTATTGCCAGGAAAATTATGTTTTAAGACAAAATCTACTACTATATGACACTATTCTGTACTTTTATTTAATGCATGAGGAACCATACTTCTTTTCAGTTCAGTTTCCTCTTGACATAAACAAAGAAAAGGCTTAACATAAAACTTAAGCAAATTTTATGCTACTTTTCTCTATAATCGCACAAAATATTCGGGATTTCATATCTAAGGCATTGCCTGTGTTATGAAATCTACATTAATAGAAGGTACTATCATGTCAAGAAAATGTGAAATTTCTGGTAAAGGTCCGCTTACAGGAAACAATGTTTCTCACGCGAACAATAAAACAAAAAGAAGACAACTTCCAAATCTTAGATCTGTAAAGATTACACTCGAAGATGGAACAACAAAAAGAATTAAAGTTGCTGCTTCTACACTTAGAACCATGAAAAAGAAAGCTGCTCAAGCTGCTGCAGCAAACTAAGCCCTCCTTTTAAGGATGGGCTGGATATAGCCTTTTGAGTGCTATACAAAAAATAAAAAAGTTTCTCGGTTGGAGAAGCACACCCAAACCACATATCACACTGAATGATGAATATTATGGTCATTTAGCCCCTTTTAGACTCCCCCTTATTTTAACTGTTCTTGTCATGCTGCTAGGTACGATAGGATATATGGTTATAGACGATTTCCCACTGATGGATGCCATTTATCAAACAGGTATCACTTTTACAACTGTAGGGTTCGGTGAAATTCGTCCTATCTCAGATATGGGTCGTATCTTTACCATTACGCTTATCATCTTTGGTTTTGTTGTATTCTCTATCGCGGTGGGGATTATCGCAGAAGTGGTCAAAAAAGGTGAATTTCAAAAAACTGCCAAGGAGCGTAAAATGCTTTATGAGATTGCTAGACTTAAGCACCATTTTGTTGTCTGTTATCACAATGAATTTACCATTCAAGTCACTAAACAATTACGGGCAAACCATATACCCTTTGTTGTAGTGGATCCAAGAGAAGATATGGAAGAGATAGCAAAAAAACATAAATACCCTTACTTTGTAATGGCTGAGGCACATACAGAAGAAGGAATCTTAAAATCACATCTTTCCTCTGCGAAAGGTGTGATCACCCTTGCAGATAATGTAGCGGATAATATTGCAACTATCGCTTCTGCACGTCTTTATGAAACAGAGATTCATAGAGGTAGGAAATATCTGATCATTGCCAATGCAAAAAGCCACGAAGATGAGCAAAAACTTCTAAAATTAGGGGCAAACAAAGTAGTGACTGCCACAAAACTCATGGCACAGCGCATCAATGCAATGGCAGCACGGCCAGATATGGAAAACTTGCTGCAGGAGTTCCTCTACAAAAAAGATACTCCACTGGATATGGAAGAAGCAAAAGTCTCAAAAACTTCATGGCTTGTACTCAAAAAGATCAAAGCTGCAAGATTCAGGGACATAGCAAATGTCACTGTCATTGGTATTCGCCAAAAAGACCATAAGTTCATCCCCATGCCTAAGGGTGATACCATTATCATGCCCGAGTCAAAACTTCTGCTTATTGGTACAGGTGAAGGGATACGCAAAGCTAAAAAGATCATCCGAAAAAAAGAAAAACCGGAGGAATTAAAATATGTTTAAACTTTTTCCTGTTACAAATGGCCTGGAAAATGTCAAGGGATTTTTTTGTGGGGCGACTAATGTAGGTATGAGAACCAACCCTGTAAATTCAGGAGGAGGTGATGTGGATGGTGATGTAGCTTTTATACGTTCTGAGTCTCCTTGTGACATTTCAGCAGTCTTTACAAGCAATACGTTCCAGGCAGCACCTATCAAACATTTTCTGAAGTATCCTAAAGAATTTCAAACTGATTTTGTACTGATCAATGCCAAAAATGCCAATGCTATGACTGGTGAAAAAGGTATTGAAGATATTGACACTATTATGTCAACACTTCGAACTAAAATAGATGTTCTTAACCCTGTTATGAGTTCTACCGGGGTCATAGGATACCGTTTACCTGTTGACAAAATCACTTCTGCATTTGACACCTTGAACTTTCATGCATCAGACTCTCATAAAGCTGCCCGTGCGATCATGACTACAGACAGCTTTAAAAAAGAATTGGCTTATAAAGTAGAACTTGAAAATAGTAAAAGTTTCAACATCGCAGCCATTTGTAAAGGTGCAGGAATGATCAATCCTGCCATGGCAACCATGCTCTGTTTTATTATTACTGATGCGAATATTCCTAAAAGTGATATGGATGAACTACTTGTCCAAAGTACAGAGGATTCATTTAACCGTATCTCTGTAGATGGAGATACCTCTACAAACGATACCGTTATGCTTCTGGCGAACAAAGAGAGTGGTGCTTACCACAAAGAAGCATTCAAAGCTGCATTAAACAAGATCATGTTCGAACTTGCTATGATGATACTCAAAGATGGAGAAGGTGCAAACAAACTTGTAGCTTTTGAAGTCAGAGGGGCAAAAAGTGAAGAAGAAGCGAAAAAAGCAAGTATGGCGCTAAGCAACTCCCTACTGGTGAAGACCGCCCTCTTTGGTGAAGATCCGAACTGGGGACGTATTGCTTCCACTATAGGTGCGAGCGGCATTGCATGTGATGAGAAAAAACTTACTATCCATTATGATGATCTTCTTATCTATTCTGATACATTTAGAGAGTTGGATAAAGAACGGGAAGATAAAGCATATAAAATCATGAAACAGGAAAGTTTCAAAGTCACTTGTGACATAGGATTGGGAGCAGGTTCTTATACCTCTTACGGTTGTGATCTAAGTTATGAATATGTCAAAATCAATGCAGAATATCGAACTTGAAAATTTTAATTTTAACTCTCTGCTAACCACAAAAGAGTTATAATATACAATATATTAACACTAGGAATCAAAAATGTTACACGAATATAGAGACGAAATCCATGAGCTAAAACAAGAAAATGCGCACTTCGCAAGAATTTTCGAAAAACATAATAAACTTGATCAAAAAATAGAGGATGCCGAAGCAGGCAGAAGTATCCTTACCGATGTAGAGCTGGAAATACTCAAAAAAGAGAAGCTGCTTTTAAAAGATGAAGCATATAAAATGATCATGGATTATAGAAAAACAAAAGCTTAATCCTATTGTGGGCTTCAGCTCACATCTTACGTACTTTCCTCTTAATATAAATTACCCTATACTTACAAAAATACAAAACCAAAGAGAGATCCGATATGGCATCATTTAACAACATTACAAATATACCAGAGGCTCTTTTAAAAACGTTAGATGCACTCAATTTTTCTACCATGAAAGAGATACAAGAAAAAACTATCAATCCTATTCTTGAAGGTAAAGATATTTTAGCTCAATCCAAAACAGGTTCAGGAAAAACATTGGCTTTTGGACTCCCTGCTGTTATGCATACAGATATGAATAAGAATAAACCTCAAACCATTATCATCACCCCTACACGTGAACTGGCAGATCAGGTCGCAGTAGAGCTTAGAAAAATAGCAGCATACAAAGCCAACCTCAAAATACTGACACTTTATGGAGGGGTACCTCTTCGTGCACAAGCAGAGTCACTGGCCAAAGGAGCACATATACTCATAGGGACTCCGGGACGCATACAAGATCATCTGGCCAAAGAAACCCTTGTTCTGGACAGTATTAAAACGCTTGTACTTGATGAAGCAGACCGTATGTTGGATATGGGATTTTATGATGAGATCGTCAAAATAGGCTCTAACATGCCCAGAAATAGACAAACGCTTCTCTTCTCTGCTACGTTCCCGGAGAAGATAGAAAAACTGGCTAAAGCCCTCTTAAAACAGCCTCTTACCATCAAAGTAGATACCGTACAGGAGAGTACCAAGATAGATGAGATCGTCTATGAGACATCTGATAAGTTCAAAACACTCACCGCACTCATGCAGTCCTATAAACCGGAATCTCTGCTTATTTTTTGTAATACAAAAGCTGAAGTAACCTCACTTGCTGACAGACTGCATAGACGTGGACACTCTGTCATAGACCTGCATGGAGACCTTGATCAAAGAGAACGCAATGAAGCTGTCATTGCGTTCTCTAATGGCTCCAAAAGAATTCTTGTAGCTACTGATGTTGCTTCAAGAGGACTGGATATTAAAGGTATTGAACTTGTTATCAACTACGATTTGCCTTTTGACAAAGAAGTTTACACTCACCGCATAGGACGTACAGGACGGGCAGATGCTACCGGTACAGCTTTGTCTCTATATGAACCTAAAGATAGCGCAAAATGCTCTTATATTACTTCTCATGCACGTATGGGAGAGATGAAAGAATTACGGGTAGATGCTGCATTTAAAATGATCTCCAAGTATGATACACTTTGCATCAATGGCGGGAAAAAAACAAAACTTCGTGCAGGAGATATACTCGGAACACTTTGTAAAGAAATAGGTATTGACAACAAGTTGATAGGCAAGATCCACATCACTGAGACAAAATCTTATGTAGCACTGCATCATACTGTCATAGATAAAGTTTTTAAAGCATTAAAAAATACGAAGATCAAGAAAAAGAAGTATGTAGCTTGGATATTGGATTAATCATCCAATATCTCTTTTTTTCTTTTATGTCTAACGATATAAAAAAGCGTAATAAATACAACACAAAGAAGTGCAATGAGTGTTGCAGATTTGAGATATTCACTGATAAGTGCTTCATTTGAACCCAACAGATATCCTAAAACTACCAGAACAACTACCCAAATACCCGCACCAAGTCCTGAATAAAAAGAAAACTTGGCAACATTCATACGTGCCAGTCCTGCCGGTAGGGAGATGAGTTGGCGTATGCCTGGGATGAGCCTTCCATTGAAGGTGGAGAGTTCTCCGTGTTTTGTAAAAAAGGCTTCTAATTTTTCCAGGGTCTCTTCTTTTATGAAGAAGTATTTTCCATATTTTAAAATGAACTTTCTGCCAAAGTGCTTGGCTAAGTAATAATTAAAGAGTGCCCCGGTAACGGAACCGATAATACCCACTAATACAACCATATAGATATTCATCTCACCTTTAAAAGCAAGATAACCTGCCGGTATCATGATAATCTCACTGGGAAAGGGGAAGAAAGTACTCTCAAGAAACATGAGAAGGAAGATACCCAAATAGCCCATATCTCCAATGTACCCAACAATGGTATTGGCTATTTCATGTATCATATTTTAGAAAAGCATGCAGGGCTTATTCGCTATAAGCGCCTACAGAAGTAAGTTTTTTATAGCGCTGGTCAAGCAATTCATCTATTGAAAGCTCTTTAAGGGCTTTTACATTCTCCAGAAAATATGTTTTAAGTACCTCTGCTGCGGTATTTTTATCACGGTGTGCCCCTATGAGCGGTTCATCAAGCACATCATCGATAAGCTTATGTTCCAAGAGGTCACTTGGTGTGATCTTCAGTGCTTTTGTTGCTGTTTCTACCTTAGACGGGTCATTCCATAATATCGCTGAACATCCCTCAGGAGAGATAACTGCAAATACAGAGTAACGCATCATTGCGAGCTTATCTGCTACTCCAATGGCAAGTGCTCCACCGGAACCACCCTCTCCGATCACAACAGAGACCATAGGCACTTTCACTGAAGCGAATTCAAAAAGATTTTTAGCAATAGCTTCACTCTGTCCTCTCTCTTCTGCTCCTAGGCCCGGATAAGCACCCGGAGTGTCTATGAGCATCAATACCGGAATATCAAATTTCTCTGCCATACGCACTGCACGAAGTGCTTTTCTATATCCTTCCGGATTTGGCATACCGAAATTTCTTTTGATCTTGTTTTTAACACCACGCCCTTTTTGTTCACCTATGACCATCGTCTTTTGACCATCGATCCAACCGATATAACATAAAATAGCAGGATCATCACGGAAAGCACGGTCTCCATGAATTTCATAGGCATCATCCATAAGAAGTTTGATGTAATCCAAGGCATAAGGTCTGTCGGGGTGACGTGCAAGCTGGAGTTTTTGGTAGTCACTAAGAGAACCAAATGTTTTTTCTACCTCTTTCTCCAACTCTTTTTGATGCTTCTCTACAGCTTCTAAATTGGCAATGGCATGTGCAGATACGATCTCTTCCTGTATCTTTTCAATTTTATTTTCAAAATCTAAATAAGTTGCCACTTTTGATCCTTATATTTTCTTAAAGATGACTACACCGTTCGTACCACCAAAACCAAATGAATTACTCATTACAATATTAACATCTGCTTTTCTTGCCTCATTAGGGATATAATCAAGATCACAATTCTCATCAGGAGTTGTGTAATTGATGGTTGGAGGTAATACACCATCTCTCATAGCCATAAGAGACACCACTGCTTCTATGGCACCTGCCGCACCAAGACAGTGACCGATCTGCCCCTTGATAGAACTTACTGGAGGACAGTTCTCTTTGCCGCCAAAAAGCTCTTTAAGTGCTGCTGTTTCATTTTTATCATTTACCGGTGTGGATGTTCCATGTGCATTGACATAATCTACTTTTGGTCTGCCTGCCATTTCATATGCACCCTTCATTGCGCGAAGCGGGCCATCCATCGTTGGTGTTGTGATATGGTTTGCATCACCGCTTTCACCAAAGCCGATCACTTCACCATAAATAGTAGCGCCACGGGCAATAGCATCATCATAACTTTCAAGCACCAATGCACCAGCACCTTCACCCATGACAAATCCATCACGATCTGCATCAAATGGTCTTGAAGCCGTTTTTGGATCATCATTTCTGGTAGAGAGCGCTTTCATTGCAGCAAATCCACCTACACCTACAGGGCAGATAGCAGATTCCGCACCTACAACAAGCATCTTGTCAGCAGTACCTACCATGATACTTTTTGCTGCTTCACCTATGGCATGTGTTCCGGCAGCACAAGCAGTTACAGAAGAGAGGTTTGGTCCTTTGAGGTTTTGATAAATAGATACGAATCCACCAAGCATATTTACCAGTGAAGAAGGGATGAAGAAAGGAGAGATTCTTCTTGGTCCTCTATTTTCACATACGACTGAGTTTTTTTCAATATTCGGTAAGCCGCCTATTCCTGATGCAGAAGCCACTCCGAATCTATCTCTGTCAAAATCTTCAGGAAGTTTTGCATCTTCTATCGCTTCAGCAGCAGCTTTAAGTCCAAGTTGAATGAATCTATCTGCTTTTTTTGTCTCTTTTGCATCCATTACAGAAAGTGGATCAAAATCCATGATCTCACCTGCAATTTTTGCTGTATGTTTCTCTACATCAAATGATTCAATCACTTTAATCCCGCATTTTCCCTCTACTATTGCAGAAAATGCACTCTCTTTGTCAAGTCCTAAAGAATTTATCATTCCTAAACCTGTTACTACTACTCTTTTCACTGGCTCTCCTATCTATTTACTTTATAAGACATATATTAATATTCGATCTAAAATACTGATATATATTTTAAGTAATCCCGCAAAAGGGATTACTATCGAAAATTATACGTTCTCGATAAATTTAATTGCATCTGCTACTGTTGCAATAGCTTCTGCTTGATCATCAGGAATTTCTATATCGAATTTCTCTTCAAGAGCCATTACCAATTCAACAACATCAAGACTGTCAGCCCCCAGATCTTCTACGAATTTAGACTCTTCTTTTACCTCATCCGGGCTCACATTTAGTTGCTCTACAACTACTTCTTTCACATCATCAAATAATGCCATTGATTACTCCTTAAGTTTGTTAAAAATACACACAAGTATAACAAAAAAATGATAAAAACCTTATATTTTTTATCCAAATAGCTGCTCGTTAGACAGTAAATCGTGTTTTTGTAAATTATCCAAGAAATAGATTATTCTCCCAAAAGCTTCTTTTTGACAAAAGGATCATGCAGGTTTTTCCCCTGAAGCATCAAAAGCCTCATTTCATCATAAGGGATCAACCCCTCTTTTTTCTTTTCATATGCAGCAAATCCGTAACCCATAGGTGAATATGCAGTGCGAGAGTACCAGGCTTTAGTAGCATCGACCCACTGATGGGTATCTTGCGTTTGTGTTACGATCTTATTGATTTTTGGTGTATGGTTCTTAAGCCAAAGTACTACACACCCTATATCATCGAAAAAATAAGTATCACCTTTTTCGGTAATAAGTTCTACTGTATAACTAAGATCTTCCACATCCATATTACATTCAGAACATTGATACTCTTTAGATTTTACGGAAACAGGTTGATGTGCTGTATTGCCTTTGTAGACATACCTTGCTCCCTCTTCACTTCCCAATGAAAGTAAAAGTATCACAATAACAGCTACAACTATAGCAAAAGTTAATAAATTGATAAGTATTTTTTTCATAAAAAGACTCCGTTTTTTAAATAATAGATAACGACATAGGCACTGCAAAGTATTACAAAAAGTGTCAGCAATAATAGCGAAAATCGCTTTATAGTTTTTAAATACTGATGAAAAAAATATTGCATCACGGCACCATCAATGATCAAAAAGACACTCAGAAGCAAAAATCCCCAAACGGCATAGCCCACATAATAATAATGGTCTTGCAGCATACAAAAAGGACATTGATGTGTCGGTAACTCATAAATATAAGTACCAAAGAAATAAACAACTGCATAATAAGCCACCACAGCAAAAAGCAAACTTGCGATAATACTCATAAGAGCAAGGTCTGAGAATATTGTTAATATCACCAAAGCATAAAGCAGATAAAAAAGCATCAGGAGTTTAGGGATATCCAAACCAAAAGGAAGCCCATTGGCTCCACCTGTCTGTCCGAAAATTACAGAACAGCAGCTCACAGCTTTAGTTGTTTCTATATGGGTAAAATAGAGTAGATCCAATAAGAATTCCATACTTAAAAGCAGAAAAATAGCGACGAAAAACCATGATTTTAATTTCAGATAAGGATAGTTCTTTGCCTTAAGATCGATCTGATTAATACTCAACCAGATACCACTCAAAAAGAGTATGACGATTTTAAGTGATAAAAGCGGATTACCATATACATTCGCTTTAATGACTCCTGCACCACACATCGCCCCGGGAATAAGGTCGGCGAGATTATCTATGGTATAGACAAAATAAGGAAGTAAAATGACTTTAAGCAACATCACAAAAAAGATGATAGTCATTACCAAATAAGAACGGTTTTCCAAATTGAACTGCTCTGTGGTAAAGGTATTAAAGTTCCATTTTCTCAGCAATCCGATCGTAGAGAGAAAAGCAACAAAAAGCAGAATGTAGAGTACCGTCTCTGAAAGTAAATAGACAATTACTTCATTACTTAATAATATTTCATTCAAAACCGCTACCTGCTCACTGCTCACTGCTCACTATTTTTCCATCCTCCATATGAACCAATCTTACAGGAAAAGAGAGCGTCTCAAAAAGTGGATCATGGGTTGCAACGATGATGGTTTTCTTCAACGCATACAACGAGCGAAGTATTTCTATGAATTTAAGTGAATTCTCTCTATCAAGATTGGCAGTAGGTTCATCACAAATGATGAGTTCAGGCTCATGGACCAAAGCTCTGGCAATGGCACAGCGCTGCTTCTCTCCGCCTGAGAGTGCTTTGACCTGTTGTGATGCCTTATGCTCAATAGCAGCCATTTTCATACTCTTTTCTGCTTTGGCTTTAATGTCGACCATATCAAGTCCGGAATTGATCAAAGGGGCAATCACATTCTCTTCTACACTCAATGACTCTAAAAGATTAAAGTGCTGAAAAATAAACCCTATACTTTTTGCACGATAGGCTGATGCGTGCAGATCAGGAAGTTTTGAAATAAGTTCACCTTCCACTACTATCTTCCCACTGCTGGGTTTATCGAGTGCAGCGATGAGTGACAGGAGTGTTGATTTCCCACTGCCACTTACACCACTTAATATGATCGTCTCACCTTTGGCTATTTCAAGATCAATAGACTTGAGCGCTTCAAATGCCTGTACTCTTCCCTCGTTAAATATTTTATTGACACCTTCTATACGGATCATCATAACATTGCCTCTTTAGGTGATGTCACTGCGATCTTCCAGGCAGGGATAATTACTGCAGCAAAAAATGGAATGGCATAAAAAAGGAAAATTGACCCCAACAATCCAAACTTTATCACTGGTACAAAACTTACATGATTGGGCAAATTTACACCTCCTAAAAATATCTGACTAAGCAGTGGTGCACCCCATACAAATACATACAGATATGCCAACACCACACCCAATATAAAACTAATCACTACAATCACTGCCGTTTCATAGAATTTCAATTTCAAAATATCTTTGATACTCCATCCTACTGCACGAAGTATGCCTATCTCTTTTCGCTCTGTCGAATAGACCATGGAATAACGCTGATAGAGTATAAGCATAAAGGTGACTATGGTAACAAGATAGAGTATCAAAAAGAGTCCCCCTTTGTAGTTGTAAAGGTTTTCATAGGCTTTTGCAACCTCTCTTTTCTCCACCACCCGAACATCATAAAATAGCAGGTGTAGTTTAGTGATAATGTTGTCCCACTCTGCATCATTGGGAACATTGAAAGTAATATCCGTTATTTCATCTTCTCCCAATCCAAAAATTTCTCTGGCCAGATCTATAGGCATAATGATCATATCATTAGCAATGAGATTACTCTGAGCAGGAAGGGTTTGGTAGATTTGTACTTTTTTAAAACTCCCTTCCGGGGTCTTAAATGAAAAATTCTCACTATAATAATGTTCTGACAAAAAGGTTTTTACCCCTTCGCCTACGATCATACTATCTGTAGATAAAAAGCTTTTGAGGTCTATGCTCTCTATAAGTGATCGAAGTTCTCTACTGCTTTGTTCATCAAAAAAATCTACGCCGACCACTAAAAAGGATTTCCCGCGAGGGGTAAAAAAATACCTGCCATAAACCCTGGGTGCAACCTTGGATACCCCATCGATCTCAAGCACTTTATCTAGCCAATCCACAGGTGTGTTGACAGCTCTTCCTGCTTGAACTTTATTTAACGTAAAATCCGCTTGACTCTCCAGCGTACTCAAAAGTGAATTTTGCAAAGAGGAGGAGATAAAGAGTACAGAACTCAAAAGAAAGATGATGATCACAGAGATCAACACTGCTCCAATATGTTTGCCTTTTTGTTTAAAAAGCAGCAGTGTAAGAAAGTGCAGAAAAGCACTATGTCCAAAAACATTATTTTGCATAAACCAGATCCATTTTATTTATAGTCTGCATTTGAGGATATGCAGGATTTGAGGCCTCATCATAGAAAAGAACTCTTGGTTCATAGTAAGCAACACTTAATGAGGGAGAAGAGAGTTTTGTGACCTTCGTAACACTACTTAACATCTCTTTTGAGGAGATGCCGTTATGAGTCAGATAGTGTACAAGTACAAAGCCTGCCAGCAACAGTACCATGGATACCAATATAGAAAATTCTTTAATCAATTGCTACCTGCCAATTTCTAATTACGGCTGTTCGATGCCATCTAATGCCATCACCATTTTATCGGTAATTTCATCAAACTTCACTATCGCTTTACCATGATGCTCAGACATAAACGTTTTGGCACTTTTTTGGCTCTTAAACGGGAGGAGTTCATGTCCCATCGGTCCAAAAACATCTGCATCCAGCACATAAAAAGCCTCTTTCGCAGGAATCTCTTCCAGTGTGTAATAGTCACTCACTGTCATCTGGGAAATACGGCTACGGTCGTAGAGGAAATCCCCATCAAAGATATAATATTTCATCATATCTTTCACACCGTCAAAGTAGTGTTTTTTACCATCATACTCCATAGATGCTGCCCATTTTGGATACTTACTCACAAACATACCGCACACAGGACATTTTGCATCATGAGGAACATGCATGTGTTTACTTACTTTTTTCATACTCCCATTACTCACAAAATACGCCACTGCTTCCAATTTAGCTTTTGAAAGAGAAGGACAGGCATGAGAGGTTTTAATCTTTTCTATTAATTGTTCTATGCTGCCTGTAGCCTTTGGCAGTTTTCCACTCTCACAAAGTGTTTGAACAATCTTTTCACCTTTTTGTGAAAGCTTTATTACTTTGGTAGAACTACTCTCTTGAGCATAAAGCAACCCAACTATATATATTCCTACAAAAATAATCTTCTTCATACAATCCCACCCTTATTCTCATTACTCTACTCTCGTGCCCAAGCTCCCGAGACTGTGCAAAAACCTATTTCCCCTGGAAGCGGAGACTTCAGTCCACCTAAAATGTGCATATATGCATGTTTTTTATGCTAAAAGAAGCATAAATTATAAATAAACACAAACTTTTTCGAGCAAATAACCTTTGTGTGGGACTGAAGTCTCCACTTCCATGGGTTCTTTCCCAAGCTCAGACGTTGGGAACGAGGAAAAGAGCCATAATTATTTTATCTATTTTTCAAATAAAGTCCAACAGCCTGTAACTGTTTACCATTCAAACCTTTACAGAGTTTATTCTCAACGATGAATGCTTTTGCTTCAGCTGTAGTGGCAAACTTCTTGTCTGTCTTTTGACACATTTTACCATACATCATCTCACCTTTTTTAGCCATCATTGCCTGTTTTTTAGCAATCATCTTACTGTCTTTGGCAAAATCACCTTTAGCAGCTTCCAATGCTCCTTTGAAATCAACCACTTTACCACCATTGGCTTTAACAAAAGCATCTGCATCTGCTTTGGAAGCAAAAGCATATTTACTCACTGCTGTCATCGTACCTTTTTTACTGCTTCCTACAACATAAAAAGCTTTTGCAGCATCAATGAATTTTAAAGAGTTTGTATCAACCACTTTGATATCTGTAAGTTTAGAACCTTTTTTCATATCTTCTACGACACAGTGAATAGAACAATACTGTTTTACTTTTCCATCTACTGTTGCAGCATGATTTGTTTTATAGAACATTGGCAGTGTCATGCCACACTCAGGACAAAAAGCTTTAGCTTTACCCTCTTGTAAGAGTATAGCTTTCTCTTTGGGAACCGATTGGAACATCTTCATCATCTTTTTAGGTTTTGCTGATGATTTCATAGCTGCACCACATTTTCCCGAAGCACATTTCATCTCTGCATGCGAGAAACTTATCATTGTAGCCAATGCCAGTAGAGTCAGTAACATTTTTTTCATTTTATATCCTTATAGTTTTAATAATATATAGTAATATAGTTGTGTTAAATAAGTGTTAATAAATATCTTGCAAAACTCATAAATTATAGATATATTTGATTGAGTTCTCATAAGACATCTAATATAGTCTATGAATTTCCTCAAGCATATTGTCAACTGTTATATCATCTCCGTGAGATTTTAAAAAATCAGTCAAATACTTCCCGGATACTTCCATACCACCCTCTTTTTCAATCTCTACCAGTTTTTTATAGATAGGTTCAAGTACCTCGGTCACATGTTTGGATATTTTCTTTCTTGAAGCTTTATATCCTGTTATTTCACCATTCTCGTCTCTGAGTACTTCAAAATGAGTAAATACCCAGTAATATCTTCCGTCTTTTGCAAGGTTTTTCACTGCTGCTACAAAATTATGTCCGTTTTGTATACGGTCCCAGAGGATCTTGAATAAAATCTTAGGCATATCGGGATGACGGACGATACTGTGCGGCTCTCCTATCAACTCTTCTTTGCTGTAACCGGATATTTCAGCAAAATAGTCGTTACAGTAGGTAATGATCCCTTTTGTATCGGTATCACTTTCTATATAAACATTGTTTTTAAGTTCTATCTCTTCATCTATAGGTTCTGGTCTTTTCATGGTCTATCCTTTCTTTAAAGTTCGTGAATAAAGCAGTTGTCGTTTACTTAAACGGTTTCCTGCCTTCACGGCTACGCTACGCTGCGACCGCTCCGGTTTCGAACCTATAAACGACAAGCAGTTGTCGTTTACTTAACGGTTTCCTGCCTTCGCGGCTACGCTACGCTGCGACCGCTCCGGTTTCGAACCTATAAACGACAAGCAGTTGTCGTTTACTTAACGGTTCTCACATATCCAAATAGCGTATCAGACCTTTGGTAAGTTTCGCATATGGTAAAATTTTAGTACCTCCATTTTTCATCATAAAAAGCTTTGCATTCTCTTCTGATACAAACGGAATAAGATCATCTCCATGAGGTCCAACCATTCTGCTTCCAAATATATACACTGCTTTCGTCGCATCTATTTTTTGACCATTGATAAAATCCTGTACATATAGTTTACTGATAGAAGCATCTAAAAGTTTATGTCTTTTAAAATAATCCTGATGAAAATAGACTTGCATCATGGATTTCACAGAAAGAAACTGTACTTTTTTACCGTTCTTCAATGTTGCTTCACAGAGCCATTTTTGGTATGCTTGTTTATTTAGAGGCAAATTATATGCAAGATCTGTAGCATTTTTATCTAAGAGCATTATCTTTCCTGTAAACACAGTATCTGCGAAGAGCATCCCCACAAAAAGCAATAAACCTAAAACTGTTTTTTTCATTATTTTCCTTTATAAAAGATCTTTTTTTCTAAATGCAATATAGCCAAAATAAGCCAAAATCAAGCCTATCACAATAGGGTAAACAATAGCATAAATGATCAATAGATTTGATCCCAGTGTATCAAGAAGGTAGTAGGCAACAGGACCGATCACCGTCAATTCAGGATCAAAAAGCGAAATTGCTCCGATACGGAATACTTCTATAGGATTAAGCATTGCTATAGTAATGATCACTTCATCACTTATTCTGTTTTGCAACATAAGCCCCATCAGAGCAATATCTATAAAGGCAAGCATTATGATCCAGACAACAAAAGAACTGCCCAATGCCACATCCGTTGATTTAACTATAGTAGAAAGAAAAAATGCTAATCCCAAAAATACAAAACTGAGCGAAAAAAGAAATGAGGAGTAAAGAAATACCATTCTCCACGGCAGATCTCCCCCTTTGAACAGACCAAATACCACTCCTAACAGTAACGCCAGGAAAACAGGCAGGAAAACAGGCAGAAAAACTGTCAGAAAACGTCCAAGCATCTTACCCCAGTAATAATCTTTAAGTGATACAGGAAAAGAAAGCATATATTCAAGTACATTACTCTCTCTATCCCCGGAGATCGATTTGACCGTTGTGATCAAAATAAAGATCGGTAAAATAATGATAGTCACCTGTATAAAGATCAAAAGCATTCTGCTGAGTCCTGTAAATCCCATCACTACCGAATCAGAAACTCCTGCAATAAAAAAAAGTGCCATTAACCCACCAAACACTACAGAATAAACATAGAACCATTTAGAACGAAGAGACTCTTTTACATCCAAATAGGCGATCAAAAAAAGATTTTTCATTAGTATGTCCTTACCTTTTGGCTATTTGATTTTTCAATCTCTATGATCTTCTTACTGATAAAAGGAAAATCAAAAACTTTTGCACCTTTGGGGAGTGTCTTATCTGTATAGGCTGCAAAACCGTATGCCATAGGGGTAATAGCATCTGCAGTATATTTTACTTTTCTTGCATTGATCCATTCACCCGTTTTAGCATCTGTGATCCAAATTATCGCCTGATCTTTCCATGGTACCTTTGTCTCATCCATCCAAAGAACTGCACAACCGATATCATCAAATTTATACACTTTCCCGGTTTTCGGATCGATGATCTGAGAAGCAAATTTACGCTCACTGATCGCCATTTTACAGCGTTCGCACATATCCCTGTCCCAGTGCATCTTCTCAACTGCACCTATCGGTTTTTTTTCACATCCTGAAAAACCCAATAATAAGAATATCACCGCAAAGAAAAGAAAATTAAATTTTTTCATCTTCTGTTACCTTTCCAAGATCCATATAAATCTTTCGATTTACCAAACCTTCTATCTCATCAAGTCTGTGTGTAATAAAAAGAGTTGAACACTCTGTATCTATCTCTGTAAGAAGTTCATAGAATTTTTCTCTACCCTTAGGATCAAGATTGGCTGTCGGTTCATCAAAAATGAGTAGACTACTCTTTTTCGACAGAGCAATAGCGATCAAAAGTTTCTGTTTCATACCTCCGGAGAGTTTAAAAAATGGCTTCTTAATATGACTTTTCAGATCCAGATCCATTTTGGAAGATTCTTCAAAGATCTTCTCTTTGGAAACTCCGGAACTACGCTCAACATACATAAGCAATTCTTCTATACTTAATTTTACCGGAGGAGGCAACTGAGGAATAAAACTGATATTTTTCAACACGTCCACTCTCTTTTTAACCGGATCAAAACCGTTCACACTGATCTCACCGCTGTCTATATGATAAAAGCCAAGTATTGCACGTACCAGCGTGGTTTTCCCTGCTCCGTTAGGGCCCATCATTGCGATACGGTCCCCACCGTTGATAGTCAGACTTACATTATCAAGAACCTTTGTTCCCATAAATTTCTTACTTATATTTTTGGCAACAACTAACATCTATACCAGATCCTTCAATCTAAATTCATAATTGTAGGCATCTGTATGACAGACATCAAAACATCTGCCACACATGGTACAGTCACCGTTTATAACAAGCTGCTTTTCTATCCCCTTTTCAGCACGCTCTTTATCATATTTAGGTTTGATAAATTCAAGCACATGGTCTTCAAAACAGGCATTTAGACATGCACCGCAATGGTCACATTTATTCATATCCCACTGTACTTTGGTAGCACTGACCCATCCAAGCATATTATAGGTCGTTCCTACAGGACAGATATATTTACACCACGCTCTTCTTGAATAAAATATTTCAATGGCCAATACAACAAGGACCCAGACTAAAGCTAAACTCCAACCATAAGTGATCGCACGGCTCATGTATCCGATAGGATTGATCACCTCAAAAACCAGATATCCGTCTATGGCTGCGGCAGCAAGAAAGATCACCCAAAAGATAAAACGGATATTTGGATTGAACTTATGTTCTTTAATGATCTTTTTACGTACCAGGATCTGATGGATACGTTCACCTATCTCACTGAGAAAGCCGTAAGGACAAACCCATGAACAGTATGCTTTACCGCCAACAAGCAGATAAAATACGATAAGCGTCACACTTCCAATGATCACATTAATGTGAAAATGGTGCTCTGCAGCGAATATCTCCAGTGCCGTAAAAGGATCGATAAGATGGAATCCAAACAGCCTTGAACCGTTCAGTGTCCCTTCCAGCATCTGCATATCGATATGGAACGAAAGAAAAAAAAGCAGGTTAATGATGAAAATACTTAACCATCTCCATGCCCTGATCGTAAGCCTGAACTTTCCATCGAGATTTTTATAATACAAGGTACTAAGCAGTGATGCATTGATCAACTCTTTTACACTACCGTTATATCTATCCATTTGATATCCTTTTTATCACCCTACCAAGCTACTCTGTAAAGCAGCCTGCATTATTGTTGCTGTTCTTTAAGTTTTTGTTCAAAAGAGCCGATCTCATCTGAAAGTGCTTTAAGTTGACCATCATCCATTTTACTAAGCAATCCGTACATCACATAATTCTTTCTCTTACCGGATTTGAAATCTGTTAAAGCCTGATAGACTTTTTCAGCACTGTCACCGATCAATTTGGGACCGATGATCCCTTCACCGTTTACCCCATGACAAGAAGAACATTTCTGCTTATAGAGTGGACTTACTTTAAATGCAGCTACATTCCCTGCTTTATTTTTAAGTGCTTGAAGTTTTTCATCAAGTTCTTTCTTTTTCTTTTTCTGTTCCTGCTCAATACTTGCATCTGATTGAGCAGTGACAGATGGTTGAGATACAAGTTGTGTTGTTCCCAAATTAACTTTTACCTGACTTTTTGAAATTGTTTTACTGATCTCTTCAATCTTGTTGACCTCTTTGTCTGACTGATAGACTAAGAACATTGCTCCCAATGCCAATACAGTTGCAACTGCAGCTATAATATGTTTCATTATTTTTTGCTCCTCATTTCTTTAATTTGTGTGTTAAATCTCTCGATCTCTTTTGCAATCGATTTAAGTCTCTCTTCATCTATCCTCGTAACCAGTTCTTTCATCAATGCATTCTTTTTTTCACCTGTTTTGAATGCCATTATATTCTTGAAAATAAATGATGCATTTTTATCCAGCAATGCCGGACCGATAACACCATTGGCATAATCATCATGACAGGCAGAACAGAGAAGACGATAATCAGGACTGAGCTGCTTGATCATCAGTGTGATCTGTACTCTTTCATAAGGAGATCTGATATCTCTATAGGCATCCAATTCTGTTCTTGTTTTTGATGCTTCCGAGTTATAACTTCCCTCTTTTTTTTCTTTATTATAAGCATAGTAGAACTGTCCACTGTTCTCCTTACTCTTATCACTCTTTTTCAAGTCTTCAACAACACCTTCAGTAACAACGATACCCGCTGGAGTTTTTGCTTCATCTGTCTGAGTTTTTGATTTCTTTTCACTACAGCCATTAAATAGAAACAGTGTTATACTCAGTGGGAATATCCATAATATACTACGCATTTTCTGTTCCTTTGTTTTTTTGATATACATCTGCATACGTAGCATGCGGAAGGATCTGCAATACTTTGGTAGGGCAGAGCTCTACACAGGCACCACAACCGACACAGGCATCACGAATTTCAGGGAAAAGTCCACCCTTTTTGGAGACCATACCTATTGCCTTACTTGGATCCGGCGTAAAAGGACAAAGATCTGCACAAATACTGCAATTCTTACCCTCTTGCTCACTCAGTTTTTTCAAAAGTCTCTTTTGTAACATTACTTTTTCTGAGTCATTATCATACATTTCCACTTTTACATTCGCTTTCTCCTGCTCAGAGATCACTTTTGTATGGTCATATATTCTGGATATCATCTCTTTGGTTACTTTTTTATTGGTCAGTGCAAGACAGGCACTCTCATTGACCACAATAGCCATCCCCATATGTACTTTCTCTATCACATTTGATTCATGATCCAATGCTCCTGTAGGGCATGCCAATACACAAGGGAAAGCCTCACAAAGATAACACCCTCTTGCCAGTGGGTCAATATAAGCCGTTCCGACACCTGCTTTACCTTCCGCCAATTCCAACAATAAGTGCAATTTCTGAGAAGATAACGTGAAAGAGAGGGTT
>CAJXJN010000014.1 GCA_913055205.1 uncultured Sulfurovum sp. | reverse complement strand
TAGCAGGTAGCAGGTAGCAGGTAGCAGGTAGCAGGTAGCAGGTAGCAGGTAGCAACCTTGACACAATGAATTTTAGCTTGTCAAGGCAATATCTGAAACACGTCAGTTCTTTGCGTTTTTTTCTTTTTTCTAAAGAAGTTTTTGCTATCGCAAACCGTATTTGCTAACTTTGGTTACTCTTTTCTCTTTTGTCGCAGTACAAAAAAGATGTAATCCCGCAGTAACGAGGACAAAAAAGTAACAAGGGAAACTCAAACTAAGTTTGAATAATAAAAATTAGGGAAAATGTAGAAATAGAAGGATGAGGAGCAAAAAGCTCCTCAAAAGATAGTCAACTAAAAGTTAATTATTTAGCAAGTGCCGCTTTAGAAGCTTCAGCTACTTTTGTAAAACTTTCAGGAGCATTCATTGCCATATCAGCAAGAACTTTTCTGTCAAGTTCGATATTTGCAAGTTTAAGACCATGCATGAATGTTGAATAGTTCATTCCATTCAATCTTGTTGCCGCATTGATACGAACGATCCAGAGTCTTCTGAAATCTCTCTTTTTTTGTCTTCTATCTCTGTAAGCATATACTAATGAACGCTCGAGTTGTTCTTTCGCTTTTCTGAAGTGTTTTCTTCTACCACTGTAGAACCCTCTAGCTTGTTTTAATAGTCTTTTGTGACGTCTATGTCTAACTGTACCAGTTTTTACTCTCATGGTTTTCCTTTACCTTATACTTGTACTACAACTTCATATCCGAAGTCATGTTATAGTAGGTGTCAAACATTTTCTCTGTTTGAACTTGCCCCTAATCGGGGGAATCTCTTTATCAAAAAAATGAAACTATAATTAGTTAATCATCTCTTTAATGTTTTTTGCATCTGCAGCATCAACATGTTTAGGACTTCTCATACCTCTGTGGTGTTTACCATCCACTTTAGTAAGGATGTGGCTTCTATACGCCGTTCCTCTTTTGATTTTGCCGCTTTTTTTGATCTTAAAACGCTTAACAGCGCCTTTAACACTTTTCATTTTTGGCATATGCTTACTCCCTATTGAATTTTTTCTGCTACCAAGTAACAGAAAATGGGACGGTATTATACCCAAATATTCTAAGAGATTTATAAAAATAAGTTCTCGATACATCTCTAACCCAATTTGTGGTAAAATCTAACGATTAAAATAAAGGGCAAAATTGGATAAGGCTACAGAAATACTTTCTAACAAAAAGAAGCTTTTAACAGAAGTCTATTTTGATCTACAGCAGTATTTTGAAGAGAAGTATGGTAAAGATGCACTGATACTTATGGAGATAGGTACATTCTTCGAAGTCTATGAAGTGAACAATGATGAGCTCAAGATCGGTAAAGCCAAAGAAATCGCAGAACTTCTAAACATTCAACTTACAAGAAAAAGCAAAGCCATCCTTGAAAATTCCGTAAATAATCCTCTTCTTGCCGGTGTACCGGCAGTCTCTTTGGACAGATACCTTTCCCGCCTGATCGCTACGAAAAAATATACTATTGTCGTAGTTAAACAAAAAGGTGAAATGCCAAATGTAAAACGTTATGTGTCTAATATTATCTCTCCGGGTACCAATTTTGAATACCTGTCTGAACCCAGTGAAAACAATATTGTTTCACTGATGATAGATGAAAATGCAGGTATTTACTCTGTAGGATATGCTGCTATCGATGTAAGCACCGGAAAAACCATTTGTAATGAGATCCACTCCACTCGAGATGACAAAACCTACGCTTTGGATGAAGCCTTTAACCTTTTACAAACCTATACCACTTCTGAAGTTATCATTACACTTGAAGGCAAAGAGATTGACAAAGAGTGGCTCATACACTATCTTGAGTTAGGCTCTCTGCATCATACACTCAACACAAAACGTTTTAAGATCAATTTTCAAAATGAACTCTTTTCCCGTATCTTCGAGATCAACTCTTTTCTCTCTGCCATTGAGTTTCTTGATCTTGAAAGGTACCCCTATACCACAGAAGCATTGGCTGTTCTCATCGACTTTATCATTGAGCATGATGAGAGTATCATTGAAAAGATGAACAAGCCACAGTTCTTAGGTTCCAACCGTTATATGTACATCGGCAATAATGCTATGGAACAGCTCTCAGTGATCTCTCGTGACCCCTCTGACATTACGCTGCTTGATCTTATAGATAAAACTTCCACTGCATTTGGGAAACGTTTACTCAAAGAACGTCTGCTTAATCCTGTCTGTGATAGAGAACTGCTGGAAGAGCGTTACAATCTTACAGAACTACTGCTCCCCAGCATAGACCGTTTTGAAACCCACTTAAAACAAATATATGATCTTGAACGTATCACAAGGCGTATCAAACTGCGTAAACTGCACCCTGTTGAGCTTACCTATATCGCAATGTCTTTGGAATCCATCCTCAAACTGCTTGAAGATGCAGACAGTAACGGACTGGAAATAGAAAGCAGGCTTTTCGATGAGACAAAAGAGATGCTGGGGGTACTTGAAGAAACATTTGAACTGGATATCTGTGCGCGTTTTCGTATAGAACAGATCAATGACAATATCTTTAAAGATGGTGTCTACCCTATGATTGACACCATTGTCAAAACCCAGAAAAAAGAGATTAACAAAATGGAAGAGGTTGCTTTACATGTCGAGTCACTCTTTGAAAAAGACAAACTCTTTTCCGGAACCACACGCTATACGACTGTGGGCTATCTTGAAAGCGAAGGGTACTTTATCAACCTGACAAAGAACAGATTCTCTCTCATAGAGAAATCCCTTAAAGACTCTTTTGTGACCATAGACAATGAACACCACTTCTTTAAAGATTTTCACTACAAACACCTTAAAAATACGGTAAAAGTGCAGGCACCACTCTTTGAAGAGATCACGCGTTCGTATGAGACGGCTCAAGTCAAGCTTGTCTCTCTTGTCAAGCAACGATATATTGAAAGTTTGGATGTTCTGGAGAACAGGTTTTCACTATTGCTGGAGAGGCTCATTGGATTTATCGCAAACATAGATGTGGCTATTTCCAATGCCAAGTGTGCCAAACGCATGAACTTAAGCCGTCCGATCATTGAAGAAGGCAATTTTTATGAAGCCATTGCATTGCGTCATCCTATCATAGAAGCCAATGATGAAAGAGGAATATATGTGCCCAATGATGTTTTTCTTGGAACCAATAATCATACAGTACATAATCATATCACTCTCAATGCAAGTAATGGTGAAGATGTTCTTGGTGTACTCCTCTATGGTATCAACTCATCAGGAAAATCCTCTTTGATGAAAAGCATAGGGCTCTCTGTCGTTCTGGCACAAGCAGGTTTTTTTGTCCCTGCCGTAGAGCTGCGTTTTGGATTATATAATAAACTGTTCACACGTATCGTTTCAAAAGATAATCTCTATAAGGGTCTCTCAACCTTCTCTGTCGAGATGATGGAACTGAAGAATATCTTCAGCCGTGCAGATGAACGCTCATTGATCTTGGGAGACGAGATCAGCCAGGGAACAGAGACAGAATCTGCTCTTGCCATCGTCTCTTCTGCCATTTTAAAACTTATCGGCCTCAAGTCTACCTTTATCTTTGCAACACACTTACATCAGCTGGGCAGTATCCCACAGCTACAGAACCTTAAACATCTTATCTTCTTACATTTGGGCATTAAGTATGATGAGAGCAATGATACACTTATCTATAATCGTGTTCTGCAATTAGGTAGAGGAGACAGTCTTTATGGACTGGAATTTGCCAAATCACTGCATATGGATAAGGAATTCCTGCAAATGGCACAAACCATTAGAGAAAACCTCAATAACTCCGGAAGTGAGATCAAAAAACTACGCAAACAAAAGAGTAGCAAATATAATAAAGAGCTCTATCTGAGTAAATGTGCACTATGTAATGAAACTGTAGAAGATGTACATCATATTTCGGCACAAAAAGAGGCAAACAGTGATGGTCATATTGATCACTTCCATAAAAACCATAAGTACAATCTCATACCGCTGTGTAAAAAACACCACAATATGGTACATGAAGAAAAGATTACGATTTCTGGGTTTGTGATGACCTCTGAAGGCTTGAAGTTACATTATAAGTGTAAAGAGTAAAAATACATTTTACTCTTCAAGGAAAAAGTAGATCTGCTATTTTTTAAGTGGTGTCACATACATATTAATATAGCGACCCTCTTGATGTGCATCTTTTTCAAGATGGCCTACATCCTGAAGCATAGGCCACACACGTTTAAGTACATCAATACCCCATTCCGGGTTTGCCATCTCCCGCCCTCTCAGGAAGACACGTAACTTAACGTGTTTCCCTTTTTCAAGGAACTCTCTGGCATGTTTTACTTTATAAGCAATGTCATTTTCTGCAATTTTACAAGAAAATTTGACTTCTTTAACTTCAATCTTTTTTTGCTTTTTACGTGCTTCTTTTTTCTTTTTTTCCAGCTCGTATTTGTGTTTTCCGTAGTCCATTACTTTAGCAACAGGAGGTTTCGCATCCGGAGAGACAAGTACCAGGTCAAGTCCTTTCTCTTCAGCGATTTTCATCGCTTCAGTTCTAGAGATGATACCGAATTGTTCTCCATCCTCACCTAACACTCTAAGCTCATTTGCTCTAATTGCATCATTCATAATGGTGTCATCAGCTTTTTTTCTACCCCTGCTGTTTCTGTCGTTTTGTCTACTCAAATTTTTCCTTCTTGAAGTTGTTTGGTTAATTTTACCATAAATTCGTCTTGTGTAAGATTATACTGTTCTTTGGCTCTTCTGTCACGAATTGCCACTGTCTTATTATCCACCTCTTCATCACCGATGATGACTACATACGGCACACGCTGCTTTTCCGCGGTACGGATACGTTTATTAAGACTTTCATTCTTGTCATATACTTCTGCATCAATGTCTTCAAGAAGCAACTGTTTCTTAAGCTGTTCAGCATAGGCGACATGACTGTCTGAGATCGGAACAAAGATCACCTGTACCGGAGCAAGGAAGAATGGGAACTCTCCGGCATAATGCTCTGTCAAGATAGCGATAAATCGCTCAAAGGAACCAAGGATCGCCCTGTGTACCATCACAGGATTATGACGTTCGTTATCTTCTCCTACATACTCTGCATTAAAACGTTCCGGCAGATTGAAGTCCACTTGTACCGTACCACATTGCCATTTACGTCCCAACGCATCTGTGATCTTCACATCAATTTTAGGCCCGTAGAACGCTCCACCGCCTTCATCAATGGTATAAGGCAAGTCATTCTCTTCAAGTGCCGCCTTGATACCCTCTGTTGCAAGTTCCCATACCTCATCATCCCCTATAGCTTTGTCTGGCTTGGTTGCCACTTCCATAGAGTAGTTAAATCCAAAGAGATTCATCACAGTATCTACAAATTCAACCACTTCTAAAATAACAAGCTTGATCTGTTCAGGCGTACAGAAGATATGGGCATCATCCTGAGTAAATTCTCTTACACGTAAAAGTCCGTGAAGCACCCCTGATTTCTCATGTCTGTGTACTACACCGTATTCATAATATTTAAGCGGCAGATCACGATAGCTTTTCCCTGTCTGTTTAAATATCTGGATATGTCCGATACAGTTCATCGGCTTGATCCCGTACTCTTGCCCGTCGATCTCGGTCAAATACATATTTTCACCATAACATGCATAGTGTCCGGAGGTATGCCACATCTGTGATTTGAGGATCTCTGGACCTCTTACCGGTTCATACCCCCTGATACGGTGTGCTTTATGAAGGATGGCTTCAAGTTTGTTACGGAGTCTTGCACCTTTTGGCATCCAGAACGGCAATCCTGCACCTGCCTCTTCATTAAACATGAAAAGCTCCATCTCTGTACCGATCTTACGGTGGTCTCGTTTCTTTGCCTCTTCCAGCATCGTCATGTGTGCTTTAAGGGATTCTTTATCTGCAAAAGCGATACCATAAATACGTGTGAGCATCTCTGCATTTTCATCACCGCCAAGATACGCTCCGGCAATTCTTGTAAGTTTGAAGTTATTTAAAAAACGAAGTGCCGGTACATGAGGCCCACGACATAAGTCTTCAAACTCTCCCTGTCTATAGATAGAAACCGTTTCATCCGGTATACGGGAAAGTACTGCCTGTTTCAAGTCATCATTCGCAAACTTCTCCAAAGCTTCATCTTTGCTGATCTCATACTTCTCTATTTTGTACTTTTTCTTAATGAGTTCTTTCATCTTCTTCTCAATGGCTTTAAGATCTTCTTCACCAATCTTCTCATCCACTCTGAAGTCATAATAGAATCCTTCATCCACTACCGGTCCTACAAAGAACTGTGCATTCGGATAAAGCTCCTTGATCGCCTGAGCCATAAGATGTGCGGTAGAGTGACGAATGATCTCTAATGCCATCTCACTATTATCATACTCTATAGGTGTAGCTGTACAGTTATCTTCTGCACTTTGTGTATCTATAATATTCCCTTGGTCATCTATATAACCGATAAGATTTTCACTCAAATTAACCCTTTACTGTAAACGCAACCCACAATGTCGCATTATAAAATGCAGCTATTATAGCTAAAAGTTGGATAGAAAGAAATTAATGGAATAAAATCATGAAGTTATAAAGTGTAGAATGAGAATCATAGTGATATCAACCACTACTGACCTATACAAGAAAAAAACATATACTTTAACATGGTTTATCCTCTACCAAGCCCAAAAGGCTTAGTAGAAAAGCTTTTAAAACTTATAGGTTACCCCAACGTTCACAGTGTAAATAGTGTACTCCAAAGTTCCTATGGAGTCTAAATTTTGACCTGAGGCATCATCATCATATAAGTTTACATAATCTACAAATACTGAAAGGTTATCTGTAAATTCATAAGATGCCCCAAGACCCCAATGAAAACCATCTTCATCAAACCAGTCACCTCCTGACCCACTCAAAGTAACATTACCATAACCAAGTAATACATAGACATCAAATTCCTCAGTTACCGGGTACATTGGCTTCACATAGATTCCCCATGCTGTAAAATCCATATCACTAGGAGATCCACTATCTGTCTTAGAGTCATATTCATACTTCCAGTCACCATCACCGAATGAATTCCAGTATCTTCCTTCTACAGCAAGGTTTTTGTTGATCTTATATCCCGCTTGAAGCATGATGGTATCATACTCTTCAGTATATTCCCCCATCCAATCACCATCATCATACTCCTCTGAAACATCTGCCGCACCATAGGCGATCCCTACATAGAAACCACTCTCATCCGCAACGGGAGCTACTACTTCAGCTACCGGCTCGACTACTGGTTCTATATCTCCACCCGCCATTGCAAATGCACTCATTGCCAAAGCCGTTACTACAGAAATTGTAAACTTTTTCATATTGATTCTCCTTTTGTTTACGCAATTTCGATGTAACATTAAGATGTACCAGAAATGTGCCAAAAGGGTTATTGTGAGAAAATGTGATACAAAATTAAAAAAAGGTCCTAATGGAAAATTGACAGATTAGTTTGAAGTGGTGATCACGATTGGACTTGAACCAACGACTTCTTCCATGTCAAGGAAGTACTCTACCAACTGAGTTACGCGATCACTATTCGAGTGGCTAGGATGTAGAGCTGTTTTAATAAAAACAGAAAACCTAGACATACACAAACATCATACACAAAACACTTGATTTAGTGTGCCAGATTGATATTTATACAAAGGTATCAAGATGACCAACACAAGCTATAAAGTACGAAAAAGAGTGCCTAAGTGTCTAATCGATATTCTCAATGGGAGACAAGAGATAAACTAATAGCTTATCATCATTAGACTTTAGGATATTATTGATATAGCTCATATACATTTTAGCATTATCAGCAATTTCTTCTTCGCTTAGATTTTTAAACAGTTGCGTTCTACTCTGAAGATATCCTTCAGCTAAATTAATAGTTAGATTCTTATATTTTCTTATTGGTTTAACATTAACTTCATAGAGTTTTGAGCCATATTTATAGGCTGTTTTGTAGAACTCATTTATAGAAGCTGTAGCATCAAGGACTAATGTACATCCTAGTTTGTTACTATAATCCTCAATATATAGTAAATTTTCTCCTTGATTATTTTTATAAAATAGAAAGTCATTGTCAAAGATTTTTTCTAATTTATTAATAAGTGTTTCATAGTTGTTTAATAAGTCTTCTTGTATCCTCTTAATATTCTTACTAGTAATAAGTTTTATAGTTCCATTGACCAATTTTGTATATTCTTTTGTAACTAATACTAATTCCTCTTTAATATTTCCTATGGTTTCTTTGATTTCTGCTTGTAGTTCATTATCATTAAATTCAAAACTACGTATATATGAACCACTGCTATACTCTTCAAACCATTTAAAATATTGTTGAAGCTTTACAAGGTCTTCTCCTAAATTTTTAATATTCATAAAACCTAATGATGAAGCCATTTGGTAAAATCCTAAAACTAAATAATCTAGTTCTTTTTTAGTTATTTCATATTTATCAAAAAGATGGATACGTTCATCTATTACTACTAGGTCTCTTTGTTTATTTTTATATAATCTAAAATCATCAATTGTTATTCTTCCACTTAAAAACTTGTCTTGATTTAGAAGTTTAAACATTGTATGAGAGATAACAATAGCTCTATATTTCTTTAAGTCTTTAAGATTAACTCTATACTCAGTATCAGGATTTTCGTCATTTTTTTTGTAATAACATTTTGCATAATTTTTATCCCCACTCACCTCATTAATAAATTTACAATATTCAATGGCTTCATCCACTCTTGATACAATAATCAAAGATGAATGTTTCTCTAGCATAGTAAGATATGTTTTAAGACTTAAGGATTTACCACTACCAGTTTGTGCAGGATAAACATATCTTGAATTAGATATAGAACCATCCTTATTTTTTTCTATGCAAAAGTTAAAAAGTTTACAAATATTTTGTATTTGTTCTCTCATAGGGGTTGTAACAGCATTATTGTATTCTATAAGTTTTTCTACTACCCTATTTTCAAATTTCGTAGGATTAACAGGTTCAATAGGCATATTATTCGTAAAAAGCCTATTATGCTTTTCTGGATACAAAGATTCATTGAAGTCATCATAGTCCATACTTGTCTTTCAGAACAATTTATTTAAGAAAGAGTTACAGAAGTGTCCAGTTTCCGTCTCTATAAATACTTAAAAAGTGGTAGCTAACAAGGTACTGGACAAACCTATACTCTACCACTTTTTAAACATTTTATTTATCTTATAATTATAACAAGTTCAAGGCATTAATCCTAGGGATAGATGCCTATTTTAAAGCACTTAAACCCAACTTTTCTACCTCTTCTTACCCTTGATTAGGTGAGAATCTATTTTTATAATACATACACAAAATACATACACAAAAATTAAAATATGTGTATATTTAAGAGAGATACACAAAAAATTAAAGTAAAAAATGTATATAATAAAAAACAGTCTGATATGCTAAAAGCATCGTATTTGTAAGGTTTGTGAAGATTTAAGAGTGGTGATCACGATTGGACTTGAACCAACGACTTCTTCCATGTCAAGGAAGTACTCTACCAACTGAGTTACGCGATCAAAATGTAGAATGCGATTATATCTAAGAGATACTTAAATTATGGGGATTAGTCCTGACAGACCCAGCTACTCTCTTTGCAGAGCTTATCCAGATAGATGCTTGCTTCACTTTCTCCTGCTTGAAGTGCTTTTTTCAAATTTTCATAAGCCTTCATTTTATCATGGACAATACCCTCACCCCATGCATACATCACAGCAACATTCACTTGAGCACTACAGTCTCCCATCTCTGCTGCCTTCTTGAACAGTGCAAAGGCTTTCTTCTGATCTTTCGCTACTCCTTTACCTTCCATATAAAGAGAAGCCAGATTATTGTATGCCTGTATCACACCGCCTTGGGCAGCTTTTTCATACCAGTACTTTGCTTTTTCATAGGCATGAGGATCACTCTCACCCGAGTTATGATAAAGTTGAGCAAGATTATATTGGGCAGGTGCATTACCTTGTTTTGCTGCCTTTTCATACCAGAGTTTTACTTCAGACAAATTTGATTTCACCCCTTTACCGTTGGCATAGATTATTCCTACATTGTACTGTGCCTGGGCATCTCCATTTTTAGCCAACACATAAAAAGTGTTGAGTGCCTGAATGTAGTTTCCCTTATTATAGTCCTCTACTGCTTTGTTAAAATCATTGGCTAACAAACTCAATGTTGCAACTATAAAAATAGTAATTTTCTTCATTATGCTTCTTTCTTATATAAATGTTTCAGCTACAAATGTTTTAGTCACTTTACCGCCAAAACGATATACACCCTCTTCATAACTCACATAAAGTTCATCACCACTCTTGGGATGCACCTTTACCTGATCCGGTACTTTACCCTCTTTGTGGTTGCGTATAAAACAGGCTACCATACCTGTGCCACAGGCTAAAGTCTCATCTTCAACACCACGTTCATAGGTGCGCACATACATTGTATCGCCCTCTATTTTACAGATGTTTACATTACAGTTGTATTTCTGACGAAGTGCTCTTGCCTGTTCCAGATCAAAGGTATCTATATTGTCTCGAACCGCCACGAGATGTGGCACACCAGAGTCTATGAGCCACCAGTTCTCACCACCTTCTTCAATATCATCTCTGATAATATCCGGCTCTACCATATCACTTACCACATAGAGTCCATTAATGGTCGCATGTATAACGCCTGCCCCTGTGAGAAACTCTGCTTTGTTGTCTTTAGAGATGCCTTTTTCATGAGCAAAGTGCGCCACACATCTTGAGGCATTCCCGCACATGTCGGCACGGCTTCCGTCAGAGTTGTAAAATTCCCACTCAAAATCATACTTCTCATGTGGCAGCAAAACCACCAAGCCATCCGCTCCTACACCATTTTGTCTATGGCACAATTTTTTTGCAAGTGCTGATCTGTCTGCTTTTTGTTTAGCCACAAACATGACAAAATCATTGCCATTTCCCGAATATTTAGTTACTGTCACTTGAAATCTCCTAAAATTGCTTCTCTTACCTGTTCACATTCATATTGAAGCTGTTCTAAATCACCCGTATTATCTATCATATATGTCGCTCTTTTTTTCTTTTCGTTAATATCTATTTGTGATTCTATACGTTTCAGCGCCTCTTCTTTATTATACCCATCTCTTTGCATAAGTCTTTTTAACTGTTGTTCTTTTGTGGCATAGACTACAAGAGATTTTTCTATGGGATACCGTCCTCCTTCAAAGAAAAGAGGGATATCGATAATATAAGGTTCTTGAAATGTATCCTGGATAAAAGCTTGTCTTTCTATCTCATTATAGATAAGTGGATGAAGCAATGCTTCAAGTGCTTTACGTTTAGCAGGATTTCCAAAAACTATAGCCCCCAAGCCTTTTCTGTCTACCCCGTTATGCATAATAAGTTCTTCACCAAACATCCTTGCGATAGCTGCTTGTTGCTCATCCAGTATTTGATGGGCTATTTTATCAGCATCAATAAAAAGAAATCCATAGCCAGAAAGTATATTCACGACAGAGCTTTTACCCGTAGCAATACTTCCAGTTAATGCAACAGCGTATTTAAATGCCATAAAAATCCTTCTTCATAATAATCTTTCTTAC
Organism: uncultured Sulfurovum sp.; assembly: GCA_913055205.1. Lineage (GTDB taxonomy): Bacteria > Campylobacterota > Campylobacteria > Campylobacterales > Sulfurovaceae > Sulfurovum. The sequence goes on along the minus strand of CAJXJN010000014.1, from coordinate 35,900 downwards.
CACTTTCTAAAAGAGCTAAGTTGCATTTTATCGTATCCATAGACATCATTTCTAAACTGTAATACTCCATCATAATCAACCCATGCAGTAAGATAAACAACATCCACAGGAACTTTTTCATTTAAATTAAGATGGGTTCTTTTTCTACCCTTTAAGATCTTTTGTGCTCTATCAAAATCCACCGTACTGTTAAAGGTAGAAAATGTTTGAAGCAATTCTCTTGGCTGTTCCAGACGAATACATCCATGGCTGAATGCTCTTACACTCCTTTTGAAAAGATTTTTGGTCGGTGTATCATGCATATAGACAGAATATCTGTTGGGGAATAAGAATTTTACTTTACCCAGTGCATTTTGTGTCCCCGGTACCTGTGCAAAACGAAAAGGCATGTTTTTACTATAACGGTACCGACTCCAGTCAATAGCACCTCCGTTTATTTTTCTTGCATCTTTTCCCCATCCGGTATGAATTTCGATCCCTTTTTTTGCCATTGCATTCGGGTTTCTGAGCAGTTTAGGGATCATCTCTTTTTGAATAATGCTTTTTGGTACATTCCAGTACGGGTTAAGTATAATGTACTGTACCGTATTACTAAAAATAGGTGTAGGATGGTTTCTTTTCCCGGTGATTACTTTCATTGACTGTCGCAACTTCCCATCCTCTTCAAAATAGAGTGTAAATGCCGGGATATTGACAATGATATGCCGTTTTGAATGACGTTCTTTTAACCATTTGATACGGTCAAGGTTGAGACGGAGCGTCAAAATACGCTGTTCGATCGTTTGATTCAATGCTTCACGGGTATTTTTTTCTATCACACCATTGGGCACAAGCCCGTTACGCTTTTGAAAATGTATCACTGCCTTCTTCAGACATGCATCATACACCAGTCCTTCTTTACTTCCCGAACAGGGCTGGTAGTCTCCGGTAGCACGTAATCTTTCACGAAGAAGAGGAACGATCTCATAAGGTTTTCCCAACTTAAGCGATCCTTTGAGATGCAGCGGTACCCATCCCCCGCTTTGCTGTATCTCCAAATACCTAATAAGCGCTTTTTTTAAGGCTGCATAATGATACTCTTTGGGTTCCGCTCTCTTAAATGCTTCTTCCAGACTGCCATTAATCATAGCATCTTCTATAAGAGAGAGAGGAGTCACTCTTGGTCTATGGGTATCCCATCCCGCATTGATGTCTTGTGCCTTCAGGTTGAAAAGTCTTGCCTTGAATGCACCCCAATTGATACTGCCGTAAAGTGTATAATCTGCATATCCTTTATAGAGTTGGGAGATCCTGAATTCCAAATCTACCTTTTGAGACAAAGTACCTGCATTTCCGTACACTTTTGCTACTTTTTGTTCCAAGAGAAGCATATCTTGGTAAAGTCTGCTTGTATGGTTTAATGTTTTATCTCCTTTGATCTGGGCAAACAGCTCATTCGTAAAAGAAGAAGCTGCCTCTTCATCGATCCACAGGGGAATAAAAAAGAGTTGAGTATAGAGCTTTCTTAAAAAACTATTTTTGGGTTGTGTTTGTAATGAGTTCATCATAACATCAGAGACTGCTTCATGAAATTCCAGGCTTCCTGTTTTTGCCAATGTACTCTGTCCAAAAAATAATACAGAAAAAAGTCCTATTCCCATCAATAAATGTATTATTCTATTTTTTAATTTTATCATCTCTATTTTCATCCATTAGAAGAATTTTTATAAAGTATATCAAAAAATTTCATGAAAATGATTGTTTTGATATGTAAATAGTATGTTAAAGCTAGAAAATAGAGAGTATCCTGCCCCCCTATTGGAACTTTTGTACCTCTAAGTCCCGACTCATAGGATAGATGCTAAAATCTTATTATGTATTTTACGTTTGGCTCACCTTATTTTCTAATCTTATTACTTCTTTTACCCTGTTTTTTATGGTGTAAACAATACAGTAAGATATACTATTTTCCTAAACTAGGATGGATCAAAAGAGAGAGTCCGTTGTTAAGTTGGGAGCCTTGGCTTAAAATGGCACTGTTTACCCTTATGGTACTAGCCCTTGCCAAACCTTTTATCTATGATGCTGCATCCGATCAACATAAAAAAGGGCGAAACCTTATCCTGGCTCTTGATGCAAGTGGCTCTATGGGACAAAGTGGGTTTAATACAAAAGATAGATTTAAAAACAAGTTCGAGACAGTGACCACACTTTCCAAAGCATTCATACAAAAACGTTTTGATGACAACATGGGGGTGGTACTCTTTGGTACCTTTGCCTACACCGCTTCCCCTTTGACATATGATCTGGAGTCCTTATCCTATCTGCTTGAAATGACCAATGTAGGTTTGGCCGGGGAGAGTACTGCCATAGGAGATGCTATCATGCAGTCCATTCACACTCTTTCCTTTGGCGAGGCACAGAACAAAGCTATTATTCTGCTTACAGACGGGTATCATAATGCAGGGAAACATTCCCCTAAAGAGGCTGTTGCAAAAGCAAAAGCATTGGGTATTAAGATCTATACTATCGGTATAGGAAAACAGAGTGATTATGATGCAGCTCTGCTGGAGACCATCGCAAAAGAGAGTGGTGGCAAAAGTTATGCTGCAAGTTCAGCAGAGGCTCTCTCAAAAGTATATAAAGAGATCAATGCTCTTGAACCAAGTCCCATCCGAGGGGAGAATTATCTCAATCAAAAGCTTCTCATCCTCGTTCCTTTAGGTGTGGTTTTCATACTTCTTTTGCTTTGGATTCTTTATCAGAGAAGGAGTGAATCATGAGTCTACTCTATCCTGGTTTTTTATGGTTGTTCATCCCCCTGATTATCCTCTTTTTGAGCCAAAAGAAAAAGAATCTCATCATAACGGTTCACCTTGTTATTCTTATGCTTATAGTCACTGCACTGAGTCGTCCTGTACTTAAACAAGGATTAGAGGAGCGTTCCATAGAGGCAAAAGATATCATCATCGCTCTGGATGTCTCCTATTCTATGAGAGCCAAAGATATCAGTCCTACCCGTTATGACTTTGCTAAAGAAACGATAAGTGCTTTTCTTAAAGAAAATCCAAAAGACAATATCATGCTCATTGCCTTTACCACCAACCCTCTGTTGCTCTCTCCTCCCACCACTGACCATGAACTCATAAATATCGCCCTGAAAAGTCTTAACCCAGACTACATTCTCACCAAAGGGACTTCACTTAAAAAACTTTTTAAGAAAATATCCTCTATGAAAATCACACATAAAAACCTGCTGCTCATTACGGATGGAGGAGAAGAGGATGATCTGAACACACTCACAGACCAACTCCAAGAAGCAGATATCTCGTTAACTGTTTTGGCATTAGGTACGAAACAGGGCACAACGATAGAAAAACCTGATGGGTCACTTCTTAAAGACAAAGACAACAATCTGGTCATCTCACGCATTAATCCCCTATTGGAAAGATTGACTTCACAGACAGAAGGTCACTATGTCACAGCTTCCACCACCCCTGCTGCAACGGCTAAAGATCTACAGGATGCATTTGATATAGACGAACAAAAAGGGAAGATGGCAACAAAAATGCAATACCACTACATGGAGTTTTACCAAATCCCTCTTTTTTTAGCTCTATTACTCTTTTTCATGGTTCATACCAAATCAGTAAAATATCTCATCACACTTTTCACCCTCCTGGGGATCAATGCAGAAGCATCTATGCTAGATACTTATCATCTGAATCAAGCATATAAGAGCTATCAAGTCCAAGACTTCAACACCACCAAACAGCATCTTAAAAAACTGGATAGCCTCTCTTTGCAAAGCCAATTTGCCCTAGCCAATACCTACTACAAACTTCACGCCTATCAAAAAGCGGTCAAACTCTATAAATCCATCCGTTCCACCTCTGCTACCGTCAAGCAGCAACTCTACTACAACATCGCCAATGCCTATGCCATGTTGGAGGAGTACGATAAAGCCAAGATATATTATACTAAGGCTTTACAACTGGGAGTTGATGAAGACAGTACATACAATCTGCAACTTGTAGCACTTTTACAAAAGAAAAAATCTGCCGAGCTCGGCATCGCCCATCCTAAGTCACAAAATTCTGACTCGAGCAAAAGTGAATCACAAGAGAGTGATAAAGAACAGACAAGAGATGAAGATCAGCCAAGTTCCGGTTCGGGATCCGGAGGCGAAGGCAAAACCGGTGACAAAAAAGAAAAAAAGAGACTCATACTTGATGAGAGGCAAGAACAACAGCCTCTAAGCTCCAAAGTCTATGAGCTTATCAACAAAGGATATATACGTGAAACACAGCCTTGGTAATTTAATTCTTTTATGCTTGAGTATCTTTGTACTGCATGCAGAAGATTTTACCTATACCTTTCATCTGGATAAGCAGGGCCCTTATGTCAAAGAGCCTGTCATCCTCACGCTTGACCTTGACCAGACCAACCCTGACATCGTGCTTCTTTTCAACTTCGATATTCACAAAAGTAATGCTTACAGCTTTCAAAGACTGGATATTAAAGAGACAGACACCCATCATCATGCAAAAGTGCATTATGTCTATCTCATCTACCCACTCAAATCGGGTGATATCAATATTACTTTTGATCTTCTTAAGAGGGTCACGACAGATGAGAGTGTTGCCTACAGCTTTTCCGGTGACAGGGATAATGTCAAAGGGTTGGTAACTGTTGATACTGATATTCCTCTGCCGCCTCTGCCGCTCAAAGTCAAACCCCTGCCTGAAAACACCGCATTGGTAGGAGATTTCAACTTGACCTACCAGGTCAAAAAACATCAGGCAAAAGCCTATGAGCCTCTTCCTCTTCAAGTCACTATTAAAGGAACAGGGTATCCTCCTTTAATGGAGAGACTGCTGCCTAAAGATGTGAACTTTACCCTCTTTACAGAAAAGCCCATAGTCCATTCGGTCAACACAGAAGAAGGGACACAAAGCTCTGTCATCTACCCTATGGCACTTTCGCATGCCAAGAGTTTTGACCTCCAACCTATCGTACTTAAAGCCTTTGATCCTAAAACCGAAAAGCGTTACGAACTGACCGTACCGGAACAACATTTTGACATTAGCAAAGTAGATGTCAACCGTTTGGTTGACAAAGTCGATAGCCCCAAACCTTTACAGAATGACTGGTCCTGGCTTACTACCCTACTTGGTTACCTTGTAGTTTTTGGATCGGGGTACTTGACAGCCATAAGCTTAAAGTGGAAGAAGAAGACCATAACACAAACATCTCACCCACTCAAAGAAAAGATAGAAGACTGCAAGGATGAGAAAGCTTTACTGCAACTGCTTATGGCTACAGACAGTAAAGCGTTTGCATCAAGTATTGAGAAACTCGAAAAGCATTTATATGGAAATGGTAAAATCCATTTTAAGAAAGTCAAACAAGAGGCATTGGAGCAAATAATATGAATCAAAAAATAACACAACTCAAACAAGAACTAAGCAAAGCAGTCATCGGACAAGAGACAATGATAGAGGGCTTGCTTATAGGACTACTTTGTGACGGGCATATCTTGGTAGAAGGAGTTCCCGGATTGGCTAAGACCACCACCATCAATGCTCTCTCCAAAACACTCGGGCTGGACTTCAAACGTATCCAGTTCACCCCTGACCTCTTACCTTCAGACATTATCGGTGCACAGATCTACAATCCTCAAGACCACTCTTTCAGCATCAAAAAAGGTCCTCTCTTTACCCACCTTCTCCTTGCCGATGAGATCAACCGTGCCCCTGCCAAAGTACAGTCTGCCCTGCTTGAAGTGATGCAAGAGAGACAAGTCACCATCGCAGAAGAGACTTTTAAACTCGAATCTCCTTTTCTGGTCATGGCAACACAGAACCCCATAGAACAAGAGGGAGTCTATGCCCTGCCTGAAGCACAGCTGGACAGATTTATGATGAAGATCGTTGTGAAACACAACACTGAAGAAGAAGAGTTGGAGATCATGCGCAAGGGAGCAAGCAAAAGTTTTGCAGAGGTACAAAAGGTACTCAGTATCGAAGAACTCCATACCTTACAGAAAGAACTGGAAAAGATACACATAGACAAAGAGTTGGAGCAGTACATCGTACAGCTCATCTCCGCTACGAGAGACCCTGGCAAGTTTGGACTGGAGAATATCGCTCATCATATCATGTTCGGAGCAAGTCCGAGAGCTTCCATAGACCTCTACAAAGCAGCCAAAGCCAAAGCCTTTTTACGAGGCAATGACTTTGTCACCCCTGCTGATATAGGCTATGTAGTCCATGATGTACTGCGCCACCGTATCGTCCTGAGTTATGAGGCCAGGGCTAAAGGGGTTACTTCTGATGAAATGATCTCTGAGATCGTTGAGAGATTGCCGGTACCGTAATGCTAAGTATACAAAAATGTATCACTCTTGGGAGTGGCGACTTCAGTCCCACCTACAATTTAAATACTTATAGATTTTTATTGGGGAAAAAAGCACAAACTGTAAACAAACAAAAACTTTTTCAAGCAAATATACTTTTGGTGGGACTAAAGTCGCCACTTCCGAAAGCGCATCTCTAAATGAACACCACATTAAAAGCCCTGCAACTCAAAGCCAGACACCAAGTCTATACCCTGCTGTCCGGACATAACCTCTCCAAACTTCACGGAGAGGGCTATGACTTCTCAGAGTTGCGGGAGTACCAGATGGGCGACGACATCCGTAAGATAAACTGGACCATCACTGCAAAACTGGGAAAGCCTTATATAAAGGAGTTACATGCCAACCGTGAGCTCTCCGTTGTTGTGGCTGCTTTCATGGACGGAAGCCTCTATTTTGGGTCAGGAAATGCCAAACAAGAGAAGCTTACGGAAACAGCAACGCTCTTAGGCTACGCAGCACAGCAAAACGCTGACTTGTTCACAGGCATAAGCTACGAACAAAATCAAACCAACACTACACCGCCTACAAAACAATTCTACCACATAGAGCAGTTTTCTAAAACACTTTTTGAAGCTTCTCTACTTGGAACAAAAGTAAACTATAATACCTCCATGGAAGACCTTTTCAAAAGACTGCATAAATCTTCACTTGTTTTTGTCATAGGAGATTTTTTAGAAGAGGTAGACTTATCCCTCCTTGCACAAAAACATGAAGTCATAGCCATCATCATTAGAGACAGAGAAGAAGAGTCTCCCAAGAAGCTTGCAGAAGTAACTCTTAGCAATCCTCAAAGTGGTGCTAAAATGGATACTTATTTTGGAAAAAGAAGCATAGAAAAGTATCTTGCCAGATTAAAAGAGAATGATGAGAAGCTGATCGAACATTTTTCACGGTATGATATTCGGTATGTAAAGATCTTTACGGATGATGAGGTGGTGGGAAAGTTAGTCACTCTATTCCAATAAAGTAGCTCTCGTTCCCATGCTTTGCAGGGACATCCTTTACACATGTAAAAAGATATAGTTTAAACTTTTCACATTTACGTCACGCTTCTCATACAAACAACAAAAATGCAAATACCACAAACAAAATAAAGTGCAAGAACCCTTCAAGTACATTCGTCTCACCGTCATTAAAGTTGACAATACTCACAAGAAGTGTCAACCCCAGCATAACTCCCTGCACAGGCGTAATAGAAAGATTAAGTTCCATGCCCATGTATCTTGCAACTAAAATAACAGCCGGTATTGTAAGAAGTATAGTTGCCAACGATGCACCAAGAGCGATGTTGATGACTGTTTGCATACGGTTGTCTACTGCGGCACGTACTGCGGTGATGAGTTCCGGAGCTGCAGATATGACAGCTACTCCCACTGCACCGATGGCAAGGGGTAATCCGAAGGTCTCCAGAGTGTTACTCATGAAGACAGAGAGTATCTCGGCAAGCACACCGATAACGATAATAGAGATGATGAGATTAAAGGCATGATACCAGGCATTTATCTCACGGTAAGGCCCACAGTGTTCGCCCTCTCTACATTCACTCTGGACCTCATACTCAAAGAAGTATCTGTGTGATTTGAGTTGGATGCGGGTAAAAGTCACGTAAAGCAATATAAACATCACCACATTAAACATCATGAATGTATCGTGGTATGCTGGGTTAATGAAGTGTGGTAATACCATCGCTATACCTATGGCTACAAGCAACATAGAGAGGTAAGAGTTGGAAGAGTCCACGTTGTAAGGCTGTTCTCCGTACTTGATACCCCCGATAATCGCAGCAATGCCAAGCAGTCCGTTGATATCAAGCATCACCGCAGAGTAGATGGTGTCACGGGCAAGCGTGGGACTTTCGGCATGCATCATCATGATAACAATGATGATGATCTCGACGATAACCGCAGAGATCGTCAAAATAAGTGTCCCATAAGGCTCGCCAAACTTCTCTGCCAGCATCTCTGCATGGTGTGCTACAGACATAGCAGAGTAGATGATAACGGCAAACAGGATACCAAACCCCAGTAGGTTACCTGCCGTAGTATGCACAAGTGTATGTTCAAAATAGCTGATGCCAAAGTAGGCAATGATAGCCAAAAAGAGACTATACTCTTTTGAAAAATCTTTTAGTACTTGCATATTAGTTTAATATATCTTCATAGGTTTTGTTTGCATTCAATTTAAGTTGTCCTTTAATCTTCATCAAGCGTTCATCACCCTTTTTATAGGCTTTTTTAAAACGTTTTTTAAGCTCTTCCTGTTTTTTCTCTTTCGCAATACTCTCAAGTTTAAAAAACTTTTTAAAACTGATCCACTTCTCTTCTTCTATCTCTACAGTATCTGTATCGGTAAGAACTTCTATAGTCTCTTTCGGCTTTCTCTGTTCAAGCTGATGTACATACAATGTACGCATTTCATGGAATGCCTCTTTAAGCAGGTCGATCTCTCCTTTGAGTGTAGTCGATATCTGTTTATTGCTCTTTTTAAGATCTTTCACCGTACTTTTAAGGACTGAAATCGTTTCATCTTTGGCTTGAAGCAGTGCTTTATAATCTTTCTCTTCTCTTTGGGAACTTTGTTCGGAAGAAGATATGGATGTAGAAGTTGCCATGCTTTGTTTTGCTTCAGAAGGAGTAGGCTTTGAAGTCTCATTTTGTATCGTATTGTCAACTACGATATAGAGTTTTCCCTCTACACTTTTGGCTGAGAGGATACCTCTTTTGATCTTTGCATAGACTGCTTGTCTAGAGATACCAAGTTCTTTGGCATACTCTGCCGGCTTCATCAACTTTTCCATTCCATATCCCTGTTTACATTAAACCACTGAATAACCCTAAACATTCAGGGGGTTCATTTTTGTAAATCATAACATAAGTTTTATGAAAAGTGTCAACTACTTTTGCGTACCGTCCAGTACGGGGACAAAGAGGCACTGTTCTATCATCTCCGAACTGATTCGTCCGTTTCTTTTATAATAACGGGTAATGATATGATAATCCTTACTCTGTTCAATAGGAGCAATCAGGATTCCCCCTTCAGCCAACTGTTCAAAAAGTACAGAGGGGATCTCTTTTGCAGTAGCAGAAAATAGAATACGTTCAAAAGGTGCATATTGTTTCCATCCTCTTTGTCCATCATCAAAACGTGTAAAAATGTTGTGCATTTCATGTTTGGAAAAACGCCCTTTTGCTTCTTTCAAAAGCGTATCAATACGTTCTATCGTAAAGACACGACGGGTGATCTTACTTAGGATTGCAGCCTGGTATCCGCTTCCACAGCCAACTTCAAGTACGGAATCTACACCTTCAAGCTCTAAGTGCTGTGTCATTTTTGCTACCGTTAAAGGTGAGGAGATCCACTGGCTTGCAGCTAAAGGAAGTGCTTCAAGCTGATAAGAGAGGTGCTTAAACTCATTTGGTACAAAAATCTCTCTGTCTACTGCTAAAAATGCCTCTTTGACATGAGCATCCAGTGTAAAGTATTTCTCTATTTCTGCCACAAGATTTTGTCGCTGTCTTGCCTTTATCATACGTCACTGTTCCCCGAATCCTAATTAATGGAGAGATTTTATCTAAAATGTGATTAAGAGCATTTAATCCATCACAATATAACGTCGCATCTTCTTTATTTCTCGAAAATCCACCACACCTTCTATACTCTCTTTAGCATCATCCTGTATGGCTTCTCCATTGGGAGAAATAATAGCTGAAGCACTTGCCATATCGGCATCAGAACTGTTAGCAAGAAGAACATAACACTGATTCATCACTGCCAATGCACGTGAAAGTATCTCTAAGTGTCTTTTACGGAACAATCCCCACCTTGCCGGTACAAGTACCACATCAACACCCTCAATTCTTTTCCATAGCTCTTTAAATCTCAATTCAAAACAGATCAGCAGTGCATATGTTACACCCTCTATTTTAAAAGGCTTTATCTTTTTTTCTTTTCCTGCTTTCAAATAGAGATCTTCATCTCCCAGCCTAAAAAGTTTGACCTTGTTTTGTCTATGCACTACTTTATGCTTATGAATGACAACCGCCTGATTGACAAAATCATCACCATCCTTTAAGATAAGGGTCAAAACAACGATCTGTTCATCTACCTCTTTTTTAAGTGTTTTAAGGGCATTGAGTGAAAACATGGCAGCTGTTTCCATATGCTCGTAATCATAGGCTGTAAGATACACTTCAGGAGCAACAATGATCTGTTTATCCTGGTGTATTTTAAGAAGCTCCAGTAGTTTGTCAAGATTCTCTTGATAGCGTTTTTTACTCGGAAGCTGCAGTACCACAGCTTCCATCTTTTTAGGTATTTTGATCATAGTTTTTCCTAAAAGTCATCCAGATCAAGACTTCCTTTTGAGTAGTTCGTCACATTCCCCTCAAAGAAGTTTGTCTTTTGGTCATTGAATTGAGAGAAGTTATCCACCCATTTGATAGGATGTTCCACATTATAAAGCTTCTCCATACCGACTGCATGCAGTCTTTTATCTGCAAGATACTGAATATACTGCTCAATGATCTCATCTGTAAGTCCAAGGATCTGACCTTGTGTAATGTACGCACCCCACTCACTTTCAAGTTTAACAGCTGATCTGAACATCTCATATACCTCATCAAGAAGTTCTTTTGTAAAGAGTTCCGGTCTCTCTTTTTTAGTGGCATTGATCATGTTTTGGAAAAGCAAAAGGTGCGTGACCTCATCTCTTTGAATGAAACGGATCATCTGTGCTGTTCCCAACATCTTGTCCGATCTTGCAAGTGTATAGAGATAAGCAAATCCGCTATAGAAGTAAATACCCTCCAGGATTTGGTTCGCGAACATCGCTTTCACGATGTTCTCATCTGTCGGATTTGAGGAAAGTTCTTCATAGACTTTTGCAATGGCATCGTTTTTAGACTTGAGCTTCATATCTCTTCTCCAAAGCTCATAGATCTCTTGGGAATTTGTAGAGATACTGTCTACCATTACGGCATAACTTTGAGAGTGCAATGCCTCTTCAAATGCCTGTCTTACCAAAATAAGATTCACCTCCGGAGAAGTAATGAACGGGTTGAGATTATCAATGATGTTATTGGTCTGAAGTGAATCCATGAAGATGAGCTGTGCCAAGACCTTGTCATATGCTGATTTTTCTGCATCTGTAAGATGTTTATAGTCATTCACATCTCTTGTCATGTCAACCTCTTTAGGGAACCATGTATTGTTAAGCATCATTTCCCAAAGGTTATATGCCCATTGGTATTTGATGTCATTAAGCTCAAATATCCCTGTCGGATCACCTCCAAATATCTTTCTTTCACTGGTTTTTTCCTGAGATTCAGGATTGTATATCTTTTTACGTAACATCTGTAAACCTTGATTATTTATTATGATTTATTTTACATGCATTATACTGATTTTTAGCTACACTTTTGCTATGAAAAATATTGAACAAGACAAACTGGAAAAACTACTGGAGATCATAGCACCTGCACCTGCTTTACGCATAGCCCATTTTTCCGAAAGCGGAGAGATGATGACAGAAATTTTGAGTGATTTTTGTCAAAAAAGAGGGTATGAATATCAGATAAACTGCACTAATCCCTCTTTTTTTGATGCAATGTCCAGTAAATTCAAGGCCAAGGACATCGAAGAGGTCAAACCCATCAAATTCACACTTGAGCGCCCCAGATACATGATACAAGGTAAACTCTATGAATATCTTTTTGTCACAACTGCCATCAAAGAAGAGATGCGAAGTGACTTTCTTAAAAAAGCTCATGGCATCATTAAAAATGCGGGGAATATCATCATCTTTCTTCCTAAAGGAAGCTACAAAGAACGCTATCATTGGATGGCACTGCTTGAAGAGCATTATTATGTAGCAAGCAATACCATAGATGATCTATTTGAAAATTATGATGTACTCATCTCTAAAAAAATGCATGGTTGGGGTGAGTAGCGTTAAGAAAACAACAACTGCTTGTTGTTTTTAGCTACGAAACCGGAGTGGTCGGAGTGAAACGGAGCCATGAAGGAAAACAATACCTATACATGAACTGCTTCACGTTTGTAGGAAAGAAACCGTAGCGGTCGTAACAAAGTGGAGCCGCGAAGGCAAGAACATTAGCAAAACCGAAATGGTCGGAGCGAAGCGTAGCCATGCAGGCAATTAAAGGGTAACTTTTCTTAAAATATAATTTAAAGGAAGTTGTACCAAGGAGGGAGTTAAAGGTACAAAATAATAATGAAAAGTTACCAAGAAGACCGATCCATACTTACTATATGGATAGAGTGTCAAAAGGGGGAGGAAAAAGTGACACTCTACGACCTTCTTGTGAGAAGTATAGCTTTTTTTTGTGTACTGACTGTGGATTCTATAAATACGAACAACAATAATCAGTAATGGTTTTCACATTCACTTGAAATTTACTGTTTGCAGGGACATTGAAAGACTCTCCACCTTTAACGCTTACCCACGCATCACTACCTGGTAATTTCACATCCAGCTCACCCGAAGTGATCTCCATCAACTCTGCTGCGGCCGTGCCGAACTCATATTCACCTGGAAGCATGAACCCTAATGTTTTTTTACTGCCGTCTGCAAAATTGACCGTACGGCTCGTGACTGCTCCGTCAAAATAGCTGTTACCTTCCAACTCTACACTTACATTTTCAAATTTTTTCATGAGATATCCTTTTTTTGGAGGGATTATAGCAAAACTCCACACAAATTCTACGCATGATCACTATACTCATCTTAGAAGTCTTAGAAGGATATGCTTATGACACATGGTTCATACTATACACAAGTTGCCATTATTGGTGGAGGTATCTCCGGTACAGCATTACTTTTTATGCTCTCCAGATATACAGAAATAGAGTCTATCACTCTTTTTGAAAAGTATAATAGACCTGCCACACTGAACTCTTCGGCAAAAGCAAACTCTCAAACCCTGCATATCGGCGATATTGAAACCAATTATGATTATGAAAAAGCAAAAAAAGTCTCTGCCTCTTCTTCTATGGTTGCAAATTTCATTACGCATTTTAACTATGAAGATACGATAGGATTCAGAAAACCCAAAATGGTCTTAGCCGTAGGAGAGGAAGAGATAGCAGAGCTTCGAGCGCGGTATAAGACCTTTAAAGTCCTTTTCCCCTACCTTGAACTTTGGGATGCAAAAGTACTTGAAGTCATAGAGCCTATGTTGACCAAAGGACGAAAAGAACCTATCTTGGCAATGGGGACCAAAAATAAGATCACTACAGTTGATTTTGGGAAGTTAAGTCAAACTTTTATAGACCTCTCCCAAAAAGAGAGCTGCACGGTGGATCTTAATTTTGGCATGGAAGTGACCAAGATCACCAAAAAATGGGACAAATTTCTTATAAGCACTAACCGGGGTGAGTTTATGAGTGAAGTGGTGGTAGTAGACGCTGGTGCACACTCTTTACTCTTTGCACATGAGATGGGCTATGGAGATGACTATGCCATGCTTCCCATAGGCGGAAGTTTCTACTTTGCCAAAAAACAACTACTCAATGCAAAAGTCTATACCATGCAAAATCCAAAATTGCCTTTTGCAGCCGTACATGGAGACCCAGACCTTACTGCAGACGGGAAAACACGTTTTGGCCCTACTGCCTTTGCTATGCTTGCATTGGAGCGTTACCATCATATGGAGATACTCAATCTTTTTGACCTTCTTAGTATTGACCGTTCTGTACTCGGTGTCTATTACGATCTGATGAAAGATGAAGATATCCGTGCTTACATCATGCGTAATTTTGCCCATGAACTCCCGGGTATCGGAAATGAGTTCTTCATAAAGGAGGTACAAAAGCTTATCCCTACTTTACACAGTGATGACATAGAGTATGCCGATGGATATGGCGGTATGCGTCCCCAGATCATCGACAAAAAAGCCAAAAAACTGCTTCTGGGAGAAGCCAAAATAAACACAGGTGCAGGCATCATTTTCAATATGACCCCCTCGCCCGGTGCCTCCAGCTGCTTGGGAAATGCCTTTGAAGATGCAAAGATCCTTTGTGACTTTTTAGGTGTGGATCTACTCAAAAGAAAAATAAAAAAGGAGTTATGCGATGAAAAAGAATACTGTTACGTTAACCAACAACAAAACAGGTAAAACGTACGAATATGATATCCTGGATGCAACAAGAGGACCTTCGGTGGTCGATATACGTACCTTTTTTCAAGATACAGGTATGTTCACCTATGACCCTGGCTATACATCCACTGCATGTTGTGAATCCAAGATCACATTCATAGATGGTGCAAAAGGTGAGCTGCGCTACAGAGGCGTTACCATAGAAGACATGGCTCAAAATCACACCTATCTTGAAAGCTGCTTTCTTCTGCTCAATAAACGTCTTCCTTCCGCCCAGGAACTTAGTGACTTTGATCTGGAGATACGACACCGTGCATTTTTACACGAAGGCTTACGTCACCTCTTCAATGCCTTCCCGGACAATGCACATCCTATGGCAACACTCTCCGCAGCGGTAACTGCTCTAGCCTCTTTTTATGATGACCACCTGGAGTTGGAGAGTGAAGAGGAGTATCAGGAGATGGCACGACGTATCATCTCAAAGATCCCAACCATTGCAGCGTTTGCCTATAGACACTCTTTGGGCATACCGTTCATCCAGCCCGATATCGATCTGGGTTTCACGAAAAATTTTTTAACCATGATGCGTGCCTACCCCGGAGGAAAGATGCATCTGCATGCAAACGGACATGAAGTAATAAAAGATATTGAGGTGCGAGCCCTGGACACCATCTTCACCCTGCATGCAGACCATGAACAAAATGCATCAACCACCGTAGTAAGAGGGGTAGCCTCGACAGGTGCACACCCTTATGTTGCCATCGCTTCAGGTATCTCAGCACTTTGGGGCCGGGCACATGGAGGAGCCAACGAATCCGTCATTGCACAACTGGAGATGATAGGAAGTGTAGATAACGTAGAAGCTTTCATAGAAAAAGCCAAAGACCCGGATGATGACTTCAGACTTATGGGCTTTGGTCACAGAGTCTACAAAAACTTCGACCCGAGAGCCAAGATACTCAAAAAGTTACAGGATGAACTGAGAGACGAATTGGGTCTTGATACAGAACTCATGGCGATCGCCAGAAAAATAGAAGAGATCGCTTTGAGCGATGAGTATTTTATTTCACGAAATCTCTACCCGAATATTGATTTCTATACCGGTATCATCCTCACTGCCTTACAAATACCAAAACCGATGTTCACTCCTATTTTTGTCATAGGAAGAACAGTCGGATGGATAACCCAATGGATAGAGTTCAAAAAAGATGAAACATTAAAAATTGCCAGACCGAGACAACTTTATACTGGTGAATGATAAAAATCATTATTTCATCATCAAATTAGCCTCTTTTTAGGGGCTAAAATAAGCGTTTTTTTTATTTTTTCTATATCAGAGGTTAAAAAAGGTATTAAAATGGATTATTTTGCGTGTTAGATAGGTTATTTTTGATTTTATGGCTTTTCTATACTTTTGACTCTCGTCATTCCCAACTTGATTGGGAATCTAGACTTCAAACTAAGAAGAATATCAAAATAACTCTCCATCAGAAATTCTAGATCCTCGGGCTTGACCCGGGGATGACAAAAACTTTGAAAACTAAAACGACAATTCATTTACTCTGTAAAGTAGTAGATAACTAAAAAATCAAATTTCCTTTGTGCTTTTTTCTTTTGGGTTCGTTTTCTTTTTTTGCGCATGAAAAAAAGAAAAGGAATAAAGGGAAACATATATTACTTTATGATGAAAGAAAAAGTTTTATTATTATCTAACGGCAAGTTGTATTTAATTTGAAGTTTAAGTTGATATATACATTCCCACGAAAAGCATGGGAACGAAAGTAAAAAAAAGTGAAGAAGAGTCTACTTCAAATAAAAATAGAAATCCAAAGAAGAATTTATTTCCCGCGATAGCCATTTGCACTTTCTTCTTTTGGGTTCGTTTCTCTTCTTTGTTGCAAAAACAAAGAAGAAACTATTTTAATAAGAATATTATTGGCAACCCACACATTCTTGTGAACGATCCTCAACATCATTTGTGCTTTCAGGCGACTGAGATCTCAAATAATACGTCGACTTCAATCCGAACTTCCAGGCATTCATATAGATCTCATTAAGATATTTACCACTCGCTTTATCAAGTGTGATGAAGATATTCAGACTCTGCCCCTGGTCTATCCACTTCTGGCGGATCGCTCCGGCTTTGATGAGTACATTTTGGTCAAGATCGTATGCCGGTGTATAGTACTGCCAAGTATCCGGAGAGAGGTTCGGTGCTACTACAGGGATAAGTCCTGAAAGGTTCTCTTCAAACCATTTACGTTTATAGACCGGTTCTATGGCCTGTGTCGTACCCGTCAAGATAGAGATGGAAGAGGTAGGAGCAATAGCCATAAGGTAACCGTTTCTCATACCGTCTGTTTTGACTTTCTCTTTAAGTGCCTGCCAGTCATGACTGTAGCCGAAGAGTCCGCCTCTGTCAACCAGTTTACAGGCATTCTCGTTTGCTTTGTCAATAGGGAAGATACCTTTGGCCCAGTCAGACCCTTCATAGGTAGGATACTTCCCTTTCTCCAACGCCAGGTCACTGGAAGAACGGATAGCATAATAAGAGAGAGACTCCATCACTTCATCTACTTTGGTAAAGTGCTCATGGCTTCCCCACTCTATCTTGTTCTCTGCAAGCATTTGTGCTTCACCCATCACCCCAAGACCGATGGATCTTGACTTTTCATTCGTCTTCTTTACTTTTGCAAGAGGGTAGAAGTTAAGGTCTATGACATTGTCAAGCATACGAATAGCTGTAGGTACAACACGTGCCAGATCTTCCTGTGTATGTACTTTGGAGAGGTTGACAGAAGCAAGGTTACATACTGCCGTGTCACCATCTGTTTTCTCTTTGTCAACGATCCAGATCTGTTTACCGTTAAGGCTGTCGAGCGCTGTCACTTTCTTCGCCGGCTTAGTCATACCATTGTCTACAGTAAGCATCTCATTTTCATCATAGGCTTCTACTGTACCATCTTCAAATGTAAACTGTATCTTGTAGGTATTCGGTCCTGTATTTTGGAAGATCTCTGTACAAAGGTTCGAACTTCTAATGACACCTGCATGCTTGTTAGGATTCGCTTTATTTGCAGCATCTTTAAAAGTAAGGAACGGGTTACCTGTCTCAAAATAAGATCTGAGTATCTCTTTCCAGAGCCCTTTTGCCGAGATCACTTCTCTGGTGATGTTGTCATCAGAATGTTCAAGCTCTATGTAACGCTTCTCAAACTCTTCACCATAAAGTGTTGTCAACTCTGTCACTTCGAACGGATCGAAGAGTGTCCAGGTACTGTCTTCTTCTACTCTTTGCATAAAGAGGTCATTGAGCCAGAGTGCAGGGAAAAGGTCATGTGCTCTACGACGCTCTTCACCAGAGTTTTTCTTCAAATCAAGGAAATCGCGTACATCAATATGCCAAGGCTCTATGTAAACGGCAATAGCCCCTTTACGTGTACCAAGCTGATCTACTGCAATAGCAACATCATTGGCGATCTTAAGAAAAGGAACGATCCCCCCAGCTGCATGTTTATGTCCATCAATATATGAACCCATACCACGTACCAGTGACCAGTCCCAACCGATGCCTCCGCCAAACTTGGAAAGCAGAGCCATCTCTTTGTACCCATCGAAGATACCTTCAATGTTATCCGGTGTTGAACCGATGTAACAAGAACTGAGTTGGTGTCTGGGTGTTCTGGCATTGGAGAGTGTCGGTGTGGCTGCCATCACTTCAAATTTACTCAAGATGTCATAGAATTTCTTTGCCCATGTCTGGCAGTCGAACTCATTTTGTGCCAGGAACATCGCTACACCCATAAAGAGTTGTTGTGGAAGTTCTATAGGCACACCATTACGGTCTTTCAGTAAATATCTATCGTAAAGTGTACGAAGTCCAAGATAGGTGAACTGCAAATCACGTTCTGGCTTGATGTAATCATTTAAATCATCAAGATCATACTTCTCTTTAAGTCCAAGAACAATACGCCCCTCTTTCTCACCACGCTCAAAATGCTCACGAAGATGGTTATAGCCTGTAAAGCCTGTAGCTTTATGGTAGATATCATAGAGAAACAGTCTCGCAGCTACGAAGGTCCAGTTTGGTCTGTCGATATCGATCTTGTCAACCGCTGTCTTAATAAGTGTGGTTTGTATCTCCTCAGAGCTGATCATATCACGAAACTGGAGTTTGGCATCGACTTCTAATTCACTCTGACTTACACCGTCAAGCCCCTCTACCGCAGCAGATGTGTACTTCTGAATCTTGGATACATCCAAGGTCTCTACTCTTCCATTTCGCTTGACAATTCTGATCATATTTGCTCCTAGTCCTACATAAAAAATACCTCTATTTTGAGGTTAAAATATTAAGTGATTCTACTGAAATTATGCTTGCAGATTTGTTAATTTTGTATCATTTTTAGGCAATCTTTTTATAAGAAAATGTGATAGTTTAGCAAGTGCCGACGGGGTGGGAAGTAGTGAAAAATAATGAAAAAATTTATAAAAAACAAAGTAAAAAAAACAACACAAAAACCTAAATAGGATTAGAGTGCATTAATTAGTGCAGGAGATTTAAAAACTGTACATCTGTACAGCGTTAAATATCTCGTGCAAAGTGGTATGCTATAAGCCTATTTAAAAACTCTAGCGAAAATTTTGTCTACATTTTTTGTATAATAGTCGAAGTTAAAACACTCTCTGATCTGCTCTTCACTCAATGAATTTCTCAACTCTTCATCTGCGAGCAGATACTGAAGGTAAAGTGATTCACCCTGTTCATTGGTTGTCGGTTTTCCTTGTTGGATCTCTTCCCATACTTTCATCGCGTTCCGTTGCACGATCTTATATGCATCCTCACGGCTTACACCTGCTTTAGGAAGCTCAAGAAGTACACGCTGAGAAAACACAAGTCCACCTGTAAGGTTCAGGTTCTTCATCATGTTCTCCGGCATGACAGTGAGGTTTGCAATAACATTATTCATACGGTGCAACATAAAGTCTGTTGTGATGAATGAATCCGGTAACCAGAAACGCTCTGTAGAAGAGTGTGAGATATCTCTTTCATGCCATAGTGCTACATTCTCCATTGCAGGTGTTGCGTAAGCTCTAATGATACGTGCAAGTCCTGTAATATTCTCTGTAAGAATAGGATTTCTCTTGTGTGGCATAGCCGAAGAACCTTTTTGTCCTTTCGCAAAGAACTCTTCACACTCATACACTTCAGTTCTTTGCCAGTGTCTTACCTGCACAGCAAACTTTTCGATACTTGATGCAAGCAGTGCCAATGCTGTAGCAAGTCTCGCATATCTGTCTCTCTGGATAACTTGGTTTGATGCTGGTGCCGGTTGAAGCCCCAGTTCTTCCATCGCATACTCTTCAAGCTCTAATGGTGCATGTGCGAAGTTACCCATGGCTCCTGAGATCTGTCCTACTGAAATGACTTTCATGGTCTGTTCCAAGTTCTCAAGATGACGAGCCATTTCATCATACCATACAGCAAGTACAAGCCCAAAAGTAATAGGCTCACCATGGATACCGTGGCTTCTTCCCACCATTAATGTCATTTTATGTTCCATTGCTCTTTTTTTAATGGACTCCATCATCATCTTTACATCTTCAATAATGATATTCAAAGAACGTTTCATTTGAAGTGCTACAGCAGTATCTACTGTATCTGAAGAGGTCATACCATAGTGGAACCATCTACTCTCTTCACCCAGTGTTTCAGAAACTGAAGTCGTAAAAGCAATAAGGTCATGTCTGGTAATCGCTTCTATCTCATCAATACGTTCTACAGAGAACCCTGCATTGTCAATGATCTTTTTTGCATCTTCATCCGGAATAAGTCCTAGTCTGTTCCATGCTTTGACTACTGCTTTTTCTACATCAAGCCATGCTTGATATTTCGCCTGCATCGTCCAATTACTTGCCATCTCTTCACGTGAATATCTTTCTACCATACCATACCCTTATGTGTATAAAATTTTGATACAATTCTACCAAAATAGCTGTTATAGAGAGGTAAGAAATGCCATTTGTCAAAGAGAAGTTTACTGTACCAGAGTTGATGCCTGCCTTCCTTTTTATCATGCGCACCTTTAACTTTACACAAGGGCAAGCCCAAAGGGTTATCGCAAAAGGTCGCCTACTCATAGATGGGAAATCCATGTTTCTTACTGGCGGGAAGATAGAAGGTGAAGTTGAGATCGTCTACTTTAAACCCTCTTCCCAAGGCAAGACCCCTCTCTTTCAAAACAAAGATTTCATGGTTTTTGAAAAACCATCAGGGACACTTGTACACCCCAACACAATGGCTACACCCTACTCTATGTTAGATGAGATACGGCATCTCTCCGGGGACAATGCCAATGCTACACACCGTATCGATATGGAAACCTCTGGATTACTACTTGCAAGCAAACATAAAAAAGCAGAGTCCTACCTCAAAAATGCCTTTGAGATCAAGACCATAAAGAAGAGTTATCTTGCCTGGGTGGATGGTAAATTGACAGAACCTTTTTCAGTAAACAAAGCCATAAAGATCAATAATGACTACTCTAAAACCAAACATAAAGTCTTTATAGATGATGAAGGGAAAAGTGCCCATACAGACTTTAAACCACTCTATTATGATGAAATTCTGGATGCAACACTCGTTGCCTGCTACCCTCTTACCGGCAGAACCCATCAGATAAGAGTACATTTGTTTCACGTGAAACATCCTATTTTAGGAGACCCAATCTATGGGACTACGTATGAAGCCAGTGATGCTTACCTAGAACAAACACAAACCAAAGAAGAACGGATGATAGCAATGGGTGCAAGCAGGCTGATGCTTCATGCCCAAAGCCTGACATTTCCTTATGGTCCCACATTCCATATAGAGAGCAGAACTGATTTTAGAGGGATGAAAAATTTGATTTGTGAGAAAGAAAAACGCGTTTTTAATGCATAAGAGGAAGTAGCTCAAGCCAGTAAAAGTTCTACCTGTCATATAAGTATATTCACCCACGACAGTCCCTTGCATTTTTTTCTTTTGTGTTCGTTTTCTCTTTTGTTGCAAAAGAAAAAAGAAAAGGGATCAAGCCGCCGTGGCTACACTTTGCTACGACCACTCTGGTTCCGACTCTATAAACGACAAGCAGTTGTCGTTTATTTAACGAGTCTCATTTCTCATCCTCAGAACGAGAATCATAAATAAACCAGCCCACACCAATTCCCGCTATAAGAATAATAAACCCCAATAAAAACAACTCCATACCTGGCATTACAGCTCTCCTTCTAATTCTTGTTCTCTAAGTTGCCCACAAGCTGCAGAGATATCTAATCCTTTAGACTCACGTATGGTACAGTGCAATCCTCTTTTGGTAAGATACTCTTGAAACGCTTTCATGTCTTTTTCGCTTGGTCTTTTAAATTCGGTCCCGCCATAAGGATTAAAATAGATCAAGTTTACTTTTGCTTTGATGCCATCAAGTAGACTCAAAAGTTTCTTTGCCGCAGAGATATCATCATTGACATCTTTGATGACAAGGTACTCGAACATCACTCTTTTTCTGTCGTTGACAGGAAAATTCTTCACAGCATCAATAATGGACTTGATATTATACGCTTTGTTAATAGGCATCAACTGTTGTCTCAACACATCATCTACCGCATGAAGTGAAATAGCAAGATTTACTCCCAGCTCCATCTTTCCCAGTTTTTCTATCTTGGAACTGAGCCCTGAAGTTGAAATGGTTTGACGATGTGTTGCGATAGCCATCCCTTCAGGGTCTGCAAATATTTTTACTGACTTAACAACCTCTTCCAGGTTGTCAAGCGGTTCACCCATACCCATATAGACAATGTTGACACGACGATTGGCATCAATGTCATTGTCTTTTTTGATCATGAGCAGTTGAGAAACAATCTCACCGGCAGTCAGATTACGCATAAAACCAGCCTTTGCAGTCAAACAAAATGCACACCCTACCTTGCACCCTACCTGAGATGAGATACAGACTGTATAGCGTTCCTGATGCTTTACAGAGCCATCTTCATGATACTCTTTATCACGCATCAAAAGTAACACGGCTTCTACCGTATGTCCATCATGAAGTTCAAAGAGATATTTACGGCTGCCGTCTATACTGTCTTGTACCGTAAGTGTTTTGAGTGGCGTAAGTGTATACTCCTTATCAAGTTTTTCTCTCATCTCTTTTGGCAGGTTCTTCATCTCTTCAAATGACTCTGCATACTTATGATAGATCCAATTATAAATTTGTTTTGCTCTAAAAGAAGGCTTGATCAGTTTACTTAACTCTTCTTTGGTTAGATCTTGTATTATTTTTTTATTCATTATTTTCTTCTTTATCTTTACTAATAGGTTTCAATCTATAGAACAGTGATCTTTCTAAGTTGCCGGTTGATACCTGCTACCTGACTGCTCACTATTCACTCTTTTTCTCATATATTCTGTCAATTTATTCATTGCTTCTTTTTGATTAGCCATAAAATCTTTATGTGCATGCTCATCACAATAATTTGTCACTATAAAAACACCACCCGCTGGAATATCAAATTTCTTCGCTACTTTTAGAACGGCATAAAATTCCATATTTTCCAAGCCAATATTTTTTGAGAGATAGTCTCTTCCTATGTTTTTATCTGTTGTAATATAATTTGATGAATTCACAAGTGTTTCCCGGCCTTCGCGGGTCGCTTTGCTCCACCGCTCCGGTTTCAACCCTATAGACGACAAACTATTGTCGTCTGCTTCACGGGTTTCACGTGAAACATGAGAACCGTTAAGCAAAGATGATGTAGCAAAGGTACCATCGGAGGCTGAACTAATCATATTGTCTATAGGCGTATAAGAACCGCCTGTAAAAAAACTGTTCTCAATATTTGTAGCAGTGCGTGATTCAACAATGTCAAAAATCTTCTTTTCACCGTAACTTCCTGCTGTTCCCACAAAAAGTAAAAACTCGGGAGGCTTTAACATACAAAGCTGTGTGAGGTTAATGGCAACATCAGTCAATCCTATGCCTATGGGTTCAGCAAAAGAAAACTGTTCACTCTGCCCTGCACATACTATCATTATAGTCTCACTTGCATTACATTCGCACTGGGATATTTTTCCCTCTAAGATAGCTTTTTAGTTCCATAATGTCAATCTCTTTAAAATGGAAAATAGAAGCGGCAAGTGCTGCATCTGCATTTCCTAAAGTAAATGCCTCTTCTATATGTTTCATCGTACCTGCTCCACCAGATGCTATAACAGGAATATTCACAAGTTCACCGATCTTTCTATTGAGTTCATTATCAAATCCTGCTTTGGTTCCATCCGCATCCATAGAGGTTATTAGTAGCTCACCGGCTCCTCTTTCATATGCTTCCTTTGCCCATTCCAATGCATCGATACCTGTATCTTTTCTGCCGCCATGCGTGAAAACATGCCATTTTCCGTTAGAGACTCTTTTAGCATCAATGGCAACTACAATACACTGAGAACCAAATCGTTTTGCACCTTCTTCGATAAACTCTGGTCTTTTGATAGCAGCAGAGTTAATGCTTACTTTGTCACAACCTACATTAAGAAGATTATAAATATCAGAGAGTTCCCGTATACCCCCTCCTACAGTAAGAGGAATAAATACCTCTTGTGCCACTTTTTTTACCACCTCTACGATGGTATCACGACCTTCATGACTTGCACCGATATCAAGAAAAGTGATTTCATCTGCACCTTCATCATTATAGCGTCTTGCTACTTCTACAGGATCACCTGCATCACGTAAACCTACAAACTTTACACCTTTTACTACACGTCCGTTATTGACATCAAGACAAGGAATAATTCGTTTTGCAAAATAGTCCATATAAGCATCTCTTTTCATTTTAAATTATTCTAGAACTTTAGCTAATATATATAAATACGACCGGTTACATAAGCCGACTGCTGAAATTATCGCAGTATATAGCCTTAGTATAACGCAATGTTAGCCTAGTTTTTCGGGCTTTGCGTGAAAAACGTTCTAAATTATGGTAAGATTATACAAAAATTATCCCTTGCTTGGGATTAGAATATAGTATAAAGGTAGATTATAGTATGATTAGTGAAAATTTAGCCGAATTTGCATCTAAGAAATTTGGACAAAACTTTTTAAAAAATGATTACTACCTTCAAAAAATCGTCCAAGCGATGCCCAACGACAACTTAAAAGTTGCAGAGATTGGGCCTGGCTTAGGTGATTTAACCAAAGAGCTTGTAAAAGCTAGAAATGTCACAGCATTTGAGGTTGATAAAAGATTATGTGAGCATCTCACTACTGAATTTGAGGAACCCATCCGTCAAGGGAACTTTGAACTTCGTTGTGGGGATGTGCTTGAGCGTTGGGAGTCAGGAAGTCTGCTGGATGAGCCTTATCATCTGGTTGCGAATCTGCCCTATTATATCGCGACCAATATCATCTTAAAAGCATTGAGAGATGAACAATGCCGGTCCATACTGGTCATGGTTCAAAAAGAGGTTGCCGTGAAATTCGCGGCAGTTGCAAAACAAAAAGAATTTTCTGCTCTTTCTGTACTTGCAACCAGCGTAGGAAAAGCTACACTCTGTTTCGAAGTTGAGCGCGAAGCATTTGTACCACCTCCAAACGTTACTTCTGCCGTGCTTTTAATAGAAAAAAACCAGTCAAGAGACGATGAGAAGTTTGAAACGTTTTTAAAGATTGCTTTCCAGCAACCACGTAAAAAACTCTCTAAAAACCTTATGGCTGCTTTTTCAAAAGAGATAGTGGAGCAAACCTTTGCAAACTTAGAGTTAAACTCTAACTTGCGACCTCATGAAGCTGAGACATCTATTTATCATCGCTTATATAATGAATTAAAGGATAATTTAGATGGAAAACAACAACAACGACCAACTAAACTCTCAAAATCAAGGGCAAAAGCCTCAGAGAGATAGAAGACCAAACCCACATAGACTAAATAACAATCAGAATAATAATCAAAATACCGATGCACAAGGTGAGAATAGACAGAGTGCAAACAAACCAAACAATAATCCAAACAGTAAAACTCACCCTAATAGAAAACCAAACCCTAATAGAAATCAAAATGCCAATACTCAAAACAGAGAGGGGCAGAATAACAATCAAAACCCTAATAGAAAACCTAATTCTAACCCAAATCAAAGAAGCAATCAGGGTAATCAAAGCAGTCAAAATAGAAAACCGAATCCAAATAAGCCAAATAACAGACCTAACTATACTCAAAACAAAAGTAATAAAGGCCGAGGCAGAAGAAAGAATGTTACTACGGTAAATAATGAAATGAGAGCTTCTATCAATGAAAACAACCGTGTTCAAGAAGCAAGAATGAATCCGTGGAAACAGATAGATATCTCCAAGAAAGGTAAAGTGAGGTTTACCCCTCTTGGTGGACTAGGTGAGATCGGTGGAAACATGGCTGTACTTGAAACGGAAACATGTGCTATTATCATCGATGTAGGGATGAGTTTCCCAGATGAGACCATGCATGGTGTAGATATCCTGGTACCTGATTTTTCTTACCTGCATACGATCAAAGACAAAATCAAAGGTATTGTTATTACACATGGTCACGAAGATCATATCGGTGCAATGCCTTACCTCTTTAAAGAGTTGAAATTCCCTATCTATGCTACACCACTTGCACTTGCAATGATAGAGAATAAATTTAATGAACATGGACTTAAAGCAGATACCAAATACTTTAACTTCATCACAAAAAGAAAACAGTATGATATTGGTGAATTCAAAGTAGAATTTATACACATGACCCACTCTATCATCGATGCATCTTCCCTTGCCATAGAAACACCGGCAGGTACACTTATACATACCGCAGACTTTAAAATAGACCATACCCCTATCGATGGACTTACAACGGACTTACAACGTTATGCATACTATGGAGCTAAAGGTGTACTTTGTCTCTTCTCTGACTCTACAAACTCTCATCATCCCGGATTTACAAAGAGTGAAGCCGTTGTAGGTAGAACATTTGATACACTCTTTGACCTTGCAAAAGGAAGAGTGATCATGTCTACTTTCTCTTCAAATGTACACCGTATCTATCAAGCAATGGAGAGAGGTGTGAAGCATGGCAGAAAGATCTGCGTAATCGGCCGCTCCATGGAAAGAAATGTAGAAACGACCAGAGCACTTGGATATGTTGATATAGATGACAAACACTTCATTGAAGTACATGAAGTACCTAAGTATGCTGAGCATGAAATACTCATCGTAACCACTGGTTCACAGGGTGAAACTATGGCTGCACTGAATCGTATGGCAACAGACGAACATAGACATATCAAACTTAAACCATCTGATACTGTCATTATCTCTGCCTCTGCCATTCCGGGGAATGAAGCTTCTGTCTCTAAACTTATGAATCTACTCATTAAAGCCGGTGTAACCGTGCGTTATAAAGAGTTTGGAGACATTCATGTTTCAGGGCATGCAGCACAAGAAGAGCAAAAACTTATCTTAAGACTCATTCAGCCTAAGTTCTTCTTGCCGGTACACGGTGAGTACAACCATATTGCACAGCATGCAAAAACAGCAGTGAGCTGTGGTGTGGATGAGAGGAACATCCTTCTTATGAGTGATGGAGACCAGGTGGAGATCACACCTAAATACCTCAAAAAAGTAAGAACAGTCAAAACAGGAAAAACCTACATTGATAACCAAAACAATATGACTATTGAAAATGATGTAGTTCTTGACAGACAGAAACTTGCTGAAGATGGAATTATCAATATTGTAGCACAAATCGCACAAAGTAACCAAAAAATAGTAGGTAAACCAGTAGTTTCAAGCCATGGCCTTGTACCGGACAAAGACGATAAGAAATTTGCCAAAGAGATAGAGGTCCTATTGGAAACTATGCTCCTTCATATGAAACCAGAAGCCCTTAAGGAGCACAAGAATGTTGAAAATGAGATACGCAACACCGTTAGAAAACATGTAATTCGAACTAAAAAAAGATACCCGCTTATCATCCCGACTATTTTCATCGTCTAAATGTACAGACCTCTTGAAGAGGTCTGCATCCACTCCCTAACCTTCACTATGCTATAATCTATTTACTTGAACCCAAATGATGCGATAGAACTTATAAAACCAGTATATCTCCTTGCATCATTCGAGTTGAATGAAGGTCAGAAGCATTGGCTGAAGCTTTAAAAAAAACTTACACTTATACTTTGCTTGAGTAGCAGGTAAAAACCAAAGGTAACCTATGGATCTTATTAACATTGCACAAGAAACGTTTCATACAGAAGCAGAAGCACTCTATAAAATGGCAGAGCGTCTTGATCAGAATTTTTTAGATGCTATTGAACTGATCATGCATACTAAAGGTAAATTGATCATCACCGGTGTGGGAAAATCCGGTCTTGTCGGTGCAAAAATGGCTGCAACTTTTGCAAGTACTGGGACAGCCAGTTTCTTTTTACACCCGACAGAAGCACTACATGGTGACTTGGGAATGATAGGAAAAGAAGATACACTTATGGCCATCAGCAGCAGTGGAGAAAGTGAAGAACTCACAAAGATACTTCCTCATATCAAACGTTTTGATATTCCACTGATTGGGCTTACAGGTAACAGAAACTCTTCCCTTGCAAAATATTCAGATGTTTTTCTTGATATCTCTGTTGAAAAAGAGGCTTGTCCTCTCAACATAGCCCCTACTACATCTACGACACTGACCATGGCATTGGGTGATGCACTGGCTGTTGCACTTATGAACAGAAGAGGTTTCAAGAAAGAGGACTTTGCCTCTTTTCATCCCGGAGGTTCTTTAGGGAAAAAACTTTTTATCAAGATCAAAGATCTGATGCGAACAGAATCCTTACCTGTCATTGATGATAAAACTACACTCAAAGAGGCTATAGTAACAATGAGCGAGGGGAAGCTTGGTACAGTACTTATTGTAGATGAAGCAGATAAATTTATTGCCCTGCTCAGTGATGGCGATCTTAGACGTGCATTGATGCAAGAGGGATTCAGTCTGGAACATTTAGCGATAGACTATGCCAGTAAAAACCCTAAAAGCTATCATGATACAGAACTGCTTGCCAGTGAGGCACTTGAAATGATAGAAAATGAGCGCATTCAGCTTCTCCCACTGACCGATGAAGCAGGGAAGATTTTAGGTGTGCTTCACATTCATGACCTCATTAATGCAGGTATTAAAAAGTGAACCTTTGGTTCATAAGTAAATAAAGATTGGAAAGATATGAGATTAAATAAATATATTTCACACAACACAAAATACTCACGACGAGAAGCAGACAAACTCATAGAAGCAGGTGAAGTCACACTCAACAAAAAAATATTGAAAGATTTTGCCTATGAAGTAGAAGAAGGTGACCGTATCTATGTTAAAGGCAAGCCGGTCAAACCCAGCAAAGAACTTACGATCATCGTCTATAACAAACCCAAAGGTGTACTTGTTACTAAAAAAGATGATAGAGGACGTGCAACCATATATCACAAGCTGCCGGGTAAATTCAGACACTTTATTCCTGTAGGAAGGTTGGACTATGCCTCAGAAGGACTTCTGCTCTTAACAGATTCATCAGAAGTTGCATCTGCTCTTATGGAAAGCCGTTTAGACCGTACCTACAATCTGAAGATAGACAAACCTATTACGGAAGAGATGATCACTGCAATGAAAGAGGGGCTTGTCCTTGATGATGCACGTGCAGGTGCCCATGAAAAAAGCAAAATCCACAGTATGGAGTTTGCCCCTTTTGCTCACTTTGAAATAAGAGCTGAAGGTAAAAATTTTTCAAAACTACGGGTAACGATCACCGAAGGTAAAAACAGAGAGCTTAGACGTTTTTTCGGACACTTTGATGCCAAGGTACTTGATCTTAAACGTGTAGCCTTTGGTGGAATCGAACTAAATAACCTTCCTACCAACAAAACACGATTCTTTACAAGAAGAGAATATGACGATGTGCATAAATTTATGAAACGTAAAAAAACCAATGAAAAAGCAGAAATTAAAAACAAAGCTAATGCACAAAAGCAAGAAGAAGAAAATAAAAAAGTAAAAGAACCTAAAGCAAAAAAATTTAATAAAAGAGACTAGATTTTGGTAAATTTCGCACTTAAATATCGTCCAAAAAATCTTAATGAGATCATAGGACAGTCTCATCTTCTGGGTGAGACATCTTCCCTGCGAAAACTCATAGAAGCAAATGCCCTGCCCCACTCTTTTTTCTATGGCCCTCCAGGATGCGGAAAAACAACACTTGCCAGAGTCATTGCCACACAGTTAGATAGACCTTTTTATGAAATGAATGCCACAACCCTCAAAATAGATGATCTGCGTAAAATATTTAAAGATTATGCCAACGCATTACAAAAACCGCTTATCTTTATAGATGAAGTCCATAGACTGAGCAAAAATCAACAAGAAGTACTTTTGCCTTTTATGGAGAACAACGCTGCTCTTGTCATAGGTGCATCTACTGAAAATCCTTACTACTCTTTAACCGCCGCCATGCGTTCACGCTCTCATCTTTTCGAACTTGAAGCACTGAGCAAGGAAGAGATGTTCCATTATCTCCAAAAGATCATAAAATTAGAATCTATTTCTATTGAAAAAGATGCAGCAGAGTATCTCGTTTTTTCCAGCAGTGGTGATATAAGAGCCATGTTAAATCTACTTGAAAGTGGGCAAACTGTCAATACGCCCATTACACTGGATACACTCAAACAGATAAGACCCCATGCTATGCAGGCAGGCAGCAGTGAAAGTGAGAGCCATTATGAACTTACTTCTGCCATGATCAAAAGTATCAGAGGAAGTGACATAGATGCCGCTATCTACTATCTGGCCAGACTCATCGATGGTGGAGAACCGGCTGAATTCATTGCCAGACGTTTAGCCATACTTGCCAGTGAAGATATAGGTAATGCCAATCCCCCTGCCCTGAATCTGGCAAGTTCTACACTGAATATTGTGAAACATATAGGATATCCGGAAGCGAGGATATCACTCTCCCAATTGGTCATTTATCTTGCATCCTCACCTAAATCAAACAGTGCTTATCTTGCTATAAATAAAGCATTACATTCTATTAAAAATGGAGAGATACACCCTATTCCTTCTCATATCAAAACACATGCCAAAACATATGTGTACCCACATGATTTTGGAGGATGGGTAGAGCAGCCTTATCTTTCCAGCCCTTTAAATTTCTACAAAACAGACAAAATAGGATTTGAAAAAACCCTATGGCAGTGGCATGAGAAAATAAGATCCATAAAACCTTGACACTATTCTAACACGTTTCTATGTTATAATAAAAACGTATCGAAATAAAAAGGAGCAGAAATGAAAAAGAATATAGTTGAAATTATACTTGCTTCAACTGCAAGTATGGCCTTATTAAGCGGTTGTACCGGTACAGAAGCAGCACCTAGCAATGCAACACAAACCGGTGCAGTAACAGGTGCAGTAGCTGGTGCAGTTATTGGATACAATACCAAAGGAAATGATAAAGGTCAGCGTGCCGTAATAGGTGGTCTTCTGGGCGCAGCAGCAGGTGCAGCCATTGGAAGTGCCATAGATGATCAAAACCCTGAACCGGAACAAACTGGCGGATGGGAATAATCTCAACAGAAAAATATAAAATCAAAAGGAAGTACACATGAAAATCAAATTACTTAAACCAATACTTGCCTCTACAGTAGCAGTTTTTATGCTGGGAGGGTGTTACAATCAGCCTGGTCTTGTTCAGGACGACAGTTATGACCGTACAAAAACAGGTGCAGCAACAGGTGCAGTAGCTGGTGCACTTATAGGATATAACACTAAAGGAAACAACAAAGGTCAAAGAGCCTTAATTGGTGGATTACTGGGAGCAGCAGTAGGTGGTGCTATTGGCTATAGTATGGATCAGCAAGCGAATGAAGTTGCACGTGCACTTGGAACAGGTGTAAACAATGATCCACTCGCAGCACTTGATCCACGTAGAGATATTATTGTATCAAAACATCCAAACTATGTGAAAATCATGTTCAGAGACCGTATGATGTTTGCCTCAGGTTCATCAAGACTTCAACCTGATGCAAGATATAAAGTCCAAAAAATTGCTCGACTCTTAGAACGCTATCCGCAAACTGTAGTCGGTGTTGCAGGATTTACAGATAATCAAGGAAGTTATGAGTATAACCAACGACTTTCAAAAAGAAGAGCCAATACTGTAGCAAACATACTTTCTGTAAATGGCCGGCCATTTACAAAAGGATGCTCATATAATAAAGCAATCGCACCAAACTACGATGCTAGAAATAGAGCGCTTAACAGACGTGTAGAAGTCTATCTCTATGCTAATAGAAATATGATGTCTGATCCTTGTCGTTAAGACCTGCTACTTTAAGAAGCTAAGCGATCGCTTAGCTTCTTCTGCACTCATTTCACCGGAGAAATATTTACCCTCAATATCATCAATTTTGTTTAAGAGTTTTGTTTGTAAAATATCTCCTCTGATTCTCTCTTTCACAAAGCGTTTCATATCTATAAAATCAGGGAAAAGTTCAAGAAATTCTTGTTTCAGTTGACTCTCATTCCATGCAGCTGTCTGAGTTTTATCATCTGTTCCAACAAGATTCAGGATCTCTTGACCTATACTATCGACACTCCGATACTGGTCATATTTATGTTTTTGTTTATATTCTTGACTTTGATACCTATCATCTTCTTTCTGGATATCACTCACAAAGTTAGTAATAAAATAAAGAAAGACTGCACCCACTGCAATAAATACAAGTAAACTTTTATCCATAATGAATCCTCTAAAGATAATTAATAATAAGATTATACTATAATTTTTAAAAACATTAATCAAGAAGGTATAAATTGAAGTAATTGAAAAGTAGATGGTGCGGATGAGAGGACTCGAACTTACAAGCCTAAGCTATCTTATACTTCTTTACCATTCATAAAGCCCTAAATACGGGCTTCATTGTTTTTATTAATTCCTTTTGATGTATAATAATTCCATAGACTTGTGTTACCCATAGTGTAACCCATGTGATATGGCTCAAAGGACGGTATAACAATGGCTATCAAACTAAGTGACTTTAGAAAGTGTACCTATAAAGCAGGTGGTAAAGTAATAGAAGTTCCTAATCTCTATGAAAGTATCAAAATAGACAAGCAAAAAGGGCGTAAATACTTAGCAAGATTTAGACTTGATGAGAAGATTTATACTAAGGTATTAGGCTACTCAAAAAAGAACAAGCATACAAAACAGCTACAAGAAGTATTAGGCTATACAGAAACCCATAACAACATAACTATAAGCCCTAAAGAAGCGGGTAAACTACTGGATGCATACAAGGCAGATGTAGAAGCAGGATACACCTCGTCAAGTACAATTACACTAAACAAACTCTTTGAACTGTATTTTGAAACACTAGACACCTCTAAACAATGGACACATAAAAAGGCGTACATCTATAATCATTACATAGGAACATTTAAAGATGATAAAACCCCAAAGAAAATCACTAGGAAACCTACAGAAGAGGAACAAGAGAAACAGAAGATATTTGATAAAAATAAAATAGGCAAAAAGAAAATAGAAAAAATAAGAGAGATGGACATACAAAACATCTTAAACAAAATGGCAGAAAAGGAACTAAGCCCACGAACTAGAAAAAGTGTACTGGAGGTACTCAACCCTCTCTTTAGATTTGCAGTAACAAACAAGTATCTAAGAGATAATCCAGTCATAGGAATAACAGTAAAAATACCAAGCCAAAAGAAGATAGTCACCAACGCTACAGATCTATTTAAAAAAGTGTATGCAGGGATTAACGCCTATTATCACGATAACCCCTATTATAGAGCTTTGTTTCTCTTTGGCTTTACTGGCAGACGCAAGGGGGAAATACTCAATCTTAAATGGGAAAATATCAGTTTTGAACATAACTACTACTGGATAGAAGATACCAAAACAGACGATCAGCAAAAGTATGAACTTCCCCCCTACCTTATAGAGCCACTACAAGCCATAAAAGATGATAGAAAAGGTTTAGTATTCAAGAGTCCAGTAACAGGTAAAAAGATAGTAAATATTGATAGACAGATGCGACAGCTCAAAAAGTTTTTAGAACTTGATACTCTCTCTATGCACTACATGAGAAACATTTTAGTATCAGCCCTTGCAGAACAACAAGTAGAAGCCATTACTCTAAGCGGTATATTAGGGCATAAAGACCCGAACACTATCAATAAGTACCTAAGTATCAATCATTATAAAAGTAGTCAAATTGGGCTTAATAAAGTTGATGATATTCTTGATGTTGAGGTGGTTGATGATGATGATGATTAGATTATCACTTATCTTTCAAAACTAAAAAATCTTTCATTTGCCTGCATTATTATAGTATCCTAATTATCAATTTATTACATAAAATAAAATGCTATAATAAACCCAGATACATCGGAAAAAGTTTCAATGTAGTATCTGGGCAATAGTGTATATCAATCTCTGGTAGGATTCAGATATACACTATTTTAGCATATTTCACACTAAATGTACAACAAAAATGTACAGTAAAAATGTAATTATATGTTATGTTACTTATACTCTCATTTTCTTATTCTTTGTATCTAAAATTTTCAATATAAAGGATACATCTATGGAAAAAAACCATAATCAAGCATGGCTTACTCCTCGTGAAGTACACGAACAATACCTATTTTCAATCTCGACTTTGGCTAAGTGGAGGATTGACAGAATTAATTTACCATTTAGCAAGATGGGGAAATACATCAGATACAAGCGTTCAGATATTGAAACATTTATTGAGAGTGGTAAAGTGGAGGTAGCATAATATGGAAAAGATACTATTCACACCAACTGAAACAAAAATACTAAAAATGTGCTTGGTAGATGATGACAGAGTTCAACAGCACCATGCTTATATGTTCAATTGTCACTACCTACCTGATATTATCCAACATCTAAGAAAAAAAATGCAGAAGTATTTTGATGTATCATGGGATACAACTATGGACAATCTCTATACAGAACGTAAAACGGTTATAAAAGAGAATGGGAAAAAAGCCAAAATTGGTATATTTCGACTAACTCAAAACTGGAAAAAAGAAGTAAGACAATTACTACAAGATACTACATACGACATGGAGAAAATGATCGCTTAAGGTTGGAAAATTTACCCCTTGTCTTTCAATGCATTATAGTTCCTTACAATTCCAAGGATTTACACCAAAAACAGCCAAAGCCCACGTGTAGGAGGGTGTTTGGTATAGTTATACTTTAAGCTTTAAGAATAGCGTTCCATAATATCATAGAAAAAGAGGACAAAAAATCCACATGAATATCTTACAAGAATTAGAAGATTTTATCAATGAGTTTAATAGCTTGAATGATGAAGATTTTCAGATAGATACTGTAAGAATAGAATTTAGTAAACAGTACAAACTGGAACATCTAAAAAAAGTGGGTGCATGGGAGAAGCTAAAAAAGAACTCTCCACTAATTCCAAAACTAAAAAAAAGACTTTTGGAAGATGAGGTTACAAGTGCCTACAGATTAGAAAAGCATAATATCTATTATTACAATTCCAATGCAGACGCTCCAAAATATCGTAAAGCCGTATTAGTCATATTTGGCATGAAGCAATATC
Source organism: uncultured Sulfurovum sp. (assembly GCA_913055205.1). Taxonomy (GTDB): domain Bacteria; phylum Campylobacterota; class Campylobacteria; order Campylobacterales; family Sulfurovaceae; genus Sulfurovum. The sequence goes on along the minus strand of CAJXJN010000014.1, from coordinate 681 downwards.
ACAAAGACCCACCACCAAGAGAGTTAATATCTAAGATACTACAAATACTTAAAGATGTATCAAGTGTAGATATTTGCATAGACCTACCCTACAAGCCAAACTTGGAAACAATCAAGCAACACTTTACACTAACACCATTTATAACTAAAGATGGAATAGTCACAGACACCCACTACATTAATGATACTGGAACACCTATGCTTGATACTATTGTCTTTTATAACAAGGCATTTAAAAACGGTTTAAAGCGTACTTTATGGAGGATAGAAGCAAAGATAAGCATACCAAACTTTAGAGCGTTAATGCTACCACTCTATGAGTTTAAACAGATCACAGATTTAGCAAGGATAGATAGATGACTAAAGAACAGGTAGAAGCAAAGATAAGAGCGATATTAAATAAAGATCCAATTTATAAAGATGCAAAAATTTATGTAAAATTTTCAGACAAAATAACTAAGCATATTGGGAAAGCTGAAACCCATTCTGACCGTTGTTAATATAAGTATCGGGAAATCTATAACCGAACATATAAACCATGAGTACATGGGGCTTAAAGTATGTTACAGAACATCATATAAAAATAAATGAACACTTTGTAAACAATCAAACCATGAGCCCAATGGAATTAAATAGGTTTTGTTAATAAAAATGAACGCAATAATGAACAGTAAAAAGTCAA
>CAJXJN010000013.1 GCA_913055205.1 uncultured Sulfurovum sp. | reverse complement strand
AAAGCTTTTTGGTGGGACTGAAGTCTCCACTTCCATGGGTTCTTTCACAGTCTCTGGAGCTTAGTAACTAAAAAAAGAGTCAATGAATAGATATCATACTGTTTTTGTATGCAGTTTGTGTAGATTTTTCTCTATTTCTGAACGCTCAGCTCTTAACGCTGAACGCTAAAGTGCAAAGCACTTTTTAATGTCCGTACTGCTCCACGAACGCTTCGTAGTCACCTTCAAAATCAATGACTGTTCCATCTTCATTCAGTTTAATGATACGATTTGCAAATGCGTCTATGAGTTCTCTATCGTGAGTCACACAGATGGCACCCCCGCCATAGTTGTGAAGTGCTTCACCTAAAGCGACAATGGCTTCAAGGTCAAGGTGGTTGTCCGGCTCATCAAGAACTAAGAAGTTTGCTGCATCCATCATCATCTTTGAGAGCATGACACGGTGTTTTTCTCCACCTGAACAGGCATCCACCTTCTTCTTTTGCTCTTCGCCGGAGAAAAGCATACGACCAAGCGTTTTACGAATATCATCAATATGCCATTTAGGATCGAATCCCTGTATCCACTGAGGCAACTCTATATCACCTGTAACAATATCGGTAGTGTTTTGAGGAAAGTAGCTTGTCGTGACTGTCTGTCCCCAGTTGAACTTACCACTGTCAGCTTCTACTTTACCCATAAGAATTTCAAGCAGCGTACTTTTTCCTACACCGTTTGAACCGATAAGGGCTATCTTGTCATCTTTGTTCACTTTAAAGCTAAGGTTTTCAAATACTGTTTCACCATCATAACTTTTAGAAAGGTCTATGACTTCAAGTACCTCATTACCAATGTCTCTATGTGGTTTGAACATAATGGACGGGTCACGTCTGCTGGAGAGTTTGATCGCCTGTACATCCAATTTATCTAATTGTTTTTGACGGCTTGTTGCCTGTTTTGCCTTGGAAGCATTCGCAGAGAATCTTGCGATGAACTTTTCAAGTTCTTCTTTTTCTTTCAGTGCCTTGCTTCTGTCTGTTTCTGCCTGTTTGGCTATGAGGTTCGCTGCGATGTACCACTCATCATAGTTACCGGTGAACTCACGGATCGTCTGGAAGTCAAGGTCAAGGATGTGCGTTACCACACCGTTAAGGAAGTGTCTGTCGTGGGAGATAACGATCATCGTACCCTCATGGCGCTTAAGCTCATTTTCCAACCAACCGATAGTCTCGATGTCAAGGTTGTTCGTAGGCTCATCGAGCAGAAGAACATCCGGCTTCAGGAAAAGCACCTGTGCAAGCAGGATCTTGAACTTGTCACCGCCCGTAAGGGAACTCATAAGATCATTATGCTGGCTTGCCGGGAAACCCAGTGTTTCAAGCAGTTTTTCTATCTTTACTTCACTCTCATACGTCGGGTCTTCATCTGCACAGATCATTTCCAATTCTGCCAGACGGTTGTTGACCTCATCACTCTCAAAGTCACCCTCCATATAGAGTTTCTCTTTCTCTTTTTGTGCATCGAACAATTTTTTGTTACCGTAAAGTACCGCATCTTTCAGTGTAAAATCTTCAAAAGCATACTGGTTCTGTCCCAACATACCTAACTTCAAACCCGGCTGCAGTTGTATTTCACCATCAGTTGGTTCTATCTCTCCGGCAAGAATTTTCATCAGAGTTGACTTCCCTGCTCCATTGGCACCAATGAGCCCATAGCGTTTACCTACATCCAAAGTGAGGTTTATTTTATCGAAAAGAACTCTCTTTCCGTAACGTTGTGTTAAATTTACTGTACTAAGCAAGTGTTATCCTTTTAGAGGAGTCAGGCACACAAACGATACATTGCTATGCAACATACCATTTGATACCAGACCTCTATCATAAATTATTAATGCGATTTTACCCAAAAAAATCCATAGATTTCTTGAAATAAATATAATGCTTGTGTTTAGTGGTGGTTTCTAAAATTTGAATAGCACTTTTTGTGTATCGATGATTTTATAAAGTACCAATGAATACAATGATCATATTTAGTTCTGAAAGTGGAAATATTCCCATATAATATATATAGCCACTAAATACCCAAACCTTTGACGAAATAATTAATTATTTTCAGTATCCATTAAGAGAGTTTTATTCATACTTCACAATGATTTCACCTTTCAAGGATTTTTTATGGAAAGAAGAGACTTTTTCAAAAAAGCAATTGCTGTTGCCGGGTCGGCTGCCATAGGAGGCACAGCTGCAGAAGCCGGAGAAACTGTACATCCCGTGGATAACAGAAAAGTCTCGGATATTGCATTTCCCCAGAAGCGGCCGCTTATCACCTATTCGGACAGGCCGCCTTTACTGGAGACCCCGAGAGAAGTATTCACTTCGGCACTGACCCCGAATGATCTCTTTTTTGTACGCTGGCATATGCCGATGATACCAACATACATCAATCCGAGAACCTTCTTTATAAACATAAACGGACTGGTAGAGAATGAGATCAAGATCTCACTAGAAGAACTTAAAACAGCATTTGAGCAAGTAGAGTTGACCGCGGTTCTTCAGTGTGGAGGAAACAGCCGAACTGCTTTTAAGCCAACCGCAAGCGGCATACAATGGGGAGTTGGAGCTATGGGTTGCGCCAGATGGAAAGGTGTCAGACTGAAAGATGTACTTAAAAAAGCCGGACTCAAGAACGAAGCTGCATGGATAAGCTTCAATGGAGAAGATAAAGCCGTATATAATGAGACAGCCAACTTTGTACGTGAACTCAAACTTGAAGATCTCAATGATGATATCATCCTTGCTTATGAGATGAACGGTGAAGAGCTGCCTTATCTCAATGGTTATCCGTTAAGACTCATCATCCCAGGTTTATACTCGGACAGTTGGATCAAGATGATCTCAAATATCACTGTTACAAAAGAGAAACAAAAACTGCATTTCATGGATCACGCGTACCGTGTACCGGATAATGAATGTGAATGCGAAACACCGGAAAATTTAGTTCAGAAAACCAAACCTATAGAGGAGATGAATGTAAACTCCATTATAGGTTATCCTTCTACAGGTTCAAAAGTAAGAAATGCTTCTGACTTAATTGTAAGAGGTGTTGCATTTGACGGAGGTCATGGTATCAAAAAAGTACAGATCTCCATAGATGGCGGAAAGATCTGGGAAGATGCACGTCTTGACGATGGCACTCAAGGCAGATATGCATACAGATCCTTCACCTATACATTCAAACCAAAAAAGAGTGGTAAACTGACCATTATGTGTAAAGCAACGAATGAAAAAGGAGAAGAGCAGCCTTTTGCAAAAGATATCAAATGGAATCACGGCGGATACAAATACAACGGCATCGATGAAGTTACGATAGAGGTGGTGTAGTGATGACAAGTCTTACAAAATCAATACTGATACTGCTTTTTATGAGCACAACACTCTTTGCAGAGTCCGATAGCGGTATCACCATTCCATACGTAGATTTCCCGATGAAAGAGGGAAAAGGGATGTACTCCACCAAAGGTAAGTGTAACATGTGCCACTCTTTTGGTTATGTCATCAATCAGGGACTACAGTCTAAAAAGTTCTGGAGAGAGAAGGTCATCAAAATGATCGTTATCTTTAAAGCCCCGATCAAAAGTGAAGAAGATATAGAGACTGTGACCAATTATCTGTTTGAGCATTACGGGAATGGAGAGTTGGAATAACCCGCAGGGGGCAAAGCATGCCTTGCCTTTACCCGTCTAAAAGGTCAATAATATTTTCTATCGGCCGCCCGATAGCCGCTTTTCCGTCTTTTATGACGATCGGTCTCTCTATGAGCTTTGGATTTTCCGCCATTGCTTCAATGAGTTTCTCCTCATCTTCCACCTCTTTGAGTCCAAGTTCTTTGTAAACATCTTCTTTTGTTCTCATAAGCTCCCGTGCAGAGAGTCCAAGCATTTTCAGGACTTCTCTGATCTCCTCTTTTGTCGGAGGTGTTTCAAGATACTTGACCACTTCAGCCTCAACACCCTTCTCTTCCAGCAGTGCCATTGAATTTCTTGATTTGCTGCATCTCGGGTTATGCCATATGGTTACATTTGCCATAGTTATGATCCTTCATGATGTAATTTGACTATTTTTTTGTCTACTCCGAAGATGATATCCTCATCTTTTCCGTCATATTCTATATTGGAAAGCAGATATCTTACCGCGTTGAGCCTTGCCCTTTTCTTATCGTTGGCATCCAGTTCGCACCATGGGGCATGTGCCGTACCCGAAAGCTCGAACATCTTGTCCCTCAGTATTTCATATTGCGGGTATGCTTCATGGGATTTGTAATCAAGGGCAGAGAGTTTCCAGCTTTTAAGCGGATTCTCTTCTCTGTCTTTGATACGGTTCGCCTGTGTTTCATAGCTGATATTAAGATAGAATTTGAAGAAGAGTACCCCGTCATCCACAAGCATCTCCTCCAGACCGTTCACCTGCTTGTAAAAATGCTCATGCTGCGCCTGTGTACAAAAACCGAATACTTGTTCAATGCCGGCTCTGTTGTACCATGACCTGTCAAAAAAGACGATCTCTCCAGCATTGGGTATTTGTTTAAGATGACGTTGAAAATACCACTGTCCCAACTCTTTGGAGTTTGGTTTAGGCAGAGCTACAGCACGTGCTTCTCTGGGATTCAGATAATTATTAAACTCTTTGATGGTCGAACTCTTTCCTGCTGTATCCATCCCTTCAAAAATAACCAAAACTCTTTTGTTGTTATCTATGACCCATTTTTGAAGTTTTACCAGTTCATACTGGAGTCTTAAAGACTCTTTCTCATAAAACCCGTGTTCTATATTTCCATTTTTTTTAAAGACTTTTGAAGCCTTCTGTGTATACTCCGGAAGTATGTTACTGTAAACAATGCGTTGCGGTCTATTCGTGTACATCATTGATTGAATTCCTTAGGGATCTTCTTACTTGTCTGAGCACCAAGCTCTTTGAGTTGCTGTACCTGTCTCACCAAGTTTCCTTTTCCGTCACTGAGTTTGTTCTTGGCGGCAGAAAAACTTCCCTGGATCGCATCTATCTGTTTGGATATCTTCATCAGGTCTTCGGAAAAACCGACGAATTTGTCATACATCGCCCCTGCCCTTCGGGCTATCTCCTGGGCATTCTGATTTTGACGTTCATACTTCCATACATTCTCCACTGCACGCATGGCTACAAGCAGTGTGGTCGGTCCTACCAGAAGTATCTTCTTTTTAAAGGCATTATCATAGATACTGCTGTCATGTTCCAACGCTACTGCCAGTGCTCCTTCTATAGGCATGAACATAAAGATGAAGTCTAATGTATTGACCTCTTTGAGTCGTTCATAATTTTTACGTGAGAGTCCCTCTACATGTAACCTGATCGAGTCTAAGTGTGAGGCTAAGTGCTCTGCTTTGTTGATTTCATTTTCTGCATTTACAAAACGCTCATACGCCAAAAGTGAAGTCTTCGCATCGATAATAAGATCTCTGTTATCAGGAAGATGTACAATGACATCCGGTCGCAGTATTTCATTGTCATCTGTACGAAGGCTCACTTCTCTTTCAAACTCATAGCCTTTTCGAAGACCTGAAGCTTCCAGTACATGTTCAAGTACCATTTCACCCCAAACACCCTGTTGTTTATTTTTACCTTTGAGTGCATTGGTAAGGTTGATAGCATCTTTGCTTATCTTTTCGTTGAGTTCTTTGAGTGAATTTATCTCATTTTTAAGAATAGCTCTGTCCTGACTCTCACTGTTATACGTGTCTGCCACCTGCTTTTTAAACTCTGTGATCTGTGTTTGGAGCGGCTTGATCATACTGTCCAGGTTTTGTTTGGAAAATTCTGCAAATTTTCGTGAATTCCCTTCAAAGATCTGTTTTGCCAACTGTTCAAACTCATTTTTGAGCTCTTTTCTATGCTCCTGCATCATTTCAAGCCGATTGGCAGCATGTCTGGATTCTGTCTCCAGCTTGGTAAGCAATCGCGCATTGTTAATACGGTATTTACTGTTATCTTCCACCAGAAGTTCATGACGTTCCTGCAGTAACTTGTGCTCAGTAAGCAGCTTTGCATACAAAGACTCTATGTTCTCAAATTTTGCCTTAAGTTCGCTCTGCTCTTTTTCCAATGCATTGTATTGATTCTGCGATTTGAGAAGCAACTCTTTTGTGGCATTTAACTGCTCTTTGATCTCGGCAAACTGCTGCAACTCCTGTTCATTGCCTGCATTTTTTATTTGGACAGCCTGTAACTCTTTTTCAAGCATCTCTATCTTGATATCCTTCTCTTTGACCAACTCTTTAAAATCCCACAATGCATCACTCTGTGATCTGACTTTGGTCGAGAAGATCACAACAATAAGCACGATCACCAATAAAACAACCAGTGCCATACCGGCTATCAGCATCAGGGTTGAGTCATTTTGGATTTTTAAAAGTAATTCCTGCATCATTAACCTCTTATAACATCATAGTTTTCAGGGTAGTTGCACTTCATGCTTTCAGGCTTTAATTTCCCTTTTCCATATTTCATTTTATCAAATATGATAAGCACAGTATTTTCCAGATCATCATAATATGCAACTCTTGACAAACGTCCTTTTCTATCTATCTGCAGCGTATATTCCCTACCCTCATATTTTGCGATAAAAACAGTTTTTTTGTCTTTAAACGGCTTCGCCTTTTTTAAAATAGCAGGTAAGTTAAAGGCTTTGTTGATCAGATAGAAGGAGACCTGTTCAAGATCATGATCAACTACCAGCAATTCAAACCCATCTGTACATACTTCTTTCTTCGTAGGTTTAAGATACTCCCATTTCAATAAATTTCTATCTGAAAAACGTACTTTTCCGCTATAGGTTATGCTCTTTTTCTTTGCATTTGTGATCTTTTGTATAAAATCCGCTTGAAAATTCTCCGGAAGTACAATCGGTGTTGCAAACAGTGTTGAAACCGATAATAATCCTATCCATAATAATCTCATAAATATTCCTTTTAATTGAGTAGAAATATACCAAAATATCACTTGGTATGGGGTAATTTATATGCCATATTGCCATAAAATTGTATAGTAACTGTGATAATGCAAGAATGTATTGATGCTAACGATTTATTAATCAGTTTTTAGATAAAATAATCCCAATTTATATAAGGCAAGATAAACCATGATTAAAAGCGTACTCAAAATTTTTGGCACACAGAATGACAAAATCGTAAAAAACTATCTCAAAAAAGTAAAGCATATCAATGTACTTGAACCTACCTATGAGAAAATGAGTGATGAAGAGCTTCAAGCAGCATTCTCTACTTTAAAAGAGAGTGTACTCAACGGGGAGAAAAGCCTGGATGATGTACTTTATGACTCTTTTGCAATCACACGGGAAGCAAGTAAACGTGTCCTTGGTTTAAGGCACTACGATGTACAGATGGTAGGGGGTATGGTACTCAATGACGGCAACATTGCAGAGATGAAAACAGGTGAAGGTAAAACACTTGTTGCCACACTTGCTGTTGTGCTCAATGCGATGACAGGGAAAGGCGTACATGTTGTTACTGTCAATGATTACCTTGCAAAAAGAGATTCCGATGAAATGGGCGTTCTCTATAAGTTCCTCGGCTACAGTGTCGGTTGTATCACTGCGGACGTGTATGATGAAACGGATAGAAAAATGCAGTATGCTGCAGATATCACTTACGGTACCAACAACGAGTATGGTTTTGACTACCTTCGTGACAATATGAAAGTACGTGCCGAAGAGAAAGTACAAAGAGAACATCATTATGCCATCGTGGATGAAGTGGATTCCATCCTTATTGATGAAGCCAGAACACCACTGATCATCTCCGGTCCGACACAAAGAGACCAAAACCACTATGCAAAAGCCGATGAAATAGCGAAACAGATGGAGCGTGGTGAGAAGATAGAGACCAAAGCAGGCGAACCTGAACAGACTACCGGTGACTTCATCGTAGACGAGAAGAACAGGACCATTATTATGACAGAACAGGGGCTTCAAAAAGCACAGGACCTCTTTGAAGTGGAAAACCTCTACAATCTTGAGAATGCAGCACTCTCTCATCATCTGGACCAGGCACTTAAAGCACACTATATCTTTGAAAAAGATGTAGATTATGTCGTACAGAACAATGAGATCATCATCGTAGATGAGTTTACCGGAAGACTCTCTGAAGGACGCAGATATTCAGAAGGACTGCATCAGGCACTTGAAGCCAAAGAGGGTGTAGAGATACAGGAAGAGTCTCAAACACTTGCTGAGATCACTTACCAAAACTACTTTAGGTTGTACGAAAAACTTGCAGGTATGACAGGTACAGCACAAACAGAGGCTACAGAGTTTGCACAGATCTACAACCTGGATGTCATCTCCATTCCTACCAATGTACCTATCTCACGTATCGATAGAAATGACCTTATTTACAATACTGAACGTGAAAAACTGGATGCAGTGGTACGAAAAGTCAAAGAATATCATGCCAAAGGGCAGCCCGTACTTATCGGTACCGCATCCATAGAAAAATCAGAGATGATCCATGAGAGACTGAAAAAAGAGAAGATCCCTCATAATATTCTTAATGCGAAAAACCATGCACAGGAAGCAGAGATCATCATCAATGCCGGACAAAAAGGTGCAGTAACTGTTGCTACCAATATGGCAGGCCGTGGTGTTGATATCAAAATCGATGATGAAGTCAGAAGTCTGGGCGGATTGGCTATCCTTGGTACGGAAAGACATGAGAGCCGTCGTATAGACAATCAGCTTAGAGGGCGTTCAGGACGTCAGGGGGACCCGGGTGAAAGCCAATTCTTCCTAAGCCTTGATGACAACCTCCTTCGTATTTTTGGCGGAGATAAGATCAGAAACATCATGAACAAACTCGGTGTTGAAGAGGGAGAGTACATTGACTCCAAGATCGTTACAAGATCTGTTGAAAAAGCACAGAAAAAAGTGGAAAATCAACACTATGAATCAAGAAAACATATCCTGGAATATGATGATGTAGCCAACCATCAGAGAAAAGCTATCTATGCATTCAGAAATCAGCTTCTTGACCCTGAATTTGACATTGCAGCCAAGATCAAAGAGAACCGTGCAGAGTATATTGCGCATCTCTTGGCAGAAGCTGAGATCTATGAGGGGATGCCCAAAGAGGACTTCAATGTTGAAAAGCTTGCAGCACTCATCAAAGAGGAGCTTCATATAGAAGTAGATCATCAACACTTTGTAGACAAAGAAGTGGAAGAGTTGACTTCTATGATCACTGAAATGATGGAAAACCTTTATGAAGAGAAAATGTCTCAGATCGACCCGGAGCAGAGACAAGAGATAGAACGCATCCTTTACCTTCAAGTACTTGACCCTCAGTGGAGAGACCACCTTTATGAGATGGATGTACTTAAGACAGGTATCGGTCTTAGAGGCTACAATCAAAAAGATCCGCTCACAGAGTACAAGCAAGACAGCTTTAAGCTCTTTACTGACCTTGTGCAACGCATCAAATATGAAGCGGTAAAAGTACTCCAACTCGTTCAGTTTGACTTTACCTCTCCGGAAGAAGAGGAAGCGGCTGTTGAGCAGATCAGAGAAGAGTTGGAGAGTGAAGTAGCAGATGCCACGCTCAACCAATCTTTTGAAGAGGGTGTAATAGCAGAGGACTCTTCCTCTCTTAAACCGATCACCGGGACCAAAAAACCTAAAAGAAATGAACCTTGTCCATGCGGTTCCGGCAAAAAATATAAAAACTGTTGTGGACAGAGTGGACCTAAAAAAGGTCTCCTAGCTTAATGTCTCGTACCATCTCCTCGCCTAACAAGCAGTTTGTTAGGCAGATCATCAAACACTATCTCAAGTATGATAAAGAGAACCCTTTTATCTTCATCTCTGCCATGCTTGCTTTTTTAGGTATCGCAGCAGGGGTAATGGTTTTGATGATCGCTATGGGGATCATGAACGGTACTCAAAAAGAGTTTATGAAAAAACTTTTTGTCATGAACTACCCTCTTACCGTACTTCCCATTGAAGGGAATGCTATCAATGACAGACTTATACAAACACTCTCACAAAAATTTCCTCATCTGAAATTCAGTCCCTACTACACCACTCAAGTCATTACAAAAAATGATGGTGCGGTACAGGGTTCCCTGCTCTATGGTGTGGATTATGAAAAAGAGAGTAAGATCAATTCTGTTTTTAAAGATGCCAAAGGGAATGAAAAGAGTAAGTTTAGAGTGGTCATAGGTGAGGGACTCTCTTTTGAAATGAATGCCCCCAAAGGTGAGAAAGTCACCCTTTATTTTTCAGAACAGCAAGCCATAGGGTTTGGTACCATGCCTCTGCAAAAACGTTTTATTGTTGATGGTGTGTTCAAATCCGGTTTGAAAGCCTACGATAAAGCTATCATGTACACTTCCCTTGAAGCATTTGAAAAACTGCTTAAACGTCAGCATGGTACCTATGATGGTCTTCATATCTATACAAAAAAACCTCTTAAAGAGATCGACAGGATCAAAAGTGCCTTGCCTCAAACCGTTGTCATAGAAGGTTGGTGGCAACAGAATGGCAACTTCTTTTCCGCCATGGAAATGGAGAAGAAAGCCCTCTTTCTGGTTTTATTGCTTATCATACTTGTTGCATCACTGAACATTATCTCTTCTCTCCTGATGACGGTTATGAGCAGACGAAGCGAGATCGCTCTTATGCGTACGCTGGGAGCCACGAAAGTAGAAATAAGATCTATTTTCTTTAGACTGGGACTCATTATAGGAAGCACCGGTATAGTCGCAGGTACTCTGCTTGGCAGTCTTGGTATATGGATACTCAAGACCTTTGATATCATCTCCATGCCAGAAGATGTTTATGGTACAAGCAGACTCCCTGTAGATCTAATGATGAGTGATTTCAGCTTTATCATTCTGGGGACCTCTATCATCATCTTCCTCTCTGCATTCTACCCGGCAAAAAAAGCAGCACAGACCGATCCGTTGACTGTTTTGAGGAATGAGTAGAACTCTACTGCAGGGGCTGACTCCCATGTCCACCCGTGGGTTCAGGATAATGTTTTGTTTTGATGAAAACATGTATTGATCTAAACCATTTTATTTGACAACCACGGGTCAACACAGGGGTTGTCCCCTACAGATATACCTACACAATTACTTGTTGATAATATGGGCAGGAGATTCGATCGTACGTTTTAAGAACTGCAATGGCAAAGTCAGTATATCCTGTGCTGCTGATGTCTGTACTTTCGGCTTATCCAATGTTCCGGTAATTTTCAACCCTACTGTCATACTCTTATCTTCACCCATTAAGATATGTCCCAACAGAGGAAGATTCCCAACAATTTTTCCTAATTCCCTGGCTGTCTGTATGGCAAGGTTCATATTAATCGTTTTTGTCTTGATATTCACCTCTCCTCTGCCCGCAATCGTTGCAGAACTCCCTTTAGCATACACTGAATCAAGAATGACCTTGTCACCTATGATTCGATATTCAATGACCCCCTCTTTTATCTTAAACCCTTTTTTTGAAAACCCAGGACTGCTTAGTGTTGCTAAAGCAGGGATGGTATTGATAAAAGCCAAAGTGTTATTGTAAGCCTTAAAGCCACTTATCTCTCCACCCTCAATAATGATCTGCCCTTTCATTATTTTATCTGGATCACCAGTCATTTTAAGCGAATATCGTCCATTTTTCAATCCTTTAAAATTAATAAGAGGATGCAGCATTTTATCTTTTACCCGTAAAGCCTGCATAGAAAACTCTTCTCCTCTTTTATTGAACTTTACAATATCTCCATCTAAACTTCCTATCGCATTAATGTTGCCGTTTGCTTTTATTTCTATATCATAGCTATCTGTTACAAGCGTATATTTATCATATCTTATTTTACTGTTCTCACACAGAATAACCGTTTTTTTTGCTTTACTCTGTTTAATGTCACCTTTGCTCCGTGAAGAGAGGAACTTTTTGAGATCTATATTCAGATCTTTGAGCTTGATCCGTGATGCACCTGCACTGAAATGCAAACGCTTGTCAAAAGCATAAAAGTCTACACCATTTTTTGTGATCTTGCCGCTGCATGGCACTCTTGTATAACAAATATCTTTTTTATCATAAAAGAAACATGATTTTCTATGGAGTTCTCCTTTAAATGCATATGTCTTAAAGTCTTTAGTCGTAATATCAAGATTTCCTCCATCTATTTGTAATCCAATGTCTTTAAGATAAGGTTTGATCTTTTCTATCCTTCCTACCTGTATCAACATCTCTTTGGGACGATTGACTATCTTCAACTTCAATGTCGGTATATCAACTACAATATTCTTACTATAATCCAAGGTCAATGGCAATTGTCTGTTTTTCAGTACAAGGAACTTCTCTTTTTTCTCTCCTATACTGATCCGCTTCGCATCAAAGACAAGATCGGCTTTTTTTTCTTTTAAATTTATCTTTCCGTTTACTCTGCCTGCATACCAACTCTCTTTCAGATCAATATTCTTAAGTATGACAAATCCTTTATCGAACTGTACATTTCCTTTAAGTACCGGCAGTTTTACCTTATTGATATAAAGATCTCCTTCCTCCAGATCAACATTGACAAAAACAGAGATTTTTTGGGTAGATTTTTTGAGCGGTATCCCCAGCTTGACATCTATATTTGCCTTACTGTTTTTTTGTTCTACAGGGATATTCAGCGCATAGGCTTTCAGTATCTCTTGTACAACACTGTCTATAGCTGTTTTCATATGTAGATCAAGGTTAAGTATTGCAGGATCTTTTCCTCCTAAATTTGTGATGGATACTTTACTTCCTGCTAAACTTCTTTTTTTATAGGTAGGGTTTTTCAGATCAAAATAGAGAGCACCTTTTTTATAGGTTAAGATAAAACTCTCGGCGACTACAGGATCCAATTTTTCTTTATAGTGAATTTTCACATCTTCAAAAAGCACATTTCCTTTGAGTGCATCAAAATCCAGCTTAAAGCCGCCATTCTCCAGCGATCCTCGTCCTGCTAAGGAGTATAACCTGTATCTTTTTGCCTGAACTTTTTCAACGATCCAACTCCGGATAGACTCTTTCAGTGCAAATTTATCTATCAGTGTCTTTAGGTCAGTAAACGCTTCACTGTTAAGAAAAAAATCTATACTGTGGTTCTCTTTACTTGCTTTAAATCTTCCCTTGATGTGATAGGCATCAAACTTGCCTTTGGTTTCCAACCTGCCACTGTTTGCATCGTAAACAAGTTCTCCCTGTATATCAATATGATCCTTCTTAAGATACAGCATGGAAACATCGGCAATGAACTTCTGTCCCTTTCTATGTATATTCCCGGCGATCTCATAGTCATCACTCGTAATGTAGAGTATATCATCAGTAAAAATAATATTTAATTCATTATTTTCAAAGTGGATGTTTTCCAACTCTATATAATCAAAAAAAGTAAAAAGATATTTAATATTGTCAAACGTTCTATCTAAATTATCAAACGAAGGTTTTGCTTTACTTTTAGGGATCGTTATATTATATGCTTTCAGTGTAAGCTTTTTATCGAGTTTGATGTATAATCCGTCTATCTTGTAGTGACCGAAAGTAAGTTTCTCTGCATGGATACCTGCTTTAAGCCAAAAAAAAAGAGCCACAAAAAGGACAACCGAAAAAATGAGCGTATTACGCAATACCACATGGAGAACATGGATAGCATGGGCAGAAAACATTATACTCGTTTTTATCATCTCTTTTGCCTTTTATACTACATTACCCATCAAAACGACACAAACACTCTTTGTACCCCAAGGCTCTATAGGAAGTATTATATCACAGCTGACTAAAAAAGGCTACGATTTATCTGTGATCGACTCCTATATTCTTCGACTTATGGGAACTCCAAAAACCGGATGGATTTACATAGGCAAAAACCAGCTTAACCGTATCGATTTTCTCTACAAACTAACCAATGCCAAAGCAATGATACACAAGGTCACACTGATCCCTGGTGAAACCTCCGAACTCTTTTTTGATGCACTCTCGCAAAAACTGAAATTAGACAAAACAAAACTTCAAAAATACTATCATGAGTTCTCCTCCTATCCCGAAGCAGGTATCTATGCCGATACATACCATGTGCCTTATGGAATAAAAGAGAAACATCTTATTCATTTTCTTGTACGGGAATCTGAGAAAAAGTATAAAAATATTTCAGAAAAGATCTATGGGAACTATAACAAAGAACAGTGGGGGAAAGTATTGACTGTTGCTTCCATTATCCAAAAAGAAGCCGCTAATAATGAAGAGATGCCTTTGGTCTCTTCAGTCATTTACAACCGACTTAAAAAAGGGATGCGACTTCAAATGGATGGAACACTGAACTATGGTAAATACTCACACGTTAAAGTTACCCCTGAACGCATTAAAAATGACTTGACAACGTTCAATACATATAAACACAAAGGGTTACCAAAATCACCTATTGGTGCTGTAAGCATTTCAGCTATCAAAGCAGCCATCAAACCGGCAAAGACAAACTACCTTTATTTTATGAAGAACAAAGAGGGAGTCCATGATTTTACCGATACCTTTAAAAAGCATCAGAAAAATATCAGAAAAGTGAAGTAACTCTCTCCGGAACTTTTACATACCTGTCATTCCCGACTTAATCGGGAATCTGGAATATAAACTGCATAGAATATTTAACATACATATATCACAAATTCCAGATCCCCGTGTCAAGCACGAGGATGACGAAGCATATTGTTATTGAAGGTAAAAAAACTTATTCTTTTTTGCCTTGATCCTGAATCTGGAATTCAAACGGTATAGCATATTTAACATACACTGCATCCAGGATTCCAGATCCCCGTATCAAGTACGAGGATGATGTATGTGCAAAAGTTGTAGATCTACCTCATCAAGAGTTGGATAATATTCAAGACAAACATCACAATAAATCCAATCTTATAGACCATCTTCTCATTTCTCTCTATAAATGAGAGATTTTTATCAAAATAGGGTTTGACTTTACTTGGATTGTCTATCTCATAGAACATCTCTGAGTAGTGATGGTAGCGTTTGTCTGTATCTGTTTCAATCGCACGTAAAATAATACTTTCCAGCCAATAAGGTATCTTTGCATTGTATTTTGCAGGGTGTTTTGGATTTCTATCAAAAGAGGGATTTTGGAAAGGTTCTATCTCTCCGAATGGGTATTTCCCAGTCAATGTTTCATAGAGTGTGACACCGATGGCATAGAGTTCTGTCTGTTCCGTAATAGGTGCCTGATTAAAGCGTTCTGGGGCTAAGTATGAAGGTGTCCCTGCTCGTGTGACATCAGAATAGGCCTCTGTAATGCTTCCAAAATCCACCATCTTGAATATCAGCTTCTCTTTACGTTTGGTCACGATGATATTTTCCGGTTTAATATCCCCATGCACCAGATCCAGTCTGGTCAAGAACTGTGACATCTTTAATAAAAAGTGTGCCAACTCTATGCCCATATCAACAGAAAGCGGTTTTTTAGCGATGAATTCTTTTAGCGATATCCCTTCGATGAAGCTCATAATATAATAACGGTGGGTTCGCTTTTTTGGAATGACCGACTTGGGGAAAAACCCTGCTTTCAGACGTTTCGCCATCCAGACCTCTTTGACGAAAAGATCAAGTATATTTTCATCATCTATCGCTTCAACAGGTGCGAATTTGATGACATACTGCATTCCCTTCTTCTCACAAAGCCAGGTACGGTTGTTCTGTATGAGCGGTTTGATGAGTCTGTAGCCATCTATGACCTCATCTGCTTTATAGTGTTCCTGAATGATCAGATCACTCTGCTTGAGTTTCAGTCTAAGATCAAGCTCTTTGATCTCAAGAACAACTGCGGTGGTATCATCCGGCAGTTTGTCATCATGCAGTTTACTCGCTTTTTTAACCAGATAAGAGGCTCCCATGTGAAGCCCATCTGCCAGTACCTCATCAGGTAGCTCATTATAAAGCCCGTCACTGCAAAGCAGTATCCGGTCTTTGGCTTGCAGATTATTTTCAAAATAATACGGCTCTACACTCTCCTCCAGTCCCATCGCAGAAGTCAGGATATTTTCCATCCCCTCTTCATCCATGGAGTGGTCATTGGAAAGTTGTGTAAATATGCCATCCCTATGCAAATAGATACGGCTATCCCCCACATTGGCACCATAGAGCCTGTCTCCTTCTATGACCACAAGAGTAAGTGTGGTCACCAACTCCTCACGCTCATACTCCTCCATAGACTCAAGGTACAGTACTCTGTTAATATTTTGGATAAAGTGTTTGATGGACTTCTCCATACTCCAACTTTTGGGTCTGTTTTTAAGTGAATGCACTAAAAAGTGTGTCACCCGCTTCGCCGCCTCAGCCCCCTGCATCGCAGACCCCACACCATCACACACCACCGCCACAGTAATGTTATCCATCACCTTTACTTCAAAGAAATCATCCCCTTTGAGTTGCGTCCCTTTGGCTAATGTAAATCCTGAAGTTTCGATGTTTTGTTTTGACATGGGTTTCTGCCTTGTGTTTGTATTGGAGTTATTATAACATTTGACTTAAGAATTTGCTTGATTGGATTTGATTAAAATATGTGCATTATAAAAATATGAAAAATAAACCGTAGGGGCAATCCCTTGTGGTTGCCTTTTACTTACCAAAGAGTGATGTAGTATTGAGGGTAACCACAAGGGTTACCCCCCCTACGTGTCTGGCACACGCAGGAGAATTAGAAAATCCTTTCGATTATATCATCCCTCCGGCTTTCACACCCCAGGTTGTTCTCCATCTTGTTTTAACAAAACTCAGTCCAAGTATTGCTATAAGTACAACCCCTGCAAAGATCATGAATCCTGCGGAGTAACCATCAAATGCGCCTTTAGACCAACCAAGTGTCTTAATGAGTGCTGTACCACCAAGTCCGCCTGCACATCCGACAATACCTGTCATAATACCGATGTCTTTACCAAATCTTTGAGGCACCAACTGGAATACTGCTCCGTTTGCCATACCAAGATTCGCCATGATCAAGAAGAGTACGAATATCGCTACAAAAAACGGCAATTGTACCAATGCATTAACCGCTGCCAATACGGCTACTGAACCATAGAAGAAATAGAGTGCTTTTACACCACCTATCTTGTCTGCTATATTTCCACCAACAGGTCTTAGTACTGCCCCTGCAAAGATACACAATGCTCCAAAATATCCGGCAATAACCTTTACATTGTTCTCATCGAGTACATCGAGTCCAAATGCTGACATATCTGCCTGATAGGTATTCATAAGATAGACTTTCATATATCCTG
The DNA here is from genome assembly GCA_913055205.1 of uncultured Sulfurovum sp. Classification (GTDB taxonomy): domain Bacteria; phylum Campylobacterota; class Campylobacteria; order Campylobacterales; family Sulfurovaceae; genus Sulfurovum. Next base: position 36,544 of record CAJXJN010000013.1, on the reverse strand, counting down.
CAAATCCGACAAATCCACCGAAGCTGATAGCATAGAAGAGGTTGAACCACCAGGTATCTTTATCTTTCAGCAGTTTCACATAGTCTGAAAGCTTTTTCGGTCTTGCTTTATAGACTGACTCAGGTGCATCTTTTGCTAAAAACAGGTAAGCAACAAACACAATAACTGCCATTAAAGCACCTACACCAAATACAGACTCCCATCCCCAAAGCTCAGCGATCTTTGGAGCAAACAGGAAGTCAATAACAACACCGATATTCCCTGCACCTGCAATACCAAGTACTACCCCTTGAAGTTTAGGCGGATACCACTGTCCGGCCTGAGGAAGTGCAACGGCAAAAGAGGCTCCGGCAAAACCAAGTCCAAGTGCTACGATAAGAAGCTGATTATAGGTAATTGAATCCCCTTGCATAAAAGCGGTAAGCAAAGATGCAATAACAATAGACTGTGCAATGAGTGCTGTCTTTTTAGCCCCTAGTTTATCGACACCAAAACCAAGTACGATCCTTAAAATAGCACCAGACAATATAGGAAGTGAGAGTAGCGTTGCCTTTTCACCTGCTGTCATAATATGTCCAGCCGCTGCCAAAGCCTCACCGATCTCTGTTGAGAGTGGGCCAAGCATGGTCCAGACCATAAAACTCATATCGAAATATAGAAAAGCCATGAACAAGGTTGGAAAGTGACCTTGTCCTTTGAGTGCTTTAAATCCTGCCATTTTATATCCTTTTTATAAATGTTATGCGAAGTATACTGTAAATTAATATCAGTCATAATCTATAGTATGATTAAATTTTAATCAATTGATTTAAAGGCTATACAGCGGCTTATTAAGTCTAAAAATTAATATATAAGAATCAATTGATTAAATTTTAATCAATTAATATACTCTATCTTTCTATTGCTTTGCTATAATAAAAACAATTATCAAGATCCTGATTTCTATAGAAAATATTAGGATCATTAATCACGGAGAAAATATATCATAATGGAAACATTGCAAAAAGCATTAGAAGCAAGAAGTAAAAAAGTCAATAAAGTAGAAGGCACAAAAGCCCTCAAAAGCCCCATGGATGTACATGCCAAACTTGATGCCATAGCCGCAGCAGGGTATGAAGGTCTGGCAAAAGAGGACAGTGCTTACTTTCTGAAATGTTTTGGACTCTTTGACAAGGGTGAAGACTTTATGCTCAGAGTACGTGTACCGGCAGGGCAGCTTAACTATGAACAGGCTGTACGCATAGGCGAAATGGCAAAGAAGTATGGTAATGACTATATAGACATCACTACACGTATGCAAGTAGAGCTGCGCTACCTGCAGATAGCAGACATTGCCAAAGTACTTGCCGAACTTAAAGAGGTTGGCATCTCCACCTTTCAGACAGGAGTAGATAATCCCCGTAACATCGTGAATGACCCTCTTGACGGTATAGCTTATGATAATGTCATAGAGACGAAACCCATCATAGACCAACTCCAGGCAATATTTGGAGAAGATCCTGAATGGATCTCTGTACTTCCCCGTAAGTTCAACACAGGCATACTCGGTTCACTCTCAAACTCCTGTAATATCTTTGGACATGACTGCTGTTTTGTGTTGGCAAATAAAAACGGTGAGTTCGGTTTCAACATCTATCTTGGAGCAAGAGTAGGTGTACAGGCAAAAGATGCCAACCTTTTTGTCAGCATAGAAGAGGTGCCTGCATTCTTTACCTCTTTGCTTAATGTATTTAAAACCTACGGCTACCGTGACAACCGTAACAAGAACAGACTTCACTTCCTCATCCAGGATGTTGGTGTTGATGCATTGACAGATGCCATTAAAAAAGATGCGGGTTGCGAATTTTCACCTGCAGGTGTGACTATGGTACAGTCACAAAGCATCGCCCTTGGAGCGAACAAAGTACTGCAACGAAACGGTCAGTTCGCCTATAAGCTCATCGTACCCTCAGGTATTTTCTCCGGTACAGATATGATAGCGGTAGCCAAAGAGGCAAAAACATTTGCTTCAGGGAATATCAGACTCACTTATGACCAGAACCTTTATGTGATCGATATATCCAAAGAAAACCTGGAGGCATTTGAAACAGCTGAGATCATTAAACAGTATGCTCAGTTCAACAACCTCTACTTCAACGACATGATCGCCTGTGCAGGAACACAAACCTGTTCCTATGGGGTGATTCCCAACAAACCTGATGCCATAGAGATGGCACACTTCCTTAACTCTGAAGTTGCCATAGAAAATGCAACGGTACGCATGAACTGGTCAGCCTGTCCTAAAGGGTGCGGTGTTCACGGTATCGCTGACATCGGTTTTGAAGGGTGTAAAGCCAAAGATGATGAAGGTAACCGTGTGGATGGGGTACATATCTTTATGGGTGGGAAGATCACCCGTATAGCAAAAGAGGCTCACATCCTACATAAAACACTTCCTCTTACGGAAGCAAAACACCATGTAAAGTATCTGCTTAAAACCTACGCTTCATACAAACAAAGAGCAGAGACCTTTGAAATGTTTGACGACAGATATTTGAGTGCGAACTACAGCTATCAGGCACTTGGGTTTTATACGAAGATCAATTATATACTGAACGAGAAATTGGGCCTAGATGTACTGTTTGAACTTGACAAAGAGCCTAAAACCTACAAAAAAGAGGAGTTTGAACTCTTTGATTTTGGACTGAAACTCTTTAAACTTCTTACAAATGAGAAGCGTTATGAAGCAGTAGACAACTTTGAACCCATCAAGGCACAACCTCGAAAGATCAAAAGAGATGAAGTGACTAAACTCAATCCTAAAGTGCCTGAAAAATTAAGTGAAGTGATCTATAATATGACACATCACGACAAAAAAGAAAGAGCACAGGTCTTTTCTGAGTTGCTTGTGGCTTTAAAGGAAATATAGATGTTTATATATTCCTCTTTATTAAATTGTGCTAAAAGGGTACCCACGAGGAGTACCCCTACAAAAGACAGGAAAATAGTAGGGGCAATCCCTTGTGGTTGCCCATTAACCAATCATAAACGCTCATATGAAGGAAAATAAAATGGCAGTTGAACCATTAAGCAAAAACACTCCTTTAGAGAGCTTCATAAATCATAAAAATGAAACAGGTATGCAGTGCGGGAATTACAGTATTGACATTCCAGAGCTCAAAGAGGGAGAGCAGTACCGTTTTCACTTCGATGCCACTGCCTGTGTAGGGTGTCACTGTTGTGAAGTAGCCTGTAATGAACAAAATGCCAACCCTGATGAGATCAAATGGCGACGTGTGGGTGAGATGGAGATGGGTGAGTTCCCGGATACCCTGCAACTCTTCAACTCTATGAGCTGTAACCACTGCATCGATCCTGAGTGTCTCAAAGGCTGTCCTACCAACTCCTACATTAAACTGGATAACGGCATCGTCTGGCATGATGACCCTAGCTGTATAGGGTGTCAATACTGTACATGGAACTGCCCATATGAAGTACCTGTCTTTAACCCGGACAGAGGTATCGTGACCAAGTGTCATATGTGTGTGGACAAACTTGAAGCGGGTCAGACACCTGCCTGTGTACAAGCCTGTCCGGGTGGAGCCATAGAGATAGAAGCAGTCAATGTGGAACAGTGGTTGGCTGAAGATATGGCGAAAGAGGGAGTTGCTCCTCACCTGCCGGATATAGAGATCACCAAACCGACCACACGTTATACCCTGCCCGAACTCAAAGAGGGAGAAAAGATCCGTCCGGCAGATGAGCACCTGCTCAAACCTGCCCACCCGGAGTTGCCACTTGTCTTTATGACAGTATTGACTCAGGTTTCTGTGGGAGCATTTTTGGCACTCTTTTTAGGACAACTGCTTTTCTCTTTGGGGTTCAATCTGCCAAAGCCAAATTTAGCCATGGCTATTTTAGCCTTTCTGCCGGCTGCCATAGGATTACCGCTCTCAGCCCTGCATTTGGGACGACCCATCAAAGCGATGTCTGCTATGAAAAACTGGAAAACTTCCTGGCTCTCGCGTGAAGCCATCGCTCTTGGTGCCTATACGGGGTTGGCTACTCTGGTAGCAGGAATGTACTTTTTAGAGATCAAAGGATTTGGATTGCTCTTTGTAGAAGCCATTACCTTGAGCCTGGGACTCTTTGGGATTTACGCACAGTCGATGATCTACCGTATCAAAGCACGTCCATCATGGAACAGAAAGTCCACCACCAAACGTTTCTTTGGTTCAGGCTATGTAGGCTTCCTGCTTATTGCAATGGTATTGCTCATCAGCAACGGAGCACAGGGAGCCATGGTACTGCTTGCCATCACCCTGCTTGCAGGTATGGGACAGGCACTGGTGATACTTGAAGAGGTCATGTTCTACCGTCACTTGGACAAAGAAGATCCACTCTACTACCAGTACAACCGAACCAGAACCCTCCTTCAGGAGCATTTCGGTAAAGTAAAGAAATTCAGGGTCTATTCACTTGCACTCTTTGCCTTGGGTCTGCCACTTTTAACCATTATGTTTACAGCAAGTGGACTAATCGGGTTAGCCATAACAACTTTAGCCATAGCAACAGTAGGTGCACTTGCCTCTGAATTGGCAGGACGTTACCTGTTCTACAGGACTGTTGTACCTCTAGGTTTGGCAGGGAATTTCTTTGCCGGGAATCAGAGACATTGATGAATGGATCGTTGGGTACCCACAAGGGGCACCCCTACAAAATATAATATGAATATGTAGGGGCAATCCCTTGTGGTTGCCCATAAAATCAGGAAAATAAAATGAGTTTAATAGACAAAGCAAAACAATTTTTAGGACTAGACATCAAAGAGGAGAAATACGCCCTCGTCGATGACCCCATCTTCGGAAAAGTAGCCAAAGAGAAAGCCCCGGACAAATGGGTACGTTCTACCTGTGGATACTGCGGTGTAGGCTGTGGCATGTACATCGGTGTAAAGAACGGTGAAGCCGTCTACTCCAAAGGGGATCCTCTGCACCCTGTGAATATGGGAACACTCTGTCCCAAAGGTTTAAGTGAACATAAAATGGTACGTGCCGATAATCGTGTACCTACTCCTCTGCTTAGAAAAAACGGTGAACTTCAATCTAGCTCCTGGGAGGAAGTTTTTACTCACACAAGTAACGAGTTCAAACGCATTCAGGCAGAGCATGGCAAAGGTGCCGTTGCTGTCATCTCTACCGGGCAACTGCTTACCGAAGAGTTTTACGCTTTGGGGAAATTCACCCAACTGGGACTGGAGACCAACAACTATGACGGGAATACAACCCTCTGTATGGCAAGTGCAGTGATGGGGTACAAGCAGACTTTTGGGTCTGATGGTCCTACCGGATGTTACGAGGACTTCTCTAAAGCAGATGTCATTTTGCTCATTGGAGCGAATATTGCTGACAATCACCCTATTTTGAAACTCCACATTGCCAAGAACAAAAAAGAGACAGGTAAAAAACCGACGCTTATCGTAGTGGACCCTCGTAAATCCAAGACTTCACAGATGGCGGATATCTTTGTACCGCTTGCACCACGATCTGACCTGGCTCTGCTTAACGGGCTTTGCTACATCATCATGGAGCAGGGCTGGGAGGATGAAAAGTTCATTAAAGAGCGAACCAACGGCTACAAAGAGTTCAGAAAACATATCATGAACAACTACCCTCCCCAGGATGTAGCAAATATCACAGGGTTAGAGGTAAAAGAGCTCTACAACTTAGCTAAAATTTATGCAACAGCAGACAAAGCCATGAGTGCCTGGACGATGGGTGTCAACCAAAGTTCTATCGGTACAGACACCGTCTCTGCCATCTGTAATCTGGCCCTTATCACAGGAAACCTTGGGAAAGAAGGCTCCTCCCCTATGTCCATCACGGGACAGTGTAATGCGATGGGAACCAGAGAATTTGGATTTACCTCTTCCATCCCAGGGTACAGAAATTATGCAAATCCCAGTGACAGAGAAGCCTTTGCGAACATCATCAATGTACCTACGGAGCTTATCCCTACAGCACGCGGGTATGCCTACCCTCAGATCATCGATGCCATAAACAGAGGTGAGATCAAAGCCCTATGGGTCGTAGCAACCAACCCACTGGTAAGCTACCCGGACCAAAATGCGCTAAGAGAAGCACTTAAGAAACTGGATATCCTCGTAGTACAGGATGCCTTTATGTCCGACACAGCGTTGAAAGCCGATGTCGTCTTCTCTGCAGCCACATGGAGTGAAAAAGAGGGATGTTACACCAACTCTGAGCGTCGCTGCAACTACGCAAAAAAAGCCATAGAACCTCTAGGCGATACCAAGAGTGACCTTGATATCGTAAGAGAGTTCTCCAAATATTTTGAAGGGAAGTATGAACTTCTTTTCAAAGACTTGCATACCCCCAGAGATGTCTTTAATGAGATCAAACATGTCAGTGAAGGACAACTCTGTGACTACTCAGGAATGGACTATGAACGCATAGAAGAACTCGGAGGGATACAGTGGCCGTGTAATGAGAAAGCACCACAAGGAACAAAAAGACTCTACTCAGAAGAGATGCCATGCCCTACTCCTGACGGAAAAGCAAATCTTTTACCGGTAGAGTGGAAACCTCTAAGTGAAATGCAATGCAAGGGATTGCCACTTATCCTCAACACAGGAAGAACCGTAGAGCAGTTCCACACCCGAACCAAAACAGGCACCATCGGTATACTGGATACCTTGGCCCCTGAAGCGTGGGTAGACCTAAGTCCCAAAGATGCTGCCAAACTCAAGGTAAAAAGCGGAGATCGCATCGCACTTTCGGGTAACCGTGGACGCGTAGAAGATGTCATTGTCAAAGTAAGTGAAACGGTAAGAGAAGGAAATGTCTTTGTCCCTTTCCACTACAACGAACAACTCATCAACAACATCACCATCCCGGAGTTCGACCCAAAATCTTTTGAGCCAAACTACAAACAGTGTGCCGTACAACTTCACTCTGAAGCTGTACCTGAAGGCATCATCTATAACGAGGTTGAGATAAGCGGGTATTTGGAAGGAGTTAAGGTGTATGAGGAAGAGGTACTGGTTGAGGAGAAAGTTGGGAGTAACATACAAAGCTAATGCATCTTCATGCCATCATCATCGGTAAAGAGGCAAAAAAGCCTCTAGAGTATGTTCAAACCATTCATGCAGTTGCAGGTAAAGGCTTAGAAGGTGACCGCTACTTCTATGGCAAGGGTACATTCAACAAACCCCAACTCTCCCAAAGTGTCAGAGAGATCTCCATACTCCCTTATGAGTCACTCCATATCTGCAACAAACGTCTTGATACTAAACTAAACTTTTTAGACCTAAGACGCAATCTCATTATCAAAGATCTTGACTATGAAGTGCTCAAAAACAAAGAATTCACCATAGGTACAGCCACCTTTCGCATTGTAAGAACTTGTCCCCCATGTCGTTACCTGTCAAGACTTTTAAGAGAAGATATCATGGAAGGGTTGAAATATATCGGTGGGTTTAGAGCAACTATTGTCAAGTCAGGGGTTATTTCTGTTGGTGATGGGCTGGTTGCTTTAGTTTAAAGTTTTTTTTACTACTCTCTAACTTACCGTCAACTCACCAAAAAACAGTTCTCTATTTGTATCGAAATTATCAGCAAGTGTCGTAAAACATCCGCCCAATTCACGGATAGTCTCGACATTGGGCTCTATATAGATCTTATTGCCCTTCTTCTCCATCGTTACGATATTGGCTTCCCGCAGCTCTTTGAGGTGCTTGGAAATAGTCGGCAACGAGAAATCAAAGTGCTCGGCTATGGTACTGACACAGGTAGCATGAGGACTCACTTTGACATTGGGATCTTTTTTGTCAAGTGAACAGGTATAGCCTCCGGTAAAAACATTTTTAAAAATTAAAAACCGGGTTTCATTTCCGAGTGCTTTGAAGATTTTTATCTTTTGATACATATCCAGCATTTATGTCCTTGTCAGTTTAAGTAAAAGTATTATAACATACAAAATTTTACTTAGCTAAATGCCTAAGTAGTTAATTAGTATATAAGGAAATATAATGAAAAGATTAGTTCAGCTTTCAGTATTGATACTGTTGGGGGTACACCCTCTTGCTGCCGGTCATCCCCAGACGGATAAATTGATTAAAGAAGCCAAGAAAGAAGCAGGAGAGATCACTCCTCAAAAGCTCAAGAAAATGCTTGACAAAGAAGAAAATGTGATCATTCTGGATGTTCGTGAAGCAAACCAGAGAGCTGAAGGTCAGATATATGCGGATGATTATTTTGCTATCACCCGTGGGAATTTAGAATTCAAAGTGCTCAATAAGATTAAAAATAAAGATGCGGTTATAGTCACCTATTGCCGGGGAGGAAGTCGCGGTGCCCTGGCTGCCCAAACATTAAGAAAACTGGGCTTTAAAAATGCAGTCAACCTCAAAGGTGGACTAAAAGGATGGGCAAAAGCCGGATATCCAATAGAAACAGGACTGGGTGTAACCAAATTAAGCAATGAAGAGTAAGCGGATATACAATGATAACAATTATACTTAATCACCAACCCTATGACGGGTCTGATGTTACATGGAACGCACTACGGCTTGCAAAAACACTTCACAAAAGTGGACAAGAGGTCAATATCTTTCTCATGAACGATGCGGTTGACCTCGCCCGGGACAAAACAAGCAAGCCGGAAAGTTATGATCACGATTTGGTAGAAATGCTTAAAAAAATGTATGCAAGCGGTATAAATCTACAAGTCTGTGGTACCTGTAATGCCCGTTGCGGTCTGTTTAAAAATGAACCCTATTTTGATGAAAATATCTCATCGACGATGCAAATTTTAGCTGACTGGGTGATCAAGAGTGATAAGGTCATGACTTTTTAATCGCTGGGATTTCCCTCATTACCCCTTTCCGAGAATGTGAAAGAACCAGGCACCTCGGAAGTGAAGGCTTCAGCCTCACCCAAATATTTGCATATTTCTAGGTTATTTTGACAGAAAAAGCAATATTTTCCATTAAATACAAACTTTTTTAGGCAAAAAAGCTTTTTGGTGGGACTAAAGTCTCCACTTCCATGGGTTCTTTCACACTCTTTCCAAGATGTAATGAGAGCGGAATAGTCGCTATCTACAAAAGCACTTTCAAGTCTTCCAGATCAAACAAAAGTAATCTCTCATCTTTCATCCCCAGCAGCTCGTTAGAAAACCCACTTTTCGAAAAAAGTGCATAAACATCTACTTTGATACCTGACTGCAATGCTTTGGCTTTGAGTTTGGTGAGTTCATTCTTACACACTTTCCGGTCTTTATATTTACACTCACCCAAGATGAGCTTTTTATCACTCGTAATCGCTAAGATATCAAACTCGCTGTGTTGGTTCCAGTAGCTTCCATGGCTAAGCAGTGGTGTAGAGCTTTCATAGTGCTTTACAAGTAACGTATCACTGAGTTGTTCATAAACCAAAGTACGCAGACGCTCATAATTGTTCTGGAAATTCTCTAAAAAAGCACTGCCGTCACCTTGAAGCAACTCATTTTTATAGTATGTTACAAACCCGAACCAAAAACGCATAAAAGGCTGTACAAAACGCAGTTTATCCTGTATACGATAGGAGCGGAGTTCTTTTTTGAGTTTATGTTTTGGGTGTATCTTAAGTGGTTGTTCTCTGCTGCATTCCAACTTAAGAACGTTTAAAGAGATAAGCTCATAAATGATCTCTTCTCCTATCCCCGCACTAAGTCTTGCCTTTCTAAGAACAGAGTAGAACTTACCATCCCCTCTGGCCACAGCCATAAGTATTTCCCGGTAAGGAGTTTCCAGCAGATAAGAGGGAGAAACAAGGGTTTGGAATTTGGAGAATTTTTGGACAAAGTTAGACTCGACCATGGAGAAAACATCATCAAAATAGTCTAACTCTATGCTCTCTTCCACTCCACCTAAAATAGAAAAATATTCAATGGACTGTTCTAAAGTCAAATGTGGATTATATTCACGAAAATATTTAAACGCGTTTTTGATATGTCTGCCTTACTTAAAATTATTTATTAGTTTAACATACATTAGATATAATATCTATAGTAAGAAATGATTATTTTTTAATCAAACTATAAATATAAAAAGCACTTATATGGAACAATTTTTCACCAACTCAGAGCAAGTACAAAATATTATCAAAGGGTTCAACCTCACTAAAACCCTCTTTGTCTCATCCATCATCATAGGCGAGCCCAACATTGGAAAAAAATCGTTGGCTCGATATCTGTTCCCTGAAGCTCCTTTAGTTTCCGGTGCAAACCAGGAAGAGGTAGAGGCTCTATTACAAGAGGTTAACGAGCTTATCATCACAGATTTCGAAAAACTCAGCAACCAGGAGTCTCTTGACCTGGACAATAAACGTGTTATAGCCACAGCAAACTATGTAGGGAACAAGCAAATCATAGATAACCTCTTTGCCTTTATCTATACCCTGCCTTCTCTTAAAGAACGTCCTGACGATACAGCCTACATCAGAGACCTTTTCCTTAAAGAGGCACTCTCAAATCTCATGCTTCAAGACTTAGACTTCCCGATAAAAGAGATACCGATCAACTTAAGAAATAACAGTAAAAGCCTTAAAAAATCCATCTACCAATATTTGATGAATCACTCAATGGATAAGAAAAACATCCAAGAGGCTATCTACCATTATATCTTGAAACATTTGGAGGGAAATAACGGATACAAAGAGTATCTTGGACTTTATGAAAAACCTCTTATAGAAGCAGGACTGAAAAAGTTCGGCTCTCAATTACAACTCTCCCAAGTCTTAGGTATAAACAGAAACACCCTCAGGAAGAAGATACATGAACACGACATCAATTGATTTTCAAGCATTTTTAGATTGGGACAACAGCCCTTTTATACTCTTCAGTGCCCAAGGTAAGATACTCTACCTCAATAACAGTGCAGAAATACTCTTTGGGTATGTCTCCAAGAAAGAACTTTATGATCTGGCACTGGCCTATGCACCACAAAACTTTGGATACAAAACCACAACCCTTACCTTGAACTATGACTCTTTTACCTTCTATGCTGTCACGGTAGGCTATGAAAATGAAGAACAGATCTCGATACGCTTCTACAATGCACCACGAACCAAATCAGCCACACCCATTGAAAGAGACAAGCTTGTAAAAACGGATATCAATCTCTTACTTGAAGCAAACATCGCACTTTTTAAAACAAAAAATACCAATGCTTTACAACTTTTAACGGATCCTGATCTGCCTTCTTTTAAACTAGACCAAAATAGATTTTCAAAACTCCTTCGTAAAACACTTGATGCCTTTAGATCTTCTGACTCTATCCGTATCACACTCAAACTTCTTGTAGGAGAACATGTCATTATCTCAGGTAAAAAGAAACCTATCGTACAACTTACGGTAGAAGCCAATGGACGATATAGCGATACAGATGAAGAGATACGCTCTCTTGCAACACAAAGTCACATTACTGTTTTGCTTAAAGAGAGAACGATCAAGTTAGAGATACCTCTGATACAATGATCCCAAATCTTAACTGAACCTATAATGATTAAAAATTAATCAATCTTCAACTATAAAAATTTCCTATACATGCTATGATTGTCCCTGTAAATTACAATTTAAAGGAAAAAAGCATGAAGTTAAAACTTTTAGCTCTAATGGCAGCATTGTTGCCAGTTGCTGTTATGGCAGAAGACAAACTCGATACGGGTGATACAGCATGGATGATGATGTCCACTGCACTCATACTATTAATGACACCTGCAGGTCTGGCACTATTCTATGCCGGTATGTCAAGAAGCAAAAATGCATTGAATACTTATGCCATGGTAATGGGTGCATTCGTACTTGCATTTGTCGTATGGATCATTGCCGGATACTCTATCGCATTTGGTACAGCTGAAAGTGCCGGTATCCAAAAATTTATGGGTGGTTTTGGCAATATACTTTTAAGTGGCATTAAATGGACGGACTTAAGCGGTTCTTATCCTACATATGTATTCATCACATTCCAGGGTACATTTGCTGCTATTACAGTAGCGATCGCTTCAGGTTCAGTGATCGGCCGTATGAAGTTCTCAACCTGGATGGTGATCGTAGCACTTTGGGGACTTGTTGTTTATGCTCCTATTACTCACATGGTATGGGGTGGAGACGGTGCACTTTTATTTGATGCTGGTGCTCTTGATTTTGCCGGGGGAACAGTTGTACACATGAATGGTGGTTTGGCTGGTCTTATACTTGCTATCCTGGTTGGTAAGAGAGCGGGTTATCCTAAAATGGCTATGAAACCATTTAGTATTCTCTTTACTGCTGCCGGTGCTGCTTTACTATGGTTTGGTTGGTATGGATTTAATGGTGGTTCAGCATTTGGTGCAAATGCGATCGCCGGTCTTGCTGTACTTACAACAACTATCGCTACAGCTGCTGCTGGTGTAACCTGGTTGCTTCTAGAGTGGATCGTTTATAAAAAGCCGACACTTCTTGGGATCGCTTCCGGTATCATTGCCGGCCTTGTTGCTATTACCCCTGCTGCCGGTTTTGTAAGTGTCGGCGGAGCATTTATCATAGGTATCTTTGGTTCAGTTATCGCATTCTTCGGTGTAGTAACACTTAAGAAAAAACTTGGTTATGATGATTCTCTTGATGCATTTGGTATCCACTTCCTGGCTGGTCTTTGGGGTGCACTTGCAACTGGTTTCCTAGCACTTAACGATAAAGATCTTCTCTGGGATGGACCGTTAAAAGAGAGTGGTGACAGAATGGGACAGTTTATGGTACAGCTTGAATCCGTTGTAGTTGTTGGTCTTTGGACACTTATTGGTACAGTCGTTGTTTACTATGTAGCAAGTGCTTTAACCGGTGGTGCCAGAGTAGATGCTGAGAGTGAAGAGATGGGTCTTGACGAATCAGTACACGGAGAGAGAGGAATGAACCTGTAATGGTTCACTCCTATAATATAGTATAAGGATTTATATAATGAAAAAAATTGAAGCAATCATCAAACCATTCAAACTTGAAGATGTAAAAGAAGCATTGGTAGAGGCTGGCATCGAAGGTATGACAGTATCTGAGGTAAAAGGGTACGGAAGACAACAGGGACACTCTGAGCTTTACAGAGGCGCTGAGTATGTAGTTGAGTTCATCCCCAAGATCAAGATCGAGATCGTTGTAAGTAACGATGAGTATGCTGATATCGCTATCAAAGCAATCAACGCTGCTGCTAAAACCGGTAAGATCGGTGATGGCAAGATCTTTGTCAGCTCTATTGACTCTGTACTTCGTATCAGAACAGATGAGAAAGATGAAGAGGCACTGTAATTGGTGCTAAGTGAGTAGTAACAAGAGAAAGATCTTCTCTTGGTTCTCTCAATAGAACTGCAATATATTTTCCACTAACTGATTAAAAATTAATCAGTTTTTTCTTTTATTCTTCAAATAAAAATAATTTTTTGCTTAAATATAAAGCAATACTTTCTTCTTATCTTCTTTATTTATTGATACACTAACACATGTTAAAATATTAGGAGTAAAATATGGAAATGAATTATGTCATTGATACTTTCTTTGCAATCTTTGCGATGACCCTTATCATTTTTATGGTGCCGGGTTTTGCAATGCTTGAAGCCGGTCTAGTGAGAACCAAAAATGTTACCTCGGTCCTAACCGTCAATGTAATGATCTATGCAATAGCCTCCCTGTCTTTCATGCTTATAGGATATGAGTATGCTTTTGGAAGCTGGGATCATCAAGACGGCATGAGCAAATATGCTTTCTTCATGTTCCAGATGGCATTTGTAGGTAAAGTGGTTAACATCATGAGTGGCGGGGTAAGTGAGCGTTCACGTATCTTACCTTTGGCACTCTTTACTGTTGCTGTAGGTGCTTTTATCTATCCTACTATCGTAAATATCACATGGGGTGCAAACTTTTTGGCAGGCACAGCTTTTGATATCTCCGGTATGGCAGACCTTGCCGGTTCTACTGTCATTCACTCTACAGGCGGCTGGGCTCTTTTGGCAGCGATATTGATCATGGGTTCAAGACATGGACGCTATAAGAAAAACGGACAAATACAAGTGATCCCTGCTTCCAGCATTCCACTTGTCACTTTAGGTGCTTTTCTTCTATGGATCGGCTGGTTCGGATTTAACGGTGGTTCTGTAGGTGCTATCTCAAGTAAAGAGAATGCTGATGCTGTTGCTTTGACCATTATGAATACCAACACTGCCGGTCTTGCCGGTGCCATTGTCGGTTGGCTACTCACCTATTTCCGATACAAAAAGTTCGATATTACCATGATGCTCAATGGTGCACTGGGCGGACTTGTAGCAGTTACTGCCGGACCGGACCGGTATGATATTTATACACCTATCCTTATCGGTGCTATCGGTGGTGCGTTGGTTGTTCTTTTTGTACCTATCTTTGACAAATTAAGGATGGATGACCCTGTGGGAGCACTCTCTGTTCACTTGATCAATGGTATCTGGGGAACACTTGCAGTGGGTATCTTTGTAGCAGATGTAAGTATCATGACACAACTTAAAGGTATACTTATAGTAGGAGCTATTGTTTTTCCAGTTTCATTTGTTATTATCTACATCATCAATAAATTCTTTTCACTTCGTGCAAGTGAAGATGAACAACTTGAAGGGATTGATTCAACCGAGTGTGGTATGGAAGCATATCCTGAATTTAAACGCAGTATATAAGGAGAGAAATTATGAAAAAAATCGAAGCGATCATCAAGCCATTTAAATTGGATGATGTAAAAGAGGCATTGATAGAGGCTGGCATCGAAGGTATGACTATCTCAGAAGTCAAAGGGTACGGAAGACAACAGGGACACTCTGAACTTTACAGAGGTGCTGAGTATCTAGTAGAGTTCATTCCCAAAGTAAAAATAGAGATCATTGTAAGTAATGATGAATATGCAAACAAAACTATAGAAGCTATCAAAGAAGCAGCCAAAACAGGTAAGATCGGTGATGGTAAAATTTTTGTAAGTGACATCTCCAAAACGATTCGTATCAGAACGGATGAAGAGGATGAAGAAGCACTATAACAGCGTTTGGGTGTTGAGCGTTCAGCGTTCAGCACTTTTGGAAAATATACTTATCTTTTCCTCACTTCCTTTTATTCTCCACTTTACTGTTTCCATACCAAACTCTCTTTCGTAGTACGTGATATCCAATTGTTTTAATTGATAAAGTGTTTTATCTACATCACCGTAAGAAGTAGAAAACCCATACATTATCTCTTTTTCGTAAGGTATCAGGAGAGCTTCCTTGAGTACATTTTTTACAGCCAAGGCATAGGCTCTTGCCATACCTCCGGTACCAAGCTTGATACCTCCAAAATAACGCACTATGAGTACGGCACAGTTGATTATCTTTTCTCCACGCAGCACATTTAAAGCCGGGGTACCCGCACACCCTTTAGGCTCACCATCATCTGAACTGTTCTCTACTGTCTGATCATACTCATTAAGGTATCGTAAAGCATAAACTACATGATTGGCTTTGGGATGTTCTACTTTAAGTTTGTTCTGTAGTCCCTCATACTCTGATATCGGCACAAGATGGGTAATAAATTTTGAACGATTGACTTCTGTTGTCATCCTATAAGATTTTTCAATAGTGTTCATTTTTAATATAACCCATTATCAATTTTTTGATAAAAGGATAAAATAACAATCCAATCCCAATTCCGATAATATCTGCTACAATATCCAATATTTCAGCACTGCGATTAGGTGTGAAAAGTTGAGAAAATTCTATAAAAACTGCATACATCAATAATAGCAGGAAAGTTTGAAACAATGTTACAGAATAAGCAAACCTGAGTAGCAGAGTCAATACTGCAAAAGCTATAAAGTGTATACTTTTATCTGACAAAGAACCTATTTTTGGTGCTATATCCTGTGGTACTAGTGCAAATATATAACTCCCAATCAAAGCTAACCAAAAAAGGATCCTAAAAACCAGTAGATAATTAAACTGCACTGACTTTATCCACAATAAACTGAGTAAATCTATCACTATCATTCATGCATGATGCAACGATGTAATCTTCATACTTGATCTTCTGTGCTATCTCTCTATGTTCTATATCCAGCTCAAATACTGTCTCTGAGTTATCTATCGTAAAGGCTAAAGGATAAATAAGTACTTTTCTATGTGTGGGGTTACGCAAGACATCCACAAGATTTGGCTCCAGCCAAGCTGAAGAACCTACTTTGGATTGATACACAAGTTTAATATCATGAAACACTACGCCTTTGCTTGTTAAATAGGTTTTAATAGCAGAGGCATTCCCCTCAACCTGGTTTTGATAAGGGTCACCCGCTTTAATAATACTCAGTGGCAATCCATGTGCAGAGAGTAGCAGATCATACTCTTTAGTCTCTTTACCTTCTATCGCTTCCATGATCTTCTCACAGCTTGCTTCTATATAGTCATAATCATCATAATAAGGATCTATAAGCGTTATCTGAGGAGCATACCCCATTGCTTCACACCGCTGCTCTATATCTTCCACGGAAGAGAGTGTTGTAGTGGTTGAATACTGAGGATACATAGGAAAGAGTATCAACTCTTCTATTCCATCTTTTTGACACTGAAAAAGTGCTTTATCTGCGAAAGGAGGTACATATCGCATCGCAGGATAGATAGGCATATCCAGATGCTCTTTCAGCTTCACAATAAGTTGATCAGTAAGTTCAGGCAGTGGTGACTTGCCACCCAAAAGTCTATAGTTCTCTTTTACATCCTCTAAACGTTTGGAGATGATAATATTGGCAATAAACTTGCGCATATAGGGATTCATTGTCAATATATTTTTATCAGCAAACATATTACGTAAAAAGAGTTCAACCTCTTCTATGTTGTTTGGTCCGCCCATATTGAGAAGTAAAAGTGCTTGTTTCATATAATCCCTTTCATTCCTTGCTATTTTAGCATAGAGAGTGTAAAATTCCTACATATATATCTATCAAAAGGTTTAATTTATGATTATCATCCCTGCACGTATCGGTTCTAGTCGCTTCCCCAATAAAGTTTTAGCGGACATTGGAGGTATCCCTATGGTTGTCCGTACTGCAATGACTGTGGATGATATAGACAGTGTTGTCATTGCAACAGACTCCCAAGAGGTCATTGATATCGCTAAAGAGCATGATATCAAGGCTGTACTCACATCAACAGAACACCAAAGTGGTACGGACCGTATTTATGAAGCAGCACAAAAATTGGGTTTGAGTGAAGATGAGATCATCATTAATGTCCAGGGAGATGAACCTTTTATAGAGACAGATGTCGTACAAGCTATTTATGATTTAACCAAAAAGAATAGAGACAATGAGAGTATTATGATGAATTCATGCTACAAAACGATCTCCAACCCTGAAGCAGATGATCCCAATATTGTTAAAGTCGTAACAGATGAATCAGATATTGCTCTTTATTTCTCCAGAGCTAAAGTACCCTACCCCAGAGATCATCATTTCGATAGTTATAAAGGACATTTGGGGATCTATGGTTTTACAGTAAGATCTTTACAAAAGTTTTGTACCCTTAGCCCTGCACCACTTGAAGAGATAGAAAAACTGGAACAACTTAGAGCCCTCTATCATGGATACAAAGTGGCTATGATAGAAGTAAATACAGAAAGTTTTGGAATAGATACCCCGGAAGATCTGGAAAAAGCCATTAAACATCATAGACTTTAATAGATTTTATATCAAATAAATATGAAGAGAAAGAAAAGATTCTCTTCTTTTCTTTCTTTAATCTTTAACTGCTTTTCCAAGATCCCACATTGGCATAAAGATACCAAGAGCCATAAGAAGTACAAGCCCTGCAATGAAAAACAACAAAACAGGTTCTATATATGTAGAAAGGTTATCAATAAGATCTTGAAATTCCCTATCATAATAGTTTGTTACTTTATCCAGCATAGCATCCAATTGTCCGCCTGCCTCTCCCGCTTTAATCATTTGTAAAAGCATATTTTCATAAAGTCCTGTCAGTGCAAAAGCTTCAGCCAGATTCATACCACGACCAATATTTGCATTTACCGTCAATAACTGTTCTTTAATCGCCAGGTTGTCAACCATACCAACTGCCGTCTCCAGGGCTTCTGAAATAGGAATACCGGATTTTACAAGTTCACCGAAAACCAAGTTATATTTATGCATTGTAGAGAGAAATATAGCTTTATTGATAAGATAAAATTTAGGATGGATCATCATTACATCCATTCTGTATTTGAAATCCCTGTTATTTTTATATAAATACTTTATTGTAAAAATGATACCAAATAAAATAAGCAGAATGAGTATGCCATAATTGTTGAATGCCCATTCCAACTTAAGCAGTATTTGTGTAGGAAGAGGTAATTCTGTTTTGAATTTATCAAAAATCTCTTTAAATTTCGGTACAACGACCATAATTAATATTGTAAAAGCAATTCCCATCGCAGCTAGAGTTATCAAAGGAGAACGGATCGCTTTTTTAAACTTAGCCGTATTGTCTCTAATATTTTCCAGAATATCTGCAAGTTTATGGTAAGATTCAGAGATATTACCTGTTCTTTCACCTAAATTTGTCATTGCCAATGCAACGTGTCCAAACTCTTCTGTGTAAGGTCTCATTGCATCAGCCAGACTATTACCTGCATTAATATCATTATTTATAGTATTATAAATATCTTTAAGTTGTTGATTACTTGTATTCTTTGCAACATCTTCCAGGGTATCATTAATAGCAATACCTGCATCCGTCATAACAGCTATCTGTCTAATTGTTGATATTTTATCATTGATAGGTATTTTCGCTTTAAATGACTTCTTTAATCCTTTCAACAGATCACCGAAACTATCTTCCAAGGGTGCAGATGTCTCTACGGCTCTTATTACCATCAAAGATGGGAATTTATGTCTCACAGCTTTAATCGCTGCCATTCTATTCTCTGCTTTTATTAATTCTAAACGCTTTTTACCCTTATCCATGACTGTAACATTAAAATATTTCATTATAGCCTCGCTACTCTATAGATTTCTTCGATCGTTGTTTTACCTTCCAGAGCCTTGCGAACCCCATCTTCGAACATATTAATAAATCCTTCTTCCATTGCTTGCTTTGTCATCTCTTCTTTTGATGCACTTGCAGCAATCATACGGGAAAGGGTTTCACTTATCGTTAGTACTTCGGAGATCATTTCCCGTCCTGCATACCCGCTATGTCCACACTCTTTACATCCTTCACCTTCGTAGAATATAGGATTTTCCGGGAGATACTGCTTTACATCCTTCAAAAGACTTTCCGGAAGCACTGTTTGCACCTTACAGTGTACACATATCTTTCTTACAAGTCTTTGTGCCTGAATAGCTATAAGTGCACCACTCACAAGATACTCTTCTATACCCATATCCAAAATTCTGGTTACTGCAGAAATAGCATCATTGGTGTGTAGCGTAGAAAGTACCAAGTGCCCTGTAAGTGCTGCTTGTATAGCAATACGCAAAGTCTCCTGATCTCTAATCTCCCCGATCATTATCTTATCCGGATCTTGTCTTAATATAGACTTCAATGCAGACCCAAAAGTTAATCCGACATTAGGTCGTACCTGTACCTGCTGAAGTCCACTCATCTGATACTCAACAGGATCTTCAACAGTAATGATTTTATCTTTAATATCTTTAATTGCATTAAGTGCACCATAAAGTGTTGTGGTCTTACCGGATCCTGTAGGTCCTGTTACAAGCACTATGCCATAAGGTACTTTAATTGCTTCAGAAAATCTATCGTAACAAAATTTGCTCATACCTGCTTCTTCAAGTTTAATCATTGCTTTAGATTTATCTAAAATTCTCAAAACAATTGACTCACCATAAATAGTAGGAAGAGTTGATACCCTGAAATCAAAATCTTTTTTTGCTATAGTCGTAGAAAACCTACCATCCTGCGGTTTTCTTTTTTCTGCAATATCCAAATTTGAAAGTAATTTCATCCTTGATGCCAACGGGTTGAAAATATCTTTATCAAAAGTAAAACTTTGACGCAACATACCATCTACACGCTCTCTGACTATACAACTTTTTTCTGTTGCTTCTATATGTATATCACTTGCACCAATATAAATAGCAGATTTCAAGATAATATCAATAAGTTTTAAGACAGCCGATGATCCAGTATCCTCTTCACCTATATTTCCATCTTGGCTTAAATCTTTACGTATATCCGCTACTAAGCCTTTGACACTTTCATTAATTTCCAAACGTTGTAAATGCTGATGTATCTGCTTAGGCCTGGCAATGGCTATTCGTATAGGTTTTTTCGGGAAAAGACGTTGTACTGCATCTTGCGCTGCCATATCCAACGGATCATCAAAAACAACAAGCACATTCAAATCATTCTCTTCAATAGGAATAACATTATATTTAAGAAGTTGCCTATATGGTACCTGCGAAAAAAGTTTCATGTCTATTTCAACTTTATCTAAATCAACATACTCAACATTTAGCGCTTTTGCAATCTCTTTAAGAACAGGGGTAATATCAATTCCTTCAATCTTTTCCAGACGAGATAAAGTAAGAACCCCTTGTCTTACTTTCTTAGCTAAAAATATTTCAACAGAGTGTAAATCAATCATATTTTCAGCTATAAGGTTAGCAAATGAAATTTTCTTGGGTGGTCTGCTTTTTACTAAAGCAGAAATAGCGTCTTTAGTTATAAGCTTTTCATCAAGCATCATTTCAATAAGTTTTACCATTCCAATTACCCCTTCTTACTCTGATTTAGTATAGCATCTCATATCACTAGTCAAGCTAAATTTATAGTTATAGCGTACCTTTTTTTATCTTATGTAATAAACTTTTAGCTCGTCCTGAGTTTGATTTTTTAATATAAGTCGTCAAAATACGTATCGCTTCATTTTTACGCCCCAACTTCACTTTAGACTTTGCAAATATCAACCAACCCTCTTCAATATTTCCATTTACTTTATTGGTTTGCAATGCCCAATATTCTGCTTTTTTATAATTCCCTTTACGATAGTAGACTTTTGCTAAAAAAAGAGAATCATCTGTATCATGTGACTGATGAAAACGCTTTGCAACATCTTTATATGCACTTGCACTTGTCGTCTCTATAATATTTAAATGCACTTTTTTACGGTTTTTTTGTGCAGTTTCCTCTTTTATTTTAGGTTTATTAATTATTGCAGCCTCTTCTTCTATAGGCATATCTTCTACAATTTCATTAGAGTCATTTTCATGAGATGTCACTGTTACAGGTTTTATTTCAGTTATTTCAGGTTTCTTTATTTCCAATGTTGTCAAAGCTTTATCTATCAACAATGCAGTAGGCACCTTTGTAACTGCTTCTACCTTACTCTTATCATTAAAATTAAGAAAATCAATTTCTTTATAATTTAAAAAAGTTAAAGAGACAAGAAGTACAAGCAAAATAGAGAAGAGAAGTACAAACCAAGGCCTCATCTTTTTTTTCTTATATTTTTTCCACTCTTCTTCTAAAGGTTTAATATCATACATGAATATATCCCAATTTCAATGCAGCCATTTCAATAATTCTTTGAGGTATCTGTTCATAATTAATTTTAGAGGGTTCATTTTCATCATAATATTCACAAATTTCAAATAGTGTAAAAAGTAATTTATTACACTCTCTAAAATTACCTTTGGTAAAAGCATGAATAAGCTTCATATCCTTATCTTTAATACTATTTGCTATCTCAAAAAGATTCTTTTTTAAAAGCTTTTTATGTATGTAGGTAGTCTGATCCTCTTTGGTTGCATTTTTAAGTTCGATCACTTCCCAGATCCGAGATTGGAAATGCTCTTTAGCAATTAAATCTTCATTCTCTGTTTTATGCAAAGAGACAACAAATTTTACAGCACGGCTATCAGAAAAAAGTCTAATTTTCTCCATCATCTCAGGACCATACATCTGCGCCTCATCGAGGAGTATTATAATTTCTCTTTTTCCTCTTAAATTTTTACAAAAATCAACTAATGCTGAAAAATTCACTTCTGTATTATTAGGTAAATCCTTTTTTGTAAGCACTTTAAATAACTTATGAAAAAATTCTTTTTCGTTAATAGCCGGTGTATCAAAATAATGAATTTCCCGTTGATGTTTCAATTTGTTATGAATTCGATTAAGAAGAATACTTTTCCCTGTACCCGGTTTCCCAAAGAGTAAAATCATTTTTAACGGCTTATTTATGCTGTGTTCCAACTGTTTATAGGCTGAAATGGATGAATTCAGCTCAATGTAATCATCGTTATCTATAGAATCGATGAATACATTTTTAGCCGCTTCGTATCTACTTTTCATTTAGCTTTGTATATCCTAAATCTTTTAAGGAAACAGACTTAGAGTTCTTTACAATATGTGGTGTAATGATCAATACCAACTCTTCTACTGTATTGATCTTCTCTTCATGCTTAAATGCATACTCTAACAATGGTAAATCACCAAGCAAAGGAACTTTATTGATTTTAACGCCTGATTTGGAAGAGATCAAACCACCAAGAATAGCATGCTCTCCATCTTTAACTTTAACTACTGATGCAATTTGTCTTCTTACCAAATCTGGCGGAATAGCCCTTACTGCACCATCACTTTGTATTGTATCCACAGTATCAGATATAGAAGGATTGATCTTTAATGTGATCATACCGTTAGAATCAATTTCCGGGGTAATATCAAGTAAAATACCGGCAAATACGGAGTCAACCAATTCTCCTTCAGCCGAAGTCGAACCACCTCCACTGGTTGTCGTGCTGCTTGATTTTATCTTATAAAAAAGTTCCTTACCTACACTTATAAGTGCCGGTTGGTTATTGAGTGTCATAACTCTAGGACTTGAGATAGATTTCACATCTCCCTGAGTTCCTAAAAATTTTACTACCTCTGATACTTTGGCATTACCGGTAATACTGATCAATTGAGCATTGCTGGGAGTTGTACCTTCAGCAAATGTTGCGTCAGTAATTCCTTCTACATTATCAAAAGTATAAGTTGAAATATTTTTTTGTGCCATAGCCAATGTATTGATTGTAAAATTCTGTAATCCATAAAGTTGAGACCAGTCTACCCCTGTTGTTTTACTGTCATCAAATGTCACAGTAATAATACGTACATCAATAAGTACTTGTGACTTAATCTGTTTAGCTAAAGTATGCACATATCTTGCTACTCTGCTGATCTGTCTGTCTGTACCGGTAACTGTAACCATACCCGCTTCCGGGTTTACAATAGGTGATAGAGGATTATATTCCCACACCTGTCCATCAGGACCTGTCCAAGTGTCACCTGACCTTGTATAGTGCGTAGTCCCGTCACCCGCTCCAATCAAGATACGCTGAATTTCTTTTTCAACAGTTCTCCAAAATTTAAATTCATCATTACTTTCTATAGAAATACCGGTTCTGGATCCACCCTGATCACTTATTCCTGTATTCCCTCCTGCTGAAGAAGCAGAATTATTTGAGTTTGCAATAGTTACTTGAGCATTACTTTTTCCTGTTCTCTGCCCTGAAATATAATGAATTCGAAATGTTCTTGTAATGAAATATGAAATTTTGAGTTTATTACCATTCAATGAATAATAAAGATCGTTATCTTTAAGGATAGTATTCAAGAAACCTTTTAATGTACTGTTTTTTAATTTTACATAATAAAGTTTTTTATTCATTCTTTTCTTTGCAGCATCATCATTAACGATAACAGTTAATTCACAAGTATCTGCAAGATTTTCGATTACATCACTGATCGTCAATTTGCTGTCTATCGTAACACTAAACAATTTCGTAGAACAACTTCCTGCAACTAAAGTATTTGTAATACCTAACATCATTGTTAATGCAATAACGAACTTAACCCCTAAATCTCGTACTTTTTTCATCCTATAACCTTTCCTCTAACTTGATAAAATTATTTCTTTGTTGATGGAGAAATAATTTTTTGATATTATTACCATTTCTAAGTACCACACCTCTTTTACCTACATACTTTAGTGTGTAACCCATCATAGTGTCACCCACACTTTTCCATGTATTATTAATATATGCTTTACCATTCATAATAGCATGAAGTGACAATTTTACTGTTTCTTCTTTTTCTGGAATCACATATGTAGTGATATTGTTTTCTTCTTTAACTCTGGTAAATGGTTCTTTTGTTTTTTCTAATGTTTCTAATTTGACACCTTCTCGTTTTTCATGTATCTGAGCGATCATTTTTTCTATTTGTATCATAGAAAGATCAGCATAAATTGAAACCGTTAGGAATGAAATTATAAATAGTATCTTTTTCATTAGTGATTTATCCCCCATACAGAAATATTAATATCGGCTACAATTTTTGACGAGTTTTGATCAAGAGAAAACTTTGTTCCGTAGATATCTGTAACCAAAACATTTTGTTCAAGTTCATTCATGAATTTTATAATTCCCTTATATTCCCCCTTGCAGCCTACACCAATTTCCAGAACATATCCAAAACTACCATTATTGTCTACATAATGGTTTGAAATGTATTCAATCTCTACATTTTGTATCTCTGCTTTATCCGTAATGGAATTTAAAAATTTAGACCAGCTTTTTTGATTAAATAACATATCAGATAATTTTTCTAAATTCATATCAACAAACTGTATTTTTCTATTCAAAGCCATTATATTATTTTTTTTTCTGGCGATATCATGATTGAATTTCTTAACATAAAATTCACGATCACCATTTACAGTAATGGAGTTAAGATACGTATTGTTATCCGCAATACTTTTTTGTATGCTTTTCTTACTCGTCTCACTCTTTTTATACATTTTTTCAGTATAAGGCAAAAGATATGCATATGCAAGGTATGCGATAATACCTGCTATACCTAAAATGATCAACCATTTCTCACTCTCTTTTTTAGGTGCAAAGTAAGTATCTAATTCTTCTAATTTATCTTCTATGAATTTCATCTTAAATCAACCTTTAATAGACCTTTATAGTAATTACTCTCCGGATCTTTTTGAATAAGTTTAATATCAATTTGATCTATCTCATCAAAATGGGTATCTGAAATATATTTAATAAGCTCTGTGAGTTTTCGATCATCTGAGCTTACCAAAGAGAGCCATACTGTATCTTCTTTGCTATAAATCATATCAACTTGTACATCAAATTTATTTAACTCTTCTGCAATAGTATGAAAAGTACCTGACTTAAGACGATAATTTACTTTTTTATTATATATAGTAGTTAAAGTTTGTGTTTTCGCTTTATATATATCCGATAATTTAGCAATTTCCTTGTCTAATACATTTATTTCTTGTTTTTTGCTACTTAGTATTTTTTTATATTTATTTGCTTCTGCACGCAGTTGATCATTTTGTATAGTTAAAGCATAAATTTTGGCCTCATTTGTATAGGATCCTATTAAATAAACCAAAGGATAAGCCAAACCAACAAAGACAGCAGCTAAAGTTGCTATGATAAACTGTCCACTTGCACGATTCATAAACGATGGAGCACGTGGGAATATGCTAAGATTTACAAGAGACGATTCATCTTCCATATAATTAAATGAACTAAGCAGCATCAAATATTGAAGTTGGTCTGTATACCATTCATCAGTTCTCACATGATAATCAAAATTCAAATCTGCTGACTGTAATCCCAAATAGTTTTGACTATACTCATCCAAGCCTATAATAGGACCTTTCACACTACCTATAAACATATGATCAATTGTGTCTAATCCAAATGCCCTTTTCGTATAAATAATAATATCATTGATGGTAATAAATATTTCACCAAAAATCTTCATAAAATTTTGCTGGTATTCATCATTGGTTGCTTTAAGTCCTTCAGACTCTAAAATAGAAAAGAACTCTTTTTCATCAACCCGCTCACCAACAATTTCACAATATTTTTCATACATTTGCTCTAAAGAAAACTCTATGGATTTGGAATAAAGATATTCTCCATCTTTATAAAATGTTACAAATGCATCTTGCATAGTAAAATACATAAAACAATGTGTTCCACTATCATTTAATATCTCTTTTTTATATAATGCTTTATAAAGAAGTGGTGCAGGAATAATAAGGTCAAGATATTTTGTCTCTTGTTTTGTAGGGAGAAAGAGTCTGTCTAAAACTTCCGGTTCAGCAATAAAAAGATGGAATTTTCTCTCTTCTCCCCCATTCTCAATTTCAATTGAAGAGATAATATAATTACTGGCTTGATCCAAGCCTAATTCTTCATATGCTTTTATTTCAAGAATATCTATAATATCTTCTTGTGGTATATTACGACTTAAATTTACTGTAGTACCAATGATATCTTTATTGCTTATATATGAAGTAATAAAATTTGAAGTGTTATAGCTTAGTTTATTTAAAGGTTGAAATAAATCATCCTTATATATATAGTTTTTATCAGCATAAGCATTAAGCGTAACAATATTTTTTATATCCGATTTCAATTCTTTCGACGAACTTTTTTTCAAAAACATTCTAAACTTCCTTGTTTGTTAAACAATTATATATTTTATAATATTAAAACTATCTTACAAAATAAAATTTTCTTTAAAATATAACTTTTTTTAATCATTTATTTTTTCATAAAGCTAAAGTGCCCGTTTACAAGGGAATAGCCGTCTTATTTGTCTAAAGTCATTTTCTATATGAAATCTAAATTTTACCTCTCTTTTAAATGATATATCCGAACTCTTCCAAGCTTTCTCTATTTTTACTCCACCCTTTTTTAACAGAGACGTGCAGATCCAAAAAGATTTTTTTACCTGCAAAAAGCTCCATCTGTTCACGGGCAAGTTTTCCTACGCGTTTAATACCCATACCTTTTTGACCAACGATCATACCCTTCTGTGTCTCTTTTTCTACAACAATAGTTGCATACACTTTATCTAAAGTATCACTCTCCTCTATCTTGTCTATGGTTACATCACTCTCATACGGTATCTCATCACTGAGATTCTCAAATATAGATTCACGAATAAGCTCTTTATAGATATCTCGTATATTTTCGGTTGTAAGTATCTCCGGATCATAGAAAAATGGTGAATACGGCAAATGCTTTGCTATTTCATCAAGCAACTGCTTTTTCCCCACCTTTTTATTCACAGAAAAAGGAATAATTGCTTCAAATTCATCTTGATACTTTTGATATTCACCAAGCTTAGCCAAAATATCACCCTGCTTCACATGATCAATTTTTGTTAAAACGACCATATGCTTTACACCTTTTGCCTGTGCAAGTTTTAAAAATTTTTCATACTCTGTCAGTTTGTCTGTTACAGGTGCAAGAAATACAATAAGATCACTGTCTCCCATTGCTTTCAGTGCTTCATCAAGCATGAACTTATTGAGCAATCTTTCTTTTTCATGAATACCCGGTGTATCTACAAAAATGATCTGGGTATTTTCATGCATCACAATAATGTTCATACGTTTACGTGTTGCCTGTGCCTTTTTGGAAACCATTGCAAGTTTTTCACCTACAACATGGTTAAGCAGCGTACTTTTCCCTGCATTCGGCCGCCCTACAACTGCTACGAATCCTGCTTTAGTCTCTATATTTTCTTTATTGAACATTTTCATTTCTACTTTTTCATTTTTTTATTTGTAAGATACTAGAGGATATATCTTGTAGTATCTTCATCTTCCACTACTTTGCCTATCTTTTCCTCTACAAGAGCTTTATCTATAGTGACTGTTTCTCCTGTATATTCATCTGCAGAGAAACTGATCTCTTCTAAAATCTTCTCCATTACCGTATGCAAACGTCTGGCACCGATATCTTCCGTCTTTTCATTTGCAAGCAGTGAATAGTAAGCAATGGCACGTAGTGCTTCTTCATCAAACACTAAGTCCACTCCTTCAACTTTCATCAAAGCCTGATACTGTTTTATGAGTGAGTTATTTGGTTCTGTCAAGATACGATACAGTATCTCTTCATCCAGGCTGTCCAGTTCCACACGCAATGGAAAACGTCCTTGAAGCTCAGGAATCAAATCACTGGGTTTACTCAAGTGAAATGCTCCGGCTGCAATGAAGAGTATATGATCAGTCTTTACCATACCTAACTTTGTATGTACAGTAGATCCTTCTACTATAGGAAGCAGGTCTCTTTGTACGCCTTCTTTGCTCGGGTCTTGTCTGCTTTGGGTATTGGCAGCGACTGCGATCTTATCTACTTCATCAAGAAAAACAATACCACCCTTCTCTACTTTTTCAAGTGCAAGTGCTTTGAGTTGTTCTTCATCAAGTAATGCTTCACTCGCCTCTTGTGCCAAGATCTTCTTTGCATCCGCTACTGTAACCTCTTTTTCCGGTCCTTTTTTACCCATACCGCCTAAGACTTTAACGATAGACTCTTGTACCTGTATCATCTGAGGAGGCAGTCCGTCTTCCGGCAGGCTGGCATTATTTGGCATTGTCACTTTTATCTTAAGATGATCAAGTTCCCCTTTGGCAAACTTCTCTTGCATACGTGCGAACGATGCATCATACTCTGCTTGTTTCTGTTCACTTGCTCCAGAAGGAAGAGGAGGAAGAAGTTTCTCTATGATCTTATTTTCTATGTAGTTTTCTATCTTCTCTTTATTCTTCTCATTTTCTGCTTCACGGACGATACCCATGGATGTAGCAGCCAGATCACGTATCATGGACTCAACATCACGACCTACAAAGCCGACTTCGGTATATTTACTTGCTTCTACTTTGATAAAAGGAAGATTCATCATCTTAGCAAGTCTTCTGGCTATCTCTGTTTTTCCCACCCCTGTACTACCTATCATAAGTATATTCTTAGGAGTTACATCTTGTTGCATCTCTTCATTGAGCTGCATACGTCTATAACGGTTTCTTAATGCTACAGCAATAGTTTTCTTTGCATTATCCTGTCCTATAACATATTTATTTAAATGATTCACTATTTCTTTAGGTGTTAAATTATCCAATGTGATTCCTTAAAGTTCTAATATTTTAATATTTTTATTCGTATAGATACAAAGATCACCTGCGACTTCAAGTGATTCCTGTACAAGCTCTTTTGGTTCAAGGTTTGCGTGTTTATCTAAAGCTCTTGCTGCTGAAATGGCATAGTTGCCTCCAGACCCGATGGCTGCTATCTTCCCATCTTGAGGCTCTACCACATCACCTGTTCCGGAGAGGATGAAGATATGCTCTTTATTTAAGACGATCATCATCGCTTCGAGCTGTCGTAGCTGTTTATCTTTTCTCCACATTTTAGAGAAGCCTATGACGGATTTAAAGAGGTCACCTTTTTTTTCTGCAAGTATGCCTTCAAACATATCAAAAAGGTTAAAAGCATCTGCTGTACTCCCGGCAAAACCTGCTAGAATTTTACCTTCGTGAAGTGTACGGATCTTCGTGGCATTGCTTTTAAGAACCGTATCTCCAAAAGTGACTTGACCATCACCTCCGATGACTGCTTTACCATCCGCTCTGTATCCCAGTATCGTAGTAGCATCAAACATGACTAAACACCTACTACTTCTACTTTAAGTGCTGCATGAATACCGTGCCCGAGTTTTGCATCTACTTCATGAGTACCTATGGATTTAATTGCTTTTTTCAGATTGATATGCTTCTTGTCAAGCTCAATGTTAAGCTGTGAAGCAATAGCTGCTGAAATGTCTGCATTTCCAACGGAACCTTTTATCCCTACAGGTGCTAAAGGTTTTTCAATCTTGATCGGGGTAGCTTCCAGTGTTATTTTTTCTGCTTCCAGTCTAGCCAATTCATCTCTAAGTTCACGAGCCATTCTCTCTTGCTCTGCCTTCCAATTCTCCACTACTTCAGGTGTAGCCAATTTTGCCAACCCTTTACCGATGAGAAAGTTCTGACCATATCCATCTTTCACTTCTTTGATCTCACCTGCTTTACCCAGTGTTTTAACATCTTTTATCAATAGTACTTTCATTCTATATCCTTCATTGGAGTTATAATTGCTAATATTTTATCTAAACTTTACTAATAGATGATTTTTATTATTGTAGCTATGATACAATCACCAAAAATAAATACGGGATACCCTTAATGTTTCAAGAATTCAAAATCAATAATTTAGAACAATTTCCAGAAGACTTAAAAAAACTCTTAGACCAACAACGAGCAGTCATAAACACTATTACAACCAATGATGAAATCAGCTATAATAAAATCCTTAAACCTCTTCAGGACTTAGATGAAGAACTAGGGCTTTTCTTTACCCCTCTTTCTCACCTTAACTCAGTCATGAACTCAGAAGAGACACAAAAGGCTTATGAAGCGTCTATCCCTTTGCTTTCCAAATTTTCTTCAGAGATGGCACAGAATGAAGCTCTTTTTAAAAAAATAGAGCAGATCAAAGCAACAGAGGATGAAGCAAAAACCGTTATCGCACATGAGGTCAGAGACTTTGTACTCTCAGGTGTTAAACTTCCGGATGAGTTGAAAAAAAGAATGGAAGAGATATCACTCAAACTCAGTGAACTCTCTAACCACTTTTCTCAAAACCTACTTGATGCAACCAATGCCTATGAACTCATTATCGAAGATGAAAAAGATGTGGAGGGGATGCCCCAGCCTGACATCGATGCTGCCAAAGAAGAGGTGGATGGTAAAACTGTTTATAAGTTTACACTACAGTTCCCCAGCTACTTAGCCTATATGACCTACGGGCCAAACCGTGAGTATAGAAAAGAGCTCTCAAAAGCCTTCAGTACACGTGCTCCCCAAAATGCAGAGGTCATAGACCAGATCCTTGCACTCAAACAGGAGAAAGCCAAACTCTTAGGGTTTGAGAGTTATGCCCACTATGCACTGGAGACCAGGGATGCAAATACTCAGGAAGAGGTGATAGGCTTCTTGAATGACTTGGCTGATGCTGCTCTGCCTCAAGCCAAAAATGAGCTGGAAGAACTCAAAGCATTTGCAAAAAAAGTAGATGGTATCGAGGATCTGGCTGGTTATGATGTTGGGTACTACAGTGAAAAACTCAAAAAAGAGAAATTTGATTTTGACGACACGATGACAAAACCCTACTTTGAACAGAGTAAAGTCTTGGAGGGATTGCTAGACATTGTCTCTGAACTCTTTGATGTAACATTTAAACCTGTAGATGTTCCTACCTGGCATGAATGCGTCAAACCTTTTGATATCTTTGAAAACGGTGAGCTTTCAGGACGTATCTACTTTGACCTTGAAGCCCGTAAAGATAAGCGTGGGGGTGCATGGATGAATGACTGGGAGACACACTATGTCGATGGCAAAGGAAAGAGACACCTTGCCTCTGCATTTATCGTATGTAACTTCTCACCAACGACAGAAAAAACCCCTTCACTTTTACGTCATGACGATGTAGTCACCCTCTTCCATGAGATGGGTCATGCTATCCACCACCTCTTTGGTAAATGTCATGAGCGTTCTGTTTCAGGCATTAACGGTGTGGCATGGGATGTAGTTGAATTCCCTTCACAATTCCTGGAGAACTTTGCATATGAAGCTGCTATACTAAAACGTTTCGGATTTCATCATGAAACAGGAGAGCCTATTTCAGAGGAACTCATGGCAAAGATCAAAGAGACAAAGAACTTTCAGGCAGCCCTGGGCATCCTGCGTCAGGTAGAATTCTCCCTCTTTGACTTCAAACTGCATCAAAAACTTTACCAGGGAGAAGAGGTGCAGGCATTACTCGACAGTATCAGAGAGAAAACCTCCCTGCTCAAACCACCAAGCTATAATAAGTTCCAACACGGTTTTGCACACATCTTCGGAGGCGGGTATGCAGCAGGCTATTACTCTTATAAATGGGCTGAAGTACTGAGTGCAGATGCCTTCTTCACCTGTTTGGATGAAAAAGACGGATTTGACAAAGAGCAGGCAAAAGGATATAAAGAGATAATACTTGCCAATGGTGGTGCCAAAGAGATGAGTGAACTCTATCAGGAATGGCTTGGGCGCAAGGCGGATGTAAAAAGTCTTATCAAGCTTTATGAAATAAACTAACTGTAGGGGTCAACCCCCGTGTTGACCCTTGATATACCATACACTTTGGAAACCATGGGCAGATACGGGGGGTCTGTCCCTACAAGGATATATTATGCAGGAATACCGTTCTCTTGCCCTGACCGTTATTGCTATCTTCATCATCACCTTGCTAGGTGCCTATTTCAGCCCTACTTTCAGTGAACAAAAAAGCTACCTGGAACTCTTTTTTCTTATGGGCAGCCTGCTTTTCATCTTCTCTGTATTGGTGATCTTTGCTACTATCTGGTTTGGTTCATTTGCTATTTACGGGGCTGTTTTTCTTGCGGCTGTAATGGGTATGTATGGTATAGAAGGTGCTCTGCTTGTAACAAGCATGACCTATTTTACTTGGGGATCCATTTTTGCTATGGAGACATTATTGGTTTATCATGGAGTCGAAAGTGCACAAGAGTGGTTTGAACGACGCTATACATTTGCGTCATTTAAAAGAGAGTATTACGCCTTCTATCCTATGATTGGAGTAGCGTATTTTTTCTTGGAGCTTATACCAAGTATTTTTTATAGAGAGAGTTTTTTAAAGTTCTCACCTTCCAAACTGTTGAAGATGATGGAAGAAGTATTGAAGTAAAATATTTAACTTTTTCAAATACATATCGTCATTCCCGTCTCCGATCGGGAATCTAGAATCCAATTGGAAGAGAATATTTAAATACTCTTGGTAGTTTGATTTCCAGATCCCCGTGTCAAGCACGGGGATAACACATGCTTATATCTACTTTTTTTCTTATTTTTTCTTTCCAAACCCAAAGAAACGTTTGATACGCTCACAGATCGTTACAGAACCTGTCTCGATGCGGCATACTTCAGTCTCTTCATAGTCACCTACAAGTGTCTTGATACGCTCAGGTTGTTTTTTACCTTCAATGATGAATCTGAGTGCATTAAGGCGAATGAAGCCTTCTGCATCTTTTTGGTTATATACTTCATCTTCTTCAAATGTAGAGTGCTCTTCAGAGTAGAGAGAGAGGTCTGACTTTCTACCTACTACCATTACATTCCCTTTGTAGAGTTTAAGTTTTACATCACCCTGCACCTGCTCTTGCGTTGCATCTATGGCCGCCTGGAGCATCTTGCGTTCTGCTGACCACCATAGACCGTTGTAGATGAGTTTTGCATATTTAGGCATAAGCTCATCTTTCATATGCGCCTCTTCTCTATCCAGAGTGATAGACTCAATGGCACGGTGTGCTTTAAGCATAATAGTTCCACCCGGTGTCTCGTAACATCCACGTGCTTTCATCCCTACCATACGGTTCTCAACGATGTCGATACGTCCGATACCATGTTTTTTACCAAGTGTGTTAAGTGTCTCCAAAATAGTCGCCGGACTCATCTCTTCACCGTTGATCGCTACCGGGTCACCTTTTTCATAGCTGATCGTAATATATTCAGCTTCATCAGGTGCTTTCTCCGGACTTACAGACCATAGCCACATATCTTCTTCCGGCTCATTGAATGGATTTTCCAACCACTCACCCTCGTAAGAGATGTGAAGCAGGTTCGCATCCATAGAGTAAGGTTTCGCTTGACCTTTTCCGTCTATATTGATGCCGTGTTTTTCAGCATATGCCAAAAGTTTTGTACGTGAGTTCAGATCCCATTCTCTCCAAGGAGCAATCACTGCAATATCCGGATCAAGTGCCAAGTAACCAAGCTCAAAGCGTACCTGGTCATTCCCCTTGCCTGTTGCTCCGTGAGAGACTGCATCTGCACCCGTCTCATGAGCGATCTCGATCTGTTTTTTAGAAATGAGCGGTCTTGCGATAGACGTACCAAGCAAATACTCACCCTCATAAATGGCATTGGCTCTGAACATCGGGAAAACAAAATCTTTCACAAACTCTTCTCTGAGGTCCAGAATGAAGATATTCTCAGGTTTGATTCCCATATCCAACGCTTTTTGACGTGCAGGCTCCACCTCTTCACCCTGACCAAGGTCAGCTGTGAATGTCACCACTTCACACTCATACTCATCTTGAAGCCATTTTAAAATAATGCTCGTATCAAGCCCACCGGAGTAAGCCAGTACTGCTTTGTTGATCTTTCTTTTTGCCATTTTCCAAGCCTTAAAAATAATATTGTCGCGATTTTAGCATAATGTTGGTTAAGTTCTACTCAAACCCATACTTCTTCAAAATAATATCCACTACAGCCTTCTTATACGCTCCGGTATGACGGAATACCTCATTACCCAAAGCATCGAAAAATATCTGTGTAGGCATCTCTTTGAGTTTGTAGATGTCACGGCTGATGATACGTTCTTTTTGTCCGTCTATGGAGTAGATCTGAAACTCCGGATGTTCTTCCAGGACTTCAGAAAAAACTTTGGACATGGCCAGACAGCTGTAACAGTGTGTCATACCAAAGGCTAAGATTGTTGGTTTACCGTTGCCTATTTTGTCTTTAACATCTGCGTATTGCATTACAGGTAGTGGTTTCTTTTCAGACATTTTTTTCCTCATAATAAAACCAGAAAGTGGAAACTTTATCGGAGTGTATACCTCCGGTGCAGTCTCACCCCAAAGTTTATTCGCTTATAAAAGTTTTTAGTTTATAACACGCTATTGCTTTAAGAGGGTATAAAAAATAGACATTTATGCAAATTCCAGTGGGACTGAAGTCTCCACTTCCAGAGACATAAACATATTTTGCTATAATCAAATTAATATTACTCAAGGGAGTTCATACATGTTACTCGGCGTAAATATAGACCATATTGCAGTACTTAGAGAGGCTAGAAAAGTAGCTGATCCTGACCCGTTGGATGCTCTGAGCATCTGTAAACGTGCAGGAGCTGACCAGATCACCATACACCTGCGTGAAGACAGACGGCATATGCAAGATGCGGATGCGAAGAACATCATCGAACTCTCTTCGCTTCCTGTAAACCTTGAGTGTGCCATTTCTCCTGAAATGATAGACATTGCATGTGACCTGAAACCTCATCGTGTGACCCTTGTCCCGGAAAAACGTGAAGAGGTCACTACTGAGGGTGGGCTTTTAGTCATCGGTGAACAACCTAAACTCAAAGATGCCATCAGAAGATTACAAAAAAATGAGATAGAAGTTTCACTCTTCATAGACCCTACGCTTGATGCAGTCAGAGCTTCTGAGGCATTGGGTGTGGAGTGGATAGAGTTTCATACAGGCAAATATGCCAATGTCTATGCCATGCTCTATGGCAACCTAAGAAAAACACACCACAGCATACCAGAGCTTGAACTCTCTCGAAAGATCCTAAAACAGATGATAGGTGATGAGCTTTGTAACCTTCGTCTACTCTCTTGTGATGCGATGGAACATGGGTTGCGTGTGGCTGCAGGACACGGGCTTAATATGCAAAATGTCAAAGAGATCGTAGAGATAGAAACCATAGAAGAACTCAACATCGGTCAAAGCATCATTGCTCGTTCTGTTTATACAGGTTTAGAACAAGCTATTTTAGATATGAAAGCTTTGATGATACGATGATGAAAAAAATCGCTATCAGCATAGGTGACCTAAACGGCATAGGCATCCAACTTGCCCTTGAGAACCACCATACTATTTCTAAAGAAGTAGAACCTGTTTACTGCATAGACAGAAGTATGCTAGAACAGGCAGCCAAAGGACTTCAACTTAGCATTCCTGATGATTTTAAAACCATAGAGAAGATTGCACCTTCTTTTAACATAGAGGCTGGTGTAGTGAGCAAAGAGAGCGGAGTATATGCTTATGCTTCATTTGTAAAAGCGGTTGAGCTTGCACGAGAAAAAAAAGTAGATGCCATTACTACATTACCCATACACAAAAAAGCGTGGGAACTTGCAGGAGTGAAGTACAAAGGTCATACCGATGCCCTTCGTGACTTCTTTGATGCAGAAGCTATCATGATGCTGGGATGTCCTCAAATGTATGTCGCTCTGTTTACAGAGCATATACCTCTTAAAGAGGTAGCCTGCAGTATCAATGAAAAAGATCTGACAAGATTTTTATTGGACTTTTACAAGACGGCCCAACCAAACAAACAAGTAGGTGTCCTGGGACTTAATCCCCATGCAGGAGATGATGGTGTGCTAGGGAGTGAAGAACGTATCATACAAAAGGCTATAGATAATGCAAATATGACCATTAACCCACTTTATCGTCGGGGAGAGAAGACCCCGACCTACAGCAATCCTCTTGTACCTGATGTTGCTTTTACCCCAAATACAAGAAAAAATTACACCCACTACATAGCCATGTACCATGACCAGGGGCTGGCACCTCTCAAAGCACTCTATTTTGATGAGGGGATCAATGTATCACTAAATCTGCCCATACTCAGAACTTCTGTAGATCACGGTACGGCATTTGACATAGCCTACAAAAACATAGAGTTAAATAACCAAAGCTACATCAACGCAATAAAATATATAACAGGTAGCAGGTAGCAGGTAGCAGGTAGCAGGTAGCAGGTAGCAGGTAGCAGGTA
>CAJXJN010000012.1 GCA_913055205.1 uncultured Sulfurovum sp. | reverse complement strand
AACCCTCTCTTTCACGTTATCTTCTCAGAAATTGCACTTATTGTTGGAATTGGCGAGATCTTATTAAAAAACATAGAGGATAAAGTAAATGGCATTAAAAATATTAATCGTTGATGATGATTTCATCAACCGAAAGTTATTACAGACTCTTTTAAAAAAGAATCCTAGTGTAACAGATATGGCAGAGGCAGAAAATGGTTCGGATGCTTTAGATAAAATGAAAAAAGATCCTGATATCAATCTTATTTTATTAGATATTATGATGCCGATTGTTGATGGAATTGAGTTTTTAAAGATCTTTAGATCAGATATGAAGAATGCTCATATTCCTGTTATTGTACTCTCGACAGATGACACAAGAAAAACAGAAGTATTTGATAATGGGGCAAATGACTTCTTAAGAAAGCCTGTAAAAGAAGATGTACTCTCTGCTACAATTGCGCAGTGGTCGCAATCATAGCAGGTAGCAGGTAGCAGGTAGCAGGTAGCAGGTAGCAAATTTGATATATTTTTATAAACTTATCAACTCTTTTCTCAATATTTTTTGAAAAAATGCAAACCTTACCTGCTCCTTACTCTACCTGTTACTTAACAAACACCTCTTTTAACACTTCATCTACATGAGACACCCC
This sequence comes from uncultured Sulfurovum sp., assembly GCA_913055205.1. GTDB lineage: Bacteria > Campylobacterota > Campylobacteria > Campylobacterales > Sulfurovaceae > Sulfurovum. The sequence goes on along the minus strand of CAJXJN010000012.1, from coordinate 56,703 downwards.
TATGATCTCAATATGTTTCTTAACTTCATCCGGTATATCATCTAAATCCCGCTCATAATTCTTCATAGGAATAAGTGCCTTGCTTACACCTGCTTTATAGGCAGCGATAAGTTTCTCTTTTAATCCACCAATAGGGAGTACTTTCCCTGTTAAAGTTACTTCTCCGGTCATAGCGACTTTGTTGTCTATCTTCTCTCCGCTCAAAATGGAAGCGATAGCACTTACCATAGTGATCCCTGCACTTGGTCCATCTTTTGGTGTTGCACCCTCAGGAACATGGATATGAAGATCATAACGCTTATAGACCTCACTTGGATCCATGCTTATATGCTCTTCTCTCTCTTTGAACGTCTGGGGTATTACTGAAGGATGGATAGCTAATCTCTTTTCATCTATCAGTATCTTTACCACGGAATGTGCGATACGTACAGACTCTTTCATCACATCACCCAGGCTTCCAGTCAGTTGCAAGGCACCCTTGCCCTTGATCTTAATGGCTTCTATGGTCAGGACATCACCGCCTACAGCAGTCCATGCAAGGCCACTCACTACGCCAACTTGTGGTTTTTTATCGACTAAAGAAATTTCAAATACTTTTTTGTCTGTAAACTTCTCTAAATTTTTCTTTGTGATAGCTATTCTCTCTTTGCTTTTATCTTCCAACAATATACGTGCACTTTTACGCATCAACCCGGCTATCTTACGGCGTAAATTTCTTACTCCTGCTTCTCTGGTATATTCATCTATCAATACTTTCAATGCTTTATCGGTGATAGAAAGTTCTCTGCGTTTCAAAGCATGTTTTTTAAGCTCTTGAGGAATGAGATAACGCCTTGCTATCTCAAACTTCTCTCTGGGAGTATAGCTGTTAAGCCCTATAAACTCCATCCTGTCACGCAGTGGCGCAGGTATACGTCCTACTTCATTTGCTGTAGCAATGAAGATCGCTTTACTGAGATCAATGTTGAAGTTCAGATAATAATCACGATACTTGCTGTTTTGTTCGGGATCAAGTATCTCTAAGAGTGCGGCAGTAGGGTCTCCTCTCATGCTGCGTCCTACTTTGTCTATCTCATCCAAAACAATAACAGGATCCATACTTTTGGCTTCTATCAACCCCTGCACCAATCTTCCCGGCATTGCTCCTACATAGGTTCTTCTGTGACCTCGTAATTCATTGACATCTTCAAGACCACCCAGTGCCATACGCACAAGGGGTCTGCCCAGTGCTCTTGCTATGGAGTTTGCCAGTGATGTTTTACCTACACCCGGAGGTCCGGCAAAACAGAGTATCACTCCCCCGACCTCTTTCTGTTTGATCCCCCTAAGCATCGCTAATTCTCGTACAGAGAAAAATTCCACTATACGCTCTTTTGGTTTTTCCAAAGCGTAATGGTCTTTATCGAGTTCCCTGGATACATCACGTACACTTAAACTTTTTTTAGTTAATTTTCCAAAAGGCAACTCAAGTACCCACTCAAGATAGCTCTGTAACACATTTGCCTCTGCACTGTCTGGATGCATGCGTGCAAAACGGTCCAACTGCTTCTTTATCTCTTTGTATGCATCTTCTTGCATATGCGGTTCAAGTGCTTCTACTTTTTCTCTAAAAGTAGCTATCTCCTCTTCACGCTGAGTATCCATACCCAACTCATGCTGTATCTCTTTAAGCTGCTCTTTTAGGAAATACTCTTTATTGGTTTGTTCTATTTTAGTATGTACTTTTGTACGTATTTCTCTTTGTACTTTGGCAGACTCTATCTCAGAAGTCACCACATCTATAAGTCCCAGCAGTCTTTTTTCAATATTTGGCTCTATATACAGTGCATAGGCTACCTCTTTGTCCAGTTTCAACATGGAAGAGATAAGATCAGCTATACGATTAGGCTCATCATTTTCCTCAATTGTACGCACAAGGTCTGCAGGGAAGTGGCTGCTTAAAGAGGAAAGTGTTTTTATTTTATCACGCAAAATACCCATCAAAGCATCTGTTTTTAACTTGTTATAGCTATCGAGTTTAACTATATCTATGATTGCACGGTTAAACTCACCCTCTTGAGTTTCTATGATCTTGCCACGGGCAAGTCCTTGAAAGAGTATCTTCACTCTGCCATCAGGGATGTGTACTTTTCGCATGATGGAGCCAACCACCCCTACCTTATACATCGCATCAAAATCACGACTGCCCTCTTTCCCCGCTATAGAAGAGGTTACAAAAAGTAAAGAATTGTTTTCCATCGCATCTGTAGCGGCATCTATATCTTTTTGATGTGTCAAAAAGATAGGACTTATCATAAAAGGATAGAGGAAAAGCTCATCCTCTACAACAATGGGTAAAGTAGTGGGGAATGCATCATAATCACTGAGTTGCATAATATTATTCCTTTATGTATAAATATATCATTTTATTTTAGGGTCTGGTAAACTTTAGAGATTCTTTTCTCTAAGATTCTTTAATAGTATAGCATAGATGCTATTATGCCTATTGTTAAACATAAACTCATTCTCTTTGAGATCTCAATAAAACCTCTCATCACTTAGCCCATTAAATGGGAACCACCTTCTTTTTATGCAATTCCGAAAAGATTCAATCCCATTCAGATGGGATTTTCCTCTAATGAATTCATCTTTGGAAGGAAAGACTTGTAATGATCATATCTATCAAGAACCAAACCCTCCTATGCTTCCTTTTAGTTCAAATTCACCGCTACCGGTATCATTACTCAATAAGTTTTTAAAATAGTTCCTTACAGCTTACATGAGATATTTCTGTAAGCTGTGAAATTTTATAGGTATTTAACTCTAAGGAAAAATACTTCATTAAGTACCTACTATGTGAACGCTTGTACTACTTGTTTTTATTCGGTATAGCCATGACTTAAAATATCTTCTTGGCTCTTAAAGTTCACTAGACCCTATTTTATTATGAAGTGTGGGCATCACTGCCCACGAAGAGTTATATGATTTATCGTTGGCAGTATGCCCACACTATAAATTTTTAATCAAAAATCTTGCCAATGATCCCTTTTTCAGGTGGAGTGATATCAGTCATTTCTACAACGGAATCGCTGTTTTTATCTCTATAGATCTTTGCTGCATTTGGTTTACCTGTACGTTCATACAATGCTGCTATATTTTCATTAAGTAAGTATTGACTCATATATAGTCTTATAAGTATTGTATTAACAAGAGGTGCATAAGATGAATCCGGGTATCTCAGAAGGTACTTATTTGCATTATTGATACTATCCATGATGAGCTTTTGGTCTTTATAGACATCTTTGACCCCGAGAAATGACGCTTTGAGTTTCATAAATTCTATATACTCACGATTATACTCATCTCCAAAGCGTTTGTTATACTCATCAAAGTAGTAATTTGCCAACAGATACTCCTCTGCCTTCATATGTGCAGAGGCAAGTATCATCATGGCCGTCGGCATAAGCGGTGAACGTATATGCTCACTTTTAAGAGAAATATAATATGCATCCGCTTTGTCTAAATTACCGCTACTGACACTGCTTCCTATCTGCTTATACCAGTAAAGTGCCGGTTTATTGAACTCTGCGACCTCATCCTTGTTTGCACAACCTGCAAACAGAAATGCCAAAGCTATCCCTACCAATATACTCTTCTTCATATTCATATTCTACCTCGTTCATATATATAATTGTTTTATCATAGCTCAAAGTATGTAAAAAGCATATTAGGTTTAAAGAGAATTTAAAAAAAGACCAAGATTTCGCACTAAAACATCGTAGGTCGGGGACACCCCTCGACTTTTAATCCAAACTTTTGTTTTGTTTGTTTTAACTTAAAATTATGCATATTTCTGTCAAACCGGAAACACTCTGACCTGCAATACATGCAAATCACCATTTTTAATCTACTGCTTCAATACAGTTTTCTCAATTCCAATATAAACAATGGTTATTTTATATCCATTTTATATTAGCTATGGTAACATTTAGTTAAGTATTACATAATGAAGAGCCCAACTTGTCACATTGTCGTAAGGTAGGGATGGAAAGCCGCGGGTTTCTCGTACATATCTGGGATGCCAATATCGTAAGTCATAACGCTTATGTCATCATTTTCAGATGTACATACAAATTTCGCTCAATGTTTTTTTGAGTTTTAGAAGGTCCTATCATGAAAAATTTAAAAACTGTTTTTAATTTATTACTCTTTTCTTTGCTCTTTTTAATGGTATTAACCACATCTTCTCTATTTGCTGCTGAGGATTCGAATGCTCCTAACTACCAAAACGAATATACCTGTGGTCTTTTCGGAAGTGTACTGGTCTCTTATTCCAGTATCGACATGGTTCAAAATGATGTTTATAATACCTGTGAAATTTCAGTTAAAGACTACAATTTTGAAGAAAAAGAGGTAGGATCTGCAACTGCACCATCTGTTACCTGCTATGAAGATATGGGTAATACTCTTTGTGAATGTACAGGTGAACACTGCAGTAATGACGGTACCTGCACCATTGTTCCCGAACCCACAAACCGTTATGAGCACAACTTTATCTCTACTACAGTAGATATAACTACTACAACTGACGATGACATTACTTTTACGGAACTGGAGTATGGCAGTTACACGTTTACTGATAACAGTGGTCAGGAGATCTCTTTTGATCCTCAATATACATATGCCGACAACAACAGAAAAGTAATGCTATTGGGGGATATTATCAATGCCGGCAACAATCAGAAAATGGTATTTAGCGAAGGTGACTACTATTTCAAATCGTGGGATATGCAAAAAAATCAGATTGACATTGAAGTTAAAGGAGACGTACGCATCTTCATAGAAGGAAACCTTGTCTATGATGGTAACCATGCCAATATAGAAACTCCTGGAGATTCACTCTTTATTTATGTAGGAGGAGATGCCACATTCGGAAGTAGCGGTGGAGGAAACAGCTGGATTGGTACTTTTCTTTATGTAGAAGGAGATGCTATTATAGAAAACAGTGCAAATGCCGCTAACTTCTTTGGCAGCTTAGTCGTTGAAGGAGCTATTGATATCCAGGGTGAGAATATTAACTTCATCTATAACGACTCAGCTGACAGCATCGGATTTGGAGAGTGTAAACTCTGTTACGATTCACCACGCGGATCAAATGAGATGGATTTTTTCATGATGAGCGTCTGTTCACCATGGACTCCTTGTGATATGTACGTACCTATCCGCAATATTTCACCAACAGAATTAGACGATGTAAAAGTCATTGAAACGCAAAGTTCACTTGTTTCATTGACATGGGGAGACAATTATGAAGTGGTGGATCAGGATGGTAATGTGGTACCGGGCAGCAGTGCAGGCTACTCAAGTGAATATTATGCTGACCTGCCTATGGACTTCAGTATAGGATTGAATAATGGCTATATTACCTATGATGCCGGAGATAACTACCCTACCTACGAACCGGATGAAGAATATTATCAAATGTATAAAAAGATTAAGGACCAAATAAATCTCAGTGATTTCAGTGAACTGATCTATTTTGGACAGTATGTTGATGATACGGGACGATACTACAACGTACAGCTTGATCCATGTGAAGTTTCTATGGAAACAGATGAACCTTCCTATACAACCGGTCCTTTTGATGCATGGGATACTTTTAGAAATATAAATGATAGAAATATCTCAACCAAGGTCGCTGCAAAAAATTTCAATCTCACCATCGCCAGTATCAATGATGCGAATACTGCGACAGAAACAAAAAACAATATAGATATTAAATTTAGTCTTTATAACGAAAATACAAATAGCTACATCTCTTCCTGGTACGACTTCAACGCCTCTTCATCCGCAACAACAGAACAAAGCTTCAACATACCGAATGCGCATAAAAAAGTTAAAGTCGTTTTTAAAGTATGTGCAGACTATAGCGGTACTGACTATATTCTCTATCCATATGACGACTGCAACAATACAGACTGTACTCCAAACGACAAGAACACTTCCAATAATCCATGTTTGAGAAAGTTTTACAGCAGTGATGACTTTGCCATAAGACCTTATGCCTTTAGAGTCTTTGGAAAAAATGAATACAAAAGGGCAGGTGAAGAGTTTAACTTGACAATAAAAGCAGTAGATGAAAACAACTTTAATTTAACAAACGATACTATTACTGATGTGCAGGGAGTTGCAGACTACAATGAAAGTCTCTCCAGCCTGCAGGTAAGCTCATCTTTTTATGTCCCTACCGACGGGGAAACCCAACAGATGAATTATGATGTCTATGGTACGAACGATATAGACCGCAGCAAGGTTGCCTATTGCCCAAATTCAGGCTCTTTTAGTATGAGTGGAGAAAACTTTGCAGATGGTGAGGTCAATGCCACACTTCAATTCTCAGAAACAGGTATCTTGACTGTCACCGTCTCTGAAATCGACGGAAACGAATTTGCCCATATTGATGTTGACGATACAAACGATTCTCAAAGGTTTATCAAAGCAGCAAATAACATTTATGATGAAAACGACATCAACAAAACAAATATTTTACTCTTTATTCCCTACCAATTCGATACTGAAGCAGAATACAATACTACCACCAACAAAAACTGGGTCTATGTTTCCAACGAGGTACAAAACGCCAATAATACTTTTACTACTCCTAAAATGGCAGCATACCTTAAATTTAAAATAACTGCTAAAAATAAAAATGGACAAACTGTTAACAACTATACAAAAACCTGCTTTCCCGATGTAGATGAAACCAATGCACCAAGAGTCAATGGCTTAAAACTCAACAGTACCTTTGACCTCTTTTTGGACTTTACGCTTAACAGCGAAAGAAATACAACTATTTCTTTATATACCGAAGACAATGCATCAAACGCGGTATGGACACTTAACAGATCCCAAAATTTAAATTCAGGTGATAACCATGTACAGGAGTGGATAGGTTCTTTAAATTTTGGAAATGGAATTGGTGAAGCAAAAGTATATTTCAATATCGACAGGAGTATGAATACCCCGATCAATCCTCTTGTTATGAGCGTAGCAGATGCCAATACTTCAACATCATGGATGAGTAACCCGGGTGCAACTAAAATTTTCAACGGAGAGAATGGAAGCGCAGTCGATCATAATATCAGCTATCTATATGCAAGAGCTAAATCATCCAAAGATTTTTATGATAATGTAACAACTACAAGTATCAACACACCTATCATGATACAGGTATACTGCAATAAATGGCCAGTTTCTGCTGTAAACTGCCCGGGAGTAGATATAGTGAATGGTCAAACCAACGATAACAGATGGTGGCTTTCATGGACGCATAATGAAAATAATGGAGATGGCAATATCACCTTAAGTATTGGAACTGTCTCACCAAGTTCGGGAAGTGCTTCTGTAGACACAGATGTTACTGTTACTTCGCAGGGGCAAGATGCTACAATCAATGTAACAAACACTTCCGGAACCGTACCAATGACTGTTGAAATAGACTTGGATGATATGCCTGATACAGATACAAGCCCTTGGCTTATCTATAATCCGGACGGTGCCGGTACCCCTACACCGTTCTATAAAGTAAAGTTTATAGGAACTACCGGTTGGGCAGGATATGGTAAGACAGGTCATATCCTTGACAGCAATGCAAGTACCAAGAGAAACCGACGGCTAGGTTGGTAAATGAGTAAAAAATTGCGTCCTGCCATAACCATGATTGAATTGATATTTGCCCTTGTAATTATGGGCATTGTCTTAATGTCTGCTCCCACACTCATCAGTATGGCAAGTAAAAGTGGCTATGTAGCCATGCAACAGGAAGCCATAAATGAAGCTGCTTCACAAGCCAATATAGTCATGGGATACCATTGGGACGAAAATAATACAGACGAAATGTATCTTGATCCTATTTTACAGGTATCTAGCGGAGATAGTAATTTAAATGAGATTGGTACTACCGGCCGTCGCCTTGGCACACCCCAGGAGAGTTATCGTACCTTTGTACGTTCTGATGGTCAGCGTTTTAATGCTTCAACACTTGGAAATGATGCGGGAGATACAGAAAAAGACGATATAGATGATTTTTCAGGAGACTCATATCTTAGAGAAGTAGAAAGTGCATCCTCTGATTACATAGAAAGTGATACTATCCAAATCAATACCAGCGTTTCCTACATTTTTGACACCCCTGGAGGTGGAAGCTACGCAGATCCAGGCGCTGACAAAAAAATTACTTTTAACCCTAATTTCACATCTACTCCACCCGGTACAACCAACATTAAAAAAATCACTGTCACTCTTACAAACCCTGGCGGTATTGATGAACTTGATAAAACTATTGTGTTCAATGCTTTTAGCTGCAATATCGGTGCTTATGAACTTGAAGAGAGGAATTTTTAAGATGTATAAACAAGCATCAAACAGAAATGCGTTTACGCTTCTTGAACTTATTTTCGTGATTGTCATCCTTGGTATTGTCTCCTCCATAGGTGCCGAAATCATTGCCAACGTTTACCAAAGCTATATTTTGCAAAGAGCTCAGCACCGGGCTTCACTCAAAACAGAATTAGCAGCTACACAGATCGCCAATCGTTTACGCTACGCTATTCCTGGTACCATCATACGAAGAGTAACTAAAACCGGTACTCCGGAAAAACTTCATGAAACAATGGCAAGTGGATCAGATGCATATAATGTACTTCAATGGGTTGCTTATGACGGTGATGGCTTTGAAGCCATTGATCCTACATCTTCTACTGGAAGATTACCCGGATGGAGTGGTTTTTGTGATATCAGTGCCAGCAGTAAATCAGTGATTTCAACTCCAGGATCACGTTTAGATTTTGCCAATACCATCATTCAAAATCTTTCAAAGGACACCTCAGGTTCATCAACCAAAACAATTAGCAATGCAGCTCTCTATTTTCCTTATGACCTTGCAGAACATAATATCAGCTCTGTATCCGGTGAAAATATTACACTTGATACCAACACATCACGCGTTGTGGAACACTATAAATTGGCATGGAGCTCCTATGCACTTGTTGTTGAAGATAGTGACCTTTATCTCTACTATAATTTTATCCCGTCACTTGCGGCAACTATAGGAAGTACCAAATCTCTTCTACTTAAAAATATCAGTACCTTCAAATTTAAAGGAACAGGACGCACAATACGTTTCAAGATATGTAAACAAGAAAATATTGGTGAAGATTTCAATATCACATCCTGTAAAGAAAAGGCAGTATTCTAATGCAGTGGAAACAACAACGAAAAGCATTTTCCATGATCACAGCTATCTTCATCATTGTTCTAATGGCAACTGTAGCAATACTTGTTATAAATACATCAGGTAAGATAGTTAAAGAGACAACAGCACAATATCAACGAGAACAAGCTGTTCTCTTAGCAAAAAGTTATACAGAATATGCCATTATGGCTGTCACTGCAAACGATAGAAATGCTACAGGCGGCAACTGTTTAACTGATATTGATGGCAGTATCGGATCTCCATCTGATGGAGAGGGCTATAGTATTCGTGTAAGAATAGCGTATATTGGTCATAATGCTGAAGTAGGTTCCTGTGCAACGACACGAATATTCAGTAAGGCAGTTGTTACACCCAGATCACCTCTGAATATCATCGTTGATGTTTATGTAGAATATAAAGACCCTGACAATACAAGCTCTCCTTTGGTTGTTTACCATAAAAGAACCCTACAAAAGATTTAACAATGATATCTCTGAATATTTTTAACAAAAAAGGAATCCCTATGAAAAGATCGGCCTTTACAATCATCGAACTTGTCATGGTCATCGTGGTACTAGGCATCCTTGCAGCATTGGCTCTGCCAAGGCTTGATCGTGACATAAGACAAGAAGCTGCAGATACCATACTATCCAACATTCGCTACACACAACACCTTGCATTAATGGACAATAAACAGATGTTTAATGATGAAGATTGGCAGCAGCGTTATTGGAAAATCATGTTTGGTACATGTACCGGTTCAGATAAATTTTTCATGATAGGCAGTGATGATGATATGGATGGCGGCAGCAGTGGGTATTTTGAGAAGGATGAATCTGCCATTGATCCTACTAACGGGAAACCTATGTTTTGGGTAAATGGAAATGATTGCAGTAATGGCAGTGACGGAACAGTCAGTAATCAAATCTTTATAACAAAAAAGTTTGGTATCACTAGCTTTACATTCAGTGGAGGATGTGCTGATATACAATATATTGGTTTTGATCACCTTGGACGTCCGCATGTGGGATTTGCAAACAGCTCAACACCTGATCAATCCAGCTACATGTACGATGATTGCAATATAGCATTCAACTTTAGTAATGCTTCAATTGATCCTCTTACAATTACAATAAACAAAGAGACAGGACATGCCTTTATAGTTGGACAAGAAAACTCTTAAATCTTACATCTATTTACCCTTCATTAAGTTTCTTAAAGCTACAATTAAGCATGGATAGAAAGATATCCATATCTTAATAACTAAAGGATTTATCATGAATAAAAGTATTACAGGAAGACATTTTGAACTTACTGAGACCATCAAAGCGTATGCAGATGCAGCTATTGAGGGCTTGAAGAAGTACAACTTAGATATTATTTCGGCAAGTACTATTATCGCTGCCAATGAGAAAAGCGGTAAAAAAGGTTTTGCTGTAGAATTCATCGTGAATCTTAAAGATAAAAATACCATCGTTATCACACAAAATGATAAAGATGTATATGCCGCTATCGACCTTGCTATCGAGAGAGTGAAAAAATCACTCAGAAGACACTCTGACAAGATCAAAGGCCATAGCAGGATCATGAGTTTTAAAGACTTGGGTGCAGAAGCAGAAGCTGTAAGTGATATGGAGACAGATGAAGTAGAGATCGTTCCTATGGATCTGGAACTTCACAAACCACTTGATTTTGATGAAGCCATAGAAGCCCTCAAGGCAGAGAAAAAAAGACAGTTCATCGTATTTAATGACAATGAAGGCTTGATGAGAGTCATGTACAAAAGAGCGGATGGAAAATTCGGACTTTATTAAAATCTTCGGACAAGATTGCGCCTTGCAAGAAGTACCCTTAGGGTACCTTGTCCCTATCCCATACTCCCAAATCTATTTTTAGCTTTTACAATTACCTTTTCATCTTCTCCCATATCCAGCCACTTGAACTTTTGACCGCTTTGTATCGTTCCATCTAAGATATCTCCACTGTCACGAAATTTCAGGTCAAGTTTTGCGATGTCAAATCCATTAGTGGTTTGGGTAAACCGGGTAAGTCGTTCATTGGCATGGCTGTTGCTGTAGAGGTAGCACCAACTCTTCAAACCATTACGCCCTACCCGTCCTCTGAGTTGATGCAAAGTAGCAAGTCCCAGCCTCTCAGCTCCTACAATGACAATAAGCGTAAGTCTGGGCAGAGAGATACCCACTTCTACAACCGTTGTTGCCAATAAGATATCACCTTTTTCTCTAAACTCAAGCAAGACTTCTTCTTTTTGTTTGTCTTTGCCATGGGTTACATAGACATTGTCAAATTTACTTTCCCAAAACCCTCTACTCTCTTCCAAAGACTGGTAGGGTACTTCTGTACTCTCCTCAACCAGAGGATAAATGATAAGTACTTGATGCTTCTGGGCTATCTCCTCTTTGATATGTCCTAACAAGTTCGGAAAGTCCGGCTTACTAATAGTTTGGGTGAGTACCTCTCTCTGGAAAGGTGTGGTAGTAATGAGACTTACATCCAGCAGTTCAGACTCCATCATTGCCTGTGTTCTTGGAATAGGTGTAGCGGAGAACTGTATGAAGTGTGGCTTCTTATACGACTCAGCATTTAGTACTTCGCTTGTACTGCATTTTAGATGCTTGTCTTCACCACTCACCAAGGCTTCTAAACTCTGCCTCTGCTTCGTACCAAAACGGTGTTGTTCATCTACCATCACTAAAGAAGCTTGAGGCAGATCTTCCTTATAGAGTAAAGCATGCGTTCCTATGATAAAATCTGCTTCTCTGTAATCCCCTTCATCTTTACCCTGCATGACCAAAGCCACTTTCACCTCTTTAGGCAGATGTTTACATGCTTCCTCATAGAGTTGCAAAGCAAGAAGAGACGTTGGTGCCATCAAGATACTCTTATATGGCAGTGCCATCATTACTGAAGCCAATATGACCATCGTCTTACCGGAACCTACATCTCCTACTACCATCCGTTTGGCTGCTTTGTCTTTTCTAGCTAAATCTTGTTGGATCTGAGTGATAACCTCTTGTTGTTCATCTGTCAGTGTAAAAGGTAAGTTCTCTACAAAAGGTTTGATATCTCCATGTAATGCTCGAAGTGCAGGGAAATCTGCTCTTTTCCCTCGTAGTTTTTTAAGGTGATTAAAGGCTTCTACAAATTTTAGCACTTTGACAAAGTCAGGCTTAAAAGCACCATTTTCATACACCTCTTCCATGCTTTTAGGAAAATGTATATGCATCAAAGTTGCTACCTCTTTAGAGTCCAACCCTTCATTAAAAAGATTTCTCTCAGTGACATAACACTCTATAAGAGAAGCGATTTCACTCTCTTTGAGTAGAGTCTTATACTTAGGGGTTATCTTGCCTATTTGCTTAATGGACTTTGGCTGCGACATTTGTAAATACCCTTTGTACTCTTCGAGCTTTCCCTGTATCACATGATTGGAACCTACTTCAAAAAGTTTATGGTGGTAAGGAGTAACACGAAAAAAAGTAGAAGAGAGTCGCCTGCCTGATTGCAGCAATTGAAAGGTTACACGAAGTTTACCGGAAAAGATATTTGTATCAATTACTTTTGCCTCAAGTGTATTAACCTTGCCAAGTTCCAGTGTGGTTGAGAGTGTTGTGTCATTATATGAGGCGGGAATAATAAGAGCCAAGTCAAGCAGTGTATGGATCTTGAGTTTTTTAAAAAGTTGTTTTGCTTCTTCCATGCACACTCCCTATGACTTAGATAGGTAAATTATACTGAAGATTTTAAAAGGCAAAGAAAAATATGTCAAATTGACATATTATTTCTTTTTGGTAACGATACTAAAGGAGAGATTTGACAACTCTTTATGTGATGTAATGAAAGCATTCATCTCATCAAGTGTTACTGTTTCTATTTTCTTTAACTGCTCTCTGGAGAACCCCAATGGTCTACCATAATAGTATTCATTATAGGCACGGTAAAGTCTTTGAGAGAGTGTTTCGGTACGAAGCGGTTCGGACCCCAATAAAAACTTTTTTGTGTCATCAAGTTCTTTTTGTGTGATTCCTTTGCTTACAAAATCATCTACCACTTTCTGCACAAGGTTTTTAGCTTCCTCCTGTGTGCTAAGTTTGGTTTGAAGATACCCGCTGAGATAAGAGGCTGACTTCGTACGTCTAAGTGCACAATATGCACCATATGTCAATCCTCTTTTTACGCGTATCTCTTCCATCAGACGTGATCCAAACCCTGCACCGCCAAGTAAGTACTCTGCTATTTTCGCTTTGTACTGATCTTTTGCTTTATACGAGTAGTCAAATGGTGCCCCAAAGTAAATATATGCCTGTTGTGTATCTTCATCTATCAGTACTGTCTCTTTTTTATCTGATGCTTTGATGGTTTCTATGGATTTTGTCTTCACTTTAGGAAGAAGGGTAAGTACCTCATCCAGGTATTTTTGTGCTTCTTCAAAAGAGATATCTCCTCCTACAACACCAATTACATTGTTATAACCCAAGTGTGAATGAATAAACTGTTTCATATCGTCAAGAGAGATACTTTTTACACTTTCAAGTGTCCCGTTATAAGGCTTTGCCAATGCCGTACCTTTAAAAAGAATTTCTCTTAATTTACTGGCTGCAATATAGTCAAAATCACTCTTTTTTTGTGTCAGCCAACCGATTTTCTGACGTTTCACCTGTTCTGCTGCTTCTTTCGTATAGTTAGGATCTTTCAACAACTCTTTCAGACGCTCTACAGCATAAGGAAACTCACTTTTAAGTGCTGAAACTTCTATCATAAAAGTCTCACGCCCTGCATGTGCAGCCAGATCTACTGCATGGGCATCAAGTTTTGTCGCAAACCCTACACTTCCCTCTTTTGCTGTACCCTCGTTAAGCAGCTTTGCAGACATGTCTGCCAAACCGTCTTTTGTGTTACTCAAATGCCCTGCATTTTTAAATACCAGTTGAATAGAGATGATCGGAACAAAGTTTCCTGTTTCAAATACTACAGGAACTGACGTATCCTTCACTTTGATCTCTTTTACCATTTCAGCCATCAATAATCCTTGCAATAGTACTAATAAAATAAATACTTTTTTCATATAAAAACCTTTACACTCTCGTTCCATCCTCTCTCAAGTTGGAATGCGCCCTGACCGAAGGGAGTAAGTGCCCTTACAGCTCATAAACTTCCTATCCACAATAACGTAGTATATGCATTCCATCTACGGAGAGATGGAACGAGAATAAGAATGACAAAACCTCTAAAATCTCTCTAAAATCTCATACGCCGTGTTACGCTTCGCAGGATTCTCACCAATATCTTTAATGAGGCGTATCATCTCATCCTGGTTCATCTCATTTTTAGCCCCGGCAGCGGAGACAACATTCTCTTCCATCATTGTAGAACCCAGATCATTTGCACCAAACAAAAGTGCCATCTGACCGATGTAACTTCCCTGAGTGACCCATGAACTCTGGATATTAGGTATATTATCCAAAAAAAGTCTGGCTACGGCCAGGTATCTTAGATATTGATTTGAAGTGGTTTTAGTAATAGTCGGCAACTCTCTTTTAAGTTGCGTGTTGTCACTCTGATATGACCACATAATGAAAGCTCTAAAACCGCCTGTCTCATCTTGCAACTGTCGTACTAAGTTAAAATGTTCAACAATCTCACGTGTGGTCTCTACCGTTCCGTACATCATGGTTGCTGTCGACTTGATACCCAGTTTATGTGCTTCCCTATGTACCTCCAGCCATGTATCTTTATCCAGCTTTTTAGGTGCGATAATATCTCTGACCCTGTCAGAAAGTATCTCTGCTCCTGCTCCGGGGATGGAACTGAGCCCTTTGTCTTTAAGCCGTGCCAACACCTCTTTGATACTGATTTTAGAACGCTGTGCGATATAGTCTATCTCTATGGCAGAAAACCCATGGATTGTTACTTGAGGATACTTCTGGTGGATATGCTCTACGAGATCTTCATACCACTCTATCTCAAGTTTGGGATGCACTCCACCTTGAAAAAGTATCTGCGTCCCACCGATAGCTAAAAGTTCATCTATCTTCCGGTCTATCTCTTCAAACGTTAAGATATACGCATCTTCTTTTTTCTCATGGGTATAAAAAGCACAAAACTTGCAGTCCACCCAGCAGATGTTTGTATAGTTGATATTTCTATCGACTACAAACGTGGTTACCCCTTTGGGATGCATCTCTTTTTTACGTGCAAGTGCCATTTTCCCTAAAGTTTTAAGATCAGCATTTTCGATGAGCTCTACAGCTTCATCAATAGTCATTCGCTTTTGCATGGTTGTTGTCATTTTTAATCCTATATCATGGGCAACCACAAGGGATTGCCCCTACATTTATTTCAAATTCTGTAGGGGTGCCCCTTGTGGGTACCCTCAAATAGATTATTTCCCGATAGCGTCAAGTACACCATTGATAAATTTCGGTGACTTCTCATCTGCCAACTCTTTAGCCAATTCTACCGCTTCATTGATGATGATCGCTCTATCGGTTTTAGCTACAAGTATCTCATAAGCACCCAGTCTCATGATCGCTTTTTCTACCTTACCGATAGCATCATAGTCCCAATCTTTGAGATGTTTCTGCACCTCTTCATCGATCATCTTAAGATTTGCAATGGTACCATCAAAAAGTGAATGAGAAAAATCTCTCTGCTTGTTGCGTATTTTGTCCTCTTCGAGGATCTCGTCGGAGAATTTCGCGATATTCTTATTGCCGAGATCGTAAGCGTAAAGCAAACCTACTACTGCCGTACGTGCCTGATGTCGTGTTGCCATATTTACCTTTCTTGCATTGCTTGGGCGACCACAAGGGATCGCCCCTACATTATTTTTTAGGGCACCTATTATTAGAGGCGCCCTTTACATTAAACCCCATGTGTAGGGGGCACCCTTCATGGGTGCCCGCATTCCCGATGACCATCAATCCAATTCACTGTACAGGTTAACAAGTTCGATGAGTCCTACCATCGCTTCAGCACCTTTATTACCAGCTTTTGTACCTGCTCTCTCTATAGCTTGTTCAATGCTGTCTACAGTAAGTACACCAAAGGTTGTCGGTTTACCATGTTTAAGTGTTACTGATGCTACACCTTTTGTTGCTTCTGCCGACACATAGTCAAAGTGAGGTGTCGCACCTCTGATCACTGCACCTAAACAACATACTGCATCATATTTACCAGAAGCGAGTGCTTTGTCCAGTGCAAATGGGATCTCAAATGCACCCGGTACCAAAATAAGATCCAGATCATCTACATTTCCACCATGTCTGGCATATACATCTTGTGCACCTTCTACGAGTCTGTCTGTGATGAAGTGGTTAAATCTTGCATTGATGATCGCTACTTTTTTACTCTTATCTACTGTGAGTTGCCCTTCTACTATTTTCATTCTGATCCTTTACTTTTAATTATTCGACTATCATTCTGATCGCATCGATTTGTTTAATCAATGCATCAAGTTTGTTTAACTCTATCATATTTGGCCCATCACTTAAAGCGATACTCGGGTCAAAATGTGTTTCAAAAAAGAAACCGTCCACACCTACTGCTGCTGCTGCACGTGAAAGATACGGTACGAATGAACTGTCTCCACCTGAGCTGGCTCCACCGGATGCAGGCATCTGTACAGAGTGTGTTGCATCAAATATAACCGGGGCAAACTCACGCATGATTTTGAGTCCACGCATATCGACAACAAGGTTCCCATACCCAAAACTTGAACCTCTCTCTGTGAGCCATACGTTATACTTCTTCGAATTTTCATAGGTAATGTCACCGTAGAACCCTCTGGTTTTAAGTACTTTAGCTACAGAGTGCTCCATCGCAGCAGGTGCCAAAAACTGCCCTTTTTTGATGTTCACTGTTGCAGCTGTTTTTGCTGCTGCGACAAGTAAGTCTGTCTGACGGGACAAAAAGGCAGGTATCTGAAGTACATCTGCTACCTCAGCTACTGCTGCCGGTTGAGTATAATCATGCACATCTGTAAGTATTTTATAGCCAAACTGCTCTTTGACCTCTTGAAGCATTTTAAGACCTTCTTCCAAACCCGGTCCTCTAAAACTATCCAAACTTGTACGGTTTGCTTTATCAAAACTCGCTTTGAAATAAAAGTCTTTGGTACAATCCTCGTGGTATTTGTTCAGAGATTCTGCGATCCTCATCACATTATCTCTACTCTCCAGTACACATGGTCCTGCTATTAGTATCACATCTTTCCTTTTAATATGACGCAACTTGGGCAAAGCCCAAATTACTGCGCTAACGCTGAGTTCACTTCAGCAGTCGGCTCATCGCACTCATGCGATTTTACATAGTCATTTATTTTTTAGCTAGAGCTACCATAAGCCCTGAGACAATAACTAAGATTATACCCAAAACTGTCCAAAAGTCCGGTATAGGGTCTCCCAGCAGCACACCTATGATGACTGCAAAGACAATATTGCTGTAACTAATCGTACCAACAATACCTGCTTTTGTAAGTTCATATGCCTTTGTCATCAGCAGTTGGGAGATCGTGGCAAAAACACCTACTGCGGTAACATACCCCCATTGTACTCCCTGTGGCATCACGAATTTGGAAAACATCCAGTCAAAATCATCTGATACATTGACATAAGGAGTAATAAGCATCAAAAAAAGAGGTGCAACCGTACCTACTCCCATAAATGACATTACAATGGCACGGGTATCATAATATTTGCTAAGCTCACGGATAGAAGTATACGCCAAAGCCGCACCAATACCGGAGAATATACCCAGTATGTCATACTTGTCAAAACTACCTCCCTGAGGCTGAGCCACAAGCACAATACCTACAAAACCCAGGATAATGGCAAAAAGAGCAGAAGGTCTTAACTTTTCACGTAAAAAAATATAAGCGAAGATAGCCACAAATATAGGAGAGGTTTTATTGTAAGTTACGGCTTCTCCCAAAGGAATATGTGCCATGATGTAAAAATATGCCAAGAGTGCTGCAAAACCCATTGAACCTCGAAACAGAAGTAAGAAAGGTTTCCCTCCTGCCTGTTTCAATGGTACTTTATAGATAGCGATCCCTACAAGCAGAACCCCAAAGATATTTCGAAAAAATGTTACTTCCACAGGTGGCAGTACTTGGCTGACTACTTTAGCAAACCCACCCATAGCAGCAAAACTCAGTGAGGCCAATAGCATGAAAAGGATACCCCTATCCATATTTTTAATCATTTTTTTCAATCAGAACCCTCAGCTCTTGTTATTTTTGTGGAAGTGTAGCATATTTGGGTAAAATGCATCCTATGAATAAGACAGAATTTTACACAAAACTTTTAGCCCTGCCCGACGGGGCCAATGATGTTATGTACCGGGAAAAACGATACCTGTTAAGAAAAGAGACGCTGCTGGAAAGAAAACTCCTTAAAGTCTACGCTGAGGAGCTGGGCAACAATGACATTGTAAGCGGTAACTACTACCCCACCATAAAAGGCGGAATGCTCAAACCTTGTGAAATGTCAGATAAGAAGGTGATAGATTTTGTTTTGAATATTAAAGTGCTATGAATTCTTCTTTTAGCACTAACTTTCCATCAACATAAATTTCACCTACAAAAACATCACCTTTATTATAAGTTGCTACACCCTTTGGTGTACCGCTCATGATGATATCTCCATCTTCAAAGCTCATAAAAGAAGCTATTTCACTTACAATGCTATCGGGCTTATATATCATCAGATCATAGTCTGCATGCTGGGTAAGTACCTCATTGACATATAATTTCATCTCCAATGTTTCTATGTTGCCGTTAAACTTTACAAACTTACTCAAAACAGCAGAGCCATCGAAACTTTTCGCCCTCTCCCAGGGAAGCCCCTTCTCTTTCATCTTATTTTGTATACCTGCTTTGGTTAAGTCCAGTCCAAAGCCTAGTCCTTCTATCTTATTCTCTTTGATAAGAAAACAGATCTCACCTTCAAAACGACAATCTTTTTGTATATATTCAAGCCTGTTTGTAATGGCTGAATTTGGTTTGTTAAACAACACCATGCTATCTGGTGTTTCATTGTTTAACTCTTCTATGTGTGCTACGTAATTTCTGCCAACACAGATCACTTTTGACGGAGTGATATTTTCATCTTCATATTGTATGGTGCGCATGTACCTATCCTTCATATGTATTTTCAGTAAACCCACCAAGGCATAGGTTCACTGAAAATACATTAAAGAACAGCATCAAGAGCACAGCTCTTGATGCTTATGTTTTAAAAGTTCATATAGTAAATAATTCTGAAGTCATCTCTGTCTTCTCTGTCTGAAGTATCTGTTTGATCTTTAATAGAGTATCTTACTCTGATTTTAGAATAGTCATTAATGGTATATTTTCCATCAAAGTTAAATTCTGAAAAATCATCTCTCACATTACCTTCATCTGCACTTACATCAACATAACCGAATTTTAAACTAAGTCCATCAAGTGGTCTTACGACTAACTGTCCACCAAATGCTGTACTTGCTTCATAGTTACTGTATCCTTGTTGCCAGTCAGAGTACATAGGTCCTGATTCAACTGCTTTAAATGAGTTATCTGAAATTTGATCATAAAGGACAGCGACATCAACCATATCAAATAACGTTGTTCCTATTTTTGCTCCAACCAGTGTAGAGTCATCTGCATTCGCATATGCATTTCCTCCATACTGTGCCTTAACATATGTTTTATCACCAAATGGCAAGTTATACTTTAGATCAAAATATCTATAATCTTCCACATCGATAGGAGTACCGTCAGCAGCCGTATCTGAAAGTGATTTAATATATTGGGCTCTCAATGTCAGGTTCTCAATACTCTTATTTTTAAGATAAATATATCCAAGACCATCTTTACCCCATTTAGAATCTATATCATCAAAATCACTTAATTTAGACACAAATCCACTATAACGCTTCACATATCCTACTTCTACCATGGTATCTGGGATATCTTTATTGCGTACAATAGCTGCCTCATACGTAGATGGCAAAAGTCTAAGATCATGATCCTGCATGAGTGGGGTAGAAAGTCTTTGACGACCTATTTTAAACATAGTATTACTCATATCATATTGTAAATATGCTTCTCCCAGGAATGCGATATCATCACCGTTTGATTGTAAAAGGCTTGTACCAATTCCATCTGTTCTATCAAAGAAATCTCCTACTTTATGGCTTCCATAGTATGCAAAACCAAATTTGAATCCATAGTAGTCACCACTTTCATACTTAACAATCCCACCTGCAGTCAATGCTTCTGCATCCGGTGTACCTGCTACATCAAAGCTTCTATTCATATAGAACAATCTCATATTCGCTGTAAATTTACCATTTTTAAGAGCATCTCCAAAACTTCCTGTATTTACTTCTGATGCTGCTTCTACTACTGGTTCCACAGGAACGATATCCCCACCTGCCATAATCATTGTTGATGCCACTATTGATAGTAATAAACTCTTTTTCATTTTAACTCCCTTGTTTTTAATTTTTAATTTTATTCTTTTGCATAAAATAGACTACGCCATAAAGTGCAAAACCTATTGCGTACGATAAGTACTCCGAACCTATCCCAAGCCATGAACTGGTCATATTTGGTATAAGCATAAAGGGTACAACTGCCAACAGCAGAAGTCTTTCAACGCCTGTTGTTTTAGTCAATACCCAACCTTGTGTTGCTGAAGAGAATGCGAACATTCCTGCAGCTGCTGTAATAAAAATAAGCCCTATCTCACCGGGGTTTGTGATCCACTGCCATGTAGCCGGGTTGTTTGGATCTGCCGCATCTACTCCTGCTATGAGCAAGAGTTTATTGTTGAAGAAGAACGCAAATGGCAATATGGCTGTTCTTATGTCATAGGCAAACCCCTGCAAGCCTGTTCTAATGGGATCACTCTTGGCTATCCCTGCGGCGGCATAAGCCGCCATCCCAACAGGGGGCGTATCATCCGCGAGTATCCCAAAATAGAATACAAAGAGGTGTGCCGCTATGGCTGGGATCAAATAACCCAAATCATTTGATAATGACATGATCACAGGTGCAGTAAGTGCTGCCATAACGATATAGTTTGCCGTTGTAGGCAGTCCCATACCAAGAATGAGTGACACCACAGCAGTAAGAAGTAACACTGCAATAATATATCCACCTGATAACTCTTCGATAACCTCAGCCAAGATAAGCCCTATACCTGTAAGCGTTACCGAACCGACAACAATACCGGCAACCGCTGTGGCAATAGCAATAGGCACCATATTTTTAGCTCCATTGATCATCCCCTGACCGATATCAACAAAACCGCTTAGCCATACTTCCTGCGTTAATGCACGTTTTTCCAAAAATGCATATGCAGGACGTTGAAGTACCATAATAAGCATCATAAAGAAAATGGCATTAAACGCTGCCATCTGAGGAGACTGTCTAAGTATGATAAGCGTGTACATGAGGAAAAATATAGGCACGATATAATGGATCCCGCCTTTAAAGATATCAAATGCACGTGCCAATTTGGAAGGATCTTCTCCTTTGATACCTAATTTTTTAGCTTCTAAATGCACAATGTAAAAAAGTGCAAAATAGCTTACAAATGCCGGTATAGCTGCTGCCATGATCACATCGGTGTATGCCAAGCCTAAAAACTCTGCAATGATGAATGCTGCAGCTCCCATGATAGGAGGCATGAGCTGTCCATTGGTAGAAGCTGCTACTTCAACGGAAGCTGCCTTGTAGCCCGGAAAACCCAGTTTTTTCATAAGTGGAATCGTAAAAGTACCTGTTGTGACCGTATTGGCAATAGAACTGCCTGAGATAATCCCCATCATACCTGATGCTGCAACAGATGCTTTGGCTGGTCCACCATCGTATTTACCAAGCAGTGCATAAGCCAGGTCGATAAAATACTTTCCTGCTCCTGCTCTTTCAAGCAGTGCTCCAAAAAGTACAAATAAGAAAACATAAGAAGCACTCACACCCAGTGGTACACCAAAAATACCTTCTGTAGTAAGGTACATCTGTCCTACGATCTTGTTAATACTTGCACCTTTATGTGCGATCAAGTCTGGCATATACTGACCAAAATAATCATACAATATAAAGATACCCGCGATCACAGGTAAAGCCATACCCAGGGAACGCCTTGCCGCCTTTAAAAGTAAGATAATACTCAAAATACCCATACCAACATCCAGATGTGACCATGCCCCGCTTCGTGCATTGAGTGCATCATAGTTCATGAAAATATACAAAGCCCCTATTACCGCAGCGATACCTATGGGGAAATTATACCAAGGTATGCTACTCATAGTTTTAGGTGTTCGAAACATAGGATACATTGCAAATACCAATGCCAAGGCAAATGCCAGGTGAAAAGATCTTACAAATACGCTATTGGTAGGCACCACTACTACATAAAGCTGGTACAAAGACCAGGCAAATGCGATAATAGCGATCATCCAATGCTGCCATGAACCCTCTTTCAGATTTCTTTGCCCTTCAAGCTCTTCTACTAGTTTCTCTTCATTCTCTATGAATTGTTCATCTATATGCTGATTTTCTTTCATAGCACTTCCTTATTTTAAAAGACCTGCTTCTTTAAATGCTTTGATCGCACCTGGATGCTGTGGTACTGCCAGACCATCAAGTAATGACTCTTTTGTGATCGTTTTATATGCAGGATGAAGTTTTTTGAATGCTTCAAAGTTATCAAGGATGGTTTTAGCCACAGTATAAACTACTTTATCATCAATGCTGTCTTTAGTTACAAGTACTGCTTTTACACCAATACTTGGAGTATCATGCTCTACACCTTTATAAAAAGAACCGGAGATCACACCTTTTGCATAGTAAGAATATTTATTGACCAAATCATCAATAGGTTTTCCTTCAATAGGTACCAGATCAATATCTACAGAGTTTGAAGCATCTTTAATATTTGCCGTTGGGTGACCGAATACACCAAAATAACCATCGATTTTGTTATCTTTTAACATCGTTGGTCCCTCACTTGATTTTAATTCATTTGCAAGTGCCAGGTCTGAATGTTTGATACCAAATGCTTCAAGTACGATATCTGTAGTCATTCTTGTACCGGAACCAGGAATATCTATATTTAATTTTTTACCTTTCACATCTGCTAAAGATTTGATCCCTGATGATTTTGTCACGACAAATGCTAAAAGCTCAGGATAAATTGCCAATACAGATCTTAAACCTTTAATTGCCTTACCTTTAAATTTTCCTTCACCGTTATATGCTTGATACGCAGTATCACTCTGAGCAATACCAAAATCAAGTTCATTGGCATTGATCGTATTTACATTGTAAACAGATCCTCCGGTTGACTCTACGGAACATCTGATACCCGTTGTTTTTCTCTCTTTATTCATCATCCGACAAATAGCACCGCCGGTCGGGTAGTAAGTACCGGTAACTCCACCTGTACCAATCGTAATAAATTGCGTTGCAAAAGCTGGAACGCTCATCGCTGCAATCAACGCAGCACTCATCATTGTTTTCTTCATAAAATCCTCCAAATAGTTTGATATAATCATCGCCTTTAAAGATCGATAATCAAATTGTACTTAAGAAAAATAGCCTCAAAATAGCATCATAGAAAATCAAATCAATTTATCTATAATTTGCAATTATATTTTCTAATTAGTAACATTATGTTAAATCTACATATAAAATGAATCAAAGAAGCATTAGTTTGTATTAAGTTAATATAAATACTATAGTACCATTCTATAAGGTATTAAGCAAAAAGGACAAACATTGACACAGTATCGATCTCCTCTCCCTTCGCTTAAAAACATATTCAAAAAATATGCAATGCACTTATTTGGCATTATTGGATTTGTATTTACTTTTACACTTGGTCTGGTTGCGCTCTTTAGAGACACTGAAAACGTAGTTATTTTTCTACCTTATGGTATATTGGTATTTGTCCTTAATCTTTTTTATCTCAAGCTTATGAGATTATCACGCCAAGACTATGAAAACAAATTAAAAAAAGAGAAAGAGTACTCACAGGAACTACTTAAATCACAAAAACTTTTTCTACGCCATGCGGTACACGAAACAAATACTCCACTCGCAGTCATCATGGCGAATATCGAACTTTTTGAGCTCGAATCAGGAAAACATATTGCCCTCTCAAATATTGAAGCTGCTACTAAAAATATGTATGGCATTTATGATGATTTAAGCTACCTTACCCAAAAAGATAAAATTACTTACCCAAAACAAGAACTCGTATTGGCAGATTTTGTTAAGAGCAGAATAGAGTTTTTTGATATCGTTGCCAAACAATCAAAACTCTCATTTGAATTCAAAAATCATTGCAATCATACTACCATTCTCATCAATGAAACCAAGCTGCAACGTATCATTGACAATAACATTACAAATGCAATAAAATATACTAAAGAGTTTGAGGTGATAAAAATAAGACTCTATGAAAAGGAGGATCATTGTATTTTTGAAATTTCCAGCAATTCTACAACCATAGAAGATCCGGAACAAATTTTTAATGCATACTACAGGGAAAACCATATTAAAGATGGTCTTGGTCTTGGTTTAAATCTAGTCAAGACCATATGCGATGAGGAGAATATCAAGATAGTACTTCAATCCGACAAAAACAACACTTCATTCAAATATTATTTCAACAAAGGAGCGAAATGAAAATTTTATTACTTGAGGATGACCCATTACTCAGTGAGGCGATCACCAGGTTTCTCATCATTAAAGGTCACGCCGTTCAAACCTTTAGAGACGGAGATTCTGTACTTAACTCACTTAAAGAGACATGTTTTGATCTGCTTATCTTAGATATCAATGTGCCAAACATTGACGGACTGACACTCCTTGAAATGCTACATGAAGAGAAAATACAGATCCCTACTATTTTCATATCAGCCATTATAGATATAGACGATATTTCCCGTGCTTTTAATCTTGGATGTCATGATTACCTCAAGAAACCATTTCATCTTAAAGAGTTGGCCATCAGGATAGATAAAATACTTCAATCAAACTATATCCCTCATTCACACTTAAGATTATCAAAGAGCTATAGCTTAGATATGGAGTCGTCTACACTCAGGTTTAACGGAGAAGTCCAAGTTTTGTCAGAAAGACATTTAAAGATCCTTACCCTTCTTGCAAAGAACCGAAATCGTGTAGTTAACTACGCACTTTTTCAAGAGTACGCCTGGGATAATCTTGATGTTGAGATTCCAACCATCAGAGCAGAAATAAACCGTCTAAAAAAAACACTAAAAGAAGATATCATCATCAATATCAGAAATATGGGATATATGATCAAAAGACCTGGTTGATCCGCTCTGCTACCAGGTCTCCAAACATAATAAGATCTTTCAGTACAGCTTTTTGGGTAATACCGTCTTTGCCTACAGCCAGCATCAGTTCTCCTTTGTTGCTTGAAAATATCTTTTGGTAGATGATCGCGGTCATATACCAGTAATCACCTTCTCCTAAAGTCTTCTCATATATCTTAACTGCACTGACAGAAGGAATATGTACTTCCACCAAACCATTTTGACGTTCTGCCCCTACAGCAGAAAATTTATAGAAACCTGCCTTGGATTTATCTTTGATCATTTTAGAAAGGTTGAAATAAAGTGTCAACAGGTCATTTTTACTATAAAAATCCAATACGGTATGCTCTTCTCCTGTTATTTTGTCTCGCTTCTTTTTCAAATAATCTTTTGTAACTCTCTTTTTCTGATGGTCGATATGATAGATCTTCTCAACATATTTTTCGCCATATGTCTTGATCACTTTATAGGTATCTGAAATATACATACCGTTGACTATATGTCCCTTACTGATATGTCTCTCTTTTCTATTTTTACTGAGTGTTTTTGCCAATCCTGTTGCTTTCATACCTATATCTATCGTATACCTGTTGCCTTTTGTCTCCAAATGAGCCTCAGCAACCCCCATTTGCCCGAACAACCCAAAGCTCACTTTATACTTTACATCCAATACTTTTGCATTTACAATTGATGAGAAGAGTATCAATATCCATAAAATGATAAACCTTTTTTTCATTCACTTCACTCCAATCTTATAGTTTGAACCAAATTCTACTATAATTATGTGGATAAAACGTGAAGGATCATAAAAACATGGCAACAACACAATCACTTGAAGAAAATGCAACAAAAGCTTTAGATGTTATTGAAACTTTGGATATGGGATTTGCACAAACCGTACAAAACTGGCTCACTCCTGTCTATACATCCAAATACGGCGAATTTTTTCAACAGACTTTTCTTGATATCCCTCTTGCCAATTTTGTTCTGGCCATTGTTGTTTTTCTGTTTATTTTGGTTTTACGAAAACTCTTTACCAAAATAGTGATGGTATTCATACAACAGCTGGCTAAAAATACTACTACTTTTTATGATGACAGGATCATATCATCCATCAAAGAACCTTTACGTTTCGCTTTTATCATACTTGCGCTGCATCTCTTTTTCTTACTCATATTCAAAGAGACCCAGATCATTAAAAACATACTCAATACACTTGTGGTTTTTGATCTGTTTTGGATGATACTTGCCATTGTAGAAGCTTTACGCGGACTTGTTTATAGTGTAACCGGAAAATTGAATACTGATCTTTCCAAAGAGATGGGGGACTTTATTCTCAGGATCATTAAATTTCTGATCGCCGGTGTAGGACTGGGAGCCATGCTTCAAGTATGGGGGATCAACGTCACTGCACTTATCGCCTCTTTAGGACTGGGTGGTCTGGCATTTGCTCTTGCTGCAAAAGATACTGCTTCAAATCTCTTTGGTTCTTTTGCGATCCTGGCAGATAAATCCATACGTATAGGAGAATGGATCAAAGTGAATGGCGTTGAGGGAGTTGTAGAAGATATCGGTATGAGAACGACCAAGATCCGCTCTTTTCAGAAATCCCTTATTACTGTCCCCAACCAGATCGTAGCAAATCATCCCATAGAGAACTTTTCAAGAAGGGGTATCAGACGGATCAAAATGCATATAGGGCTGACGTATGGGACATCAAGCTCCCAAATATCCCAGATCATCAAAGAGATCAAAGAGATGCTTCGAGAGCATGAAGGCATCTCCCAGAAAGACAGCCTTATGGTTAACTTTGATGCATTTGGAGACAGCTCGCTCAATATTTTTATTTATACCTTCACCAATACTTCCAATTGGGAAAGATATTTACATATTTTAGAAGAGATCAATCTGAATATCATGAAGATCATTGAAGAGAACGGGTCATCATTTGCTTTTCCGTCACAGTCTATTTATGTTGAGAGTTTACCGGCTAAAAGTTAACTCTTGATTCATAAGTTCGGTTCCACCAGACATCAAATTTTGATTTGTATATTTTAAAACATTTGCTAAAACCAAACCTACGCCTAATTCTGCTATAATTTCATCAATAAAACTCCTTGTTCAACCTCTTCCGGGCTAAGAACAAGAATTGAAAGAATATATTTATGCCAGAACTAAAAAAAGTAGCCATATTAGGACGACCAAACGTCGGGAAGAGTTCACTCTTTAACCGTTTGGCAAGACAGAGAGATGCCATCACTTCAGATGTATCCGGAACCACTAGAGATGTGAAGAAACGTATCGTGACCATCTCTGGTAATCGTGATTTTGAAATCATTGATACAGGGGGGATAGATTACTCTTCTGAACTCTTTTCAAAAGTAGCAGATTTTTCACTTAGAGCTGCTGAAACAGCAGATATCATTATCTATATGGTAGATGGTAAAACACTGCCGAATGAAGAAGATAGAGAACTATTCTACAAACTACAAGCACTAAACAAGCCTCTTGCACTCGTAGTTAATAAAATAGATAATGATAAAGAGGAAGAACGT
Source organism: uncultured Sulfurovum sp. (assembly GCA_913055205.1). Taxonomy (GTDB): domain Bacteria; phylum Campylobacterota; class Campylobacteria; order Campylobacterales; family Sulfurovaceae; genus Sulfurovum. The sequence goes on along the minus strand of CAJXJN010000012.1, from coordinate 28,557 downwards.
TATTGGGAGTTTTTAGAGTTTGGTGCAGATGCTACCTTCCCTATGTCGGTGAGTCATAACAGATACTTCAATGACTTCTATGCATGGCTTGAACAGTATATCCCGGAAAAAGAAGAGACTCCGGAACTTGAACTCACAGAAGATACGGAAGCAGACCCCTTTGATGAGATAGTCCGTGACATCAACTCTACAGTAGAAGAGGTAGACAATCAAATAAGAGTTGCCATCATCGGGCGTGTCAACACAGGTAAGAGCTCACTGCTTAACGCACTATTGGGTGAAGAGCGTTCTGTTGTTTCAGATGTAGCAGGAACGACCATAGATCCTATCGATGAGATGATAGAACATGATGGACATGAGATCACCTTCATCGACACTGCAGGTATCAGAAGAAGAAGTAAGATAGTAGGTATCGAAAAGTATGCGCTTGGACGTACTACTGCGATGCTGGAAAAAGCCAACCTTGTTCTACTCATGATAGATGCAACTGTAGGGGTCACCGAACTGGATGAACGTGTCGCCGGGCTTATAGAGAAACACCGGCTTGCTTGTCTTATCGTGATCAATAAATGGGATATAAGAGAAGATAAAACCTATGAAAAGATGGTAGAGGACATACGTGATGAACTCAAGTTCTTACATTACGCACCACTCATTACTATCTCTGCAAAAACAGGGATGCGTGTAAACAAGATACTTGACCAGATCGTAGCCATTTATGGACGATACAAACAACGTATTCCAACATCAAAGCTCAATGATGTATTGCGTGAGGCAATGACTAGACACCATGTTCCTTCGTATAACGGTGCTGTTGTCAAGATAAAGTTCGCCACGCAGTATGAGACAAAACCACCAAAAATCGCCCTTATCTCCAACAGGCCAGACGGCATACACTTCTCTTACAAACGCTACTTGGCCAACTACCTAAGAAGTAAATTTGACTTTGAAGGTGTACCTTTGGACATCGTAGCTCGTAAACGAGGCGAACGATTTGACGAGGATGAGTAGCGTTAAGCAAACGACAATAGTTTGTCGTTTGTAACTACGAAACAAAAACACCAACTACCTTAACTCTTACCACTACTTTGATATAATCTCCTAAAATTATTTTAGGATATAACATGCGTGTACTTACAGGAATTCAAGCTTCTGGTAAACTTCATATAGGGAACTATTTTGGGGCGATGAAACCGATGATAGAACTTCAAGAAGAGCATGAGCTTTTTACGTTTATCGCCAACTATCACTCACTTACAACCTCTAAAGATGCTGCTACACTGAAACAATATACCATTGATGCTGCTGTAGATTATTTGTCACTTGGACTTGACCCTGAGAAAACAACATTCTGGGTACAGAGTCATGTACCTGAAGTGCTTGAACTCTACTGGATACTCTCTAAATTTACACCTATGGGCTTGCTTGAGCGTGCACATAGCTACAAAGACAAAGTAGCTAAAGGCATCTCAGCCAACCATGCTCTTTTCTCTTACCCTGTACTTATGGCTGCTGACATTTTGATGTTGGATACCCAAAAAGTACCTGTAGGAAAAGATCAGATCCAACATGTAGAGATGACACGCGACATTGCTACAAAGTTCAACAACGAATATGGAGAGATATTTACACTTCCGGAACACATCGTGCAAGAGCATGTTGCCACCATTCCTGGGATAGATGGGCAAAAGATGAGTAAGAGTTATGACAATGCCATCGACCTCTTTATGGATGAAAAACCACTGCAAAAAAGATGTAACAAGATCATCTCTTCCTCTACACCTCTAGGCGAACCTTTGGAGTATGAGGGGTGTAACATTTATAATTTGGCCGCGCTTTTTTTAGATGATGAGAAAAAACTCGAACTACAAGAGCGCTACAAAAGTGGTAAAGAAGGGTATGGCCACTTCAAGAAGTATCTTAAAGAGCTTATCTGGGAAGAGTTCAGTGAAGCTAGAGAAAAAAGAGCCTATTACCTCAACCATATAGATGAGGTACATGACATCTTGGCACAGGGTGCCAAAAAAGCCAGAAGTATAGCCAATGCCAAAATGGAGAAAGTGAAAGATGCGATAGGACTACTGTAAGGCTGCATCGATCGCATTGCCTACTTCATCGACGATCTCTTCCTGATCGAGTTTTACTTGATCATCTTCTTCTTTTTCTTCTTTTTCTTCTTTTTCTTTATTTACATAATTTTCCAAACTATTTACATAATTGGATTTATCTGTATCACCGACTGCTGAACTTATCTCATCATTTTCCAATTCAGATCTAACCTGTACCTTGTTGACATTATTTGCTTTTGTTGGGTCTACCTTCACATCTACATCATTGTATGATTCCATATGATAATATAGCCTCTAAGAGTTATCATAATGATAAACACTTATACATCTATTGGCAGTTTGACGATCTCTCTACTTTATTTTAGAGACTCAGGACTTTCCGACCTTGCTTCACAGCAACTTAGGCTTTTTTCAATACAGTATAACCATATATAAATATTATATCATTCTTAAATTAATAATATTGATTGTATAAAATAGAGTATTTGTAATATATATATGAATTTTAGATTATCATGAATAATTAAATGGAAGTGTATTGTGTTTTATTTCTGAATAGCTATCTGTTTTACTTCTGTATGTTCTTCAAGAATATAACTGACAATTTTCTTATTAATAGCATCTGTACTATAGAGAGTAATCTTTAGATCACCATGGTTAACATGTCCTTTTTCTTGACCTAAAGTAAGTAAACGTTTTGCTATAGCTTCTCCTGTATGAATAAGGTTGAGATCTCTTTGCATCACTTTTTCGATCACTTCACCTACTAAAGGGTAATGTGTACAACCCAATACTATAGTGTCTACACTATTTTCCCGCATAGGCGCCAGCCACATCTCTAACATCATTTTAGTACTATGACTATGTATCTCACCTTTTTCGATCTGTTCCACCAATCCGGGACACGCTTGTTCAAAAAGTACAACATCTTTTTGACTGGATAAACTATCAGTAAGTTGTTGATACTTATCCCCTTTCAGTGTTGCAGGGGTAGCAAGTACCCCTACCTTGCCCGTAGTGGTCAATTCAATGGCAGGTTTAATACCTGGTTCTGTACCTATCACTATAAGTGAGGGATAACATATTCTTAAATGCTGTATGGCTGCAGAAGTTGCTGTATTACATGCAACAATAAGTGCATCTATCTGATGCAGATCAATAAGATATTGGGTAATATCAAGAGAATATTGTAAGATCTGCTCTGGTGTTTTCTCCCCATACGGTGCATTTTTAGTGTCGGCAATATAAAAAATTTCTGCACCTTTGACAGATTTTATCATAGCTTGAACTACAGTCAAGCCACCCAAACCTGAATCAAAGATACCAATTTTCATAGAAAAACTCTATAAAGGAGTGAAGAGTGATTTTCATGTATCATTGTCTATTTATTCCTCAAAACTTTCATTCTTCACTTCATATCAAAAAAGTTGATATGATTATGCCCCTTCATTCATCATAGAGAGGAACTCTTCATTGCTTTTTGTTTTCATCATTTTAGAGAAGAGGAATTTAAGACCTTCTACCTCTTCCATGTTTTGCATTGCATTTCTAAGTGCCCACACTTTTTGAAGTGTTTCCGGATCTACCATGAGTTCTTCTTTTCTTGTACCAGACTTTGTTACATCTATCGCAGGATAAATACGTCTTTCAGACACGTGACGGCTGAGTACTACTTCTGAGTTACCTGTACCTTTAAACTCTTCAAAAATAACTTCATCCATACGGCTTCCAGTGTCTATAAGTGCTGTAGCAATAATAGTTAAAGATCCACCTTCTTCTATGTTTCTGGCTGCACCGAAGAAACGTTTTGGTTTATGAAGTGCATTGGCATCTACACCACCTGACAGTACTTTACCTGAACTTGGTGTTACCGTGTTATATGCACGTGCAAGTCTTGTAATAGAATCAAGCAAGATAACAACATCTTTACCCATCTCTACACGTCTTTTGGCTTTCTCTATAACCATTTCTGCTGTACGCACATGATTTTGTGCAGGCAAGTCAAATGTTGATGCATAGACTTCACCTTTGACTGAACGTTGCATATCGGTAACCTCTTCCGGTCTTTCATCTACAAGCAGTACCATGAGTGAAGCATCTGGATTATTATATGTAATGCCGTGTGCAAGTTCTTTCAGAAGCTCTGTTTTACCCGTTCTTGGAGGTGCAACGATCAAAGCTCTTTGTCCCTTGCCTATAGGTGTAAAAAGATCAAGTACACGACCTGTCATTTTCATAGGATTATACTCAAGTTTGAGTTGCTCACTTGCATAAAGTGGTGTAAGGTTATCAAAAAGTGGTCTCTGTTTAGATTTCTCCGGAGCCACATAGTTGATGGCTTCTATTTTAAGAAGTGCATAATACTTCTCTTGGTCTTTGGGAGGGCGTACCTGTCCTGTAACAACGTCACCGTTTCTCAGTGCAAAACGTTTGATCTGCGTACCGCTTACATACGTATCGTTGCTAGAGTTTGCGAAGTTTCCATCGATAGAGCGTAAAAAACCATAGCCATCATTCATCACTTCAAGAATACCTGTGTAAAGGATGAATCCACCCTGACTGACTTGTGATTTTAAAATTTCAAAAATCAGATCTTTACGTTGAAATTCATTTGGATTTTCAACTTTCACTTCTTTAGCAATAGTAACAAGTTCGGTAAGTGGAAGTTTCTGAAGATTTTCAATTTTGTAACCGTCTACGGGTACATGTGTTCTGTGTTTTCTGCTGGCATGGGTACCGTTAGATTTTTTGTTGTCGCTCATGATTCCTCTTATTTTTAAATATGAATATAAAATGGAGATATACAATAGCTATTATTAGCTTCTGTGTAGTGATGCTATTATAATCCTTTTTGGCTGAAATGTCAAATTTAACCCAATAAAGCATATAATGCTTATAAAATTTATATTTTAGGAATGATAGATGTCAACTGAAGCACATATTAAAAAAGTTTTAAACAATATCAAAGAGTCCAGCCCGGGACAAGAGGAGTTTTATCAAGCCGTGCATGAAGTACTCTACTCTCTGGTTCCCTTGCTGGAAGAAGATGAAAAATATGATGCTTTTAATATTTTAGAACGTATCACAGTACCTGAACGAACAATTATTTTTCGTGTTAACTGGCTTGATGATAATGGAAAGATCCAAACAAACCTGGGGTATAGAGTTCAGTTCAATTCTGCCATTGGGCCCTACAAAGGCGGTCTTCGATTCCACCCTTCTGTCAATTTAGGGATCATCAAATTTTTAGGATTTGAACAGATCTTTAAAAATGCACTCACCGGACTGCAAATAGGAGGAGCCAAAGGAGGAAGCAACTTTGACCCTAAAGGTAAAAGTGACAATGAGATCATGCGTTTCTGTCAAGCATTTATGTCTGAACTCTATCAACACATTGGTGAAACGAAAGATGTACCTGCGGGTGATATCGGTGTAAGTGCAAGAGAGATAGGATATCTTTTTGGACAATACAAAAAACTTACAGGAAAATTTGAAGGAGTTCTTACAGGAAAAAGTATTAACTGGGGTGGTTCCAACACACGAAAAGAAGCTACAGGGTATGGTTCAGTTTACTTTGCAGAAAATATTTTAAATAAATATGAACAAGATTTACAAGGTAAGATCTGCTGCGTGTCCGGTTCCGGAAATGTTGCCATCTACACGATAGAAAAACTTTATGATATGGGAGCCATTCCTGTAGCATGCAGTGACAGTAAAGGAACTATTTACCATGAGAATGGCATTGACCTTAATTCACTCAAAGCTATTAAAGAGATAAACCACCAATCTCTTGAAGTTTATGCACAGGTACATCCTGACGCTGTTTATACCCCTATCAGTCACTATCCGGAAGGACGCCACATGACATGGGATATTCCTTGCGATATCGCATTCCCAAGTGCTACACAAAACGAACTGAATCTTGAAGATGCCAAAGTATTGGTTGCCAATGGCTGCATACTGGTTAATGAAGGCGCCAATATGCCAACCACTCCTGAAGCAATGATCTATCTGAGAGAACACAATGTATTGTTTGGTCCGGGAAAAGCAGCCAATGCGGGAGGTGTCACCACCAGTCAACTGGAAATGAGCCAAAATGCAAGTATGGCAAAATGGACTTTTGAAGAAGTAGACATCAAGCTTCGTCAGATCATGCGTAACATCTTTGAGACTGCCTATGAAACCTCAAAAGAATTTGGTCGAGAAGGTGATTTGATAGCCGGTGCAAACATCGCCGGCTTCAGAAAAGTAGCTGATTCAATGATAGATCAGGGGTGTGTTTAAGGGCTTTCCCACCTCTTATTACTTTGTTTATCCCGGATTATGCAATACATTCAGAATGACGTGATCATAATACAATTAAATAGCTCAAATATTTTATACAGTGATAAAAGCGTTAATAACTCAACGCATAAAAAAGTAAAAGCGGATAAAGCCCGATACCCAGGAGAAAGAACCATGAGGGAATTTTCCACTCTAACATCACTGCCAGATCATGTGGGATGTTTTTCTGGATAAATATCTTTTTAATAAGTTCAATTTTATAAAATATATCAAATACTTTAAGTGTCAAGATCAGGATCATATAGATATTCAAACTATCTGTTGCGATTATTACAAAAAGAATGAAATAAAAGGCTGGGTGTATTAAAAAAAAGAAGAAAATACTTTTAGAATACCATCCATAAAGTTTTTCCATCACCTCGTACAATGTACTGGCACGTTGCATAAAAGCTTCAAAAAGTTCCAACATTATTAAAACAGATGTAAGTAAAAGTATATTTTCCATGCGAAATTTTACCCATATTTAGATAATATATCGTTATTTAACGCATAGAGAGCAAAGCTCCATATACTACGGCTGACACTACATCCTCTTCAGCAGAGAGCTCATGCAGCTTGGTGCTCAAAAGATTTATATAAAGGAAGCATATTTGGCAGAGATAGCTTGTACCCATTGTAATCTCAAGTTTGATGAATCAGTCATGATTACAGAAGAGCAAAATAATAAAAAACTTTTTTTCTGCTGTAAAGGATGCCAGGGGGTCTATCACCTTCTTGAGAGCGAAGGACTGGATACTTTTTATGATAAACTAGGTGATACCCCTCTTCAACCTGCCACACAAAGCACTGATGACTTAGGGAAATTTGACCTAGAGGGATTTAAGAACAAATATATCACTACTTACGAAGACGGCTTGTGCGAGATCAACCTCATCATAGAAGGTATTCACTGTTCAGCATGTGTTTGGCTCAATGAAAAAGTACTCCATAAAACAGATGGCATTATAGAAGCAAGCATCAATTACACCAACAACAAAGCCAGAGTCATTTGGGATCCGGAAGAGATAAAACTTTCAAAGATCATAGAGACCATCCGCTCCATCGGATACAATGCCTACCCGTATGACCCTACTCTACAGGAAGAGAGAGCCAACAAAACCAAAAAAGAATACTATTCACGTATTCTTGTAGGTGTATTTGGTACGATGAACATTATGTGGATCGCCATCGCCCACTATGCAGGCTATTTTACAGGAATGCAACAAGGCTTTAAAGACATCCTTAATGTAGCCGAGTTCATCTTGGCTACCCCTGTACTCTTCTACAGTGGATGGATCTTCTTTCGAGGTGCCTACTATGGCTTTAAAAACCATATCGTCAACATGGATACTCTTGTATCCTCAGGAGCTGTTTCTGCTTACATCTACTCTATTTATGCTATGGTTACACAAAGAGGAGAAGTCTATTTTGATTCTGTAGTAATGATCATTACTTTTGTCTTGGTAGGAAAATACCTGGAGGTACTCAGCAAAAAACATGCTGTGGATACACTGGATGGTATTATGGGAAGCACCCCGACAGAAGTAACCACACTCAAAGAGGGCATCAAATCTTTAGTCAGTGTTGAAAATGTCAAAGTGGGTGACATCATCGAACTGAAACCCGGAGAAAAAGTGGTGATCGATGGCGTTGTCACATCAGGACAGGGAAGCTTTGATGAGAGTTCCCTTACGGGAGAGAACGAACCCGTATACAAACAAAAAGGGGATGAGATACTCAGTGGGTCTATCTGTTTAGATTCAGTAGTACATTATGAAGCCAGCAAAGATGCTTCACACTCTCTCCTTACTTCTATCGTTAATCTGCTTGAAGAGTCTATTACAAAAAAACCACACATCGAACAACTTGCCAATACTATTTCAGGATATTTCTCCAGCATTATTTTGATTATCGCCTTACTTACTTTTGCAGGATGGTATCTGTGGAATGGAAATTTTGAGATGGCACTTATCGTAGGTATCTCTGTAATCGTCATTGCCTGTCCTTGTGCATTGGGACTTGCAACCCCTATGGCAACACTGGTAGGCATCTCCATCGCAGCCAAAAGAGGGATACTGTTTAAAGAAGCTACTTTTCTTGAAACTATGGCAAAGAGTAACCTTCTTGCCTTAGATAAAACAGGCACCATTACTGAAGGGAAACCTTCTGTAGTAAAATCTGAATTATTTGAGGGCTTTGATCCTGCTTTGCTTTTAGCACTTGTAAATACCTCAAACCACCCTGTTTCGAAAGGTATTGCGTCTTACCTCCAAAAAACGTATGATGTGCTTGATCCTCTTCCTCTTGAAGAAATAAAAAGTATAGAAGCCAAGGGGATAGAAGCCAGATATCAAGGGGGGAAACTTTTAGGAGGCAATACGGCTCTGCTTAAAGCTTCAGGCATCCAAATAGATGACAGTTCAGAGAATTCTCTCTTCTTTTTTGCCATAGACAACAGACTCGTCGCACGCTTTGAACTCACTGATACCATCCGGAATGGAGCCAAAGAAGCTATAACTCAGATACAGGCATTGGGGATCAAAGTGGTGATGCTTACAGGGGACCATGAACAAAGTGCTCTTAAAGTAGCCAGAGCCGTGGGAATAGATGATGTGCATGCCAAACTTCTCCCACAAGAGAAATCATCCCTTATCAAAACATTTCAAGGCAATGGAGATGTCGTTGTGATGGTAGGAGACGGGATCAATGATGCTATTGCGCTTGCCAGCTCCAACATCGCCATTGCTATGGGACAGGGAGCGGATGTTGCAATTAATGTAAGTGATGTTGTACTTTTAGACGAAAAACCACAAAGTATCTATGAAGCGTATAAGATCTCAAGACGTACTTTTAGAGCTGTAAAAGAAAATTTAGGTTTCTCTTTGTTATATAATGTTATCGCTGTACCACTTGCCGTGATGGGATTTGTCAATCCTCTAATAGCTGCACTCTCTATGAGTTTAAGTTCACTAGTGGTAGTAGGGAACTCGATGAGGATAAAAATGTTAAAATTTAAAGATGAAAATGAGAAAGGGATAAAAAAACAATGAGTGAAAATGTAGTTATCTTAATGTTAGCTGTCTCTACTTTCCTGGGCGCTTTAGGTCTCATCGCCCTGCTTTGGGGTGTCAAAACAGGTCAATTTGATGACCAGTCCAAGTTCATCGATGCTGCACGTTATGACAATGAAGAAGATCTTAGAGACGCTGCTATGATGGATAAAAAGAAAAAAGAACATGAAAGAAAAAAGAAAAAAGAACATGAAAGAAAAAAAAATTATATGCCCGCGGATTAAAAAATATCTCTAATCTATGTGTAAGTTACAACAAATTTATGTTATCATTATATGAATAAATATCAAAGGAGATTCTATGACTATGAAAAAACTATTATTAACCACTCTTTTACTTACAGGAACACTTACTGCAGAAAACCGTATAGGTATAGACATCAACAGTGAAGATATAGAGATACTTGGCTCGGTAAATCTAAATACTTTAACAAATTATGCAGATGGGACTACCTATATTTTAGATGCCAGTTACCTTCATACTGATGGTGACAATATGACTACTGTAGGCTTCAGTGGACAAAATACACTACAAGGTGTAGAAGGTCTCACACTTGCATTTGGGCTCAAAGGTGTCTTAGCAAGTGATTTTATGGCATTCCCGCTTATGGCAAAAGCAGCTTATGCACTTCCTCTTAATGATAGTATACCAACAACATCACTCATGGCAAGTTTTGCCTATGCACCATCAGTTTTAACCTTCAGAGATGGGGAAACATACTCGGAACTCAAATTTGAAGCAGATATGGAAGTTATCTCAAACATACATTTGTTTACTGGATATCGTAACATTGGTACAGAGTATGATACTCATGACCAAACATTCAATAACAGTTTTTATGGTGGATTGAAACTTAGTTTTTAGTGTCAATCCAGTATGATTGCAACACTTACAAAACAAGAAGTATATTTTGTATAAAAAAGAGTTAAAAGCTTAGTTATAATGCAGACTTTAAAGCCAAGTTGTTTTTAGAAGTTTTCGAAGCTGAGAATACAATCAATGAGATTACCAGTCAATATGAAGTTTTACCAGTAAGCCTAAAAAACTGGAAAAAGCAGTTTTGATCTATCTGATAAAAAGTTCTCTCATGACAACCTTGCGCATACTTTGATGGGATTGTTTGATATCAAAAGTGAAGTATATAATCAAGAAAAGAATATCCTTTATCCGGCAATCAAAAAGTAGATATAGCAATGCAAAAAAAGCAAAAAGCCCTTTTTCTTGATCGTGACGGGATCATAAATAAAGACCTTGGCTATGTGCATACGATAGAAGATAGGGGGGAAATAGGTAAATAGCTATTTCAAGTCAGGGTTTCCTTATTCAATTTTCTAAAATAAGAGAATCAATCTCATTAAACATTTGATCAATTTTTACTTTTGCTTGATCTATATAGTGATTTATTTTTTCAAGTTCTAAAGAAGTCAACGTACATTCAACATCTTTTATAGTATCTAAATGATCCCAATTTATTATTTTTTTACTATCTAGTCCTATATCTTTCAATAGTCCTTCTACTTTATGGGTATTTGAAGACAATGCTATAAAAGGTGTTTGTGTTTGTATAGCAAAACATAATGCATGAAAACGTGCAGTTATCAAACATTTTGCACTTCTCATTTGCGACAAATAGGTACATTCATCTAAAACATTTGTATATCTCATATATGCATATTTGATTGGCAGAAAATGTGATATGGCACTACCATATCTTTGAAAAAAACCATATTTAATGCTTTTACTTATCCCTTTGAGGGTAGCTACTTTTGTAAAGGGTGATAAAATAGGGAAAAATTTCCAATTCATTTTTTGGGCAAGCACATAAAGCTGTTCTGATTTTTTAATATCATGACTATCTGTTACAAAAATCTCATCCGTTCGTTCTTTAACCGTTGGATAGGTTCTATAAAATGTCATATCAGGAACAACATCAGCTTCTATACCGGCTTGATACAATTCATCCTGACTTATACTTTCCCTTACATATACTTTTGAGAACTGCTTTATCAGAGAAACATACAAATTAGAATTACTCTGATAAGTCATATTCATCAGTACCGTCGGTTTTTTTTGTACAGCATCAACAATTTTTAATAAATTTAATCCATAAGTACTATTATGATGTATTGTACCCTCTGCATTGACAAGTACTATATCGCATGCCTCTAGTGCTTTCATAAAATCTACATTCTTTTGCCAATTCTTTCCAATAGGATTCGTTGCTAGTAACTTAATATCTTTTTGTCTTAAATTTTCTTTTATATTATCAACAACAATACTGCAACCATGATGATTTTCGTATGATGTATCATTCAAAAGAACCGCTGTTTTCATTCCTTAATCCTCATATAAAACTTAGTTACATCAATTATACACTAATATCTAAAAATCTTCAGGACTTAATGAGATTACAGAGATACCCTTATCTGAATAATAATGATATAGTTCTTCCATCTCTTTTTGTTTCTCCTGTTTAAATTCACATAATGGTATCTTTATGATCGATACATTCGTATCATAAAGTATTTTTAATGTATCTAAAGCAGTTGAACGGAGTGAAACAACCATTGCCGGTTTTATTCTGTCCTTCATAAATTGAAACTCTATGATGTTATCAAAACGTATTGTCTCTATTCCAATTTCATGTAAAATTTCAGCATTTTCATAACGGTGTAAAATATAAATGATCGATCTTCCTGAAAAATATGTTTCTATACTTTTCATCCATTTTTGAAATATTTTTTTCTCTAAATAGTTTGATACTAAATGAGAACCAATAAAATAAACCCTATCATCCGTCTCATGAAAAGTACACATTTTATTTTTAAATGCTCTATAGTCATTTTGTATCACTTTATTTGGTGATATATAGGATGAAAGATCATAAATCGAAAAGAATTTAGTATGATATACAAAACTATTATCTGTCTTTTTTCCAAAAACCCTATGACTTATTCTACTCTCTTTGATCTTTTTCTTTTTTATAGCATGGGCAATTTTGATAATCTCATTGCCATCATCAAAAATAATGACCTCTTTATGTATAACACTGTTTACCAAATGTGAGATCACATTCCCAAATAAACCTATATATATAGTCGTTACTTCTCCAATCTTCCGAATAAAAGGATACAGCATTATAGGATAAAATGCCCGACTTAATGAGGTTAGGTGAAACCAGTATATATGACTCCATTGATCATCAATAATATTTTGCATAAGTCGTTCATCTATTTTTTTACGGTAAATACATAAAAGAATATTTTCATCTTTTGGATGAAATCTGTTTCTTGCTTCTGTAGCATTTAAAAGTTGGAGTGGTGTCCTCACTATAAAAAAGTTTTTTCTAAAGTCTTCCATTACTTCTTCTCGTATACTAAACAGGATTTTAAGTGTTTGGCAAGTTCTTCATACATATCATTTGATAAGACGCTTAACTGTTGTACATCTATTTCTAGATTTTCGCTTTCCCTCATTTTTACTCTTTTTATCCGTAAGCTATCTTCAAACTTTTTTAGTATCTTCTTATAGTTCTTCTCCGGATTTTGTGTTTCCGGAGCTAACGTCACCACCGGTTTTTGAGATGCTACTGCTTCACTCACCATAGAGGCACTCTCTTCAGTCACAAAGACTACTTCACTAAGCTTTAAAAATGCACCTACAACCTTTTGGGGAGTCGTATGATAGTCTACAAACATTGCTGTTTTCATCTGCTGTTTCATCTTCTGTTCAAATAGCACTGGTGTACGGCGTGATGTTGTCACCAACCAGTCAATCTCTGAAGCTGTACGGTTGACAAAAGAGATCAGAGCATCGATCTCCTCTTCGCAATAGTGATAACCTGAACCGTCACCACCTATCAACAGTGCATAGTAGCGTCTATTTCGCTCTAATTGATGGGCTTTGCAGAAAGCATCAAGATCACCACTATAAGGCAGTGTTGGGGCTACATCTAAAATGATCTGATTGTCAAATTCAAGATCAAGTACTGTCAATATGGCTGTAAAGAGTCTGTTGTCTAACTTTTTAGGATGTCCGATATAAATCGAACAGCTCTGATATACCAGTGAGAGCCATGCATTTAGCAGTGAAGTATCCTTGCCTGAAGAGATAATGATATCAGATGGATTTATCACTCTATCTATATCATAAAAAAATCTCATCAAAGAGAGACTCTTTTTGTGTTTTAAAAGTGCTCTGCCAAATGCATGATTAAGTAAAAACCTTAAGAGGTATTTAGCCACCTTTTTGATCTTGATAGTCACAGTAGTTGTTTGGGTATGCTCTATTTGATTTAATGCATTAGATATGGCTAAAGTTTGGTTAAAATGTCCTACTTTTTTATCACTGAGTATCAACACTTTTTTCATCCGGACACTACCTCTTTATAAATTTTCAGTATCTCGTGCACCATTACATCCAATGTAAAATATTTTTTTGCCTTGGCAAAAGAAGTCTGATATATTCCTAGTACATCAGCATAGTGCTTTTGAACGGTTCTGATCTTCTCTGAGAGTTCTGTCTCATCCCCAACCTCAACGACATACTCTGAAGGCAAAATAGCTTTCATATCTCCTACATCAGTAGACATATTACAATCACCCAATGCTAGTATCTGTGCCATCTACTTCAATACTCCCTAATTAAACTTAAAATCATTATTTTCATCTACTCATCACCTCATCATATACTGACATAACACCCTCAATCATAGCATCTTGACTAAAGTGTTTTTTGGCAAACTCAAAGCTGTTTTTGTATTGGTTTAGTTTTTCTGTATAGTTATTTTTAAGTTCTATGATAGCATTTGTAAGTACCTCTTTATCATCAACTGGCACAACAAACTCTGTTGGTAAAATATATTTCATATCCGATACATCTGTAGAGATAACAGGTACTTTAGATAATAAAGACTCTATCAACACATAAGGCATTCCCTCTCTGTGCGAAGATATGACAAACACATCTGCACTTGCGATAATAGATACACTATCATCCCTATACCCCAAAAGCTTAATAGTGCTATTTGCTTGTTTTGAATTGATCTGTTTTTGTAGTGTATCATACAAACTTCCATCACCAACAAGAACTAAGTTAACTTTAGCATCAATACATGCATCTATAAGTAATGCAAAATTTTTGACCTCTTCTAAGCGTCCTACACTACATATACAAAATCCCAAATTAGTTTCAAAAAATTTACTCATATCTATTGGTGATATATGTTGATAATTTGATGAGACACCATTATACACTACACGCTTTGCATCCAGCTTTAGTGACTCTAACACTCTCTTGGATACCCCTATGACATAATCAAACTTTTCATAAGATGATACATTTCTCTTTTGGCTATGGAGTGAAGCTATGGTTTTGATACTGCTTGGCAAAAATGGCTTTATGGTTGCTATCATAGAGACTGCTTTATTGGCATGAGCATGTACAATATCTGGATTGATAGATTTGATTGTATAGTACAATTTGAATAAAATCCATACATTTTTGCGACTTTTGGATAAATCTATGGCATAAAATGATGCAGTATCTACAAATCTATCTTTGTATTTTGGATGGGCGATGACAGATACATGCATATGTTTACTCAACCGATTACTTAATTCTACAAAATGTTTTTCTAATCCCCCCTCTTCATCTCCTGCCATTACCAAACATACTTTCACTTCTTAACTCCTCTTTTGCCTGTTTTTATCTTGAGCTTAAATACAAATAGTGTATCTTTGCCACTGACGGTAATACGAGGTATCTCATAAGCATCACACACTTTTAGATTGGCTATACCTGCTTTGGTAGTGAGTGCATGTGTATAGCCACAAGCCTCTACAACCTGTTTGTCTGATTGCAAATAGATACCAAACGGATAAGCAAAACTTGTTATATCGATACCAAATAGCTCTTCTAAATTCTCTTTGGATTTGCATATTTCGTAGTGTGTACTCATAGCATCTAGTTTGGATAGATTTGCATGTGTATAGGTATGCCCACCTATCTCAATAAGACCACTATCCAATAACTCCCTAACCTCATCATCACTGAGTTTTGGTTCATCTTTCAGTCCTGCTCCTTCATTTTTAGCTTTACGGTACCCTGACCAGTCTCTATCATGTCGGTCATTGACCAGATAGATCGTTGCTTTGAAACCATATTTCTTTAATATGGGGAGTGCATTTATCAGGTTATCCCGATAACCATCATCAAAGGTGATCACCACGCTTTTTGCAGGTAAGAATTCTTTTTGTACTATTGCTTCCGACATTGTATAAGAGTGCCATCCCTTCTCATAAAGATACCGGATCTGTGCTTCAAAAACTTCCGGAGAAACACGTAAAGAATTAAATTTTTTACCCGGAACAGCATCACGGATCATATGGTACATCAGTATCCTTGGGTAACGGTAATCGACCGTTCTTTTCCACCAGGCATAACGATAAGAGAAATAAAAAAATATGCACAAAAGTATCACAACGAACCAAACGGTCATACCAACTCCTTATAGACAGTTAGCGTACTCTGAACCATTTTTCCCAATGAAAAGTTCTCGGTAATATACCTATATCCGTTAAATTCCAGATCTCTGCATTTATCAATAGCTTCAGCCAATGCTTCACTCTCCCCCACCGGATAAAAGAAACCGTTTTTACCTTCTGCAATGATATCCAGTACTCCCCCATGGGCTGTCGCTACCACAGGGGTATTTAGCGCTAAAGCTTCTGCTACACTGCGGCCGAAACTCTCCGGTTTTTTAGAGCTACTGACTACAACATCACTCAAGGCATAGATTTCAGCAACTTTATTTTGCGAACCGGTAAAAACAATATTATCAGAAATATCAAGTTTTTTCACTAAAGCTTCCAGCGTATGAAAATAATCCTGTTTATCTTCACGTATACCCCCCACGATAAGTCCAATAACATTCGGATGGTCTTTTTTCAACAATGCGATCGATCGAATGAAAGTCTGATGATCTTTAAGCTGAGTAATACGTCCTACTGTACTGATGATACGTTTATCATCTAAATGATACTCTTTTTTAAAATTCTCTATAAATTTCTTATCAATATTTTGAGGATTGAATTTTTCTAAATCAATACCCCGTGGAATGACCGTGATCTTCTCGTTCAGAGTATTATAATGTGCCTGAATGTAACTCTTGATCGCCTGACTGACACAGATCACATGATCACCTTTGGTCATAATAGCACTATAAGAACTCACACTGTTAAACCCATGTACCGTGGTCACAAAAGGAATACCTGACTTTTTATTTGCCAAATAGCTTAGCCATGCAGGTACACGACTTCGTGCATGGAGAATATCAGGCTTAAGTTCCTGGAATAATTTACGCAGTTTTATGATACGACCGGGAGCTGTAAAAAGATTTTTGGAACAAACATCAAAAGCAATATGTTTTCCTCCCTCTTTTTCTATCTGCTCTTGAAGTTTTCCTCCTGCACTGATAACAATGCTCTCATGCCCCAACTTGACAAGTTCACAGCTTAATTCAACTACACCTCTCTCAACTCCACCTTCATTAAGTTCTGGTAAAAGCTGGATGATTCTCATAGTACTACCTTTTCAGTATAAATTCCAAAATCAATTTTTTTGTTTTTATTGACTATCTTGCCGTTAAAAAAATAAAGATAGCCCTCTCTAGCCAAAGAGGAGACAAATCTTGTAAATTTATTGTCACCCTGGCTACGCAAAGGCAAGACAACAACATTTGATTCACCATATGCTACTGCTTCAGAGATCATAGAAGTACTATCTCCTGTAATAAAGACTGTCTCACACTGATCAAGGAAATCCGGGATAGGATTAATAGGATTTTCAGAATAGATCACTTCATAGTCAAATTTATAGCCATGAACCAATACTTCAATCTCTCTGGAAGTACGCGGAGAGGTAGTAATAGCTATCTCATAACCTTTATAATGCTGCCTGAGAAAATCCAGTTGTCTTCTCAAGTCTTCGGTCGACATACTAAAAATCTTGTTATTTCCACCAATAACAATGCCTATGGATTTCTTCTGTGCATTGTATATTCCTTTAGGCTCAATATATGAAAAATTAACAGGAATCTCTATGATACCATCTTGTTTTGGCGGATCATCGTGGCTTTGTGCAAAAATAATATCAAAATCAAATCTATATCCTTTGGGCAGCATCATTACAACAGATTTAACTTTCATTGCTTTTGCTAAAACTTTTATGGCATAGTAGGTTGTTGAACCGGCACCTGTCACTAAATCATAATGCACTTTTGGGACATCTGCCTCAAAAAGATATTTGGAACAAATCCCCAAACGGTCAAAAAAATACGACAGCGCTTTTAACCATTTATATTTAAATTTGACATTAATAATATCATAAGGAACACCGAGATATTTAGCCAAAGCGATCGATTGTTTCTCGTGCCCTGGCCGACCATCACTAAGAATGAGTATACGGCTCATAGACGCCACCTGTTGTGCATCCAGAACCACTGTTCCGGATGTACCTTGATCACCTCTTCAATGGATTGATTGTACTTCAGCGTCATTGCCTCGAACCTTTTCTCTTTATCCTCGATCTCTTCAGCTGTATAGTCAATAGGGTCTTCGATAATCATCTCATAGAGCCCATCTTTATCCCTTGTGATGAAAATAGGCACAACCACAGGGTTGAACTTCAGTTTCAATGACGCAACAGAGAGTGTCGTCTCGGCAGGCTTTCCGAAAAAATCCACCTTTGCACTGTTCTTTTTGCCTGACTTTTGATCGATAAGCAACCCTACTGCATCACCTCTTTTGAGTGTTTTTGCCATAGCAAGCATCGCATTGTCTTTTGAAATTGCGCGATTACCGTACTTATTTCTAAAAGGAATCGTAATATATTGATCTATCAGTTGATTGTTACCTTCCCTCCCTATGGCCAACATCGGTAACCCGTTTTTAGCTAAAAAGTGTGCCGCCAACTCCCAGTTAGAAAAATGGGCTGTCATAACGATCACACCATGGGGACTGTTTTGTATTATATTCACTAATTTTTCTTTTGCTTGTTCAAGGTTTTTGATCGCTTTATCGATATCAAATCTATCAACAAACATCAATAAAATTTCGGCAATCGTTTTAGAAAGTGATAGATAAACCTCTTTTGAAAGTTCATTAATCTCTTCTTCGCTTTTTTCAGGAAATGCCATAGTAAGGTTTTGGATAGTAAGGTTACGTCTTTTTCTATCTAAGCGGTATACAAGAAGTGTCAAACCTTTTATTACACTGTAAATAAATGATCCAGGAGCTATTTTTGCTAACCATAAAAACAGTTTCACTAAGATATATTCTACTTTTTCTCTCATCTACGACCTAATAATTTAATAGCTTATTTTACCCAAATAGCCTAAAGGATGCGCCGTAAAATATCACCTTTCAATTTAATTTGCTATAATCACGGTAATTTATAAGCTATTGAAGGAATATTATTGTGATTGGAATCGTCGATTACAACATGGGTAACCTTGCCTCTGTTATCAATGCATTTGCAAAAGTGGGTGCAGATGCCAGCCTGGAGAGTGACCCCTCTAAATTAAGCCAGTATGACAAACTCATCTTACCGGGTGTAGGTGCTTTTGGTGATGCGATGGAGCATTTGAAAGAAAATGGCATGGATAAAGCCGTAAAAGCATTTGCTGCCAGTGGTAAACCTCTACTGGGTATCTGTTTAGGGATGCAACTTCTTTTTGAAAGCAGTGAAGAGTTTGGAAGCACAGAAGGACTGGGACTTATCCCCGGTAAAGTAGTAGCCTTTGATGAAAGTGCATTTGACCATCCTCTAAAAGTCCCTCATATGGGGTGGAACGAGCTGTTTCAACAAAAAAACACAGCTCTGTTTGATGGATTAGATAAAGATTTCTACCTTTACTTTGTACACTCATTCCATGCTGTATGTGATGATAAGTATGCCATAGGAAAAACACATTACGGTTATGAATTTGTTTCTGCGGTACAAAACGGGAATATTTACGGTATCCAGCCACACCCGGAAAAGAGCCATGATAATGGGCTTAAAATCATAGAAAATTTTACGAAATTATAGAAAAATAGGAAAATAGGAAAAAACAAATGACAATACTCCCCGCGATCGACCTTAAAGACGGTAAAGCAGTAAGATTGAGCAAAGGCTTAATGGACTCAGCAAAAATATACTCTGATGAGCCTTGGCAAGTGGCAAAAAGATTTGAAGAGCTTGGATCAGAATGGGTACACCTTGTTGACCTTAACGGTGCATTTGCAGGTAAACCTGAAAATTTGGAACAGATCAAACAGATTAGAGAGCACTGCAATCTCAAGCTGGAGCTTGGTGGGGGTATCCGTGATGAAGAGACTATAAAGATGTATCTTGACCTTGGAGTGGATAGACTCATCTTAGGTTCTGTTGCAGTCAAAAACCCTCAGTTCGTAAAAGAGATGGCCGCGAAGTATCCTATCGTTGTAGGTATCGATGCTATTGACGGTATGGTAGCGGTAGAAGGTTGGGCAGAAGTTTCAGACATGAAAGCAACTGACCTTGCCAAAGAGTTTGCAGATGCTGGTGTGGAAGCTATCATCTGTACAGATGTAGGTCGTGATGGTATGATGACCGGAGTGAACGTAGATTTTACTGTAGCGATCGCCAAAGCTTCCGGACTTGAGACTATCGCTTCTGGCGGGCTTAAAGACATAGAAGATATTAAAAACCTTATCTCAGCCGGTTGTGACGGTACGATTGTCGGCAAAGCCTTTTATGAGGGTACACTTGACCTGGAAGAAGCATTTAAACTGGCAAAAGAGGCATAATGCAAAATACATATCATGAATTAACCGTTAAACTCAATGATGACTTCGTAGACTTCATAGCAGACTTCATCTCTAACATTTACGGTGAGGGGCTTGAACTGGGTGAAGGACAGATTATCTTACGAAGTGAATCTGATTTAACTTTCGTTAAAGATGCTCTTGTATCATTAGCAAGTACTTTAGGTGACAGTATCCAAATGGAATACACCCTTGAAGAAAAAGAAAATATAGACTGGATAAAAACCTATCAAGACTCCATACAACCCATAGAAGCAGAAAAGTTTTACATTTTTCCTAGCTGGTATGAGCCCAAAGAGGAATTAATAAATATCAAAATAGACCCTGCTCTTGCTTTTGGTTCAGGACATCATGCTACCACGTTTTCATGTTTAGAAGCTATTAGCGAATATGTTGAAGCGGATGCAAGAATTATTGATGTAGGGTGTGGTTCCGGTATATTGGGACTAGCTTGTAAAAAACTAGGTGCAAACATAGAACTCTGTGATACAGACCCACTTTCAGTAGAGAGTTGCAAAGAGAACTTTGAGCTCAATGAAGAGAACTATGATAAGCTCTGGGAAGGTTCCATAGACAAAGCAGAAGGCACATATGACGTGGTCATAGCTAATATCATAGCAGATGTGTTAAGATTTATTGCAAAAGATCTGAAATCTGCCACAAAAGAGGATGGATACTTGATACTTTCAGGTATCTTGGATAAAAAAGAAGAACTGGTCAAAGAGTCATTTAAAGAACTCACACTGGAAAAAAGAACACTGAAAGATGAGTGGGTTACACTTGTCTATAAGAAATAACTCATCAAATCATATAAGTACGATGAGCCCACTGTTGAAGCAGACTTAGCATCTATAGTAGCAAGTTGGACTTTGTTCAAATTGCGTTATAATAACATAAAAGTGGGTCATACTTATATATAAAAAGCAAGCAGTGCTTTTAAGCCTATTGCTGAAGTAGAGAATTGAGCTTTGCTTAATTCCCGTATAATAAATAAAAAAGGAAGCCAATGGCTAATCAAAACAATAACAATCAAAAAAATAATAACAATAATTTTTTCAATAACAATCCCCTGCTTGCATTTGCAATATTTTCCATTATTATCATTATGATCTTCAAATCTTTTGTAGGAGAAGGTGAAAGTTTAGGCACAATGCTTAATACCAACAACATCGCACAGACTAAACAAGTCAAATACTCTGAAATTAAAAAAGAGATAGAAGAAGGAGCTGTCCAAAGTGTAAAACTTACACCTTCAAGTATTGAAGCTATCAGTGAACAAAATGGACGTAAGATACGTTATATCGCACAAAATGTACCAACATACGATAAAGACCTTATCCCTTTGCTTGAAAAGAAAAACATCACCTATGAAGGTGTCATGGGAAATGGTTTTTTCTCTGAGCTTATCAGTATGATGCTTCCTATCCTTATCTTCTTTGGGATCTGGATCTTCTTGGCTAAAAAAATGTCTAAAGGCATGGGTGGAGGGATCCTTGGTGCCGGAAAAGCAGACAAGCTTATCAACTCTGAAAAGCCCGATACAAAGTTTGATGATGTGCAAGGGGTAGAAGAAGCCAAAGATGAAGTTAAAGAGATCGTTGATTTTCTTAAGTTCCCGGAACGATACATTGAACTGGGTGCCAAAATCCCTAAAGGTTTACTCCTTGTCGGACCTCCGGGTACAGGGAAAACACTTCTTGCAAAAGCAGTGGCAGGCGAAGCATCTGTTCCTTTCTTTTCCGTGAGTGGTTCAGGCTTCATCGAAATGTTTGTAGGTGTAGGTGCAAGTCGTGTACGTGATCTTTTTGCACAGGCTAAAAAAGAGGCTCCATCTATCATCTTTATCGATGAGATCGATGCTATCGGTAAAAGCCGTGCATCTGGTGGTCAAATGGGTGGTAATGATGAGAGAGAACAGACATTAAATCAACTTCTTGCTGAAATGGATGGCTTTGGTACAGACACTCCTGTCATTGTACTTGCAGCGACAAACAGACCTGAAACACTTGATGCTGCTTTGCTTAGGGCTGGACGTTTTGACAGACAGGTACTTGTAGACAAACCCGACTATGATGGTCGTTTAGCTATCCTTAAAGTACACTCAAAAGGGGTAAAACTTGCTTCAAATGTTGACCTGCAGATCGTTGCAAAACAGACTGCCGGATTGGCAGGTGCGGATCTGGCAAACATTATCAACGAGGCTGCTCTGCTTGCCGGTAGATTCAACAAAAAAGAGATAGAACAAGCTGACCTATTGGAAGCTATTGAAAGATCTTTCGTAGGTCTTGAGAAAAAAAACAGAAAGATATCTGATGTTGAAAAAAGGATCGTTGCCTATCATGAAAGTGGTCATGCACTAATGGCAGAACTCACTAAAGGTGCTACACGTGTTACCAAAGTCTCTATCATCCCTAGAGGGTTAGGTGCATTAGGTTATACACTGCACCTTCCGGATGATGAAGACAGATTCTTAAAACAAAAACATGAACTCATGGCAGAGATAGATGTACTCCTTGGCGGACGTGCAGCAGAAGAAATATTCATCGGTGAGATAAGCACAGGTGCAGGTAATGACCTTGACCGTGCAACTGCCATCCTGAAAGATATGGTCTCTGTTTATGGAATGTCTGATGTAGCAGGTCTTATGGTACTAAAAAGAACTGAAAACAGCTTCTTGGGTGGCGGTATGGCATCTACAGACTATAGTGAAAAAATGGCTGAAAATATCGATAATCACATCAGAACCACACTGAATGAGCGTTATGCCTTTGTAAAGAAAACACTCAACGAATATCACCAAGCCATTGAAAATATGGCCGGTGTGCTCCTGGATGTTGAAGTCATTGAAGGTAACAAAGTGCGTGAGATTATCGATACTTATGAAAAAGAGAATAACCTTAAGAGCCGTTTAGCACATGGTAAAAAGGTATCAAAAAAAGAATCAGAAGAAGATAAAACAGACGATGCATAGACCAAACCTTATCTACGTCTTACCGAACCTGTTTACAGCAAGCAGTATTTTTGTAGGCGTGATAAGTATTGTAGAAGCAAGCAAGGGTCACTTTATACTTGCTGCTTGGCTCATTCTTCTAGCACTTATCTTTGATGGACTGGATGGTCGCGTTGCCCGCATGACTAACACTACAAGTCAATTTGGCGTAGAGTTTGACTCCCTGGCAGATATTATCTCTTTTGGTATTGCTCCAGCCATGTTACTTTACTTTTTCATAGGTCATGAGTTTGGTCGATTTGGTATTTTAGTCTCTGCTCTTTACGTGATCTTTGGTGCCATACGTTTAGCACGTTTCAATATATCTACAGCAAAAACTGACCCTAATGTATTTATAGGTTTACCCATTCCTGCAGCTGCTATCTTCATCTCTATGTGGATACTTCTTTTTCATAAATATACACTTGAAAGCTATAGTATGATACTCCTCTTTCTTACTTTAGGTGTGGCTATACTCATGGTAAGTAATTTTCGCTATCCTTCTTTCAAAAAGATCAAACTCGACAAACCAATGGTTTTTAAAACAATGATAATTCTTGTACTTATTGCTTCTCTTCTTTATCTTTTTGCTGCAGAAGGTTTTGCGATTATTATCTTGGTATATACACTTTATGGACCGCTTAGAGCTTTACGAAATCTTAAGATACGAAAGATTAAAATTAAAAGATAATTATTCTCCCTTGTGATTTATTTGGAATTACGGTATACTTCCTAAAAATCAACAGGAGAACATGATGAAAAATATCATAAAAACACATACCATTTTCAAACAAGATAGTACTCTCCTGCTACTGCTTGCACTCTAATCGTTTGACAATTCATACTTTTTAATTACACACACATTCTATTCTAAATAACCTAACCAATATTTAGGTAAAATTAGACAATTCTTATGATACTTATATACATAACATACGAGTATTCTTTTACAACCAAAAGGTAAACATAATGAGCAAAAATATCATTAAAATATTTGATACAACATTAAGAGACGGTGAACAGAGTCCAGGGGCTTCTATGAACACTGAAGAGAAGATCCAGATCGCTGCACAATTGGAGCGTTTGGGTGTAGATATCATTGAAGCCGGATTTGCAGCAGCAAGTCCCGGAGACTTTGATGCCATAGAGAAAATAGCACAAAGAGTGAAAAACTCTACTATCTGTTCTCTAGCCAGGGCTATTGACTCTGATGTGAAAGCAGCAGGTGATGCTATTGCCAACGCAAATATGAAACGAATTCACACTTTCATTGCAACCAGTAAAATACACATGGAGTATAAACTCAAGATGACCCCGGACGAAGTCATCAGGAGAGCTGTACGTGCGGTTGAGTACGCACGTACATTCGTAGATGATGTAGAGTTTTCCTGTGAAGATGCAGGGCGTTCAGACATCGGCTTTATGAAAGAGATAAGTGATGCCGTCATAGAAGCAGGTGCAAGTACTATTAACTTGCCGGATACCGTTGGCTTTAGACTTCCTTTTGAGATAGGTGCTATGGTCAAAGAGATGAGTGAATATGTCAAAGGCAGAGCTATCATTTCAGTCCATAACCACAATGACCTGGGCTTGGGTGTAGCAAACTCTTTAGAAGCTGTGATGAATGGTGCAAGACAGGTAGAATGTACTATCAACGGTTTAGGTGAACGTGCAGGTAACGCAGCTCTTGAAGAGATTGTGATGGCATTAAAAACCCGTTCAGATGTCTTTTCAGAATTTGATACAAACATCAATACAAAAGAGATCTATCCAAGCAGCCGTTTGATAGCCAGTATCACAGGCATAGAACCACAACCCAATAAAGCCATCGTAGGTAAAAATGCTTTTGCTCATGAAAGCGGCATACATCAGGATGGTATGCTAAAACACAAAGAAACCTATGAGATCATCCGACCGGAAGACATTGGTTTGGATATGAAAGATACTTTGGTCTTAGGTAAACACTCCGGGCGTGCAGCATTTAAAGACAAGTTGAGTAAACTAGGCTTTACCTTGGATGATGAAGCATTGAACACTTCTTTTGAACGCTTTAAGATATTGGCTGATAGAAAAAAAGAGATTTATGATGATGACTTAAGAGCATTGGTTACGAATGAAATGACCTCTGCACCAAAAGTGTTTGAGTTGGTCTCATTACAGTTGATGGATTGCAGTAATGGTGTGCCCAGTGCTGCTGTCAGCATCAAAAAAGATGATAATGAGATCATTGATGCAAGCATTGGTGAAGGAACCATAGATGCTATCTTTAAAACTATTGACAGAATCTCAGGTTATGCCGGCAAGTTGGAAGACTACAAAGTTAAGTCAGTGAGTGAAGGTAAAGACGCCTTGGCTTCTGTAACCGTAAAAGTCTCATTTAATGATAATGAACCTGCCATCATAGGACATGGCTTAAATATAGACACAATGTTAGCCTCTGCCAGAGCCTACATCGGTGCGTTAAATAGTTATTTGAGCATGGAAGGGAAGTTGAAGTCACGTTATAGTGATAGTTCTAAAACAGTTTAATATGTAGGGGCATCCCTTGTGGCTGCCCTTATATTTAAAATATTTTATTGGGCACCCACGAGGGGTGCCCCTACGTATCTACATATACTTCTTAAGTACCTCAGGAATCTCAATCGTTCCGTCTTCATTCTGATAATTCTCCATGATCGCGATCAACGTACGGCCAACAGCCAAAGCTGAACCGTTCAGCGTATGTACCAATCTGTTTTTCTTTCCGTCTTTAAAACGAATTTTGGCACGTCTTGCCTGGAAGTCTCTAGTGTTTGAGATAGAAGAGATCTCGCGGTATTTATTCTGTCCGGGAAGCCATACTTCCAAGTCTATGGTACTTGCAGCTGAAAAGCCCAAGTCACCACCACATAGTTCTACCACTCTATGAGGTAAACCAAGTGCAGTTAAGATATCTGAGGCATTTTGTACCATCATTTCAAAGACTTCATCACTTTTATCTGGGTGCGCTATGGCTACCATTTCCACTTTGTCAAACTGATGTTGGCGTATCATCCCACGTGTATCACGCCCTGCACTACCAGCTTCTTTTCTAAAACATGGTGTGTAACCTGTCATAAGCACAGGAAGTTCTTTTTCAGCGAGTATCTCATTATTATACATATTGGTCAATGGTACTTCTGCTGTAGGTATGAGGTAGAGGTCTTCTCCGTCTATCTTAAAAAGGTCATCTTCAAACTTTGGAAGTTGTCCTGTACCCTGAAGCATTGCAGAGTTATTCATAAATGGTACACAAAGCTCTTCAAAACCTTTGGTAGCATTGGTATCAAGGAAGAAGTTTATCAATGCTCTTTCAAGCCTTGCAGCCTCACCACGAAGTACTGAGAAACGACTCTTTGCAAGTTTCACTCCACGTTCGAAGTCTATCCATCCGTTTCTTTCAGCTAAATCCCAATGTTCTTTAGGTTCAAAATCAAAACTTCTAGGCTCTAAGACTTTACGAAGCTCAACATTATCATCTTCATCTGCACCCTCCGGTACAGAGTCATCCGGAAAGTTAGGCATAGCAAGCGCTACGTTGTAGAGCGCTTCTTCAGCTTCTCTGGCCTTTTCCTGAAGTGGTACCATCGCTTCTTTGTTTGCATCCACTTTTGCTTTAAGCTCAGTAATATCTTTACCCTCACGCATATACTGCCCAAAGAGTTTAGACATGCTGTTCTGCTCTGCTTTTGCAGCTTCCAATGTAGCATTGGCTTCTTTTAAAGATGCAAAAAGTATTTGAAGTTTTTCAAGTGTATCTGTATCTACACCTTTCTTTTTCAGTTTGGAACTTGCTTCATCGAAGTTGTTTTGTAGATATTTAAGATCGATCATAAAATGTACCTAATAAATAAAATATTTAAGGAATTATAGTAGAAAATTTAGGAAGATATGGTTAAAGGAGTACAGAATTGTACTCCTTTGAATATTTTATAATCAGTATTCTCGATAAATACCACTTTGAGTCGCACTCCAAGTAATATCACAGTCAGCTACAGCATCACTAGAGAGATGTGTTGAAATTTGTACTCTTATTGTCCCATTTTCGTCTGTATGCAGATTTGTTGCTGAACCGAAAGAGGTATTTAAATCACATGCCGAACTACTGCTCACAATACTTTCAGGAACAATATCAACACCTATCAAGGGCGCTATAAAATCAGAAATACCCAATGTCAGTGTTACATTATGATCGTCACCATCGTTAGGTATTGTCTCTGTTGTCGCACTGTAACTTCCCCATCGTAAAGCTGCAACTTTAGCTATGCCTGTACTAATAGTACATCCACTTACCGCCAACGTAAAATTATTCAATTCTACACGATAAGTACTATCCAGTTTTTTGGTAAATGGCAGGGATAAAGTAAAATCAGTACCATTCGGTTGAAGAATTATTTTATTTTCCTGCATCTCTACTACAACCGTAGTTTCAGTATCCCCACCTGTATTACTTGTACTTCCACATCCAGTCAATGTGAGGATAGACACAAACAAAAATGTTAAAGTCGCTACTATATTTTTTCTCATTAAAAGTCCTTTATACCCTAATAAATATAATTAATACCCACAACAAAACTTTCGATATGGTCAGTATGTGCAGCATCTGTAAGTGAATAACGATACATCACATCAAGATCTACAGTATCCATCAAATCAACAGTAAATCCTGCTTGTCCACCATAGAGAAAACCACTTTCAGATATATCATCACCGGCACCACCAGCATCAGATTCATAATTCATATATCCAAGATTTAAACCGATATAAGGTCTAAAAGAGACGGTGTTAAATTGCGAGGTGAAGAGATAATAGTCCAACTCAAACAAGCCTTTTTCATAATTTTGATTGTCATCGCTACTGTCAAAATGATCCCAGATAAGCATTGTTCTCCATGTCTCATTTTGTGCACCGATACGAATACCGATCTCTACATCTGTCCCCCTGATACTCTGTTTCACCAAAAATTCCTGCCGTATCAGCCTGTATTGTTGCTGCACCTACTTCCAATCCTACAAACTTTTCACCTATTGAAATATCTCTTGCATGAAGTGAACTTCCAAGTGCCACACACAAAAGGGCAGTTGCTATCTTTTTTACCATAATAAACTCCTTGTCTTTGTTGTTATTATGCATCTATGAATAATGCGCATAGCATAAGAATATCATATTTCTATATTTTTTAAGACGCCAATTCAACCAATAAGTGCAATTTCTGAGAGAGTAACGTGAAAGAGAGGGTT
>CAJXJN010000011.1 GCA_913055205.1 uncultured Sulfurovum sp. | reverse complement strand
CCGGGTGGTACATATTTGCTATGCATATTGGTACATTTTTGGATTGCACTTGACAGTAAGTCGTTTTGGGATTACTTGGAAGGTAACTACTATGATGAAGCATATACCTTTTAACACGCTCTACAAAGCAGAACATGGTTGGCTCAAGAGTCGGTTTCATTTTTCATTTGCAGAGTATCACGACAGAAGCAATATGCAGTATGGTGTTCTACGCGTGATGAACGATGATATTATCCAACCTCACACAGGTTTTGATACACATCCTCACAGAGATATGGAGATCATCACTTACATCATACGTGGTGAGTTGACACATGAGGACAGTATGGGAAACAAAGAGAGTTTAGGGCGTGGTGACATACAGTACCTCAGTGCGGGTACCGGTATCACACATTCTGAGAAAAACGAGGGTGACGAAGAAGTACACCTCATTCAGACATGGATACTCCCCAAAGCAAAAGCCCTCAACCCTCAGTACGGCTCTAAAACCTTTAACTCCGAAGAACGGCATAACAAATGGCTACACCTGGTAGCCCCGGAAGGAACGCCAAGCGTCATAAACATCTACCAGGATGCCAACATGTATGCAAGTGAACTGGATAAAGGCAGAACCCTTACCTTTGAGCCAGGAGAAAACAGACAGCTTTATGTAAAAGTCATGGAAGGGGAAGCGAATATCAATGGTATTGTTTTTGAACAAGGTGATGCTGCTGAGGTTTCAGGTGAAGATTTGAGAGTAGAGGCTTTACGTGATGCACATTTGCTTTTGGTTGAGATGAAAAGGGTAGATCATACTAACGTATGAATAAGATCTTATTTCATCTCTTTTTCTATCCACTCAAGGTACTCAGGATTTGCATCGAGGATGGGTGTCATAATGATCTCCGGTACATCATAAGAGTGTAATGTCTCTATCTCTGCTTTGATCTCTTCAAATAAAGAGACTTTGCTTTTCATCTGTAACACGGTTTCATGACTTTTTTCCAGAACACCTTGCCAGTGATATTGACTCTGGATCGTGTGACTTTGCACACAGGCGACCAGATGTTTTTGAAGCAGCGTAGCAGCGATGAGGTTTGCAATGTTCTCATCATCTGTTGTTGTACTGATAATGCAGAATGTATTTGTTTTCATAGTTTATTCTATCAGATTTAGTATAATCTCTTATGAAAGAAAGATCTTCACTCAAAAATGAGCCTTTGAAACCTGATGAAATACATATCCAATATTTCAAAACACCGGTCGGTGAACTTGTCCTGGGGGAATATGAAGGCAGATTATGCATGGCAGACTGGCGATATCGAAAAATGAGAGAAATGATAGATGCCCGACTGGGAAAAGGGCTCAATGCCACTTTTGCAGAGAAAGAGAGTGCTCTTTTGCAACAAGTCAAAGATGAACTTTCCGAGTATTTTCAAGGCAGCCGAAAAACCTTTGGTGTACCTCTGCTTTTTGTCGGTACGGAGTTCCAAAAGTCTGTATGGAATGCACTTACCCGGATCTCTTACGGTGAAACATCTTCTTATTCTGATTTGGCAAAAAAGATAGAAAATGAAAAAGCAGTTCGGGCGGTAGCTAATGCCAATGGTGCCAATGCTATCTCCATCTTTGTACCTTGTCATCGTATCATCGGAAGTGATGGAAAACTGACGGGATATGCCGGTGGGTTGGAAGCAAAGAAGAAGTTACTTGAACTTGAGAAGAGTTTATTTACGATGTAGAGGGTCTTGTCGCTTCAAACCAGCGCTTTAAAAATGCCTGTCGTTCATAGACTTTGGCACCAAGTGCAAGTTTATAGGACATATAGGGTTGTCCCAAATTCCAAAAAGCAAAATGATTCTTTTCCAAATACTTTGCAAGCAGGACAAGCTGGACTGTCCCATAGTTATGGTATTTTTTCTCTCTACTGCTGAATCCACTTAAACTTGTATAGGTTTTTCCTATGATATAGCCTATTTCTCCTGCGATAACTTTCTTTTCATTTCTGATACAAGCCGAAATCATTTTGAAGTTTTCATCTATATTCTGTGTGGCTTTAAGGGTATCAAAATAACGAGGTGTGAGCCAGTTGTTTTTATGTGACTTGTTGATGCCGGCAACTACTTCATCCAAGTTCTGACTTATTTCAAGTTGTAGTTCCTTTTTATTTAATAGCTTTTTTGCTTTCCTGCTGATATGCAAGTCCCTGAAATCCAAAAGAGCATAGCTGAACTGTATTTCCGGGAGAAGTAACTCTTTCTCTTCATAGTAATCCGTCACTGCAATAAAGCCGGCTTTAGCCTGCGCAATGTAATACTCAGGGGAAAAGTCATCACTCCAGTAGTAATTCTTCAACATATCCGGATAGATGAATCTATGAAGTATTTCAGGATTTGTAATCTCATCATAAGGGAGGTGATGGATACCTAGTTGTATGTTATTCATGGGGTTTGATCTTTTGTTACCGGGGTTGACCTATGACTACATCAATGTTTTTCTTTACATCAATATCCTGTTCTTTGTACCATTGTGTTGTTTCCAACTTCGGAAATACTTCTACCATGATATCAAGAGGGGAATTATCCCAGTTTTCTGAGTTCTGGGACATGGACCAGTTACACTCTTTAAGAACATAAGAAAATATTTGATTCATAAGGTTGTATTGTTGTTTGACAGCCTCATTGTCTTGATCTTTCTCATTGTTTAATATTGTTTTGACCAACTGTTTTCGTAAGTCTCTTGAGTATTGCATTTTGAGTGTGGTGATAATTTCTTCTTTTTGCATGATAAACCTTTTTTAGTACAGTATTGTATTGAAAATAGTTTAGAGTAAAAAGAATAGATGTAATAAAGTTATTTTCTTTAACGATACTAAAAACGATTTATAGATACAATAACAAAATTGTTTAGGGTATTGAAATGAAAATAAATGTTATCATCATTGATAAAAAGGGTAAAGATCAACTTTATGCACCACTGATAGAACACTATAAAAAGATAGCAAAACCTTTTGCAAAAGTTGAAGTTATTGAACTTTTTGATAAAGAGATATCAAAAGCACAGGATATTTCACCTGAGGCAGCTCAAAAATCTTATACAAAAGCACTAGAAAAATATTTAAGTTCTGGTGTAAATATTGCTTTGGATCCTTCGTCAAAAGAAGTTAATAGTTTTGATTTTGCAAAATTGCTTAAGGATAGCGTTACTGTAAACTTCTACATTGGCGGTGCATACGGCTTTGAGAGGGATTTTTTAACTAAATGTAATAATGCCATATCATTTGGTAAAATAACGCTTTCACATAAACTGGTGAAGGTTGTTCTATTAGAACAGATATTTAGGGGTTTGACTATCAACAGCAATCACCCATATCATAAATAGGGAAATAAAGATGTTAACAAAAGCAGAGTTGGAAGAATTTCAAAATAACCTATTGGACAGAAGAGTTCAAATAGAAAAGAATCTTACGGGAACAGCACTTGAATTAGACGGAATGAGAGATCTTGAGCTTAATGATGAGGGTGATTATGCGGCTGTATCTGCAGAAACTGTTGTAGATAGTGTTATTTTAGTACAACAGCGCAAAGAATTAAACGAAATTGAACTTGCTTTAGATAAAATAAAGAATGGAGCTTACGGAGTTTGTGAAATGTGTGAAGAGCCTATCGGTAGAGCACGTTTAGACGTGAAGAATTTTGCACGTTTTTGTATTACATGCCGGAAGATCAACGAAAAAGAAGAAAAATAAGGGGGTAGAATATGAGACTTGGTTTATATGTTTTTGCAGCACTCACGCTCGCAGCCATTATTGGTGCGTTGACGTATACAATTAATCCAAACAATTATGTTGTAGAGGTAATGGGGATTAATTTTAATTTTCCTATAGCTGTTTGGGTAGTTTTACCTATGTTCGTTTTACTTATATTTACTATTTTTCATATGATTTTTTACAGTTTGAAAAGTTATTTTAAACTTAAAAAATGGCAAAGAGATGCGGCAACACTGGATGATGCACTTTATTGGTCATTGGTGAATGAACCAAAAGAACAAAAATATGCGATGAATGAGTTTAAAAATTCAGCAGTACTTCTCGGAAAATCTTCTTTAAATCTTTTAGATAGTGTTGAAGGACTTAACCCTAGACTCTCTAAAGTCGTGAATATTATTACCAAAATTAAAAATGGTGAGTATGTTGATCTCAAAGAGAATAAAATGGCCAAAGTATTCAATGAAGGTAACCCCCATCTGATACAAAACAGACTGAACCGTTTGGAGGCAGATAGTGAGTTTGTTGAAGAAGTGATGAAGTCTTCTTCTAAGTTTTCTACGCTGGTGAGGGAACAGGCATTAGAGATTTTTGCACGTAAAGAGACATTTTACAAAGCACGTAAATATGCAAAAATATTTGATGCTAAAAATTTTCATATTATGCTAGAAAGAGTAAATGGTGAAGAAGATATGGGACTTACAAGTGAAATTCTTAATGACTTTATCTCTGCATTAAAGCTTTCATGTACAGATTTCGTAAAAATAGCAAATATTACTAAAAAGCATTTTGCTCCAGATCAGAATTTGGCATTGTTTAAGGGGTATCAGCAAGAAAACCCTAAAGCACAAAATGCATATCTTTATCTTTTGTTTGAGTATGAACTTTTAGATGAAGCCAATGCTTATTTGGAAGAGCAGGAAGAAAATGAGTTTATCAAATTTAGAGCACTTTATGAACTTAAACAAGAGCATAAAAAGTTTAAACTTGAAGATCTCATCGATACAGACACTATTTGTAAATGAAACTAGATTTTTCCCAACCCCTTTATGCTTTAGCCCCTCTTGCGGGCTTTACAGACCTTCCTTTTCGTTCTGTTGTCAAGAAGTTCGGTGTTGACCTTACGGTCAGTGAGATGATAAGCTCCAATGCACTTGCCCATGATAGTAAAAAAACCCATAAAATGTTAGAGAAGAGTTCTTTGGAAACACCATACTCCATACAGATAGCAGGTTCAGACCTGAATGTCATAAAGCGTGTCGTAGAGATCATTAATACCAAAGAAGGCGTTGATATCATAGATCTGAACTGTGGTTGTCCTGCACCCAAAGTTGTGAATAATCTTCAGGGAAGTTCACTACTCACCGATCTTGTTCAGATGGGAAAAGTGATAGAAACGATCAAACGATACTCCAACAAAGAGCAAACATCTGTTAAGATCAGATTAGGGTTTGATGAGAAAAACCATGTAGAGATTGCCAAAGTTTGTCAGGAAAGCGGAGCAGATTTTATTGCCGTGCATGGCAGAACAAAAGCAGGGAGATACAAAGCTACTGTAGATTATGATGCGATCGCAGAGATAAAGTCAGTGATTTCTATTCCTGTCATTGCAAATGGAGATATAGACTCTCCTTCTAAGGCAAAATGGGTCCTGGAACATACAGGTGCGGATGGTATTATGATAGGCCGTGCAGCAGTAGGTAATCCATGGATATTTCATCAGATAAA
The DNA here is from genome assembly GCA_913055205.1 of uncultured Sulfurovum sp. Taxonomy (GTDB): domain Bacteria; phylum Campylobacterota; class Campylobacteria; order Campylobacterales; family Sulfurovaceae; genus Sulfurovum. The sequence goes on along the minus strand of CAJXJN010000011.1, from coordinate 64,878 downwards.
AACAGGAAAAGAAAGTGTAGAGAGTACGCTTATCAAAGAGGTGGTACTGGAACATTTTGACCAGATGATCGCTCACTATGGTGAGTATGGTGCTGTAATGTTTCGTAAGCATCTCCATACGTATTCAAAAGCAGGATACCAAGGTGCTTCAGCTTTTAGAGATCTCGTTAATCGTATAGATGACCCATCTCAGATGAGAGTTGTTGTGGCTGAGTTTTTTTCACAGGATTTTTTTAAAAACAGTTGATGTATATCAAAGGTTTCAAATCATCCTTATACTATAATCCCATCAAATTATTTCCAAGGCTTTATTATGACTTTTGTATTGATTAAAACGATTCATATTTTTGCAGCATTCATTTATGGTGGTTTTTTGATCACAGATAACCTTTTCCTTGCAAAGATCAAAAAATCTTTTGATGAAGAAGAACATACAAAGATCAGAGAATCTTTTATGAAGTATGTACGTAAAGTAGTACCACCCAGTTTGATCGTTGCTGTATTAACAGGACTTTATCTTATCACTCAAGTCTATGGCCCTATAGGTGAAGAGGGATTGACAAGATTCCAAATGCTTCTTTCTTTGAAAGCATTTTTAGGTATCTGGCTGGGACTCAGAGGATTTTTACAAGTCTATTTGAAGATCCAGCCTTTGGTTTTTAAAAGTCATGTATTACCATTTGCCTTTGTCATTACTATTATTTTCTTATCTCAGTTTATGTATATCTAAATTTATCTTTTGAAACCCCACACAAAAGACTAAAAAAATGTTATAATTCCAAGTTAATTTTTGGAGTATAATTTATGATTATAGAACTTATTTTAGTCGGTATCTTTATCGGGATAATGTCAGGCTTTTTTGGTATAGGTGGAGGGATGATCCTTGTGCCTGTACTTTTGGCACTTGGCTTTGAGATCAAAGATGCTATTGGTATCTCTATCGTCCAGATGGTATTTTCTTCTATCTTCGGTTCTTATCTGAATCATAAAAAAGGTTCTCTCATCATAGGTGAGGGTATCTTTGTAGGGCTTGGTGGATTTGCAGGTGGGTACATCGGTGGATATGTCACACAGTTCATTGCAGATGCAGTGTTACAATTTACCTTCTTCAGTTTGATTCTTTTTGCACTCTTTAGACTCTTTTTCTCCAAAAATCATGAAGATGACGCACAAACAAGATCGCTTCATAAAGGCTTGCTTTTTGGTATAGGACTAGCGATAGGTATCTTTTCCATTACACTTGGTATCGGTGGTTCTATCATTTTGACACCACTTTTGGTAGGTTTATTGCATTACCCTATCAAAAAGGCAGTGAGTGCAGGGCTTTTCTTTGTAGTGTTTTCTTCTATTGCAGGGCTCATAAGTCGTTTGACAACAGGAACAATTGATTTTTCCAATGGTTTAGTTGTAGCAGTGGCTTCACTTGTGGGTGTGGCATTAGGGATATGGTTAAAAGATCATGTGACCTCTAAAAATCACAAGATGGCATTGTTGGTACTTTATGTGTTTGCATTGGGTATGTTAGTAAAGAAAATTTGGTTTTAATATAGGATTTGAGATAGATGACAAGAAATAAATTTCAGTACAGTGAGGCACTAAATGCCGAGTTGTAAAAAAGATATGATACATGTTTATGGTGCAAGAGAAAACAACTTAAAAAATATAAACATCAGTATCCCTAAAAACAAGCTTGTAGTCATTACAGGTATTTCAGGAAGCGGTAAATCTACATTAGCCTTTTCCACACTTTATGCTGAGGGGCAAAGACGTTATATAGAGTCACTCTCAAGCTATGCCAGACAGTTTTTAGGACGGGTAGGGAAGCCTGATGTCGATAAGATAGAAGGGCTTACACCGGCTATTGCCATCGACCAGAAGACAACCTCTAAAAACCCTCGTTCTACGGTAGGGACGATCACAGAGATCTATGATTATCTTAGACTGCTTTTTGCACGTGTGGGAGAACAGCATTGCCATGAGTGTGGAAAGCCTATCTCATCGATGTCCGCAAGTGATATTATCGAAGAGGTACTGAAGCTGCCTGACGGCGCAAAACTTGTCATTATGGCACCACTTGTCAAAGAGAAAAAGGGTACTTTTTCAGATATGCTGGAGTCACTGCGACACAAGGGCTATGTACGTGCTATGATAGATGGTGTAATGGTGCGCCTTGATGATGAGATAGAACTCTCTAAAACGAAGAAGCATACCATTAAAGTGGTAGTCGATAGAGTAGTGGTTAAAGAAGAGAGTCGTGACCGTATAGGGCAAGATGTAGAGAAAGCACTAAAAGAGAGTTACGGAGAGATGGAGATCGAAGTACTAAACTTTGAAGAGTTGGACTTGGACAGACAGCATATTCACTACTCTGAGCACTTGGCATGTTTTGATTGCAAGTTGAGTTTTGAACCTTTGGAGCCCGTAAGCTTTTCATTTAATTCACCAAAAGGTGCTTGTCCTGCCTGTGATGGGTTGGGGATCCGTTATGCCATAGACCTCAAAAAGGTCATAGACCAAGAACTCTCTATTGAGAAGGGTGCAGTCAAAATCATGTACGGTTTTAATAAGAGTTACTATACTAAATTTCTCAATGCTTTTTGTGAACAAAATGATATTGACATTAAAATACCTTACGGTGAACTTCCTGAATATCAACAAAAAGCTATACTTTATGGTATCGGCGGTACGGTTGATTTTACATGGAAGCGTCATAAACTCAAACGTGAATGGCCGGGGGTTGTGAAGTTTGCACATGATATGTTCAAAGATGAGAAAGACCTCTCTGAATATATGACCGAAAAAGTATGTGACAAATGTAACGGACACAGACTTAGACCACGCTCTTTGGCTGTGAAGATAGAGGGCAAGAATATTGCTGATATTATTGATATGCCTATTGAAAAATCTTATGCTTATTTTGCCGACGAGAAGAGTTTTTCTCATTTGAGTGAACAGCAAAAGATGATAGCAGAGTCTATACTTAAAGAACTTCAGGAGAGACTCTTCTTTTTGTATGATGTTGGATTGGGATATATTTCGTTAAATCGTGATGCAAGAACCATTTCCGGAGGTGAGGCACAGCGTATCCGTATTGCTTCACAAATAGGTTCGGGACTTACAGGTGTGATGTATGTACTGGATGAGCCCAGTATCGGATTGCATGAACGCGATACCATGAAACTGATTCGTACATTGAACTCTCTGCGGGATAAGGGAAACTCTGTTATCGTAGTAGAGCATGATAAAGAGACGATTCTTGCAGCGGATTTTATCATAGATATAGGTCCCGGTGCAGGAGAGTTTGGTGGAGAGATAGTCTTTGCCGGGGATGCAAAGAAACTTTCACGTGCCAAAACACTTACGGCTGACTATCTTTATGGTAAAAAAGAGATAGCTTATAGCCATGACAACCCGCAAAAAGAGTGGATAGAGATAAAAAATGTAACCCTGAATAACATTGAAAAACTTGATGCAAAGATACCGCTCAGGAACCTTGTGTGCATCACGGGTGTAAGCGGAAGCGGTAAAAGTTCACTGATACTTCAAACTTTACTCCCTGTAGCAAGAGAGTTGCTTAACCATGCAAGAAAGGTCAATAAAGTAGATGGTGTAGAGATCACAGGACTTGAGAAGCTTGATAAAGTCATCTACCTTGATCAAAGCCCTATAGGACGAACTCCGCGCTCAAACCCTGCAACCTATACAGGTATCATGGATGAGATACGTAAACTCTTTGCACAAACGAAAGAAGCAGAATTGAGAGGCTATAAAATAGGACGTTTCTCTTTTAATGTCAAAGGCGGACGATGTGAGAAGTGTCAGGGTGACGGACAGATCAAGATAGAGATGCACTTTTTACCGGATGTGCTTGTAAGCTGTGATGCCTGTGATGGTACGCGTTATAATGCACAGACAAGAGAAGTGTTGTATAAAGGGAAGTCTATTGCTGATGTATTGGCTATGAGTGTAGGGGAGGCATTAGAGTTCTTCAAAGCCATTCCTGCTATAGCTGTTAAGCTCAAGACACTGACAGATGTAGGTTTGGACTACATTACACTTGGGCAAAATGCAACTACACTTTCAGGTGGTGAGGCACAGCGTATTAAGCTTAGTAAAGAGTTAAGCCGTAAAGATACCGGAAAAACACTTTACATCCTGGATGAACCCACTACCGGGCTTCACTTTGCAGATGTAGACAGACTGACCGGTGTATTGCATCATCTTGTTGAACTTGGAAACTCTGTAGTGGTTATTGAACACAACTTGGATATGGTTAAAAATGCAGATTACATCATAGATATGGGACCGGAAGGTGGAAACAAGGGGGGACTGATCATTGCGACGGGTTCTCCGGAGAAGTTGGCTGAGGAGTATGAGCAGACGGGAAGTTATACCGGTGAGTATCTGGCTAAAGAGTTAATATAGAGTCATAGCTCTTTAGTCTTCCTGTTTTCAGAAGACCCTTTTTATAAAAATAATTACGGCCGACGAAACTGTTTTCTTTTTTGTTTCTGACTTCCATAAGCAAAAGTTAGACCCATTTTAACAATATAAAGCATGATAAGAGCTGCTATCGCTTCATATCCTATAGCCCAGGTTAAGATAAAAGATGATTGATCAAAGAGTGAGAAAAAAAGTTTAACCTTCCTTTCGGAAATATAAAAGAAAAGAAAAAGAAGACCGGCTAAATAAGGCAAAGAAATAAAATAGATGGCTAAAAACAGTTTTTCAAGACCTCTGGGAAAAAAAAGAGGTGTATCTGAAAAATGAACTTCTTTTTGTGAGAATTTTGCAGATGATCCGATATGTCTTTCTTTTGCAGATGATCCGATATCTTTTTCTAGTGGGGGGTGTGTTACTGTTGCATGCATTACATGGGCTGTTACGGTCATATGGTCACTCCTCTTTTTACATCTCAAATATTTATTCAAGTGTCGATTTGAGCAACCCGGCTGCCTTAAGAAGACCCGTGGCTTTCCGTCCTATTTTCACAAATAGTTTAGCTTTATTCATATATTTTTTTAATCATAACAGTTAATATATTAAGATCAAATTAAATGAAGATGAAAATAAGAGCAACTTCTAACAGTTAATAGGTTAAAATACATAAAAAATTAGGCTTTTTCTTGAAAACAATTACCATAATAGACACATTCGGCTTTTTCTTTCGTTCTTATTTTGCACTTCCTCCTTTACGTAACTCGGAAGGTTTTCCTACGGGTTTACTCACAGGGTTTATCAATCTTGTTGATTCTCTACATCGTGACCATAGTACAGACTATCTCGTATTTGCACTTGACAGTAAAGGGAAAACGTTTCGAAATGAACTCTACCCTGAGTATAAAGCGAATCGTGAAGCACCGCCTGAAGATCTGACAAAACAACTTCCTGTTGCCATAGACTGGATAGAACAGATGGGTTTTGCAAACCTTTCCCGTGAAGGATATGAAGCAGATGATGTGATCACTACAGTGACAAAGTTCGCCAAAGAACAGGGAATGAAAGTACGTATTGTTTCGCATGATAAAGATCTCTATCAGCTTATTGATGACGGCATGGTCGTAATGTATGATTCTGTAAAGAAAAAAGAGGTAGATGAGCAGGCATGTATAGAGAAATTCGGGGTAAATCCTAAAGATTTTGTTGACTTTCAGGCAATAGTAGGAGACAGCTCGGACAATGTTCCTGGAGTTAAAGGAATAGGAGTCAAAGGAGCGGCAAAACTGATCAATGAATTTCATACTCTTGAGAATATTTATGCCAATATTGAAAAATGTGGAACCCCTCGTATACAAAAGCTCTTACTGGAGAGTAAAGAGAAAGCCTTTTTGTCACGTGAACTGGTAACTATGAGAACAGATGTATTTAAAGATCTTGATCTTGAGAGTTTTGTCTTTGAAGACAGAAATTATTTGAGCTGTTTGGTAGATGAATTCGAACAGTATGAGATGAAACATGCGATCAAAAAGGCACAAGCAGGGCAGAATGAAGCAGGCTGCAGTGATGTGATCAAGCCCAAGCCAAAAGAGCCGACACTCAGTTTTGAAGCAGTAACTTTAGATACAAAAGAGAAGTTAGATGCCGTGATTGATGCCATAGATAGTGATACGATCGTAGCTTTTGATACAGAAACTACAGGATTGGATACCAAAGTAGCCAAGATGGTCGGATTTAGTTTTTGTACGGCAACAGATAAGGCATATTATGTACCTGTAGGACATAGTTATCTGGGTGTAGAAGAACAGGTACACATAGATGATGCGATCGTATCACTCAAAAAACTACTGAAACATAAAGTGATAGGACAAAATCTAAAGTTTGATCTCTCTTTGCTCTATAACCAGTACGGTTTTGATGAAATTACTCCTTATGCAGATACGATGATCATGGCATGGCTTTCTGATCCCGGAAGCAAAGTAGGGCTTGATGCTTTGGCAAAGAAGTTCTTTAAGTATGAGATGAAACCGTTTAAAGAGATGGTAAAAAAAGGGGAAGATTTTTCTGCTGTGTCTATAGATAATGCGACTTTTTATGCAGCAGAAGATGCCTGGATGACTTTCATGCTTTATGGAACGATCAAAAAAAAGATGGAACTTTCATCACTTACCCATCTTTTAACTGAAGCAAAGAATGTAGAGTACCCTTTTATCAATGTACTTATCCGTATGGAACGCTTAGGGATAAGAGTAGACCAGTCAAAACTACAGAGTTTGCAAAAAACATTAAGTGGGGATCTTGCAACTTTAACGCAAGAGATCTATGCACTGAGTGGGTCTGAGTTCAATATCAAATCTACTCAGCAACTCGGTGTGGTACTGTTCCAACAGATAGGACTCAAAGGTGGCAAGAAAACAAAAACAGGGTACAGCACCAATGAAGCTGTACTTCAGTCCCTTAGGGGAGAACATCCCGTTATAGAAAAGATACTTGAGTATCGGGAGTACCAGAAAATACTCTCTACCTATGTAGATCCTCTGCTTAAACTTGCTAAGAAGGATGAACAGGGTCGTATCTATACCTCTTTTGTACAAACGGGTACAGCAACCGGTCGTTTAAGTTCGCGTGACCCTAACCTGCAAAATATCCCTGTACGCTCTGTACTGGGGCGTTCTGTGAGAGAGGCATTCGTAGCCAGAGAGGGATACAAATTAGTCAGTATAGACTACTCGCAAATTGAGCTTCGCCTGCTTGCACACTTTTCAAAAGATGCTGCTTTAATGGAAGCTTTCAATAATAATATTGATATACACATGGCTACAGCAGTAAAACTTTTTGGTGAAGATGAAGCTAAAGAGAAACGAAATTTTGCCAAATCAGTTAACTTTGGACTACTTTACGGGATGGGGCCTAAAAAACTCTCTGATGAGTTAGGTATCAGTTCGGGTGAAGCCAAAGAGATCATTAGCAATTATTTTGCGTCATTTCCTACGGTGAAGCATTTCCTGGAAGGCATACAGGAAAGGGTAAAAATAGATGGTTATGTTGAGACTATACTTAAAAGAAGACGTATTTTTGACTATGAGAATGCCAATGGTATGCAAAAAGCAGCCTTCATGCGTGAGTCGGTTAATACCGTATTCCAGGGTTCTGCGGCAGATCTCATAAAACTCTCTATGAATCAGATAGACAGTATGATACGGGATGAAGAACTTGATGCTTTTATGCTTCTGCAAATTCATGATGAACTTATCTTTGAGATCAAAGAGGAAAAGGTTGAAGAGATATCTAAACGTTTTGTACATACAATGGAAAATGTATTAGAGCTTGATGTGCCTTTGGAGTGTTCTGTGAGTGTTGGTAATAGTTGGGGAGAACTTAAGTAAGATATTTTCTTAATTAACATTCCATTAGCATAGATGAGCTATAATCGCTTCTTATTAATTTGAAATTTATGCGTATAGAAGGATTTTAAACCATGTTAAAACATATTTTATCCATGAAAATGGCAGTCTTTATGCTGTTTATTTTTGGAGTATTGGTAGGTGCTGCAACATTTATAGAAAATGATTACGGTACACAGACGGCACAGGCACTCATCTATAAAGCCAAATGGTTTGAACTCTTTTTAGCCTATTTTATAACTATACTGGTATATCAGATAATAAAGTATAAAAGCTATAAGACAAAATTTCCGGTATTCCTTTTCCATATGTCATTTCTCATCATCGCTATAGGTGCACTTATTACACGTTATGTGGGTTATGAAGGTATTATGCACATCAGAGAAGGGAAGTCAACAAATTTAATGGTTTCCGATGTAAAAATACTGCAAGTCTATGCTAAAAGTGCTGATAAAAATGCTTCTTTGGAAAAAGAGTTGTATTTCTCGACAATGACTAAAAACAGTTTATCTGAAAGCTTGAAACTAGGTGATAAAAAAGTAGATATTGAGTTGGTTAAGTATCTACCTACAGCGACTCAAGAGCTTGTATCGGATCCTCATGGTAAAACACTCTTGGAGTTGAAAGTCTCGGCAGGCGGTCAAGGAAAGATACACTATTTTGAAAAAGGAAGTATCAAGGATTTTGGTGGTTTCTATGTGGCGTATAATACGGTAAATACAAGAACAGATAAACCGACATTCATGATAAGCGGTGAAGCAGGTTCTTTGAAAGTGCATTTCCCGTTTATCTTAAAAACACTCAATATGGAGACGAAAGAGTCGGCTGAGCTTATGGCTGGTGACAACAACCTTACACGAAGAATGTTATATCGTTTTGGAAGTAATGCTGTGGTCTTAAAGTCTATACATGAAAAAGCGAGTCTGAAAACCGTTTCGCATGATATTAAAACACAGTCCGGCCAAGCAGAATTCATTCAACTTAAAGTAAGTGTAGGCGATAAAAGTCAAGTTGTGACCTGTAAACCAAGAAAAGGGCAGACAGGTGAGTTGAAAAAACTTACACTGGATGGTGTGGATATAAGTTTGCGTATCGGTGCAAAGATCATAGAGTTGCCATTTTCCATCAAACTGGAGAAGTTCAAGTTGGAACGATATCCCGGTTCTATGACACCTGCATCGTATGCAAGTGATGTCGTGCTCATAGATAAAGAGCAAAATATCAACATGCCGTATAAAATTTATATGAACCATATCTTAGACCATAGAAATTATCGTTTCTTCCAATCCTCTTATGATCCTGATGAGAAGGGAACAGTACTTTCTGTCAACCATGACCCGGGAACACTTCCGACATACATAGGGTATATCTTAATGACACTGGGGATGCTCTGGAGTCTGTTCATCCCGAATGGAAGGTTCCAGAAACTTCTGAAAGGAGCAAGAAAACTGCAGGAAGGTGCAGCAGTAGCGGTACTTTTTATGCTGTTGGCTTTTGTTCCGCAAGATGTGAATGCTGCCTCGCCACAGCTTGATCTTCAACAACAAAAAGAGATGCAAGCGTATGATGCTGCCCATGCAAAAAAGTTTGGGATGCTTGCTGTACAGGATCATCAGGGACGTATGAAACCGATGGATACTGTGGCGCATGAAGTCATTGCCAAAATTACAGGAAAATCCTCACTTTTTGGCTTAGAGCCTACGCAGATGTTCATAGGTATGGTCTTGCAACCGGAGCTTTACCAAAATGTACCTATGATTAAGATAGGACATAAAAAGATAGCCCTTGATCTGGGCTTGCCTGAAGATGCAAAATTCGCAAAATTTACAGACTTTTTCAGTAAAAAAGACAATAGTTATAAAATTTTTAAAGCAGTTACTGATGCAAGCAGAAAAAAACCGTTGGAAAAGACACAATACGATAAAGAGCTAATTAAAATAGATGAACGTGTTAATGTCTCCTATATGGTATACCAGGGTACTTTGATGCGTATCTATCCAAAACCAAACGATGAAAACAATAAATGGTTCGCACCTATGGATGCGTTAAAAGCCTTTGCCCCGGAAGATATACAAAAAGTAAAAATGAGTATCTCTGCCTATTTCATGATGGTGGGTCAGGCACTGGAAACAGGAAAATGGGAGAATGCCGATCTGGCTTTAAGAGGTATACAAAAATATCAACAAACTTATGGTGCAGCGGTACTTCCAAGCCCAAAACATATAGAGATGGAGATATGGTATAACAAGCTGGGACTCTTTGGTAAGCTGGTACCACTCTATCTACTTATGGGACTTCTTCTTCTTGTGTTTGCTTTCATCAATGTAATTAAACCGGCTTTCTCTATGAAATGGATCATGCGAGGAGCATGGAGCATTCTTATTGTAGGGTTTACTTTACATATCATAGGGTTGGGTATACGCTGGTATATCGCAGGGCATGCACCATGGTCGAATGCCTATGAATCCATCGTATTTATTGCAGCTGCTACGGTCTTTGCCGGGATCGTACTGGCAAGAAAATCACCATTTGCATTGGCCGGTACTGCTATTTTGGCAGGTATTACGATGGGTGTGGCACATATGAACTTTATCAATCCGGAGATCACAAACCTTGTACCGGTCCTTAAATCGTACTGGCTTATGATACATGTGGCAACGATCATCTCTGGTGATGGTTTCTTTGGATTAGGATCTATTTTATCACTATTGGTACTTATACTCTTTATTATAAGAGGTAAAAATGGTAATGAAAACATAGACCGTTCCATTAAAGAGTTGACGAACCTTTCAGAGATGGCACTGATCATAGGGCTTATGCTGCTTACTATCGGTAACTTCCTTGGCGGGGTATGGGCAAATGAGAGTTGGGGACGCTACTGGGGCTGGGACTCAAAAGAGACTTGGGCAGCAGTAACCATTCTTATCTATGCCACAGTGTTGCACCTTAGATTTATACCGGCACTCAAATCTACATTTATTTATAATGTAGCATCTACCTGGGCATACTCCACGGTACTCATGACATATTTTGGAGTGAACTATTACCTCTCAGGACTTCATTCTTACGCAGCAGGTGACCCGGTACCTATTCCTGTATGGATCTATTATGCTGTAGCAGGATTGTTTGTTTTAACAGTTTTAGCAGCAAGAAATAGAAAGCTAAAATAGTTTTCTTCTGTAGTGTGGGGAGGAATGCATCCCGGAAGAGGTGCCTTTTGGAGGTCCACGCTACTTAAGGATCCTCTTTATTGCCTCGGAACAGATCGTTAACCCAAAAGCACCGGTTACGGCTACACATGACCCTTTCTCTTTACATTTATCTTCTTCAGGTGAGAAGACTACGGTAAAATTCCTGTCAAACTTTGCTTTTTTAAGTTCGTTTCGTATTTTTCTTGCGAGTGCATCTCCGTGGGTTTTCCAGATGGAAGCTACTTCTATTTTGTTGGTCTCAAAACGTTTGGCGGAGCCTACGGACATAATGAGTTTTTTGTAACATTTTTTGGCAACTTCTATTTTTACTTTTGTAGTATCTGCCGCATCAATAATGATGTCATAAGGTTCAAAGTCGAAGCCTTCTACCCACACCATATCCATTTTCTGATGTATGGTCTGTATGCCGGGGTAGAGTCTGGCCAAGGTTTCTATTTTACTTTCTCCTACAGCTTCTGAACCTATTTGCCTGTTCTGGTTTGTTTCATCGTAACGATCGTAGTCCAATATGGTAATGTCACTCACCCCGGAACGGTACAGGCAGTCAAGTGCATAAGAGCCTACCCCACCCACACCTAAGATGAGTATCTTAGCTTTTTGTAATCTATCAAAGTCTTCCTCTCCGAAGAGCATGCGGCATCTTTCAAACCTCATTGTTAAACCTTATCATAGCTATTTAAACGACTGGTCGTGTGAGCACTCTGCTGAAGAGGGCATAGCATCAGCGTAGTTTTTTGGGCTTTGCTCAAAAAACATTCTATTGAATGGAACCTCACAGCCACGACTCCAAAGATGAAATATCATCATAACTGGTCATATCGAGATGTATAGGTGTAATGGATATATAACCATCATTGATGGCTTCAAAGTCTGTAACATGTCCTTTGGTTTCCATCCATCCCAGTGCAGGTAAGCCTATCCAGTAGTACTCTTTTCCTCGTGGATTGTAGTGTACTTCCGCATCATGCGCATAGAGACGATTTCCGGCACGTGTGACTTTGAACCCTTTACATTCTGAAGAGGGAATAGGCGGAATGTTGATATTTAAAAATTTACGTGGAGGAAGGGGGAACTCACCATCAAAGATCTTTTGTACGAGTGTAGCTATGCTCTTTTTGGCTAAGTCATACCCCAGTTCTTCAATGCTTTCACCACTGTTACTGTAGACTTGAGAGATGGCGATGGATGGGATGCCTTGCAGTACAGCTTCCATAGCAGCAGAAGCTGTACCTGAGTATGTAATATCCTCTCCCATATTTGAACCAATGTTGATACCTGAGATGACAATATCAGGTTTATTTTCTTTATTGAAAAGTTTAGTGAGTGAAAGAAAGATACAGTCTGAAGGAGTACCATCATCCAGTTTATAAAAGTTCTCTTCGAGATGTACGAAATGTAATGGTTTGGTAAGTGTCAGTGAGTGCCCACAGGCTGATTTTTCTGTTGTCGGAGCTACTACTGTAACGTGTCCCAGAGGTTCAAGTGCTTCAACTAACGATTGAAGTCCATGAGATTCAAAACCATCATCATTTGTAATTAAAATTTGCTTCATTTGTGTACTTTTTGGATTATTTTAGCGCTATTATAACCTTTTTGGTATAATACACGCAACTATATATAAATCAATTATTTTAAAGGATATATCGTGCAAAAAGAGCCGATGTTAAGATCAACGTATGTGAAGCTTTCAGAAGAACTTGAACAGTTGAAATCTGTTGAGAGAGGTGTCATTGCCAAGGTGATCGATGAAGCAAGAGAATTGGGTGACCTTAAGGAAAATGCAGAGTATCATGCAGCCAAAGATAAGCAGGGGCTTATGGAAGCACGTATCGCTGAACTTACTGATGTAGTAGGTAGAGCACAAGTGGTTGACCCCTCTATATTCGCACATGAGCGTGTGAGTTTTGGCTCGACAGTTATTTTGACTGACCAAGAAACAGATGAAGAGATAAAATACACTATTGTGGGTGGGCAAGAGTCAAATCCTCAAGCAGGGCTTATCTCTATTCAATCACCTATGGCAAGAGCACTCATAGGAAAAGAAGAGGGTGATGAAATAGAGGTAACACTTCCAAGTGGTAAAAAAGTGTATGATATCGAAGAGATAGTATATGAAGAGATCATTATATAGGGGTCATGGGTTGAGTTTTTATGAAACAAAAAGTAAACCCTTGACCTCAAGGAGTCAGGTATGATAAAAGTAGGTATCGTAGGGGCTAGTGGATACACAGGTCTTGAACTGGTAAAAATGTTAGTGAGTCATCCGGGTTTTCAGTTGACTTACCTTGCAACCACGCAAGGTGACACGATGATAGAACAACTGCATCCTTCTCTGGAAGATGTAATAAGCCTTCCGGTAGAAAAAGCGGATGTAGCTTCTGCAGCTGAGCGTTGCGAGTTGGTCTTCCTGGCACTTCCTCATAAAACCTCTATGGGCTTTGCAAAAGAGCTCCTAGATAAAGGTGTGAAAGTTGTTGATCTTTCTGCTGATTATCGTTTAGAGCTTGATACCTACGAAGAGCATTATTGTGAACATGAAGATAAAGCACGTTTGGATGACTCTGTCTATGCTCTTATCGAGTATTACAGAGAAGACCTAAAGAAAGCGAAATTGGCTGCAGGACCAGGCTGTTACCCTACAGCAACGCTGCTCGGTATATTGCCTTTTATCCCTTACATTGATACCTCTGCACCTCTTTTTGTGGATGCAAAGTCAGGCTTGAGTGGAGCAGGAAAGAAGCTTTCAGAAATGACAAGTTTTGTAAATATGAATGAAAACATCTTTGCCTACAATCCACTTAAGCATCGTCATGCACCGGAGATAGCAGAAAAGATAGAGAAGATACATGGTGCCAAGATGAATGTCAACTTTGTACCGCATCTTATCCCTGCTACACGCGGTGAGTTGGTAAGTGTGTATGCGACTTTGAAAGAAGAGATCAATCCTCTTGAAGTGTTGAAAAAACACTATGAAAATGATCCGTTTATCCGTATACGTGAAACACCTGTTGATATTAAAAGTACTGCAGGTACTCACTTTTGTGACATTTTTGCAGCGAAGAACGGTAATGCACTTTTTGTGAGTTCAGCTATAGACAATCTTTTACGTGGAGCTAGTTCACAAGCACTTGCCGCAGCAAACCTTATGTGCGGATATGATGAGGGTATGGGGATACCAGTCATCTCTTACGTTCCGTAATCGATGAAGTGAAGAGTGAAGCGTGAAGCGTGAAGAGATAAAAGAAGGGGCGATCTTCATCGCTGACTCTCACTATCCGCATCATGGAGATGCTTTTTTAGAGCTTCTTAAAAAGTTGGAAAATGGTGAGATCAATACTTCTCAGCTCTTTTTGATGGGTGATAATTTTGATCTGCTCTTTGGATACAATGACTTCATCCAAACTTTTTCTTCCGAAGCAATAGCATTACTGGGTAAACTTTCTACAAAATTAGAGGTACATTACTTTGAAGGCAACCATGATTTTTGTCTCAAAGAGGTTTTTCCGGATATAAAAGTTTACAGTAGAGAACAACAGCCCATCATGTTTACATTGGATGAAAAAAAGGTTGCCATCTCTCATGGTGATAAATATGTTACAGGTTTTGGCTATGATCTCTACTGTAAAGTCTTGCGAAACAAAACCATACTGACACTACTCAAACCTTTCCAAAAAGCTATCATTAACTATTATATGCAAAAACTCTCTCAAAAAAAGATCTGCCATACTTTTGAAGATTTTGATAAAAAGGTAGAGAATATACTGGAGTACTATAAAGAGGCTGATCTTGTGATAGAAGGACATTTCCACCAGTCGAAAGTGCTAGGCAAATATATCTCTTTACCCTCCTTGGCATGTCAAGGGCAAGTAGGAGTGATAAAAGAGGCTGATATGCTCTTTATAACACTGTAATGGTCTATCTTTCACTCTTTGCTGTTGCTTTTGGAGCTGCCACACTTTTACCACTGGGCAGTGAAGCACTTTTCCTTTACGATATTGAACAGGGCTACAGCTTTTTTTTACTGTGGCTCTTTGCGTCTGTAGGTAATACGTTGGGTTCCATGGTCAACTATTGGTTGGGATTAAAAGGGGAAGCTTATCTTGAAAGAAAAGGGCATTTATCTACACAGAAGATGGATAAAGCAAAAGGTTTTTTCGATAAATTTGGAGGAATGACGCTACTTTTGTCCTGGGCACCTATCATCGGGGACCCGTTGACTTTTGTCGCGGGGGTACTACGCTACAACTTTAAGTGGTTTGTACTTATTGTCTTTGTAGCCAAAGCGACACGTTACGCAGTGATCGGTTTTCTTCTGCAGAGTTTATCCGTATAGAAACTGCCAAACGGTACGAGTGATAGAACAAAGTAGAGTATTGCTTCTTTTTTACTAAATGGTACGTCACGAGTAGCTTCTAAAAGTTGATAGATAAATGCTAAAAAGAGAAATCCATGTAACATTCCTGCTATTTTCGTGGCCATTGGGTAACCAAATGCATATTTGAGTGGCATAGCAACAAAGAGTAAGATAATAAAGGAATACCCTTCTATTTTATTGATAAGACGGAATTTTTTTAATTCGGACATATTTTCTCCTATTTTTTTGGGAGTATAGCAAAAGATGTTTAATAAAGAATAAATAAATTTCTATTTTTAGGTTATAATTATTTATATTATAAAAGGAGTATACATGAATAATGAAAACATACCAGAGTATGATTTTTCGATTATTGAGATGATAAAAGAGGGATTTCGCCGCATAGAAGGTGTGAAGCAGCCTTTTATTATTGCTTTTCTTATTTATATAGCAGTGGCTATTGCTGCACATACTGTTTTAAGCCTTTTCTTTCCTTCTCCACCACCTCCTGCGGAACCAAATATACTTAATGAGCAAATCGTTGGTATCTTAAGTTATCCTATACTCATACCTCTTATCGTAGGCATTATGATGCTTGCAGTTAAACATTCACGCGGAGAGAACATAGAGTTAAAGTCTATTTTTGACTATTATCACATCATAGGGCATTTGTCATTGGCAGGTATTTTGATCTATATTATGACTTTACTGGGTTTTTTACTTTTTATTGTTCCCGGGATCTATCTTAGTATTGCTTATGTTTTTACCCTTCCTCTTATCGCAGATAAAGGGATGAATGTCTGGGAAGCGATGGAGTTCTCAAGAAAAGCTGTTACAAAAAACTGGTTTAAGGTCTTTGGTCTGATGTTCCTCTTGGGTCTCATCTTCGGACTTGGAGTACTTACAATGGGTATCGGTCTCATCTGGGCTATTCCCTTGATGTTCGTTACACTTTATGGCTTGCTTTATCCGTTGATCTTTGATGGGGTGGAGGAGCAGATATAACATTGCAATCAGCTGTTTATATATTGGCAAGTAAAAAAGGAGGCACGCTTTATATAGGTGTTACTTCTGATTTAGTTAAGCGTGTATATGAACACAAAAATAGTTTGGTGAATGGTTTTACAAAAGAGTATCATGTGGGTATGTTAGTCTATTATGAATTGCATGAGAGTATGGAAGAGGCTATTAAAAAAGAGAAGAAATTAAAGAAGTGGAATCGTCAATGGAAGATCGATCTCATAGAAAAAGCAAATCCTGAGTGGAAGGATTTGTATTTAAGTATAATTTAAATTCCCGTCATTCCCGACCCCGATCGGGCACCCCAAGGGTATTTCCTACGGGCAATCTAGAATTTGAACTGATATAGAATATCTAAGCTACTTGAAGCAACACTCTATTCAAAATTCTAGATCCCCGTGTCAAGCACGAGGATGACGAAAACTTAAATAAAATAAAAGTCCCTGTCATTCCCAATATATTTTGAAATAAAGAAAATCTCTATCCGTCATTCCCGACCCCGATTGGGAATCTAGAATTCAAACTGCAGAGAATATCCAACATACACTATATCAAAAACTCTAGATCCCCGTGTCAAGCATGAGGATGACGCAGTTCAGAATTGAAATAAATATCAAATCTCTCCGTCATTCCCGACCCCGATCGGGAATCTAGAATTCAAACTGCAGAGAATATCCAACATACACTATATCAAAAACTCTAGATCCCCGTGTCAAGCACGAGGATGACGGGTACTTGAGTTTTTTTTGTTTTGGCTAACCTATCAACTCCGAACACAGATCAAACCGGTTATGCGTCATCAGATGTACCTTGCCATGTGCTTTCATTACATCATCAAAAATGGCTTTGGAGAGAGCAAAGCCTACCTCTTGTTCTTTGTCCTCTCCGTCCATGACCGCTAGGTTCATTTCGTCTATGATCTCTTTTGGTACAGAGATGCCCGGGACCTTGTCATCTATGAAGTTGGCTGTTCTGGCTCTTACTATAGGGAACTGTCCCAGTATGAGGTGAGCTTCTTTGGCAGTGTCTCTTATGCTCATCTCTTTTGCCTCTTCAAAGAGTGCAAGCAACTTTTTGGCATTCTCCAAGTCATAGACGGGTTGGGTGATGATGGCTCTTGCACCGTAATTGAGCTTTTTAACCATACGTTTTTGAAGATTTTTCATATCTTTTGCATACGCGTTACTTACTGCAAAAGGGTAGATAGGCTTAGGAGCAGGGTTGAGTGGTTTGTTTGAGTAGTCCACACCGTTGTTAAGGTGGTAGATAATGCTTAGAAGCAGGGTAGAGTCACGCTCCAGTACCCCTTTTACCTCCGGTTGGTCTGAGAACTTTGCAGGGTCACCTGTAAGAGCCAAAATGCAACGCAGGTCGAAATCATTTGCTCCAAGCAGAGTAGACTGCAGTGAGAGTTTGTTTTTGTCTCTCATACTCATTGTGGCAATGACAGGTTTGTTAAATGTTTGCTGTACTTTGATGGCAGAGAGAACTCCTGACATTTTGAGTTTGGCAAGAGGATTGTCCGTACATGAAAAACCTGTGACTTTCTCATGGAGTTTATGTTTCCTGATATCTTCTAAAATACCGTCGATAGATGCCCCGTGAGGCGGATTGATCTCAACGGTGATGAACTTTTTATCACTACAAAGGATGTCGCAAAATTTTTCAAACATGAATTTACTCTTATTTTTGGTTTATTAGGTATAATTTTAGCCAAAATAAGCATAAGTATTCATTTCCAAAATATACAATATGCATCTCGTCATTCCCGACTATGATCGGGAATCTGGAATTTAAACGACAGAGGATATCTAAGATTCACAGTTTGCTAAACTCCAGATCCCGTGTTATTGAAATGTTTACCTTTAGGTACAAGCACGAGAATGACAAAAGAACAATAATATATTTATAAATATTAATAGGACACATGATGAAAAAACTAGCCGTATTTGACTTCGATTCAACACTGATGGATGGTGAAACCATCGACTTTTTGGCAGCGCCGCTGGGACTGGAAGAAGAAGTAGCATCTATAACAGAACGTGCTATGGCGGGAGAGATGGACTTTTTCAAATCACTTGTATCCAGAGTTGCGCTTTTGGAAGGTTTGGAAAAAGCTAAAGTAGATGCGATCTGTGCCGATCTCCCTATGATGCCAGGCGCTTTAGAAGTAGTGGCAGGGCTTAAAAAACGTGGCTATGTTGTAGTCTGTTTCTCTGGCGGATTCAGAAATGCAACAGCACCGGCGGCAAAAGCCTTAGACTTAGATGCAGACTTTTCAAACTTTTTACATGACGAGAATGGAATACTCACCGGTAGAGTAGGTGGAGAGATGATGTACTCTGATGCTAAAGGAGATATGATAGTCCGTATGCAAAAATTACTGGGCATCTCACGTGAAGATACTCTTGTAGTGGGGGATGGGGCCAATGATCTTAGTATGTTTGCCCATGCAGATACCAGAGTGGCATTTTGTGCAAAGCCAGTGCTCAAAGAGGCTGCAACACATTGTGTGGAGGAAAAAGACTTGACACAAATACTTGATATTGTAGACACGCTTTAATGAGAGAGAAAAGCCTTACACACTTTTGTAGCATCAAAAGCATAGTAGGGCAGTTGCTACAGCATAAAAAAGAACTTGTCTTTGGTAATATAATCGCCATTCTTGCTACACTACTTGTGGTGATCATACCACTTTTTATCCCTCTGCTGGTAGATGAACTTCTTTTAGGAAAAGACCACCATTTCATCTCTTTTATCTCTGAACATTTCTGGACGACAGATACCAAAGGGTATGTACTCGGTATTTTGGCTCTGATCTTGATCTTGCGTGCATTAAGTACGTTGCTGTCGATAGTTCAGACTAAGATCTTTGTTTCCATATCAAAAAATATTACTTTTAAGATGAGAGAGTCTCTGCTTCGCCACCTTAAAAGAGTTTCACTCAAAGAGTATGAGATGATAAGAGTAGGGGCAGTCACTTCCAAACTTGTTACAGATGTAGAAACGATAGACGGTTTTGTCAGTTCCACTATCTCTAAACTTATTGTTGCTGTACTGATACTGGTATTCTCTGCTGTGGTATTGCTTTGGATACATTGGCAACTCGCACTGTTCATTCTGATCACCAATCCGATCGTAGTACTTTTTACTGTAAAGTTGTCCCGAAATATCGGTAAGCTTAAAAAAGAGGAGAACAAAGCCGTAGAGCTTTTCCAGTCTTCCCTGACCGAGACGCTTGAACTCTTTCATCAAATACGTGCAGCTAACAAAGAAGAGTATTTCTTTAAACAGAGTGAAGCCAAAGCAAAAGAGTTAAAAGAACACTCTGTAAACTATGGTTACAAGAGTGATGCCGCCATCAAGTTCTCATATTTGGTATTTCTGGCTGGATATGAAGTCTTTAGAGCAGTGAGTATTCTGGCTGTGGCATATAGTGATCTGAGTGTCGGGTTGATGCTTGCTATTTTTTCCTATCTATGGGTAATGGTCTCTCCTACACAGGATATTATCAACTTTCAGTATGTACTTGCCACGGCCAAAGCTGCCTGTAAACGTATCAACAGTATATACGAGATGGAACAGGAACCTCTTGTGGAGCAGGATACTGATCCTTTTGAAAGTCCGGGTTCCATTGGGATAGAAGTGAAGAATCTCTCTTTTTCATATCTTGAAAATAAACCTATATTGGAAAATATTAATATAAAGATACCTAAAGCTTCCAAAGTTGCTATCGTCGGTGCCAGCGGGAGCGGAAAGACTACTTTGGCAAACATACTTGTAGGTTTCTATCCGTTGGATGAGGGTGAGATACTGTATGGAGATGTTTCCAATAAAGTATTGAAACTTTCAACGATCCGGGAAAATATTCATCTCATTTTACAACATCCTAAACTCTTTAATGATACAATGCGTTTTAATCTAACGCTTGGGAAAGCTTACAGTGACGTGCAGATAAAAAATGCACTGCATATCGCACAGCTTGATGATGTCATAGAGCGTTTAGAGTTAGGTCTTGATACTCTTGTGGGGAAAGATGGTATCAAGCTGAGTGGAGGACAGAGGCAAAGAGTAGCTATCGCAAGAATGGTTCTCTCTGATCCGAAGGTGGTTATCTTTGATGAATCAACCTCGGCACTTGATGTCCATACAGAAGCTAAACTCTTTGAAGCACTTCAGAGCTTTTTGGCAGATAAAACAGTCATCACCATTGCACATAGACTCAGCACTATTAAAAGTGCTGAGTTCATCTATGTGTTGGAAGATGGTTATGTAGTTGATAGTGGAACACCAAAAGAACTATTGACTAAAGATGAGAGCTACTTTAGTAGTATGATATAGTGTAGGGGTGCCCCTTGTGGGTACCCATCTTAAGGATAAAATTAGTGGATATTTTTCAAGCGATAATCATCGGTATTATCGAAGGGTTTACAGAGTTTTTACCCATCTCTTCAACCGGCCATATGATCGTTGCAAGTGAATTTCTGGGTGTTTCTCAAGATGCCGTGACCAAAGCCTATGAAGTGATTATCCAATTTGCCGCTATCTTGGCAGTGATGCTCATTTATAAAGAGAAGATCACATTTAAAAAGATAGATCTCTGGGTAAAACTGTTTGTTGCTTTCCTCCCTCTTGCCATAGTCGGCTTTATTTTCAAAGATCAGATCAAAACACTTTTTAATGTTCAAACGGTAGCATGGATGTTTATTATAGGCGGTATCGTGTTTCTTGTGGTGGAGTATTTTTATAAAGAGAAAGAGATACATGTGAAGGATGTGGAAAAGATAAGTACTATGCAAGCACTATGGATAGGTATTGCACAAATATTTTCACTCATACCGGGGACAAGCAGAGCAGGAGCGACTATCATTGGTGGGCTTTTGACAGGGCTTGACAGAAAAGCCTCTGCAGAATTTTCTTTTTTGCTTGCAATTCCAGTTATGGCAGCAGTCAGTGGCTATGATTTGCTTAAACACTATCAAGAGTTTGCTGATGCAAATTGGGGTGCGTTTGTGATAGGTTTTATTACAGCATTTGTTGTGGCATATCTTACCATTAAACTTTTCCTTGCCTTTATACAACGGTTTACATTTGTTGCGTTTGGTATTTATAGGATTATTTTTGGGATCATTCTGTTAATGCTGATCTGATCTGTAGGGACAGACCTCTGTGTCTGTCCAGGGTCAAGACAGGGCTTGACCCCTACGACAAGTATTGAATTTATAAAATTTCTTACGGGAAATTTCATTAAGTTCAAAAAATATTTTTGGACATTTATTATGAAGGTCATATATTATGAAATTTAACGAATTTGATTTTCACCGTGATATAGCTAAAGGGGTGAAGATAGCAGGTTTTAGGGAGCCAAGTCCTATTCAAAAGATGGCTATTCCCATCATTGCCAGCGGTAGTGATATGGTAGGACAAGCCCATACAGGTACAGGTAAAACAGCTGCCTTTGGTCTTCCTATGATGGATAAACTTGCCAAAGGTGAGATAGAAAGAGCTTTGGTCATTACACCTACAAGAGAGTTGGCAACACAAGTGGCAGATGAACTTTATCATCTTGGACGTTTTGCAGGTATTAGAACACTTACAGTCTATGGTGGTGTAGGCTATGGCCGTCAGATCGCACTTATCCATAAAGGTGTGCAGATCGTTGTGGCAACACCGGGAAGACTCAAAGACCTTTACAAAAAAGGGAAGATCGATGTTTTCAACCCTGAGATAGTAATACTTGATGAAGCAGATGAGATGCTTGATATGGGATTTTTGGAAGAGATCAAAGAGATCTTTGAGTATATCCCTCAAAACAGACAAACACTTCTTTTTTCTGCAACGATGCCGGAGCCTATCAAAGAGCTTGCAAACAGTATTCTTTATAGACCGGAGTTCATCTCCGTAGTAGGAGATGAAGAGACAACCAATAATGTTATTGACCAGCGTTATTATGTGATAGAAGAAAATCAAAGAGATGAGGCTATCGTGAAACTGCTTGAAACAGAAGATACCAATAAGTGTATTATCTTCTGTCGTATGAAAAGAGAAGTAGATAGACTGACTGAACATTTGCGGGCGTTAGGATTTAATGCAGCAGGTTTGCATGGTGATTTGGAGCAGATGGACAGAGAAGTAGTGATCAAAGCGTACAGAAGAGGGCAGACGAAGATCATGGTGGCTACAGATGTAGCAGCACGTGGACTTGATGTGAAAGATGTTACGCATGTTTTTAACTACCACATTCCTTTTGATCCGCAAAGTTATGTACATCGCATTGGTCGTACAGGACGTGCAGGTAAGAGTGGTCAAGCAATTACTTTGGTTACTACTGAAGAGTTCAGAGAGTTGCAACGTATCCAAAAAGAGGTAGGAGCAGATATGCGTCTTGCTACTATCCAGGGAGGTGAAGGACTTGATGATACCAGTCGTGAATATTTGGCTGATAAAATCAGAGATATGCATATACATATGAATGTGCCAGAGATGTTAGACCATATGAAAGAGATGGATCAAGAGGTACTTTTAGAAAAGCTTATCTCTTATTTTATAGAACATGAAAAACATAATGTGGGGACTCAAATCGGTTTTGATCAAAATACCGTAGATGAGATGATGCAGGGGTATGTAAGTGAACAAAAAGCTACACGAAATAACAATCGTAGAAAAAAGAGAAGATAATTCTTCTTTTTTAACTAACAGCAAGCAAAACTGTTTTAAAATTTGAAAACTAAATAAGAAGGTGTCCGTATGGAAATTAATTTAGTAGGCGAAAGCCTAAAATTCATGGTATTAGGGATGTTGATCGTCTTTGTATTCCTAGTTGTACTTGTAGAAATAATGAAGCTGCAGGCTAAAATTATTAATAAATACTTCCCAGAGAAAGCACCGGAAGTGCCAACCTCTTCCAAAGATGCTACAGAAGAAGCACATCATGTAGCAGCAATTGTAGCAGCAATTACAGAATTTCGTAAAAATAAATCGTAAACTAAGGTATCATAAATGGCTAAAAAATATATTGATGTAATGGATACAACTTTTAGAGACGGATTTCAATCTGTCTTTGGTGGTCGTGTCCTTATGGATGATTTTTTCCCTGCAGTAGAAGCAGCGAAACAAGCAGGTATTACACACTTTGAATTTGGTGGTGGAGCAAGATTCCAGTCCCTTTTCTTTTATCTTCAGGAAAATGCATTTGAAATGATGGATGGTTTTAGAGAGATCGTTGGCCCTGATGCAAATTTACAAGTACTCTCACGTGGTATCAACACGGTAATGCTTGATACAGGCAGTCGTGAGATGATCGATCTCTTTGCCAAAATGTTCAAAAAACACGGTACTACGACAGTACGTAATTTTGATGCACTGAATGATGTGAATAACCTTGCCTTTTCTGCAGAGATGATCAAGAAGCATGGTCTGAACCATGAAGTTGTGGTAACTATGATGGACCTGCCACCGGGATGTAATGGGGCACATGATGTGGCTTTTTATGAAAAAACACTTAGAAATATTTTAGACAGCGGTATCTCTTTTGACAGCGTTTGCTTTAAAGATGCATCCGGTACAGCAAATCCTCATAAAGTCTATGAAACGATCGCTATGGCTAGAAATCTTCTAGGGGACAGTGTACATCTTAGACTTCATACGCATGAAACAGCAGGTGTATCTGTAGCTTCTTATCTTGCAGCACTTGAAGCAGGAGCAAATGGTATCGATATGGCAGCATCACCGGTTAGTGGTGGTACATCTCAACCCGATATCCTTACGATGCTTCATGCAACCAAAGGAACAAACTATAACCTTGGTGACTTAAAATTAGATAAAGTACTTAAGTATGAAGAGAGACTCAAAGAGTGTCTTGCAGAGTATATGATACCACCTGAAGCAACACAGGTTTCACCACTTATCCCATTCTCACCTATGCCAGGCGGTGCTTTAACAGCCAACACGCAAATGATGAGAGATAGTGGAGACTTAGAGAAATTTGACGAAGTGATCGCTGCCATGAAAGAGGTAGTAGAACGTGGTGGTTACGGTACATCGGTAACACCGGTAAGCCAATTCTACTGGCAACAGGCGTATGCAAACGTCATGTTTGGGCCATGGAAGCAGATCGCTCCGGGATACGGGCGTATGGTACTTGGTTATTTTGGTAAAACACCGGTTAAAGCGGATGATGAGATCATTAAATTCGCATCTGAGAAACTTGACTTGGAACCAACAACAGAAAACCCTTTAGATATCGCAGATAGAGATGAGACAAAATCTATCGCACATTGGAAAAAAATACTTGAAGATGAAGGTCTTGAGACAACAGATGAAAACATTTTCATTGCAGGTGCATGTGATCAAAAAGGTATTGCGTTCTTGAAGGGTGAGGGCCCTCTCATGGTAAGAAAAGGTAAAAATAATAGTGGAGAAGCAGAAATGGCAGGAAATTATACAGTAGTAGTAGATGGTAAACAATATAGCGTACAGGTAGCAGAGGGTGAAGGTGATATCCAAATCGCACCTGCAACAACAGCAGCTTCAGCTTCGTCAGCGGCTCCGGCAGCACCAACAGGTGGTGCGGGAAGCGTAGAGATACTCTCACAAACACCGGGTAATGTATGGAAGATCATTAAAAATCCGGGTGATACGGTAGCAGAGGGTGATGTGATCATGATCCTTGAAGCAATGAAAATGGAAATTGATATTGCTGCGCCTAAAGCAGGCAAAATTGTTTCAATCAATGTCAATGTCAATGACGCAGTAGCAGACGCACAACTTTTGGCCACAATGGAGTAAGTATGAAGTTCAAACATCTTTTACTCTCGTTGCTGTTTGCCTTTGCCTTTTTGACAAATGCAGCAACAGCGAGTGAACATGCATCAGCATCTGAGTTTAAGACTCAGGAGCAGTTGATTGCACAGGAAAAGGCGACCTATCAGCCGAAAAGTGTGACAGACTTGATCATTTCATTCTTTCATACGACAGGTTTGGATGCCATTGTAAATCCTAAAGACGGTGTGAAAAATGGTCAAGGTGTGGAAATGTCCCACTTTGCACAGAGTTGGGGACGTGTGATCATGTTTTTGATTATTTTTATACTCTTCTATTTAGCTATTGGAAAAGGTTTTGAACCACTTCTCCTTCTTCCCATTGCTTTTGGTGGATTGCTCGCCAATATTCCTATTGCAAATATGACCGGTCCTCACGGAATGCTTGGTATCATCTATAATATGGGTATTGCGAATGAATTTTTCCCGCTGCTTATCTTTATGGGTGTTGGAGCCATGACAGACTTCGGTCCTTTGCTCTCCAACCCCAAAACAGCACTGCTTGGCGGTGCAGCACAGTTTGGAATTTTCGGTTCACTGGTAGGGGCAGCGGCACTTTCCCAATACACAGGCATGGTTGACTTCACACTGAAGCAATCTGCAGCTATCAGTATTATTGGTGGTGCTGATGGCCCGACCTCCATCTTTATTGCTTCTGCTTTGGCACCTGAAATGCTGGGTGCTATCGCCGTTGCGGCGTATTCCTATATGGCACTGGTTCCGGTAATACAGCCGCCGATAATGAGAGCACTTACAACCAAAGAAGAGCGTCAGATTGTCATGAAAACAACAAGAAAAGTACATAGAATGGAGAAATTGATCTTCCCTCTTGTCGTAGTAATGATGATTGCACTTATTTTGCCTGATGCTGCACCGCTTATGGGATCATTTGCTTTTGGTAATTTTGCCAAAGAATCCGGTGTAGTTGACAGATTGTCTAATGAGATGCAAAACTCTCTTATCAATATTGTAACTATTTTCCTTGGTTTTGGTGTCGGTATGACACTTCAGGCAGACAAATTTCTTGTAGCAGAAACATTGGGGATCATGGTGATCGGTCTTCTTGCTTTTGCAGGAGGAACTGCTGCAGGTGTGCTTATGGCAAAGCTTATGAACAAGTTATCCAAAGAACCTATTAACCCGCTTATCGGTGCAGCAGGGGTTTCTGCGGTACCGATGGCAGCACGTGTGGCCTCAAAAGTAGGTTCTGAAGAAAAACCGGGTAATATTCTGCTTATGCACGCTATGGGCCCGAATGTGGCCGGTGTTATCGGTTCAGCTGTAGCAGCAGGTGTATTGCTGTCAATATTTAAATAAAAATAAAGAGGATACAATGAGTACCAAAACGCCCAACGGACTTGATAAACTAGGATTGAAGGATATCGGTGATATCTACTACAATTTAAGTTATGATGAGTTGCAAGCGCACGAAGTAAACAGTGGAGAGTGTAAGATCTCCACATCAGGCACAGCAATGTGTGATACAGGTATCTTCACAGGACGTAGTCCAAAAGATAAATATTTTGTGGATCAAGAGCCTTCAAACAAATATATTGCTTGGGGTGATGTTAATAAACCGATGAAAAGAGAGATCTATGAAGAGTTGTTGGATCTTACATTGACGCAACTTTCCGGTAAAAATATCTATATAACAGATGTTTTTGCAGGTGCAAGTGCTGCAAGTAGAAGATCGATAAGATTTATCTCTGAAGTAGCATGGCAGGCACATTTTGTTAAAAATATGTTTATCCGTCCGACAGAAGAAGAGTTAGAGGACTTTGAACCGGATTTCACTGTTTACAATGCATGTAAAACAGTAGATGAAAATTATAAAGAGCATGGACTTAACTCTGATGTTTATGTGGTATTCAATATAGAAGATAATATTTCTATTATCGGTGGTACCTGGTATGGCGGAGAGATGAAAAAAGGTATCTTCTCTATGATGAACTATTGGTTGCCGCTTGAGGGTAAACTCCCTATGCACTGTTCTGCAAACGTAGGTAAAGATGATGATGTATGTCTTTTCTTCGGACTTTCAGGTACAGGTAAAACTACTCTTTCAACAGATCCAAACAGAGCACTTATAGGTGATGATGAACATGGTTGGGATGATAATGGTGTCTTTAACTTCGAGGGTGGATGTTATGCAAAAGTCATTAATTTGGATGCCAAGTCTGAGCCAGAGATTTTTGGTGCCATTGTGAAAGATGCACTTTTGGAAAACGTTGTTGCAGATGCAACAGGCAAGGTAGATTATACGGATGGTTCCAAAACAGAAAATACACGAGTATCTTATCCGATAGAACATATAGCAAATCATAAGCCGGATCTTCAGGCAGGACATCCAAATAATATCATTTTCCTTACTGCAGATGCATTTGGAGTACTTCCTCCGGTAAGCAAACTTACCAAAGAACAGGCAATGTACTATTTCCTTAGCGGGTATACAGCTAAAGTGGCAGGAACGGAGAGAGGTATCACTGAACCGGTTGCTACGTTCTCTGCATGTTTCGGTGAAGCATTCTTACCACTGCATCCTACTGTGTATGCAAAACTTCTTGGTAAAAAGATAGATGAACATGGTGTAAATGTCTATCTTGTAAATACCGGTTGGACAGGCGGTCCTTACGGTACAGGTAAAAGAATGAGTATTAAAGACACAAGAGCATGTATTGACGGTATTTTGAACGGTTCCATCAATGATGCGGAATTTGATACACTTGATACTTTCAATCTTAAAATACCCAAAGCACTGGATGGTGTCAAAGACAATAAAGTGCTTAATCCAAGAGAAACATGGGAAGACAAAGCAGAGTATGATGCCATGCTTGCAAAACTGGCTAAAATGTTCCAGGAAAATTTCCGTCGTTATGATGATAATGGTGATGAATTCGACTATGCATCAGCAGGTCCTCAACTTTAATCTTCTATTTCCCTCTTTTGAGGGAAAGATCCTACACTGACACTGAGAGACTTTATGAGTATCTTCTATTTTGAGGTACCCTTAATTATTTTATAAGCTATCTATTGTATAGTGTCAAAAATATTTCAAAGGAAACATTATGGATATAAATAAAATAAGAAAATTTTGTCGTACTTTTAGAATTGCTCTTGGTTCAGCACTTATCGGTTATGGTATCTACTCAGGTAATGCATGGTTCTATTTAGGTGTTATCCCGCTTGTTGCAGGACTTTCAAATTTCTGTCCGCTTTGCATTATCACTAAAAAATGTGATGTACCGGTTAAATAATCTACATTAAGCGGGGAGTACTCCCCCTTGATTTTCCTTAAACTTTTTTTCTTATACCTTTATTCAATAAATTCAAGTATAATGCCATAAATCAATTACTATCATAAGAGGGGGGACAGTATGGACAAACTTACAGAATATTTAAATGCACATCCACATGATGAACTGCATCCCTCCGAGATAGCCAAGCTTCTTAAAGATCTGGATGAGAAAAGTTTTAACGAAGCTGTACAGTCTATTCCTAAAGAACTTATTGCAGATGTAGCACTTGAGCTTCCGGACAGATATTTTGAAGATGTTGTTGAATCCTTTACGCCTCAGGAACTTGCGGAATCTGTTGCAGAACTTGAATCGGATGACCAGACAGACTTTATCCAGGAACTTGAAGAAGTTGATCATAATATAGCAAAGGCGGTATTTAACCAGCTGCATAAAGATGACCAGGCAGATATTATACAGCTCAAACAGTATAATGAAGATGAAGCCGGGGCATATATGCAGGTTGAAGTCTATACTGCCAATCTGCATCATACTGTACATGATGTCATCAAAGAGTTTGCAGAACTCAGAAGAAAAGATGAACTTGAAAATGTCAATTATCTTTTTGTAACAGATGAAAATAATATTTTACGCTACGGTGTAGGTCTGGATAATCTTCTTGTGTTTGATTTTGATAAAACACTGCAGGAGAATATTGAAGAAAATCCTGAAAAATATAAACCTGTTGTCGGACATGACCATGATGATATTCGTGATGTTGTCCAAAAATTCCAGGAGTATGACTTAAGTTCAATGCCTATTGTCAATGACGACGGCGTATTACTCGGTCGTATCACTTCAGATGATATTTATGATATTATGAATGAACATGCAACGGACCAAATATATAACCTGGCCGGGGTAAATGATGCTGCTGAAGAAGATTATGATCTTCTAAAAGCGGGAAAGTCGAGAGCAGTTTGGTTAGGTATTAACCTTATTACGGCTATTGCGGCGTCATTGGTCATAGGTATATTTGAAAGTACCCTGCAGAGTTATGTAGCTTTAGCGGTATTGATGCCTATTGTCGCATCAATGGGCGGAAATGCAGGGACACAGAGTCTTACGGTCGTTGTACGTCAGCTTGCACTGGGTGACATCGCAAAACATGATGCCTTCAGGACCATTAAAAAAGAGGTGATCCTTTCTCTTGCAAATGGATTTATTTTTGCTATAATCATAGGCATTATAGCTTCTATATGGTTTGATAAAGGGATGTTGGGTGTGGTGATAGCACTTTCCATGATCATTAATCTGCTGAGTGCAGGATTTTTTGGTTCCATGATCCCTTTGCTGCTCAAAAAGTTGGATATCGATCCGGCTATCGGAAGCACAGTGATACTTACAACGATCACAGACGTAGTAGGTTTCTTTAGTTTTTTAGGTCTGGCGACCATTATTTTATTGTAAATTTCATTATAAGGATTTTTTTATTTAAATGGACTTGTTAATTTTATATTTTTTAGCTGCAGTGATAATCTCATTTATCTGTTCTGTATTGGAGTCTGTGTTGCTTTCTGTCAATATGCCTTATATTTCAGTATTGGAAAAGGACCGGCCAAGTGTAGGAAGACTTCTTAAAGCACATAAGACCAACATCCATAAATCTATTGCTTCAATACTTATTTTAAATACTATTGCAAATACACTTGGTGCAGCTGCAGTCGGAGCACAGGCTGAAAGTATTTATGGTACAGGTGCTGTTTTTTATGTTTCTATTATTCTGACTTTCGCTATTTTGTTTCTTTCAGAGATCATTCCCAAGACTATTGGGGCGGTCTATTGGAAATCTCTGGCGCCTGTTGCAGCGTATTTCATACAGTTCTTTATATGGATCACCTATCCCATAATACTTATGACCCTGTTCTTAACGAACCGTATCAAGAAAGATGATGAAGGGATGAGCCTTACAAAAGAAGAACTGATAGAGAGTACACTTATGAGTGAAGGTGAGGGAGTGCTTGATGAGCAGGAATCTGATGTTATTGAAAATATCCTGCTCCTGGATAAGATAAAAATTCATGAGATCCTTACTCCCCGGACTGTTGTCTTTGCTTTGGACGGTAACCGTACCATTAAGGATATCGTTGAGAATGAACCGGCGATCTTCAAATTTTCAAGAGTACCTGTCTTTGATGGGAATCTTGAAAATATTACAGGTATAGTCATGACGAAGAAGATATTTAAACAAGCACTTGAAGATGACAGTGTCATGCTTAAAAGTATAGAAAAAAATATTTTCAAGATCAACGAGAATATCCCTGTTTCTATGGCACTCGACCTGTTCATCAAGAAAAAAGAGCATATGTTCCTGGTACTTGACTCCTATGACCAGACTGAAGGTATCGTTACTCTCGAAGATTGTGTAGAGACCATTTTGGGGGTTGAAATAGTAGATGAGAGTGACAGTGATGCAGATATGCGTGAAGTGGCAAAACGTAAGATGCGTCTTAAGCGAAGACTTGAAAATACTGAGTTTACACTAGATTGATGTCATTAGAAACATTAGGACTTTTTCCGGAAATATTAAAAGCCCTTAAAGAGAAAGGGTATGAAAGTGCTACACCCATACAAAAGGTACTTATCCCTGCGATGTTCACCCATCGTGATATCATGGCAGGGGCACAGACGGGTACAGGGAAGACAGCAGGATTCTCTTTACCTATACTTCAGGAATTAACCAAAAGATTCAAAGATGGACAACATTATCCCAAGGCAGTTATTTTAGTACCGACGCGTGAATTGGCGAAGCAGGTACATGAGAGCATTGAAACATATGGCAAATATCTGCCTTTAAAAAGTACGGTACTTTATGGCGGTTCGAATCTTACAGCACAGGCCAACAGACTCAAAGCAGGTGTAGATATCATCGTAGCTACCAGTGGGCGGCTTTTGGAGCACATAGGACAAAAGAACGTTAACCTTGAAAGTGTAGACTACCTGGTTCTGGATGAAGCCGATACTATTTTGGATATGGGTTTTGTACATGAAGTAAGCAAAATACTCCAGCATTTGCCACAGAGACGACAAAATATATTTATTTCAGCAACACTTTCCGGTTCTGTAAAACGATTGGCAGAACAGATCCTTCATAGACCGAAACTCATAGAAGTGGACAGTATGGGAACTTCTGCACATTCTGTAGAACAGGTCGTCTATCCTGTTGAAAAAGAGAAGAAAAATGAATTGCTTTCTTATCTTATAGGCTCACGCAATTATAAACAGGTACTTGTTTTTATCCGTAAAAAGGAACTTGCCGATGAAGTAGCCAAAGAACTCAATCTCTCCGGACTTAAAACCTCTGTGATACACGGTGACAGGAGTTCCGGTGAACGCAGTCGTGCTCTGGAAGGTTTTAGAGAAGGGAAAGTACGTGTACTTGTTGCTACAGATATTGCAGCACGCGGTTTGGATATACCTGCATTGGAAGTAGTAATAAATTATGATATTCCTCATGTTACAGGAGATTATATCCATCGCATAGGCCGTACCGGCCGGGCAGGAGCAAAAGGTTTGGCTATCACACTTATCTCACCTTCTGAAACGGTAGCATTGAAGGATGTGGAACGTCTGCTTGGCAAGTCTATTCCCCAGGAGGAACTTGAAGGTTATGCTCCCAAAGTAACAGTCAAACAAAGAGGTGCGAGAAAAACAACGGACCATAAAAAAAAGACCCATGGTGCTTTTGGCAAAAAGAAAAAGAGCAGCGGTGCCCCTACAAAAAAGAAGAGAAAGACTACAAAGCGTGACGGCTTTAAAGCATTTGATGCAGCAAAACCGAAAGATGAGAAGAAAAATAAAAAGGGAAGAGACAGACGTTAGCAGTAAAAGTACTCATTTAACAATAGATTTAAGTTATACCAGTATAATTCAGGATTATTAAAATAATAATCCATGGAGCTATCATGAAACAGGTTCTTACACTTTTTTTATTGACATATGCAGTATATGCGAATTATAGTTTCGAACCCAGTGAGACCTGTAAAGAATGTCATCCTTCCATCTATAAAGAATTTACGTCAACACAACATGCCAAAGCATCTATTTTTGATGATGAGATCCATGCTGCTGTCTGGAAGAAACATCCTAAAAATACAAAACTTGAGTCTTATGCATGTGCTAAATGCCATACTCCTGCTGCTTCCAACATAGAGGAACTGGTTAAAACAAATAACGGTGTTGTCCCTGATGCCAACAGCAGTACCCAGAGAGAGGGAATCTCCTGTGCGTACTGTCATAGAATAGAGTTCATCAAACATGACAGAATGATGAATATGAATGTGATCTCGAAAGAGGAAAAATCTTATTTCGGTTCATTAAAAGAGCATATCGAGTCTCCTTTTCATAAAATCAAAACAAACAGTGCCCATTTTAACAGTGGTAATGTCTGTATAGGTTGTCATTCGCATAAGAAAAACAAGTATGATATGAATGTATGTTCTACGAATGTCAAATATGAACTTGAACGCGACAATTGTGTAAGTTGTCATATGCCAAAAGTCAAAGGGAGTGTTTCAAACCTCCATGAGACCAAAGAACATACTTTTCATGGTTTTCCCGGAACACATGTGCATCAAGATATGTTAAGTCAATATGTTGAGTTGAATCTTAAAGAAAATACTAATACATTCGATGTCATTATTGAGAACAAAAGCACTCATGCCTTGTCCTTGCATCCTATGCGTGTAATGCAGGTAAGAACCAGGATAACAAGAGAGGGGAAAACAATTGAACTGCCAAATAGGAATTTTGCAAGAGTCATTGGTGCGAATGGCAAACCGACACCTCCCTGGCTTGCAAAAGAGGTAGTAAAGGATACAGCAGTAAAAGGCAATGAAAAAAGAGTTCTAAGCTACAACTATACGTTACAGAAAGGTGATAAAGTTGAAGTATCGATCGGGTATTATCTGGTCAATCCCAAAATGCTTAAAGGGTTGGGCTTGGAAAAGAGTGAAGTGGCAACCAAGTTTCATCTCTTTAAAACAAAAAGTTTTGAGATCAAAAAATAATTAAAATAATAAAGAAAAGGAAATAAAATGGCAGTACCGGAAGATGTAGGATGTAGTAACGAAAGTTGTGTGGAAGCACCAAATTGTCAAAGAACAGTCATTTATGAAAACGGCACGGCAAGAGAAGTAAAAAGTTTTGGCGGAACACCGGATAAAGGCTGTGGTAAGTTTCTTCCCAAAAAAGATGATGGAAAAGAGGAGAAGTAGTTAGTCTCTTTTCTCTTCTTTCAATGAAAACTTCCCGATCTCTTCTAAAAAAGTAGTTGCATAAGATCCTTTTGGAAGGTAGAAATCTACAGTAAGTTTTTTTGCTTCTTTATCATATACAGTCTCTACCTCCTTGGGCCATATCCAGGCGAAACGTCTGTCTCCTTTTAGGCTGGAAAGTTCCGTATCATCATACGCTTCTTCGAGGTGGTAGGCATCACTTTTGGCTCGTAGAGCATTGGCTCCGCAGAGTAGTCCTGTCGGGGCTATCTTTTTGAGTTCAAATGCTTGGGCACTTTGATGCATATCTTTAACAAAGTTCGTTTTTCCGTAAGGGTAAGGCATGATGACATCCCCTAAAAAGAGTTTAAAGAGCTGAGGCTGTTTAGCCAGGACTTTGACAAGTTCAAGAGGATACTTGAGTTTTTTTGCTGCTACGTCTGCTTTGTCCGTTGCGATGATGGTAGAGAGCTTGACCCTTTGAGCGAGCCATTTGTTAAAGAGGTGACTTTGGTAGGCAGATACGAGCAGTTTCTCTTTGCTTCCTTTGAGCTTTTTCCCAGAGTGGGCTATCTCTTTACCCTGTAGGTAACTTTTGCTGTCTTCACCGAAACGTTGGTAGCCGTAGTAGTTGGGTATGCCTTTACTTTGCATCATTTTTGCAGTGGTATTAAAAAACTTTGCGTCTTTTTCGTTGATATGGTGCAGGATGATGGAAAATCTGTTGCCTTTAAGATGTCCTATTTTGATGGGAGTTTTGTTATAGGTACGTTCAAGTATTTCTATCTTCTCTGTGGTGAGGTTTTTGTTGAGTTCCTTTTCATACTTTTTCGGTAGAGAAATATACTGTATAGTGGTTGCATTTTTATCTTTTAAGCCCGCATATCCAATGTCACGCTCTTGTAATCCTGTGGCTTTGGCTAATACAGTGATGAGCTTCCATGTACTCATGTCTGTTTTTTTAATTTTTAATATAAGATAATTTCCGTTTCCTGTAAAACTGTAAAGAGGTATCTCTTCAACAAAAAAACGTTCTATAGTTTGTTTAAAATCAAACTGAAGTGGGGTATGGTTGTAAGCGTAAATTTTAATGTGATTCATGGGTGAATTATACCCAAAATGTAGCGTGTGTACCCTAAAAGCACTTCTTTCAGGGTATATTCTTGCCTACGAATAGAAGGGCTTATGATCTCTTTTTGCCAATTGCAAAAGAGATCTTTGCATTGATACGGTATTTAATGATCTTGCCATTATCTACTTTCGCACTCATGTTCGTAATATTGATAGACCTGATATTATCGATACTTTTACTTGCTGCATTTACTGCAGCTGCAGCTGCATCTTCCCACGATTTTTCTGATTGAGCCAGAACTTCGATTACTTTTACTAATTTTGACATGTTTTCTCCTTTTAATAAAAAACATATCCATTGTAAGATAAAAAGATAAATAAGATGTTAACCACATTTTCCGGGAGCACACTTCATGCCTCCACATTTGCCTTCCAGTTTACTCTTGATGCTTCCTGTTTGCATACTGTCTATCATCTCTTGTGTCTCTTTAGGGTGAGCGATGAACTTATACCCTTTGTAAAGCGTGTAGAACCCGTAAAAGATAACAAGCATGGCAGCGAGTTTCATCATGGTTCCCCGAAGAGATCCTTTTTGCAAGAATCTGGTAATGGTACCTAAAAAGAAAAGGGCAGGAATGGTGGCCAATCCAAAGGTTGCCATAACAATAGCTCCCCATAACGGGCTTGCCGTACTTGCTGCAAAAATAGCAAAAGAGTAGACAAGACCACAGGGGATGATACCGTTAAGCATACCAAGCAGAAAGAAGCTTTGCAGTGATTTGCTGCTAATGAGTTTTCTAAAACTGTTTTGGTACCAGCTGTTTTTGGAGACAGACCACTCTGCAGAGTTGAGAAACTTGAGATTACCTATAAGGGATGATCCTGCCAAGATCATCAAAATACCTGTAAGTACAAAAAGCACACCTTTTGTTGTAGGGGTAAAGGCAATGGCTTTGCCCAGAAGACCAAACATGGCACCCAAGATAGTGTAGGTCATTACACGCCCAAAGTTATAGGCAAGATGAGAGATGGTTTGTCGTGTCCATGATGAAGTCTGGTCGATTTTTGTAGAGCTATAGGCTACGACAATGCCTCCACACATCCCAATGCAGTGTCCTACGCTGCCTAAAAAAGCAGTACTAAGGATGATGACAAGATCGATATTGTTCATTCATATGCCTCTTTGATTTAAAAATTATAGAACTATAGTATTTTTTTGTTAAAATGGTGTTAATTATATCATAGAGTATGAAGGAAAAAAATGTTTAAGATCTTTAAACGTAAAGTAACCAAAATGTTCAGAGAGTTTCTAGTTTATCACCATAGCTCTCTGGAATACCGTGCAAAGATCCTGACATTGATGGTTTCTTCCAATGGAGAGATAGATGAATGTGAAAAACAGAAACTCAAAGAGATAGCATATACTATTTATGATGATGATCATGACAGGGCAGAGTTACTCATAGATACGGTAAATGAATATCACAATAAGATCATTACCCAGAATGGACTCGATTTTGAACATCTTGTTATGCTTGTGGAACGAGAGACAAAAGAGGTAAAACGTTTTGCCCAAAAAATAGATATGGATATGCTTATGCAGCTGCATGAGTGTCTGGATGATGAAAATGAAGAAGAAGTACTGTTTCAAACACGTATTTTGGAGTTCCTGCAAAATCTTAAAGAAGAGTATGGAGAAGTGTAAGGATGGAGTGGTACAGATTTGTCATTTTTGGTAGAGTGCAGGGTGTATTCTATAGAAAGTTCGTTTCACAGGCATTAATGAAGAAACAGTTTAAAGGATACATCCAAAATTTATCTGATGGCACAGTTGAAGTGGTAGCAGAAGTCTTTGATGATGATCTTGATACATTCATACAGATACTTAAAGAGGGATCCCCCTTAAGTTCTGTGGAAGATGTGAAATATGAGATCATAGATGATGCAGAATTTACTACAGACGGTTTTGAAATCAGATATTAAAGTAGGGTTGGCTTTAGCCGACCAATAAATAATAGAGGAGTATATTAGTATGGCCAGTGGTTGGGGATGTCAGTATTTAGGTAAGAATGGTGATATAAAAGAGTGGTGCATGAAACTCTCCCATGTCTGTGATCCCGGATGCAGAGGGTGTATCATCTATGGAAAAGTAGAGTTTTCGCAGCCTAATATCTCTGAAGAGCAGGAGAGAAAAGTGAAGAAGCGGAGTGATAATCCTTTGGAGAGATAGCTTGATATCTTTTATATAGTTTTAAAGTTTGATGGTGTAAAATATTAGGAAGGGTACACAGAAGTCTAGAGAGTTGCGCCTCTCTAAACCTTGTGAGACTAGACTTTAGTCTTTGTCTGTGTTCTTTTGTTGCTTACACTCTTTATAATTTAACCACATAAATATGGCTTGTATTATTCCAAGCATAAGAAATAGTACAGAAAACAGTATTTCCATATATGTACCCCTTCATCTCAAATTTTTACCGCCCACACTATAAATTCCTAGCCTGACCTAAATGATATAAAAGTTAGAACACTACCCCATGTAAAAGGGTACGGGTGAAGTATAGCTTTTTTAGAGGGATGAAGATAAAAATATGATAAATTGTCATATCTTGCTGATATAAAATAACATTTTCTTTAGTAGGTGTCAAAGTGTTGTTTGGGTAAAATATCCTTCATAATACGGGAGAGTTAAGATGGCAAAATCAATAGAACCAAATATTACAGATTTAGCTAATGGATGGCTAAAATCTTATAAGTTAGATTACAAGCTAGAGCAGGAATCTTTAAACAGTGAGATAGATCAAGCACTTAGTGATTATTTTACTAAAAATGGTGGAACAGGAGCAAACCGTCCTGATGCTAAATTATTACTGCAAGATAAAAATTTAGACTACTATCCTATTCTTATTGAATACAAAGGCTACAAAAATAAACTTGTAAAATTAGACAAGAGCAAACAAGTTGAAAATAGAACTGCTAAAAATGAACCCCATTTTAAAAATATAAACTCTTATGCAGTCAATGGAGCAGTCCATTATGCAAATGCTCTCTTGCATCATACTAGCTATACAGACATTATTGCCATTGGAATGACAGGCTATAAAGATGAAAGTGGAAAAATCAAACATGAAATTGGTGTCTATTATGTTTCAAGAGAGAATCTTGGAGCAGGACAAAAGGTTGGAGAATTCTCAGACTTTTCATTTTTAGCACCTAAAAATTTTAATAAATTTATTGAGCAAGTAAAAAAATTAAGTCTCTCACAAGAGGAGCTTGACAAGCTCAAAGAGCAACGAGAAAAAGAGATTGATACAAGCTTAAAAAAACTCAACAATGACATCTACGAAAATGAAAAAGGCTTATCTGAAAGTGATCGTGTCTATCTTGTGGCTGCTTCTATCATAGCGACACTTGGCATACCTGGAAAAGTTGCTCCACTTGACAAATCTGAGTTAATATCTTCTACCGAAGAGGGTAATAGAGATGGAGATATTGCAGTAAGAAAAATCAAAGCTTTTTTAGGTGAAAAACAGATTCCTAAAGAGAAGAGAGATTTAATTGTAAGAACATTAGAAAATACACTTACCACTGAAAATATAAACAAAGTAAAAAATGGTGAGAGTCAACTTAAAAGGGTTTTTACAAAAATTGTAGATGATTTAGGGATATATTATAAAATAGGCTTAACCACTGATTTTACAGGAAAGCTATTTAATGAGATGTATGGTTGGCTTGGTTTTTCACAAGACAAACTTAATGATGTGGTACTAACTCCCTCTTACATAGCTACACTTTTAGTAAAATTGGCAAGAGTCAATAAAGACTCATATGTATGGGATTTTGCGACTGGTTCTGCAGGTTTATTGGTAGCTGCCATGAATGAGATGCTCATTGATGCAAAAGAGAATATCACTTCACCCAATGAGCTTACCCAAAAAGAGATTAAAATCAAATCTGAACAACTGCTTGGACTAGAGTTGCTTTCTAGTGTCTATATGTTGGCTATTTTAAATATGATTCTTATGGGTGATGGAAGCTCAAATATTTTAAACAAAGATTCATTGGTAGATTTTGACGGTAATTATGGTTTTGGTGATACAGACAGTAAATTCCCTGCTGATGCTTTTATATTGAACCCACCATACTCAGCTCCGGGTAATGGTATGAACTTTGTTCTCAAAGCGCTAAATATGATGAATAAAGGTTATGCTGCTATCATCATACAAAATTCGGCAGGCTCGGGAAAAGCGATAGAGTACAACAAAGAGATACTAAAAAAACATACGCTTATAGCAAGTATCAAGATGCCTGTAGATATTTTTATAGGTAAATCAAGTGTGCAGACCAATATATATGTTTTTAAAGTAAACGAAAGGCATCACAAAGATGAGATGGTAAAATTCATAGACTTCTCTAACGATGGCTATACTAGAAGTAACCGTAAAAAAGCAAGTAATAATCTAAAAGATACAGACAATGCAAAAGAGCGATATGAGGAGCTGGTAAACTTAGTGCGTTTTGGCAAAAGTAAGCTCAATATCTTTACAGAAAAAGAGTATCATGAAGGCACCATAGACCCTGAAAATGGGGCAGACTGGAACCAAACAGCCCCCCATAGATACCAAACCCACTTTGGAAGATTTTAAAAAAACTGTCAGTGACTATTTGGCTTGGGAAGTTTCTACTATTTTAAAAGGTCAAAGTCAGGGAAAGTAGATACCCCACTCAACAAAAACTTAGAGAAAGTTGAGTGGGGAGAGTTTAGGATTGGGGATTTGTTTGAGATAAATTCTTATAAAAAACGATTTGATGCAAATAAAATAACAATTTCAGAAAATGGCAAACCTTATGTTGTTAGAACAAGTTTAAATAATGGTGTTCGTGGTTATATCAATGAAGATAAGCAATTTTTAAATGAAGGAAATACAATCTCATTTGGGCAAGATACAGCAACAATGTTTTATCAAGAAAAACCATATTTTACAGGTGATAAAATAAAAATTATTAAACCTAAAGATGATAAATTTAATAAACAAAATGCACTCTTTTTTGTTTTGGCAATGACAAAATCTTTTAGTTCTTTTACTTGGGGTGGTTCAAGTTTTAATGTAAAAATTATTGCAAACCAATTAATAAAACTCCCAACAAAAAATGGCAAAATAGATTTTGATTTTATGGAGAGTTTTATATCAGAATTAGAGGCAGAGCGAATAGCAGAGCTTGAGGCATATCTTGCGGCTAATGGTTTAGAAGATTATACTTTAACTAGTGAAGAGGAGCAGGTTTTAGAGGATTTTGAAAATATGCAATGGGAAACCTTTAATCTTGAAAAATTATTTGGAAAATCTACTCGTGGCAAACGCCTAAAAAGTGCAGATAGAGTTTCAGGAACTTTACCCTTTGTAACAGCTGGTGAAACTGATGAAGGAATTTCAGCATTTATTGGAAATGATGTTGATGTTTTTTCAGAGAATACTACAACAATTGATATGTTTGGCTCTGCGAAATACAGAAACTATAAATATGGAGGAGATGACCATATTGCAGTTGTTCATACTGAAGATTTGCCTAAATTTGCGTCAATTTTTGTAACAGCAGCAATTCATAAATCATCTTATACGGGAGAATTTCATTATGGTAGAAATTTTTATGCAAAAGATGCAGATGAATTAAATATTTCACTCCCAACAAAAAATAACCAACCAGATTATAAACTCATGGGAACACTCATTTCTGCTGTTCAAAAATTGGTTATAAAAGATGTGCTGTTGTATGTTGACAATAAAAGAAGCTAAATAGTGTTATGATCATCCAAGCCACTAAAAAACTACAAGACCTGTTAAACATCAAAGCAGATGATGTACCAATCGATGAAGAGCCACTCAATCTATGGCACGGAAATATCTTTAAGATAGGACGTAAAAACTGTCTGCTTGTGACACACAACGAGAGCTACTACTCTGTATTTATCTATGGTGTGACCAAAGCCACCATGAAAACTATAGACGAACCCATAGGAGCATACCTACAAGAGCTTATGTATAGAGATGGCTTTAAACTTGCACAAATCGTGAAGATGGTCAAGAGTGTAGAGCATATTAGTTATGCCAAGACTTCAAACAGAAGAGTAATGGGTGTCATGAACGATATGATACATATGCTAAAGTACTACAATATGACAGAAGATGAACTGGAACTTGCTGCAAGATTGAACCACACCCCGTATAAAGGTAAAGATTTTGCTTATGCCGTGGATGAGTTAAAAGCATTGGTGTAGTCTCTACACCATTTCCTTGGCAAACTTAGCCTTCAACTTTGCCAACTTCGGCGGTATGACTGCCATACAATACCCCTGCATTTGATTCTGACGGTAATAGTCCTGATGGTAGGCTTCGGCAGGGTAATAGAGATCCAGTGGTTCTATAACTGTAACAATTGGGTCAGTATAGTCTGCCTGTGCTCTCTCTTTTGCTGCCAATGCAGCCTCTTTTGTCTCTTCATCCGTATACAGAATTGTAGAACGGTACTGTGTACCTCTGTCTGCTCCCTGATAGTTAAGGGTAGTAGGATTGTGTACCACAAAGAAAATGTCTAAAAGCGTATCTGCTGTAATAATAGAGTCATCATAGGTGATCTTGATGACTTCGGCATGTCCCGTCTCTCCTGTGCAGATGTCTCTGTAAGTTGGATCAGGCGTATGGCCGTTGGCATAACCGCTCTCTACATCACTTACTCCTTTAAGCAGTTCAAATACTGCCTCCGTACACCAGAAACATCCACCACCTATTATGAGTTCTTTTATTGCCATTTATTATCCTATTTATATTGTATTTACTTTATTTGCTATAATACCTAAGAAAATAAAAATAATGATGATTCTTGGAGGTTTTTTATGAATGTTAATGTTGTATGTCCACATTGTCTCAAGGTTAATCGTATTCCTAAAAAAGAGAGTTATGCCAAGGCAAACTGTGGTGCGTGTAAACAGTCACTGCTTGATAGCAGACCAGTTTCTGTAGATGCAGGAAAACTTGGTACCTTTTTAGTGAATAGTGATATTCCTGTAGTGGTAGACTTTTGGGCACCCTGGTGTGGTCCCTGTCTGCAAATGGCACCGGCATTTGAAGAAGCTGCTTTGTCAATGCCTCTTCAGGCGCAATTCCTAAAAGTAAATACGGAGGAACAGCAGGCTTTAGGTGCACAGTATGGTATACAGAGTATTCCTACTTTGATCATCTTTAAAAACGGCAAAGAGGTTGACAGACTGAGTGGTGCCCTGAGTGCAGGACGTTTACAGAGCTGGGTAAGACAATACCTGTAAAGAGAGTTAATGAGTAAAATATTATTATTGGAAGATGATGCAAATCTGAATGAAACAGTGACAGAATTTCTTGAAGAAAAGGGCTATGAAGTAGTCAGTGTGTATGATGGGCACGAAGCACAGGATAAACTGTATGAGAGTAAATATGATCTGCTTCTTCTGGATGTAAATACACCTGGTATCAATGGTTTCGATCTGCTTAAAGAGAGCAGGGAGGAAGGGGTTGTTGCTCCTGCAATCTATATTACTTCCATGGATTCTGTAGATGACCTGGAAAAAGGGTTCGAGAGCGGTTGTGATGACTATATCCGTAAACCTTTCGTACTTAAAGAATTACATATACGTGTAGAGACACTGCTTAAAAGAGGTTTTTTCCATGAAAATAAAGAGTTGATACAGATCGCTGAAAATATCGCTTATGATATTAAAAACAGTGAACTGATCATTGATGGGAAAAGTGTTCCATTAGGCAATAAAGAGTCAAGACTCTTGAATCTTTTCATGAAAAGAGAGGGAGAGGTCATTGCACACGAACGTATTTATAAACATTTATGGGATTTTGATGAGGAGCCTAGCGACTCAGCACTGCGTACCTATATCAAAAATCTTCGTAAGATCATAGGTAAGGAAAGAATTGTTAGTATCAAAAAGCAAGGTTACAAATTCATTACTGAAAAGTGAAAAGAAATCCCTTCTTAGATTTTTAACACTTTATGTAGCGATGGTCATTCTTATGATCTCTCTGCTTTCGGCTTTTTACTATCAGAGTCAAGAGAAATTAATGTTGGCAGAGCAGCGTGCGGCACTTTCAAAATATGCTTATATACAGACAAAAAGACTTAAAGTACTGCATTACTTTTTTCCTGAGAGAAATACGTATCCTCGTGATCCGCGATTCAGATCCGCGATTTATGATATAGAGTTCATGAAGATCTTTTCTTTATTAGAAGATGAACATATACATTTTGATGAAGAGATATATATTACAAAAAGTAAAAAATATATACATTTTGTAAAAACATTGGATACATACTATTTGGGTACCAAATATCTTATTATAGAAGTGGAAGATGACGGAGTATGGCGTGAAGAGATATGGAAACATATTGCAGGTTATGGTCTTATTGCATTTTTTCTTTTTATGGTATTCGGTCTTTTACTCGCAAAACTCTTTCTGAAACCTATGCGTGACTCGATCATGCTGCTTGACAGGTTCATCAAAGATACGACCCATGAACTCAATACGCCTCTTTCAGCGATACTTGCCAACATAGAGATGATGGATACAGATGTCATGGTAGAGAAGAATAAGAAAAAATTGACACGTATCAATATTGCAGCCAAAACAGTTTCGACACTTTATAAGGATCTGACCTATCTGACCCTGGAGCAGGAGAAAGAGAATGAAGATGAAAGTATAGCGCTTCAAACCCTCTTGCGGGACAGAGCAGAATATTTTTCTATTTTAGCCGAATCCAAGCAGTTGGAATATCATTTAGATTTGGAAAATACAACAATAACAGCAGATAAACAAAAGTTCACCCGTGTGATCGACAATCTTATATCCAATGCGATCAAATATAACAAACGTGGAGGTATAGTAGGTATAAAGCTGCGTCAAAATATGTTGATGATATGGGATACAGGGATCGGAATAGCAGAAGAGAAGATACCATTTATGTTTGATCGTTATATGAGATTTAATAAAAGCGAAGGTGGCTTTGGTATAGGCTTAAGTATCGTTAAAAAGATCACTGATGAATATAATATACAGATAGAAGTAGAGTCAAAAGAAGGAGAAGGAACAAAGGTGGTGTTAAAATGGTGAGAACCGTTAAGTAAACGTGAACTGCTTCACGTTTGTAGGTTCGGAACCGGAACGGTCGGAACGGAGTGTAGCCGTGGAGGCAAAACCGTTAACTAAATGCAAATTGTTGCAAAAGGAGAATAGTGTGATCAAAACAATAATAATTTTAACTTTGTTTTCTTTAAGTCAATTATGGGCACAAGATGCTTATGAACGTCATTGTGTGGAGTGTCATAAAGAATTACCAACTACATTACAACAAATGTTTAAAAAATATTTGCAGCTATACAGCGGAGAAGAAAACGTCAAAGCAGGACTCAAACACTATTTACGCTATCCCTCTAAAAGTATTTCAGTGATGTCGGAACTTTTTATTGATAATTACGGAATAAAAAAGAAGAGTAAGTTAAGCGATGAAGAACTTAATAAAGCAATAGATATATATTGGGAAAAGTTTAAGGTTTTTGATAAGTTGAAGTAGATACAATAGTGCAGGATAATAATAAATTATACTAACGAGGAAGGTTGAAGGATGAAGAAAATAATTGGGATAGTGGCATTGGCACTTTTCATAACGGCTAGTATGCCGACAACAGTAACTGCGGGAGCAACAAAAGGACAAAAACTCTTTAAAAAGAAGTTTCGTAAAAAATGTGGATTTTCCGGCGTACGTTTTGCCAGAAATCATACACAGGATGAGTGGGAAGAGATCTATGATGAGGGAAAATTTCAAGCAG
The DNA here is from genome assembly GCA_913055205.1 of uncultured Sulfurovum sp. Taxonomy (GTDB): domain Bacteria; phylum Campylobacterota; class Campylobacteria; order Campylobacterales; family Sulfurovaceae; genus Sulfurovum. Next base: position 20,190 of record CAJXJN010000011.1, on the reverse strand, counting down.
AAGCAAAAAAGATCTGCCCTCGTTTAAAATTGAACAAGATCAAACCTTCATGGTGGAAACATGTATATGATTTTTCTGTGAAGTATGCAAGTGACGGAGTCGTACCTAAATGTTAAGGTAAAACAATATTTATTATAAGTTTAAATTTTTCAGCAAGTGTAACTTATAGAAGCAGTTTTTTCTTTTCTGCTTCTACTTTTTTCTTTTTATTCACAATCTTTTCACAATCTTTTCACAATTTCATGTTATCATCTCTCATCTTAAAATCAAAAGGATATTAAATGACTAAAATGACTAAAATAGCAGTTTCTGCTTTACTTGGACTGGCTGTACTTTCAACTACTGCTTCTGCAGATGTAAAAAAAGGCCAAAAACTTTATATGAAGAAAATGAAAGCTGTATGTGGTTTCTCCGGTGCTAAATTTGCTGCAAAACATACACAGGATGAGTGGGAAAAAATCAATGGTGCAGGTAAATTTGCTGAAGAAGCTGCAAAGATCTGCCCGGGTGTAAAACTAAAAGAGAAATATGTTCCTCATATTTACGATTTCGCGCATGAGTATGCATCTGATTCAGGTAACGTACCAAGTTGTTAAGTTAAAACTTAATTCTATATTAAGTTAGACAAGTATATTATTACGAATCCATTAGAGGGAATGATGACAGACTTGGTTTGTCATCAATAAAACAAATCATTCAAAAGGAATTAAAATGAAAAAAATCGCAATCGCAATGTTATTCGCTGGATCTACACTACTTATGGCTGACGGTGCTGCTGCATATGCTAAATGTGCTGGTTGTCATGGTACAAACGGTGAAAAAGCTGCACTTGGTAAATCTGCTATCATCAAAGGTCAAGATGCTGCAAAAACAATTGAGCAACTTAACGGTTATAAAGCAGGTACACTTAACCAACACGGTATGGGTGCACTTATGAAAGGTCAAGTAGCTTCTATGGATGATGCTGCTATCAAAGCTGTTGCAGAGCATATTGCTGCGATGAAGTAATCCTTCTTTTCAAAAGCCTTTTGGCTTTTGAAAGCTTTTATCTTTTATTTTCTCCCCTAAAAAAATTCATTACATGCCATTTCCACATTTACCCGGAGCACATTTCATAGTTGATACCTCTTTTTTAGGTGCTTGCTTGGTATTGTCACTTGAACATTTTGTACTGAGCCTTCCGGTTTTTTCTACACGTACACAGTTATAAAGAGCCTTTGTTGTTGTTGCTTTAAGTACACAGTCCCGTCTGTTGTCATCCTCTTTTAGCTGGTTTAAAATATTCATTTTCTTTTTTACCAGTACGGCAGAACCATCGACCATACTTGCACCACATTTGCCTGGACCACATTTCATGCCGCCTTCTGTGATGGATTTTGTTTTCTCTTTGTCGCTACAGCCGGTTAGAAGAAGAGTGATGGTAAGTAGTGATAGTGATAGAAGTTTTGTTTTTATTTTACGACTCAGCATTTAGTGCCTCGCTTGCACTGAATTTTAATTCTTGTCATGTTTTTTCCTTTCGTAGGTCGGGGTGTTTCACCCCGACGTAAATATGTTTTTCTATATTATGTTTGTATTTTATCATATGCATATCATTGTCGGGGTAAGGGTACCCCGACCTACAGTTTTTTTATGTATGAGATATGCTTTATCTTTTTTTCTTCAACTGTTTTTTCTCATAGATCTCATAAAAGATAGGTATCAGTAGCAGACTTAATATGGCTGAACTTACGACTCCTCCTATCATTGGTGCTGCAATACGCTGCATGACTTCAGATCCTACACCTGTTGTGTACATAATAGGAAGAAGCCCTGCCAAAATGGCAAAGACTGTCATGAGTTTTGGTCGTACTCTTTGTACAGCACCTTCATAAATAGCATCAGAAAGATCTGTTTTATCAAACTTCTCTCCCATTTTCTCACGCATCTCTTCTACACTCTCCTGCAAGTATACGATCATGACTATGGCTGTTTCTGCGGCAACACCCAGCAAGGCCAAAAAGCCCACTATCACTGCTATACTCATGTTGAACTGCAGCATATCTATGTAGATAAGTCCACCCAACAGGGCAAACGGCAGTGTAAAGAAAACGATGAGTGTAGGTATCATCTTTCCTAATGCAAAATAGATGAGTACCAAGATAACCAACAGTACAGTCGGGATGATCCATTTTATCTTTTTCATGGCAGATTCTAAATATTCTGTCTGTCCTGCCCACTCGATGTAATATCCGGCAGGAAGCTGAATATCTTTAAGTGCTTGTGTAGCTTCTTCCTTGTATTTTGTGGCACTTATACTTGGTTGTGGTGTAATATAGACAAAGGTTACCGGGGTAGCCATTTCACTCTTTATGACAGAGGCACTTTCACGGTACTCCACCTTTGCAAAAGTAGAAAGGGGAACAAAACCAAGAGGGGTCTTGACCTGTATATTACGGATATCATCAAGGTTACGCCGCTCCTCCTCTTCAAAACGAAGGGCGATAGGGTAACGCTCCAAACCTTTGTACATGGTAGTGATCTTCTTACCACCTATAGCAGTAGAAGTGTACTCCTGTATGAGGTTCTTGCTGATACCGTAACGTTTGAGGGCTTCTGTATCAATATCTATATCTATAAAAAATCCTGCACTTGCCTGATCTGAGAAGACGGATTGTGTACTTTTAAGGTCACGAAGTCTGCTTTCTATCTTTTGTGCTACTTCCTGCAGACCCTTAGCATCTTTTCCATAGAGTTTGATCCCTATAGGGGTACGGATACCGGAGAGCAACATATCGATACGCCCGCGTATAGGGTAGGTCCATGAGTTTACAAGACCCGGTACCTGCAAAGCTTTTTCCATCTCTGCCATAAGTTTTTCATGTGTCATACCTTCTCTCCACTCACTTTTTGGCTTAAAAGTGATGATGGTCTCCAGCATCCCCAGTGGAGCAGGGTCAGTCGCAGTGTTTGCACGGCCTCCTTTTCCAAAGACGGTAGCTACTTCGGGAAAACTCTTAATGATCTTATCGGTTTTCTGAGTGAGTGCCTTACTTTGGTCCACAGAGATACCATACGGGGTAACAGGCATATACATCACACTCTGTTCATTGAGCATAGGCATGAATTCCCAGTTGAGCTTTTGGTAAAGCGGTACCATAAAAACAAGTACGCCGATTGCAAGTGCGATTACCAGATATTTGAGTTTTAATCCATACACCAAAATAGGGTGATAGAGCCAGATAAAGAAACGATTCAGTGGATTTTTCGATTCGGGGATGATCTTTCCTTTTACAAAATAGATCATCAATACAGGTACAAGCGTCACTGCCAGAAGTGCCCCTGCTGTCATCGCAAAGGTTTTAGTGAATGCCAGAGGTGTAAAGAGAAGCCCTTCCTGTCCTGAAAGTGCAAAGATAGGTAGAAAAGAGACAACCACCAAAGCCAGAGCAAAAAAGATAGGGCGGCCTACGACCTGTGAAGCTTTGACGATGCTGGCGATACGTTCCTGGTCTGTAAGCGTTCTACCCTGTTTGTGCTCCAGTTTATGGATGGCTTTATGTGCATTTTCTATCATGACGATGGAGGCATCTACCATGGCACCGATGGCAATGGCTATCCCTCCCAGACTCATGATGTTGGAGCCTATACCAAAGAGTTTCATCAGTAAAAAAGTCAAACCTATGGTAAGAGGCAGAACGATAAGTACGATGAGCGAAGAGCGTAAGTGGAGTAAAAAAAGTCCGATGATGATGACAACGATGATACTCTCTTCTACCAATGTGGTCTTGAGTGTATCAATAGCTTTGTCAATGAGGCTTGAACGGTCATAGGTGGTAATGACATCCACCCCTTCTACTTTGAGTTCTTTCATTTTTGCATTGATACGTTCAAGTGCACCATAGACATCTTCACCATACCGTACCATGACTATACCGCCGACGACTTCTCCCTCACCATTGAGGTCTGCCATACCTCTTCTTGCAGCGGGTACCATCTCTACACGGCCTACCTGGGAAAGCGTAAGAGGTACACCGTCTTTAGTAGTGATGACAAGATCACGTATCTCATCCAGGTCCTTGATGTATCCTTTGGCTTGTACCATCCACTCGTACCCATTTTGAATAACGATCCGGCCGCCTGTGTCATTGTTATTGTCCTTAAGTGTTTTAGAGATATCTTTGATAGAAAGGTTGTATTGTACCAGTGCATCGTTGTTTACAGTGATCTGGTATGTAGGTACGAACCCACCAATGCTTGCCACTTCACTTACTCCATCTACACCCATCAATGCATATTTGTAGTAGTAGTCCTGCAGAGTACGCAGTTCATCCAGTGTTTTGGTCTTGGATGTCAATGCATATTCAAATGCCCAGCCTACACCGGAAGCATCCGGACCAAGAGCAACCTCCATGTTATCAGGAAGTTGACTTTGAATAGATGCCAGTTGTTCAAGTACACGGGAACGTGCCCAGTAAAGATCAGTATCTTCTTTAAAGATGATGTAGATCAGAGCATTTTCATAGGTAGAAAAACCGCGTACAGTTTCAATGTTCGAGATAGCCAGAAATTGTGAAACCAAAGGGTATGTTCCCTGGTCTTCAATGATCTCCGGACTCTGTCCCTTCCATGTCACCTGTACGATGACCTGAGGAGGTGAGAGGTCAGGCAGGGCATCCAAAGGAGTATTCCTCATAGACCAGATAGATCCCAAAATGATGAAGAGGGTAGCCATGAGGACTAAAAAACGGTTCTTAACACTAAAGGATATTAATTTTTCAATCATACCAATTTCCTAATATATACTGTTGATCTGGGCATCTGAGTCCATCATAAAGAGTGCATTATTTACGATAGTATCACCTTCATTTAGACCCGATAAGAGTTCAAAATAGGTATTGTCAAGTGGTTTGACTTCGATCTGTATCGGTTCATACTCGCCTTTAAACTCTGTAGCAAGAAAGGCATACCAGGTACCGTTTTTACGCATGGCAGCAGTACGAGGGATGACAAGATGGGAAGCTGTACCGGCAGAAGCATATACTTTTGCATACATTCCCGGTTTCAAGAGCCCTTCATGGTTATCTAACTCTAAACGTAATGTAGCTGTTGCCTCTTTTGGATCGAGCATAGGGTAGAGTAGAGATCTGGCGGCTTTAAATGTGTGGTTGATTCCTTTTACTTTTACTGTGAAATCCTTAAAAGCGTTTAGTTTTTCCAACTCATTTTGATAAAGTTTTACCTCCATCCAGACCTTCTTCAAACTAACGATCTGGAAAAGTTTTTTCTTACTGCTGAAAGAGGAACCCTGATTGATATTCTTTTCAAATATCCAGCCAGAGACAGGGGCGATGATGCTGGTGTATTTTTCAACTTTTTGCGTTTGGTTGATACGGTCGATCTCCTGGGAACTTACATTAAGAAGTTCAAGTTTGATCCTTGCACTTTTTACCATAGCAGGAGAGGAACGTTTGGCATGAAATCTGATCGAATTCAAATAATTCTGTTTTGCTTTATAGACTTCAGGAGAGTAGACTTTTGCCAATGTTTCCCCTTTCGTGACTTTTTTGTACAGTGTATCGGCATAGAGACTTTCGACAAATCCGGAATACCATGCAACTACATCTGTTTTAAGAGAGTCCTCTGCTACGATGTATCCGTAGTTTGTCTGCTTGTGTGCACTCTTTTGAGTGGTCACTTTTACCGTTCTGACATTGAAAAGCTGTTCAATGGTAGGTGTATGTTCTCTTTTGGGTTTTTCGATAGTACTTTTGACAGGTTCTTTTTTTACGACCTCTTTTGTAGTTGTCTCTTTCCCCGTACTGCATTTCCCTGCTTCACATTTCATTTCTGCCTGGGCAGTCGTGATAAAGATGAATAATAAAATGATGGTGTATCTGTACATTATATTTCTCCTGTAAGTGCTTTAAGTTTGGCTTTTGTACGTAGAAACTCCGCTTTGACAGCGATGCTCTCCTCTTCCAGTGCCAGTTTCTGTTCAAGTATGTTGGTATAGGTAAAAAGATCTGCACCCTCTTCAATGGCAGAAGAGCTTAGTTCAAGCATATGTCCCAACTGTGGAAGGCTTTTGTTCTGTATAATGTTGTAAATATGGTACGCCTCTTTCAGTTTCGCATAGTTCGCACGTATTTCACTCTCTAAAAATACTTTGTAATCCAGGGAATCACTCATACTTGAAAGTGCTTCTTTCCTGGCTATTTCCGAGTTGAGTTTTTCCGTACCGTAGAGTGGCAGAGAGAGACCTACTGTCACGGAAGCATAGTCAGGAAAATCAGGACGATTGAAATATCCGACTTTGACATAAGGGTCAGGGTGTATTTCCATATCAACAAGTGTTTTGTTTGCACCTGCAGCTCTATTCTGTGAAAGTTTCATACGATAGGTAGGATTATTTGAGCGTTTGGCAAGATATCTTTGGAGGGAACCTGGTTTTTGCATACGCAGTTTGTCCTTGATGGTTGTAACTCTTTGTTGTACCAAATAAGAGAGTTTTTCTTTTTGAGATCTAAGCAGTGATCTGTAATGCTCCTGACGTATCTCTATTTTAGAGAGTGAAAGCTCTGCACTAATACTGTCTGCATGGCTCATACCGTTCGTGGAAATAGTATCTGTATAGAGTTTGATGTTCTGTTTTGCCAGTTGTATATATTTACGTAAAATAGTGATACGGGCTTCAAGCTCTTTAATCGTGTAGGCTGTAATTCTGATTTGTAGAGCCAGCTGTACCCTTGCTGCCTGGTAGGAATCCAGAACAACATATTTTTGTTCCAGGGCATAGGTTTTTCTTGCAGCAAGTTTTCCAAACCAGGGAAACTTCTGTTTGAAGTTTATGGCATGATATTGCATCCGTTCCAAAGAACGGTCAAAAGGTTTACGGAATTGTATGTCATTGATCGTCAGTGAAAGGTCAGGGTTTGCCCACTTTTGACTTTTTGCTATACGCTCATCCATAGCAGAGAGCCGATGTTGTATGGTTTTGAGTGAAGGGTGTTTCTTAAGTGACTGTCCGACAAGCTGATCGATACTCTGTGCCTGAAGCAGTCCCAATGTAAGTAAAAGAGAGAGAAAGATACGCATATTTTATCCTAAACTATGTAAATTACTTTTATTCTATCTTAATTGTGTGTAAGAAGTGTGCATATAATGTGTAAATGATGTCTCTTGGTTATACAAGCTTGGGGACGAGGGAAATCCTGTCATTTGTTGGTTGTAGCGGAGCGGAGACCGGCAGATGGCAGAAGGTCACGTTCAGTGATCAGCGCGCCTGTTGCACCTTTCCGCTCCACGGGAACGTGCAACTATTTATTAGAGGAACAAAGTGTCCTCCTATTATGATATTTCAGCATAAAGAGTATATCAAACATTTTTACATAAACTTCTTTGTCCTAGAAGTAGCCTGTGCTGCCAAAGGGTCATCCGGCCAATAATGCTTTTTGTACTTTCCTCTCAACTCTTTTTTCACTTCATCATAAGTGTTCGCCCAAAAGCTCTCCAGGTCTTGGGTGACTTGCATGGGACGTGAGGCTGGGGAGAGTAGGTGGATCATGAGTTTTACTTTTCCGCCCAGTACCGCGGGTGTTTGCCTGGTACCGAACATCTCTTGCAGACGTACCGCCAGGACGGGTTGAGCCGGGTTGGTGTAGTCTATGGGTATGTGTGAACCGCTGGCAACTTTGAGTTTTGTGGGTGCCAGGGTGTCCAGGGCTTGGGTCTGTTCGAAGCTTAGCAAGCCTAAAAGAATTTGCGTGAAGTTTAGGTTTTGGCAGGCTTTGAGTGAGGTGACATTGGTGAGATAGGGGGCTAACCACTCGTCCATGTTTTCTTCCAAATACTCTTCTGAAAAGTCAGGGAGATCCATGCCGTGATGGTTCAGAAAAGTCACTCTATCTTTAAGCTGTTTGGCCTCTTTATTCCATGCCAATGCCTCTAAGCCTAACGCCTCCAACTCATCCAGTAACACCTCTAACACTTCAGGGTTTTTAGTGTTGGTGATCTGTGTTTCTCGGAGCAGAATGGCACCCAGCTTATGTACTTTTTTGACTTCTACTCTTTTCTGTGCGTCATTCCAAAGGACTTGATCTTTCACGGCTATCTGCTCTTGAAGGTGCTCTTCTATCTGTGCCTGGGTGAGTTCTATGGCTTTGTAGATGCTGGCTTCTTTGCTTCGTGCATCAAGGTCAGCAATGACCAAAAAGCGTGAGTGAAAAAGCTCATCTGCTCTGTGGAGTACCGCACCTTTGGCATTGGAGAGCAGGTAGGAGCCTGCCTTTTCGTCCCGTTGTCTGGCGATGCGGTCAGGGTAGGCAAAGGCCAGGAGTACGCCTAGCATTTCTCTGTTTATCTCCGCACTTTGTACAGGTTCTATGCGCTTGGCAAGGCGTAGGAGGTACTGGCACTGTTTGAGGTTTATGAGGCTGCTGTCTACCTTTACATTTTGTGCGACATCATGCAAGACCATAACGCGTTCACGCAGGTCTGCATAACCAAAAGCGTTACGGTAGATCTCTTTTTCTGAGAGCAGTACCGCCAGCAGGGAAGCTTCGTAGCTAAGCCCCAATGCTTTGGCTTTAAGCATCATATGTGCCAAACGGGGGTGCAGACCAAAACGGTTCATCTGCTTGCCATGTGCGGTGATGATACCCTTCTCATCTACAGCTCCGAGTTGTGCCAGGAGTTCTTTGGCATGTTTGACGGCAGAGCTGGGTGGGGTGTCCATCCATGAGAGGCTCTCTATGTCGTCGTTACCCCACAGTGCAAGGTCCAGCAGCATAGGGCTAAGGTCTGCCAGGAGGATCTCCGGGGTGTCGTGTGTTAAAAGTATCTTGCTTTTGTGCCAGAGGTGGTAGGCTTTCCCTGCGCTCAAACGTCCTGCACGTCCTGCTCTTTGTGTGGCAGAGTCTTGGGAGATGAACTGGCTCTCTAGCTTGTTCATGCCTGAAAAGGGGTTAAAGACAGAGACATTTTGAAGCCCGGAGTCCACGACTATCTTAATGCCTTCTATGGTGAGAGAGGTTTGTGCGATGTTCGTACTCAGTACCATTTTTCGCGAGCCTTCGGGCGGTGCTTTGATGGCTTTGTCCTGGGCTTCTTTGCTTAGGTTTCCGTAGAGGGTGGAGATGTAGACGTCTTTTGGTTTTCTACTGTTCAAAAGCTTCTCCACAGCCTTTATCTCTCTTATGCCTGAGAGAAATACAAGTATGTTTCCTTCTTCTTCTGCCAGAAGCTTGTGCAGGAGTCTATGCACAAAAGTGGGTAACTCTTTTTTGCTTGGTGCCGGGGTGTGGGCAGGGAGGTAGTGACGCTTCACAGGAAAAGCACGCCCCTCACTTTGGATGACGGGTGCATCATTTAAGAGCGTAGAGATGGCAGAAGTGTTCAGCGTAGCAGACATGATGAGTATCTTCAAATCCTCACGCAACACAGCCTGAGACTCCAATGCCAAGGCTAAAGACAAGTCCGCATGTAAAGAGCGTTCATGAAACTCATCGAAAATGATGAGAGCCACATCTTCCAGGCTGGGATCATGCTGAAGCTTACGCGTCAAGATGCCCTCAGTGACGATGAGTATCTGGGTCTGCTTACTCTGCACAGATTCCATCTTTATCTGATACCCTATGCGTTCTCCCACTTTCTCATCTTTTCCATCTTTTTTGCCCAACATCTCAGCCATCCGGGCAGCCGAAGCACGCACAGCCAAACGTCTGGGCTCAAGCATGAGTATCTTCCTGCCCTCCAACCAAGGCTCATCTAAGAGTGCCAGAGGTAAAGCTGTGGTTTTTCCTGCTCCCGGAGGTGCCTGGAGTACGAGACGGGTATGGCTCTGCAGTTTCTCTTTGACTTCGGGGATGACTTGGGTGATGGGTAGGGTTTGCATAATGGGATTATACTGAAATATTGTTAGGATCTTCTCTCGTTACATCTCTCTTGGCTATACATACGTTGTACATGGGAACGAGGAGAATGAGGAGACCCGAATGCATACTTTTTGTTTCGCTGTTCATGTCAGCTTCCCGTTCTGATTTATGATAATACGATAATGAACGTACTTTAATTCCGTGGTCTCGTAAACGTAAATTCGGCAATGGATTTTTTTCCACTGTCCGGGCGTTGTATTTCAACTCTTATTGTATAGGGTGTCGTTTCCGTCAGCTCAAAGAAATTTCCATAACTTACTAGATCGCCATGCATAGGTTCAAGTCTTTTGGTCTCTCTTTTTGTATTTAAAGATGTTACAGTGGCTTTGACCATGGCATCGGTGATGCGTTTTTCCGAATTGTTGTCAAATATGGCAACAAGCATATGATAAGTATGTTTTCCATGTTTCATACCTCTGGTACGGTGCATTGAACCATGTCCGCCTATAAGTTGTGCCGGAATGGCACCAAAATAAATACTTAACCCATCAACCGTTTGATGACGTTGTGCATGTTCAGCCATTACAAAATTTGTGCTAAAAATAAAAAACAAAAAAATAAATATTTTTTTAAATAGCATAACTGATCCTTTCTTTTTGTTGTCTTTTTTCTAGAATACCACATTTAGAGTATTCGACTCATTTTCATTTTATACCTCTCGTGTGTAAAATGTGTGTAGAAGTTGATTAAATGGAGTATATATATTGCAAGATGAAATTGTCAATTTGTGTTATTGAAGGGGGGAGATTTATTACTGCCTTCCCGGCCGGGTCGGGAAGGTTGAGGGAAAGAAGTTCTCAAAAAATTCATATTAAAACCAAAAACGTATATCTACAAGCAGTGACATTTCATTGACCGGATTATAATCTCTTGTATCTCCAAAGGTATTCTCCTATGTAACTCCTACATAGGCGCAAATTCACGAATGAACTCGTAGCGTAAACGCAAGCCTGCTTCTATGGATGAGAGTCCGGAGCCTAATTGCATATCGTCTATCAAGGATATCTTGGGCTAACTATTTAGTATTTCCTTTTTTTTGAAAAAAATAGAAAAGAAGACCTATGATTAAAAGTGGTATCAACCACCCGCCAAATGCCATACCAAAGCCATGTTCGATGTTATTCATTTTGAATCCTTTTTGATGTTTTGTTATATATAGTTTACATCTGAAGTGTGTATATAATGTGTAACTATGCTAACATGTTTTATGTCTAAATGTTATGTTGTATAGATCATGGTGTCTCTTTATGCAGTTACTATAAATTGACCCATCATTCCTGCATCCTCATGTTCCAGGAAATGACAGTGGTACATATATGGCACAGTATTATCACTGTAATCCTCCATTTTTACTATGAACTTTACGCTCTCATTGGCTGGAATGTAGACGACATCTTTATACCCTTTTTCATTGGGTGCAACATTTGCAGTACCACCGTTTCTCTCAATGATCATGAAGTGTGTAGCGTGAATGTGAAAATTATGGTCAACCATCATATCATTGGTGATCTCCCAAATTTCTACATCATTTAGAGGTACATTTTCATCTATGTGGTTGATATCCATAGATTTGCCATTGATCTCAAAGCTACCCATCATACCGGAGAGAACGAATGATCTTGTTCTTACAGCTGTAGAAGGGGCAAGTTTTGTAAGTTTTGTTAAGCTGTTTGGCAGCATGGTTGTTACAGTTGCAGATTTGCTTACATTAACAGTGACAAATGTTTTGTTTTCTCTAAATTCTTTAAAAACAATCTTTTGGTTTAATGATGTACTGAAATCTACCACTATTTCCGCACGTTCAGCTGGTGAAAGTATGAGTTTTGTCATCTCTACAGGTGCTTCTAAAAAGGCATTGTCTGTAGCAATCTGTTTAAAAGTTCGCCCATCAGAAAAGCCAAGTTCATAAATGGATGAGTTTGATCCATTCAGTATACGGAAACGTATCTCTTTATTTTCTACGTCAAGGGTTGGCTCTATGGCACCATTTGCGATAAATGTATTACCTTTATATCCATGCATGATATCCATCATACTTGGATCATAGTCTATTTGACCATTATTGAAATTTCTGTCTTGTAATACTAGAGGAATGTCATCAATACCATATCGTTTAGGTAAGTCTAGTTTTTGACTCTCACTGTCTTCTATGATGATGAGCCCTGCCAAACCCTTATAGACGTGTTCTGCTGTTTTGTTCATAGTATGAGGATGATACCAGTTTGTACAAGCTTTTTGATTGACTGTATAAGTGGCAGACCATGTTTCTCCTGGAACAATGGGCTGATGTGCCGTACCATCCATTGATGGTGGTAAATGCATACCATGACCATGCATGCTTATCTCTTCATTAAGGGTGTTCTTATAATTGATGGAAACTGTGTCACCATTTTGTATAAGTAAAGTAGGTCCAAGGTAGGTACTGTTTATGGCAAAGGTATGGGTAGCAATTCCATTAAAGAAGTCATGTGTTGCCTCTTGTACGGTAAGATCATAATGTTTTACACCTAGTTTGTCTGTAGGGGTTAAAAGTTCAGGGATAGGTAGTGGTTTTAATTTTATGCCAGCAGAAGACACTGAACTGTTGCCTCCTCCGCATCCTGTAACAATACATAATGCAGCTACACTACTAAGTGCTAAAAATTCTCTACGTTTCATTATCTTAAAGCCTTTTTCTGTTTGAAGTATGATAATGGGTTAACGTGTATGAAGTGTGCATATATCTGCATATTCTATACATACTATCTATGTCATAGAGGCTTAAAATTATGGTTAAAAGTATCTGCGATGAGTATGGAATAAAGATTGAACTGGATTCAGCTGTAAATGAAGGGGCTGAATTTAGACTCTATCTGTAAAAGTTTGATCGGATATTCAGTAAAAAAAGAACTCCCAAAATGTATTTGGGAGTAAGAAGGAGAGTAATGATGAAAGAATGCATACTGCTGCCAGTATACACATAATTTGTATTTACTGGCCGGAGTTACACTTACCTGCAGCTTTCATTTTTTTCATATCACCGTCTATACTGTCATCACCTGTTGCTGTTTTGAGTGCATGTTCCAACTCAATTTCCCCTTTGGTAGGAGCTTTTACAGGTTTGTTTACTTTTACTTTTATTTTACCGCTTTGATCTGCGTTACATTTACCGGCAGCTTTCATTTTTGACATATCACCTGCCTGACTTTCTATACTTGGTGCAGTTTTTAATGCATGTTCCAATTCAACCTCCGCTTTATTTGCATATACGAATCCCATTGAAAGTATACTTGCTAAAATTAATTTTTTCATTTTCTATCCTTTGGATTTGTAATAAAATTTAGGGAAAACCATGAGGTTAAACCCTGATTACAAGTGAATTATAATAGGAAAGTGTGCATGTATTGTGTATAAGAATTTGCTTTCTTTCTTCCCTTACTCTCTATGATGATTGTCAATGGACTGTGGATTGATATGAAATTTTTTATCAATGTTGTTTTGTAATTTTATTACATAGTTTGCCTTAATGTAATAAAACCTATAGATTTACTTGACATTAAAATTATTTTTAGTTAGACTACACTCATAATTATTGAATGATAATTAAAAAGCACTTCTAAAAACCCTAGACGATTACAATGGACAAGGGCATTTTAGTTTTTCCGGGAAAATTGTTCTTTCCCCCCCCTTTATATTGTTAAAATAACTCGGGAAAATAAGAATGTTGTGAAACTCTAGGGTATTTAGAGGTGCTAAATAAAAGAATTACAAGGAAAGAATATGTCACCATCATGCCCCATCTCTACCAGAAGAGTTGATACTAATATGATGAGAATTATCTCTTTTCAGGTTGTACTCTTCACGTTAGCATTACTTTTTACACAGGAGAAACTTTTTGCTTTGATACTCCTATTTGATTTTGCAGTACGTGCATTACGTATAACAGGATTGAGTCCATTTCATACAATAGGAAAAATTATGTTAAATGGATGGGGAACAGAGCCAAAATTGTGTGATGAGTCACCTAAACGCTTTGCTTTGTATCTTGGATTGATCACTTCATTCTTCTTGAGTCTCTTTTATATCGGTGGAGCTGTTGAGATAGCGGCATTTATAACCACTATTTTACTTACTTGTGCATTACTTGAAGCATTATTCGATTTTTGTATAGGATGTAAGATATACTATGCTATTCAATTGCTAAAGGCATTTAAAAATGACAGGAATTTCCACTAAAACCATCTATGCTGTAGCAGCACTTCATGAGCTGGATTCTATACAGGGTAATGAAGTACTGAAAATTAAAGAGATAGCAGCACGTGCTTCTGTCCCTCAAAACTTTTTAGAACAGATACTTTTAGAACTTAGAAAACAGGGTATTCTGACAAGTGTCAAAGGTGCCCGTGGCGGATACAAGCTTGCTAAAGAGCTTAAAGATATTACACTGAAAGATATTGTTATGATATTGGAAACAGATGCGCTCTCTGATGTATGCAAAACAGACAATCCTACGTTGAAACTCTTTTGGGAAGATATAAAAGAGGGGGTTTCAAATGTCTTCAATATCCCTCTTTCGGAACTTAAAAATTATCAACACAAAGCGAATCAAACATTGAATTATTCGATATAGGAAATATTATTATGATAAAAGATTTCAATTACTTCAATACGCTATTGGTGCAAAATATAGGTTCTAAAGTAGGACCTGTTGCGCCAACGATTACTCCCTCTGCAGCTTTCGGATATGAAGATGCGGAGACGGCAGAGGGTATTTTCGCCGGTGAGGTTAACAGTCCCCTTTATGCAAGAGTAGGAAATCCTACCAATGCCAAATTGGAGTCAGTAGTGAGTAAGATGGAAGGTGGTTTAGGTGCTATTGCTACATCTTCCGGGATGGGTGCTATTGCTATGGTGACTACAGCTTTTTTAAAAGCCGGGGATGAAGTACTTTGTATCGGTGGATTTTTTGGCGGTACTTATACGCTTATTAATGAAACGATGAGACGTTTTGGTGTGACCAATAGCTTTTGCGATGTAGATGATTTTACGCATATAGAAGCTAGACTCAAAGCGGGTGTAAAGATGGTACTTATGGAGAGTGTGGGAAATCCAAATCTTAGACTTCCAGATATCAAAAAGATAGCAGATCTGTGTAATGTTTATGAGACACTTTTAGTCGTGGACAATACCGCTACACCACTCATTGTGAGACCATTGGAACTGGGCGTGGACATCGTGGTGCATTCCAGTACAAAAAATATGAGTGGGCACTCTGCTGCACTTGGTGGTGTTGCAGTATTTAGAGCAGTGAAAGAAGGGGGTGACAAACTTCTGAATAACAAGTATGCAGATATGCATAAGATCGTCAAAAAGATGGGTAAAAAAGCTTTTATACCTATTTGTAAAAAGCGTGCCATAAGAGATATGGGGATGACAGCCAATGCTTTTGGTTCATTCTTGACATTGCTAGGTTTAGAGACCCTTGCACTTAGAGTAGAGAGAGTGAATGCCAGCGTTGAGAGTGTAGCGAAGATACTTGATGAGAAGTTACCTGAAGGTGTGAGTGTAAACCATCCTTCCCTTATAAAAAGTCCTGACCATGCACGGTATAAGTCAGACTTCAAACAAGGGTGTGGTCCTCTCTTAGGTTTAAACTGTGGGACAAAAGAGAGAGCATTTGCTCTGCTCAATAGCCTTAAGTTGGTGACACAAACAGCAAATATAGGTGACAACAGAACACTTGCACTACATATGACCAGTACCATTTACAGTGATTTTGACACCCAAACACGTAGTTTTTTAGGGGTGGATGAGGGCTTCATTCGTGTCTCTATAGGTTTAGAAGACCCAAAAGCTATTGCGGATGATTTTTTACAAGCAAGTTCTGAACTTTAGGTTAAAATCATTGCTGCGCTTTGTCGTTGTTCTTCTACTTACTTTTCTTACGCTTGATGCTAAAGAGCATCAAGGTGCACTTGCGTATCTCAACACTATCCGTCAAGATGCAGGACTTATCGAGTTTAAGTCTAACACACAGCTTGATAGGTCAGCCAAATCACATGCCGATTATCTCATCAGACATCAGAAGAACGGGCACTATGAACAAAGAGGAAAAAGTGGATACACAGGACGTGCTCCCAGCGATAGAGTCCTGTCTGCAGGATATGTCTCTAAAGCGGTGATGGAGAATATTACTGTCAATACAAAAACCTTTCATCAATCCATAGATACCTTATTTGCAGCCATTTATCACCGTTTTGTCTTTTTGAATTTTGATAAAGACGAGATAGGTATAGGCAGTGCTTTTACCAAGAAAAAGCAAAAGGTGAGTTCTTCTTTTGTATATGATATCGGTTCCAGTGCTACGGCTCAATTGTGCAAAATGGATTTTACTATGCAAAACGGTACCTACTATATCCAAAATCTGTGCAAAAATAATAGTCATATAGTGCCGAAGTATCTCTATGAACAGAAACAGGAGGCACACAGAAGAAAAAACAGTCGTATAGTGCTTTTCCCTTATCCTGATGCCAAGAATGTATCTCCTGTATTTTATACTGAACATCCGCATCCTCTTCCCGGATCTAAAGTGAGTGGTTATCCTGTGAGCGTACAGTTCAATCCAGCCTTTTATAAAAAGATAAAGCTTAAAAAATTTCGTCTTTTTGATGCAGAAGGCAAAGCAGTAGAAAAGTATAAGATCCTTACCCATAGAAATGATAAAAATCATCGTTTCACTACATTACAGTTTGCATTTATGCCTTTAAAAAGATTGGAATATGATGCAACATATCAAGTAGAATTTGAAGCTATAGCTGACGGGAAGAGGGTGAAAAAGTATTGGAAATTCAAAACAAAAAAGCCTCAGGGCATATACTATAAGATCACTAAAAAAAGAACTGAACTCAATGTGAAAAGAGGAGAAAGAATGGTCTTCTATTTTGAACCTAAATCTAACAAAGATGTACTGAGAGGTATATACTCCACGGGTGGACCGGATATCTCTTCTTTGGATCAAAATACACTTTTGGTCACGATCCCAAAGAAGAGTTCAGCTAAAAAAATTATTTTAAAAGCAGGGGGAAGAAGGGTTACTTTATCGGTTCTCTAAAATGACGATTTTAACCCATAAAAGTAACTCTGCAATTTTAAAATGCTTTTATTCTCCAGTCTCTCCATAAATGCTTCAAGTTTATCTTTCTCTTTCCATATCGGTTTTTCGACTTTTGCCAGTTTTTCTATTTGCAATTTAGCTTGGCTTTTGACACCTATTTCGTCTATAAGTCCTACTTCTTTTGCTCTTTTTGAAGAGAAAATGTGTGCATCTGCATAGTTTTTTGAAGCATTGATATCTAAACCTCTTGCCGTAGCTACATCATGAATAAAAAGATCGTAGGTATCTTTAGTAAGTCTTTCAAGTTCTGCACGTTCCTGAGGTGTCCACTCTCTGGTTGGTGTACCGGCTTCTTTGAAAGTACCCTGTTTGACTATCTGTGTTTTTATACCGATCTTATCCATAAGTTCTTTGATATTGGCACTTTCCATGATGACTCCGATAGACCCTACGACAGAACCCGGGTTGGCGATGATCTTAGTGGCATAGATGGAACTGTAGTAGCTTCCGCTTGCCATAATACCACTGGCATAGGCAATGACAGGTTTGTGTTTTTTAAGTTCTTTAATGGCGTAGGCTATCTCTATAGAAGGAGGAACTGAACCTCCTGGGGAGTTTACACTTAGCAGTACTCCTTTGATGCGAGGGTTCTTTTGTGCCTCTTCTATCTCTTTGATGATCGCATCAGCATTCATGATGGGGCCCGTAAGTTCTATCTCCTGTAAATTTGCAGGGCTGAGCTGAGAAGGTGCTTTTGGCATCAGTACCACAAATGCAATGAGTAAAAAGAGCATTCCCATAAAGTGTTGACCGATCCATTTGATGATTTTTCCTATAGTACTGAACATATTCTTCTCCTATACTTTTTCTTCTTCATTGAAAGAAGGAGTTACTTTAATTCCTTCAATATACACTTCTGATACTTCTTTTGTGTGAATGATACTCCAAAGTGCTATCTCCTCTTTGGTCTGAGGCATATCCGGCAGTGTGATCACTGCAAGATCGGCCCATTTGTCTGCTTCTATCTTACCACAATTCAGACCGAGTATATCTGCAGCATCCGCAGTTGTTGCTTTTATGAGTTGTCCAGCCAGTGTTTGTATAGGTATATCATTATGCAACATAAGGGCAGCTCTAAGTTCATCAAAGATACTTAACGAGTCATTTGAACTCAGTCCGTCTGTAGCTACAGAGAAAGGAAGGTCAAGTTCTTCGATCTTAAGTCTTCCACAGCCTAGATAACGGTTGGAGCGTGGACAGTGGGCGATGGAGTGTCCTTTGTCGCTTAAGTGCTTCAACTCCGCTTTTGTTGCCTGTACACAGTGGGTAAAGTGTGTAGGGTAGGTATCAAAAGCAACCATGAACTCCTCTATGTTGGTGACGGGGGTTGAAGTGTTAAAGTATTTTTCAAAAAATGTTTTTAACTCTCCTGAACCTGACTCCAGCCACTCTCTCTCTGCTTGTGATTCCAAGAAGTGTGCTGAGAGTGGAAGTTTGTTTTGTTTGGCTAAAGTGACTGCTTTTTGTAGAAGTACAGGATGTACAGAGTAGGGTGAGTGTATGGCTATAGCCGGCGTGATCCGCTGATCTGGGTTACAACTCTGTGATGCATTGAGCCGTTCAAGAAAATCACCGTAGAGTATATCGGCATATTGGGCGTTGGAGCCTATGAGTTCATTGAAAAATACGACTCTTTGAGGTGTTTGCTGACATACTTCAAGCTCAGCACCGAAACTTGATATGGCTCCAAATGAGGTAATACCTGAGCGTAACATCGCATCGCACTCCTGCATCATCATCTTGTTGTCGCATACCTGCATCAGTTCATCTCTGTTTGCAATGACCGAATCAAGCCAGGGCATGAATGAGCCGTATTTCAGTGAAGTCTTGTTTGCCGAGAACTCCAAATGCACATGGGTGTTAATGAACCCGGGGTAGATGACAGAGTGGGGCTCTGTTCTGATGATCTGGGCTTCAGGGTAAGTTTGAAGCAGGTTTTCCAAGCTGTCAACTGCTTTGATCTGCTTATCAAATGCAACAGCTTGGTATTCTACATATCCATTAGGAGTGTAGATGTAGTCGGCTACGAGTATTTTCATAGAGTTATCCTTGTATAAATACTATTTCACTCGTTCCGTATCTCCTGATCCGGAACATATAAACGGTATTATATCTAAGTGGAGGTTATGTTTTATATTGGAAGATGTGGAATAAGGTAAGGGAGGGGGTAGTGCTATTGGTATCATCTGACTCTTACGGGTGCGATGATCGCTTTTTTTGGGATGTATCAGTCACATATGCATCCCCAAGCTGGAGCTTGGGATGAGGAAACATCCCCCCGTTCATGGGCAACCATAAAGGATTGCCCCTACAGATGCAAACAAAATTTCAGCACATTTTCTGCCCATGATTACTCTTTTTTGTTTATTGTAGTAGGATTTAGAGGTGTAGAGTAATTATATGTCAGATTGTAATATTTTTAGTCATATCATATTGGAGATAACGTTATGACTGCCTATGCATTCCACCTACGGAGAGGTGGAACGAGAAGGCCAGAAAATTCAGCTTCAATTGCATCCTTGATTAAAATAGCTAATTCTTTTTCTTCATGAATATGCGATAAAAAAATTTGATGGTTACTCATTGATTGTCCTTGTTGATTATTTGATGCATAACGGGGGGCGGGTGTTCAGCCCGCGTACTTGTTATGTCTTTTACTTTACCAATTCTTTACATTTTGAACCTGGGTAATCCTTCCATTTTCCAACCCCTCTAAAAGTAGAGGTTTTCTTATAAGCTTTATCTTGCTATATGTTTAAGCCAAAAATATCCAAAGAATCCAGCAAATAATGAAGCTGCTAAAATACCTACTTTTGCTTGAAAAATAAGTTCAGGAGAACCTAAAAATGCTAAATCAGCTACAAAGATAGACATAGTAAAACCAATACCACCTAAAAATGCTACACCAAATATTTGACTCATTGTACTTCCTTGAGGAAGTGTTGCTATTTTTAGTTTTATAGCTAACCATGCTACTCCAAATATCCCTATAACTTTTCCTAAAACAAGACCTGCAATAATACCAAGAGATATAGGCTGTAATATAGTAGTACCAATAGAACTAAAATCGCCCATTCAAATCATAAGTGCAATTTCACCTCAATCAAGCAGCTAATTCCTTAG
>CAJXJN010000010.1 GCA_913055205.1 uncultured Sulfurovum sp. | reverse complement strand
ATTAAATATTCTATATTAGTTACATAAAAATAATTTATTATAAATTATAAAAATATTTTTATAATTTGTGGGAATATGTAGATTATTGTAAGGAAGAAAAGTGTTATTTATTGTACTTTTCTATTTTGGGGATTAAAATCCAATGTGTTGAATGCCTCTATGGTCGCATCAGGTTTCTTGCTTTGTATTTTTTTCATGACATTTACAGGTCTATCCATTTTGTAGTATTCTGTTTTAATGAGGGTGCCTTTTTTATCGTACCATTTTTTTTCACCTTCTTTATAGTTATTTTTATACGTCACAATGCTCTGGCGTGATCCATCTTTATGATACTCTAGCTCTTCACCCTCTTTCTTGCCATTCTTATAGCTAACTGTAGAAGCGAGTTCTCCTGTACTGTAATAGGTTTTCTCTTCACCTTCTTTTTTATCATTGATATAATTCACTACACTTTTAGGTGTACCGTCTGCATAAAATATTTTATTGATACCATGTCGTTTTCCCCGTTTGTAGTGAATGGTTTCAAGAAGATTTCCTTTGCGGTCATACCAGTTGAGCATACCATCTCTTTTGCCATCTCTATTGATCACTTTATAGGCCAGTTCACCACTGTTATAATAAATTCTTTCCAGCCCATCTTTTATACCTTCTGTTGTATCTGTCCGTGTACCTTGTTTATATTCGATCTTAGATTTAACGACACCATCTTTAAAATATTCTGTAAAAAGCTCTGCTTTCGCAAATGTAATACAAAAGAAACCTAATGAAAATAAAATTATTTTTTGCATAAAAACTCCGATACGTAATCCGAACTATGCAATAAGATCATGATCCTATTGCATAGATTAGTTGATTTTCACTATCTTACACTAAGAAGTTGATACATAACTTATTTTATATTATTAATATATATTATTAACAAGTATGGGATATAATACTTCTTAATTTACACAGTCAGGAGAAGAACAGTGAAAAAAACAATATGTACCATGATGATATTAACAGGAATGCTTTTTGGACTTGAAGTACAGGAAAAGAGTACAAAAGATGTGAAGATCTCCTATGCAAATGTTTTAGAGATAAACGAGGTCATGGGTTATGCCTATCTCAAGGTTGATCAGAATGGAACACAGCGTTGGGTTGCCATAGCAAAAGCACCGGTGCAGGTAGGTGACAGGATCGGTTATGATACAAGAACGGTCATGAAGAATTTTAAAAGTAAAAGTTTGAACAGGGTATTTGAAGAGATCATATTTGCCAATGAGGTCTACCTTCCCCAAAAAGTAAGAAAACCCCACAGTATGAAAGAGATGCTTAAACTGGATGGGTCGTTACAACACAGAAGTGCAGAATTTGACAAGGACTTTGTCGAAAAACCATTTTATACCGTAGAAGAGCTGCATAGATACAGAAAAAATCTTGAAGGAAAAGAAGTCACAGTAAAAGCAAAAGTCTATAAGGTTTCCCATCAGATCATGAAAAGGGACTGGGTACATTTGGGAGACGGTACCGGTAATGAACAGCAATTAACCGATGATATTGTTTTTACGGCAAAACACACTTCTGTAAAAGCAGGGGACAATGTCACAGCAAGAGGAAAGATCGCAGTAGACAAGGATTTTGGATATGGATATTTTTATCCGGTGTTGGGAGAAGAAGTTGTTTTCAAGAAAGAATAACCATTAGTCATACTTATCATAGTTATTATATTTCTTTAAGAGTTTTTAATTATAATGACTTGAAAAAAGGATGATGATGAAATTGCTGTTTTTTATCATGTTTATAGCTTCATCTCTTTTTGGTGGTTTCTTTGCAGATGAGACTAATGCAACAAAAAAAGAGATATTGGAAAATAAAAGATTATGTAAAATCTTTAAGGCTAAAGCAGAAAAATATAAATTAAATATGCGGGATGATGATCTTGCTAAAGCCACTTTGGTTTCATATGAACATAGAGCTGCATTGTTTTGCAGTAAAAGCAAAAATATTTCTAAAGAAACTCATTAAGTTTTTTATACGGAAGTGTAATGATATTATATGCTTCCGGAAGAGAAGAAGAGGGAAGACATTTCCATTTCTTTGTAAGCTTTTGTTTTAAAGCATTTGAGATACTGGAGAGCTTTACTTCTGCTTCCTGAAGTGTTAACGAAGTCACTTTGATAAAGACTTGAATGGTCTCTCCATGTTTTCCCTGATAGATCTGGTATGCAGTAATATGGAGTGTTTTAAATAAATGTTTTACCAAATGATAAAATCTCATATACTCCTCACCTTTGTATTCAAGGACAAGATAGTTGGTACGATTATCTCTGAGTAATGGTACAGCAATTGTATAGTGTCTATCAAGATGCTGTTTGAGTAAAAGTGGTGTGAGAGATTCGTCTATACGTTCAAATTTTGCATAGAAGGTACGATTGTTAAACTGTATCTGTTCAACAATCGTATTTCTTTTGATGTAATAATGGCTGTCAAAAAGCTCTAGATCAAAAACTTTCAACTATAACTCTTAGATGCAACTAGTTGCATGAGCCAACTGCTGAAGTTGACACAGTGTCAGCGTAGCTTTGTTGGACTTTGTTCAAAAAGCGTCCTTTAATAAATAGACTTTTCATAAATGACAAAGTTGGAAGCAAGCTCTTTCATTTCATCTTTGATCTTCGCATGAAGATCACTGTCATTGACATTGTCAAGCACATCAGCAATTTTATTTGCAATGATCTCAAACTCAGCTTCTTTCATTCCTCTGCTTGTAAGCGCAGGAGAACCGATACGGATACCTGAAGTAACAAATGGACTTCTTGTCTCACCTGGAACAGTGTTTTTGTTTACTGTGATACCTGCTGCACCAAGTGCTGCATCAGCATCTTTACCGGAGAACTCTTTATCCAGGAATGATACCAGTACAAGGTGATTGTCCGTACCGCCGGATACTACATCATATCCTCTGGCAACAAGTACTTCAGCAAGTTTGTTTGCATTGGCTTTTACCTGCTTGGCATAAACTTTCCACTCATCAGAGAGGTTATATTTGAACCCTACTGCTTTAGCGGCAATCACATGAACAAGTGGTCCACCTTGAAGTCCGGGGAAGATAGCAGAGTTGATCTTCTTAGCGATATCTTCATCATTTGTCATGATCATACCACCACGAGGTCCTGCAAGTGTTTTATGTGTAGTAGTAGTTACTACATCAGCATACGGGAATGGGCTAGGGTGTTCACCTGCACATACCAAACCTGCGATGTGAGCAATGTCGGCAAACAAGATAGCGCCTACTTCATCAGCGATCTCTCTAAACTTTTTAAAGTCGATCTCTCTAGCATATGCAGAAGCACCACATACGATGATCTTAGGTTGTACGATCTTGGCGATATCCATTACTCTATCGTAATTGATACGGCCATCAAGCTCAACACCGTAGGTAAAGCTTGAATAGTTTTTACCTGAAAAACTTGGTTTAGAACCATGTGTAAGGTGACCGCCATGACTTAAGTCCATCCCTAGGATCTTCTCTCCGGCTTTGAGTAATGCTGCATACACTGCACCGTTTGCCTGGCTTCCTGAATGTGGCTGTACATTTGCATAGTTACAGTCAAAAAGTTCACATGCTCTGTCAATAGCAAGTTGTTCAACTACATCAGCATATTCACATCCGCCATAGTATCTTTTATACGGGTAACCTTCTGCATACTTGTTTGTGAACACTGAACCCATTGCTTCCATCACAGCAGGGATAGTAAAGTTCTCAGAGGCAATCATCTCCAAGTGATCTGTTTGTCTTTCTCTTTCATTTTCAATAGCTTGAAAAATCTCCGGGTCAAAAGTTTCTATTGCATAACTCATAGGTTTCCTTTATAGGTTTGTTGTTGGATTTATATCCAAATTTTACTTTTATTCAGTATAGAGAATAAAAACTATTTACTTTTCCTGCACTCTTTTCTTGCAGGCAACTACATCAATACAGAACATACCTTTACCTTTTTTAGCAGGTTTAAGTTCTTCTGCATTTGCATTGCCACATTTTTTACATTTGTTCTCGTCTGAGACTGCAATGGTTTCTGGTTTAGGAGCTTCAGGTTTCATAGCCGGGAAGAGTAATACATCTCTAATAGAGTGTTGGTTTGTCAACATCATAACAAGTCTGTCTATCCCAATTCCTTCACCTGCAGTTGGTGTCATACCATAGCTAAGTGCTTTAACATAGTCTGTATCCATATGCATTGCTTCATCATCGCCTGTAGCTTCTTTGGCGTCAACTTGTCCCTTAAATCTGTTATATTGATCGATAGGGTCATTGAGCTCAGAGAAACCGTTGGCTATCTCTTTACCTGCCATAAACAGTTCAAAACGCTCTGCTATGTCTGGGTTCTCATCAGATCTTCTTGCGAGTGGAGAGATGTCCACAGGGAAATCTGTAATGAAAGTAGGATTGATGAGTTTACCCTCTACAAATTCGTCAAAGAGCTCAGCCTGTAAGTAACCAAGAGTTAGATTGGCGTCTACTTTTACATTGTGTTCTGCCAGATAAGCTAATGCTTTTTCTTTGTCATTTGCTACATCTGCAGGTACACCACCAATGCTTGTAAGTGACTCAATGTATGGGACTTTTGCAAATGGTGTAGAAAAATCTATCTCAAGATCACCATACGGTAGTTTTCTCTCAAGTCCAAGGTTGTCAAAAAGGTAGTCAAACAGCTCTTCAGTGATTTCCATAAGGTGTATATATGTTTTATACGCCCAGTAGAACTCGATCATTGTAAACTCAGGGTTATGTGTGTGGTCCATTCCTTCATTTCTGAAGTTTCTGTTTATCTCAAATACGGCTTCCATACCACCAACGATGAGGCGTTTGAGGTAAAGTTCAGGAGCAATACGTAGATAACGTTCAACATCAAGTGCATTATGATGTGTGACGAATGGACGAGCATTAGCTCCACCAGGGATAGGGTGCATCATAGGTGTTTCCACTTCTAAAAATGTTTTATCTTCAAAGAATCTTCTTACAAGCGATACGATCTTGCTTCTCATCACAAAGTTCTCTTTGACCTCCGGATTCATGATCATATCGAGGTAACGTTGTCTGTATCTAAGTTCCTGATCTTGAAGTCCGTGGAACTTTTCAGGGAGTGGTGAGATAGCTTTTGAAACAATACGCATATCTTTACAGTGTAAAGTAAGTTCACCAGTTTGTGTTACAAAAGGGTATCCTGTTGCTTCAATGATATCTCCTACTTCAAAAAGTTTTTTAGCTACATTATTATAAAAACCTTCGGGAAGTTCATCTCTGTTGTAATAAATTTGAACTAAGCCTTCAGCATCTTCTATCTTGGCAAAAGCAGCTTTTCCCATGATACGAATAAACTTGAGTCTTCCTGTAAGAGAATACGTTCTACTCTCATCTTTTTTCTCATCAGCATCTTGCTCTTTGATGTATGCACACTCTTCTAAAAATTGTGTAGAAGGTGTTCCTTTTGGTACTTGGTTAGGGTAAGGGTTGATTCCCTCTTCTCTTAATTTCTCTGTTTTTTTAATGCGTTCTTGAATATATTGATTTTCAAATATCAAGGTTTCTCCTGTGTTGTTATTTATCTTTAATTTTGGCAATTTTCACATAGACCTATGATCTTCATCGTATGGTCTGTCATTTGAAAATTAAATTTTTCAGCAATTTTTTCCTGCTGCTCTTCAATCGTTTCATCATAGAATTCAATAATCTTTCCACATACAGTACAGATAAGATGATCATGATGTTTTTTAAGACCCAGTTCATACTTTTTGCCTTGCGCTCCAAAAGAGATAGAGCTTGCGATCCCTGATTCTTCAAGCAGTGTCAATGTACGATAGACTGTAGCAATACCAATATTGATATCAGGATACTCCTTCTTTAGAAGCATATAGATATCTTCCGGGGTAAAGTGGTCATCATTATCGTAAAGGAACTTTAAAATAAGTTCTCTTTGTTTAGTAAATTTAAGTGTATTCTCTTTAAGAAGTGTTTTAAACTTGTCTAAAAGAAGAGGATATGTAGTCATGATTTACCTTTAGTTGCTTGGTATACTTTTATTATGTTCAAGACTGTTTTTAATACTTGCATTGTTTTCTATTTGAATTGTTTTTGAACGATTTATCTCATTTAGATTCGCTACTTCTTTAAGTACTTCTGTTGTACTTGATTTTGTCAACCCCAGTGTTTTTGGATCAAGGTTAATAATGCTTGAACCTACTTTTTTCAAATACGGGTAAAGTACAGAATCTTGAACATGTTTTTCTAAATTATCTTTAATGAGTGTTACATTTGACAGAGCTGTAACGATCAGTGCAAAAATAAGAAAATATTTTCCTCCTCCGGCAATAAAACCAAAAAGGCGATTAAGAAAGCCTAAGCCGCTGGCACTTGTAAGTTTTGAGAAAATAGAACCCAATATAGTAGCACCCAACCAAATAATGATAAGAATAGCAAGGAAACCAAGAAGTTTAAGCAGTGAACTGTTTTCCAAATGAAGAAAATTTGTATCTATAAAAGCAGCGGCTGTCGGAGCAAAGCGAGAAGCAAAATAGACACCCCCTATAAGCCCGACAAGTCCAAATACTTCTTTGATAAATCCATTTATAAAGCCTTTAATACCCAAAATAAGTACAATGGCTCCGATTGTGATATCAAAATAGTTAAAGTCTACCATTGAAAAATTTTCCATATATTTCCTCTTTAATTTACTAGTTTTTTCGTATTGTATCTATAAATATTACCAAAAATGCTTTTTAGTAAATTTGTAAAGCTTTTGACAGTTCATCTGCTTTATTCGCATATTGTAAAGCAACATCACGACTGATTTTACCCTCTTTAAGATACTTCAATAGTGCCTGTGTTTGTGTTTGCATACCTGTATTGTCTTGACCTAGCTGCATTTGTGAATAGATCTGATGTACTTTATCTTCACGAATAAGGTTGGAGATAGCATGGTTCGTAACTAAGATTTCTGAGGTAGCTATACGTCCACCGCCAAGTTTAGGGAGAAGTGCCTGAGCGATGACTGCTACAAGTGATGATGAGATCATGGCTCGAATTTGTGCTTGTTCTTCGCCTGTAAATACATCAATGATACGGTTGATTGTACCGGGAGCTGACGAGGTGTGAAGTGTACCAAAAACAAGGTGCCCTGTTTCAGCAGCTGTAAGTGCGGCTTCTATGGTCTCTTTATCCCTCATCTCCCCGATGAGGATGATATCCGGGTCTTGACGCATTGCATATTTAAGTGCAATAGCAAAACTTTTTGTATCTTCACCAACGCCTCTATGCGAAAAAATACATTTTTTATTCTGGTGGATAAACTCGACCGGATCTTCAACCGTTACAATGTGTTTTTGTTCATGTAGGTTAATTTCATTCAGCATGGCAGCAAGTGTGGTTGATTTACCTGAACCTGTCGGACCTGTTACCAGAATGAGTCCTTTTTCCCTTCGGATAAGCTTTTTATAGATCTCTGGTGCTCCAAGATCATCAAGTGAAGGTATATCTATAGGAATAATCCTGAAAGCAGCAGCTGTATCACCCAAAGTACGATAGTAATTTGCTCTAAAACGACCAATACCAGGGAGTAAAAGTGCAAAGTCAAGTTCATCATACTCTTCGAAATGTTGTTTTTGTTTCTCGGTAATTAAAGAGTAGCACATTTCTTCAATATCTTCCCCTGTAAGCTTAGGAAGATTTACCGGCTTGAGTGCACCATCAAGTCTAATTTGTGGTTCTGTACGACTTACAAGGTGTAAATCCGAGGCACCGTGGGCAACAACGCTTTGAAGTAATTTTTTTATATCAAAAGTAGCCATATTTATCCTTTGGATGTTTGTAGTTTTTCTAGATATTCTGATTCATTATACCCAACTATAACATTGTTGTCACATGTAATAACAGGCCGTTTAATGAGCATGTTTTCTTTACTTAACCATGTTTTCTTATCGTTGTCGCTTAGATTCAGTTCTTTTAGTTTGAGTGTCCTGTAAGTCGTTCCCCTGGTATTGAACAGTGTTTTAATGTCAGTAGATTTGAGCCATTCATTAATTTTCTGTTCATTAACAGGTGTTTCACGAAAATCTATAAATTCATAAGGTATATTATGAGATTTGAGATATTTGATCGCTTTTCTAACACTATCACAGTTCTTGATCCCATAAATTTTTAACATCTAATGTGTATTACTCAATAATTGCCGGAACTATAAAAAAGTCATCTTTACTCTCTGGTGCATGTGAGAGGATATCTTTTGCTATATCATCAGGTTGGCGTACGGTATCTTCTCTTAGTGGTGTCCCTCCTTCGAGTGTTGAAAACGAGGAATCCAGTGTATCAGTATTAAGTTCATTAAGATTGTCTATATAAGAAAGTATGCCTGAAAGCTGTTTCATGACCTCTTCTTTTTTTGATTCATCTATACGCAGATGAGAAAGTTTTTCTAATTTAGTCAAGACAGTATGATCTATTTGCATTATATACCCTAAAGTGATTTTTCTTATTATATATTAATTTAGTTTAAGATATAACTACGAATTAAAACTGCTTAAAGGATAATTTATAATGCAACAATTAGATATGAGTTCACCAGAGTTTTTAGAAGAGTTGGAAAAAACAAAAAAATTTACAGATAAAGTTTGTCAACAGTTTGGTTGGGAATATCATCCGATGGAAGATGTAAATGAGGGGGTTACACTAGGACTGGCAAGACATAAAGTGCTTTATGGTAAAAGATTTTGTCCATGTTTTATGGTAGAACCAGATGAAGCTAAGCCAGGCAAATTCAAAAGTACTGATAATAGAGTTTGCCCCTGCACTCAGGCTATTGAAAAAGAGATCCCGGAAGAGGGTAAATGTCATTGTGGTATCTTCTGTACACCGGAATATGTTGCCTCTTACAGCAAATCATAATCATTTATGACTATAATAAGCGACTATTTTATAGTCAGGGGGGGAGCAATAGATGCAGACATTATTAGCAAGAGACAATATCAATTCTGAAGATCTTGAAATACTTTTAAAGGCAAGAGAAGAGGGTAAAGTAGATTTTCTTTTAGTTGATGTGCGAGAAGATACGGAGTATGAGATGGGGCACCTTAAAGGGGTTGATATGCTTAAACCTACTTCACGTTTTCAAGCATGGGCAGAAGAACTTTTTGAACAGACCAAAGATAAAGTAGTCATTTTTACTTGTCGTACAGGCAGCAGAAGCGGACAAGTTCAAAATATTTTTAGAAGTAATGGACATCCGCGTGTGATCAATCATTCCGGCGGTATTGTCTCTTATTGCGGTGAGATAGAAAGATGAAATATGCATGTAGTTGACTTACTTTTAAAACTATTAAGTTTTGAATCTGTAACACCTGATGATGCCGGGTCTTTACAGTTTATAGAAGAGTACCTTGATGGATATGAAGCTATCTATGTCAATAAAGAGGGGGTAAAAAACCTTTTCTTGACTAAAAAGTTCTCTGAGGGTCCACACCTCTGCTTTGCAGGACATGTTGATGTTGTGCCTGCAGGTGATGGTTGGGAAACCGATCCTTTTGTTCCTGTCATCAAAGAGGGTAAAATCTATGCACGTGGTACACAAGACATGAAAAGCGGGGTGGCAGCTTTTGTACAGGCATGTTATAACGCAGATCATTTTGAAGGAAGACTCTCTATTTTGCTTACTTCAGATGAAGAAGGTGATGCAAAGTATGGTACACAAATTATGCTCGAACATCTCAAAGAGATCGATCTTTTACCGGATAGTTGTATCGTAGCAGAGCCGACATGTGAGAAGATCTTTGGTGATGCCATCAAAGTGGGACGTAGAGGTTCCATCAATGGTGTGATAGAAAAGCATGGTAAGCAAGGACATGCAGCGTATCCTGAGAAAGCAATCAACCCTATTCACAAAGTAGCACAGGTCTTGCCTTCAATGGCAGGGGTTAATCTTGATGATGGTGATGCATACTTTGGACCAAGCCAATTTGTCATCACTGATATACGTGCGGGTATGGAAGTCACTAATGTGACACCCGGTAAGCTAAAAATGATGTTCAATGTACGCAACTCTACCAAGACCTCTCTTCAAGATGTGGAAGATTTTGTCCATAAGTATTTCAGTGGTATGAATTATGATCTTAAACTGAGCCAATCAGCAAAACCTTTTTTGACAGAGACTGACCGTCCTGTGGTACATGCCATAGATGAAAGTATTCAAAAAGTATGTGGCATTACTCCTAAACACTCCACTGCGGGGGGAACAAGTGATGCACGATTCATTGCAGCTTATGGCATAGATGTGATCGAGTTTGGGGTGATCAATGATACGATTCATGCACCCAATGAAAGAACTTCCATTGAAGAAGTAGACAAGCTGTATCATGTATTCAGTGAATTGATCAAAAATTTTAATCGTTAAAGGATAAAGATGAAAAAATTATTAGGTATATTTTTAGTCGCGGGAACATTTTTTTCTATGAGTCTCTTTGCAGGAGAGATGGTATGGATAAAAGATATCAACAGTGCTTTTAAACTGGCACAAAAAGAACAAAAAACAGTAATGATCATGGTAGAGGGGGAGCACTGTAGATGGTGTAAAAAAATGAAACATCGTACTTTGGCTGATGAAAATGTACAAAAAAAACTTGAGTCATACATTACAGTAAAGGTTATGAGAGAAGATGAAGATGCTGTAAAAGATTTACCTATGATAGATGGAGTACCGACGATTTTTTTTATGACACCTCAAAAAGAGCTGATCGAGACTGTGGTCGGATATTTTAATGTTGAAGATTTCTTAAGTTATATCAGTGATGTAGAAAAGAAAAAAGAAAAAAGTAAAAAATAAATAAGATGAAAAATATTTTTTTGAGTATATTGCTTAGTATCCTGGTGGTATCATTAAGTGCTTATGGTGATTCAAAAAAAAGTGTCCGTGAAAATTCAAAAATAGAGAAAAGTAAGCTAAAAGAAGCTGTGAAGCCAAATACTCAAAAACTGGAACTTGTATGGCTGGATGATGTTCAAGCTGCTTTTACATTGGCAAAGAAAGAGAAAAAAAGTGTGTTGGTGATGGTTGAAGACCCCAATTGTAGATGGTGTGTCAAGATGAAAGAAGGAGCACTTTCCGATGAAAGAGTGCAAAAGCATCTTCAGGAATATGTCTTGCTCAAGATAGAAAGAAGTGATAAGAGCAGTATGGAGAGTTTACCGGGACTCAGAGGTCCGATCCCCAGTTTTCATTTTTTCACAGCTGACAAAAAGTTTATAGATAAACTGGCAGGATATTATAAAACAGAAGATTTTTTGGGCTACATTAAAGAGATAGCCGAAGATGGTTTTTAAATATGATCTTTAAGCGTCCACACTTTACAGAATATGTAATGGCCAGACTAGTGACGATAGCCATACTTCTATTTATCTCTTTTTCTATACTTTTAGTACTTCTCTCTTCTGATGGACAAGAAACAGTTTTACCTATTACCCTTCTTGCTTTGGCCTTTTCTATTTTTATTTTTTTTATTAATCGTGGTGCAAAACGTATGGAAAAAGAGTTAACTATAGTGAATAAATATCTATTAAAGCTTGAAAAGATAGATCAGATCGACTATCAGGCACGTTTTTTTACACAAGAGTTTGAAGAGATAAACCAAAATCTTATCAAGGCACTTAAAAATGCTAAAAAAAGAGAAGATATTAAGCAGCGTTATAATGCAAAACTTAAACTTAAAAACAGACAACGTTCCGATATGCTCTCAGCTATCGCACATGAATTTCGAAATCCTATTGCTTCCATTATGGGATATTCACAAACTTTACAGGATGATCCGGATATCCCTAAGCCATTACAAGAGAAGTTTTTAAGTAAAATCTATAACAATGGTAATAAAATAGAATCACTTCTAAGTCGTCTTATACTCTGGAACAAGTTTGAAAGTGGTGAAGCAACACTGCATAAAAACCCTTTTGACATCTATACTTTAGCCAAAGAAGTAAAGCTTGCCCTGGAAGAGTCATACAAGAACAGGGAGATACGTATAGAAGGAAGCTCCCGTATTGTAGATGCTGACCGTACTCTTATAGAGGTCATACTTAAAAATCTTATAGAAAATGCACTGAAGTATTCGAAAGATGAAGTCATCGTACAGATCGGTCCTGAGAGCATATCTGTAACAGATAAAGGTGTGGGGATCAGTCAAAAAGATCTGGACAAGGTCACCAAAAAGTTTTACCGTTCAGGTACCCATAACTGGGACAACTCCATGGGGCTGGGTCTCTCCATCGTTAAAACCATCCTTACTCTGCATAAAAGCAAACTTGAGATCCAAAGTAAGGAAGATGAAGGATCGACTTTTTCGTTTAATCTCTAATAGGGATATAGGCATATCCCTCATTTTGTTTATCTATCAACCCGATGGTTGAGTTGGGTATGATCTTTACAAAACTATACACATCTTTCGCTTTAAGTTCATTTTTAGGCATGGCTGCACCACACATGAGAAATTCTACATCATAGGTTTTTACCATGGACTCAATACGTTTTGCCAGTGTTTTGTATGTCTTTATGAGTGCTTTATCATCTTTGAACTTAGAGTGTGCAGGATCTTTGGTAAAGAACCTGTATGCTCCACCGTGAATGACCACAACGACATCCAGTTCTCTTAAAGAGCCTTCATAATGTGCTTTATTGGCTACGATACCTTTTAAAATCCTGAGTTCAAAGCTTGTTAAATCTTTGGTAGTCAGATCATAGACCACCTTGGCTGATGCTTCTTCTGCCTGTGCCATGCCTAGACTTATCAGTAGGATGATGATATATTTTTTCATAAATGTCCTTTTATTTTATATTATAATTTTATATAATAGCAATACAATGTAAAAAAAATGTAAAAAATGATAATAATAAATTATTTAGAGATAGTACTTAAGCAAAAATATAGTCTTTGTTTCGTAGGATTCGTCTATGAAACAATTTAATAAAATTTCTCTTTGGGTCACTTTTTTTGTGTTAGTTATGCTTCTTGCCTCTGTTTTTTTCTTTAGTAAACAGAGCAAGGAAGACAGGTTGGAAAGCTTAAGTGATCATATAGTAAGTAACTTTAGGGCCGGGCTTGCTTATGAGATGGCAGATCTGCTCTCTTTTTCATTGGCTCTCTCTGAAGATGGTGAGCTTAAAAATGCATTGATATCTGATGATGAGTCAAAAGGATATAGCATCCTTAGTAAGATCACACAACGTTTTAAAAAATATACGCATCTTAAATCACTGCGTATTCAAGTCCTTACGCCAGACTTTTTTATATTTGCACGTAGTTGGAATGAAGGTTTTGAGGGAATGCCTATTTGGTGGTTTAGGGATGACCTTCAAAGGCTCAAACGTAATAAGCAGCCTAAAGTAGGTATGGAAATAGGTAGATTACTTACATTCAAAGCAACGATCCCTATACGAAGTGGGAGGAAGTTGTTGGGATATCTGGAAGTGATTAAATTTGTAGATGAACTTGCAGCTAAACTGCACAAAAAAGGGATAGAACTTTTTGCATTGATGGATGAACATTATTTGAAACAGGCAGAGTTGATGCGTGATTTTCCACTTTTGCATGAACATGTGATAGTCAACCAAAACTTTAATCAACAACTCAAAAATAAAATAGAAAAAATAGACTGGAATACTTTACTGTCTAAGTGTTATGTATATCAAGATGACAGACTGTATCTTTTGGAACCTATGTATAATGGAGAAGGGGAAAAGATAGGGGTTTATCTGCTCACTCTTTCCAGTGAAGCACTGAAAAAATATGAAAAGGTCAATCAAAATGTTTCATTTTATACCCAGTTTTCAGATGCGGATATAGAGCAGGTTGTTGCATCCTGGGAACATCCCTATGGTAGTTTTCGCAGTGGATATGATAAAGATTTGATCGGGCTTCTTCCAAAACTCACTAAAAAAGATAAAATAGAGTTGGAATCTGAGGCAAAAGAGATACTTGAAGAATATACCAAGGATGAGCTGATAGACATTATCCTTTCAAATGAACATAATGAAAAGAAGATCGGGGTTATAGAATGAAAATACTTATCTTGGAAGATGAATCCATGCTAGCATTAAGTATACAAGAGTATTTAGAAGATTGTGGATATGAAGTAAGCTGCTATTCTCACTCAGAAGAAGCCTATGATGCTATCTATGACAGAGTGTATGATCTGTTACTTCTGGATGTAAAAGTATTAGGTGAAAAGAATGGGTTTGAAATGCTTGAAATGTTACGTGAAGAGGGAGTGATGATACCTGCGATCTTTATTACCTCTTTAACAGACATAGATCATCTGAGCCGTGGGTATGAGTGTGGTGCCTGTGACTATATACGTAAGCCGTTTGATCTTGCAGAATTAAAGTTGCGTGTTGAACAAGTGATCAAAATGCATTGTTTCTCTTCTGTAGATGAAAGTATTGTACTTCCGTTTGGCTATAGCTACAATATTAAAAAGATGAAACTTACATTTGAGAATGAAGATACAATACTTACAAAAACAGAAGCCAAGATCTTAGAATTGCTTATTAAGCAAAGAGGGTGTGTCGTAAGTTATGAAATGTTTTGGGAAGAGGTGTGGGGAGAGTGGATAGATCCAACCAACATAAGGGTGCAAGTGGGCACCTTGCGTAAAAAACTTAAACAGGATTTCATTAAAAATATTCGTGGTGTAGGGTATAGTATTGATCTTTGATCCTAAAAAGTTTGCCCGTAAATATGCCCTGATCTATACCTCTGTATTGGCAGTCCTGTTGATCGTGCCGCTTGTCATCTATGTACTTTTACTCTTACAAATAGATGAAGCAAAAGTAAAACTTTCTCTTGAGTCACAGGCCAAAAAAATTATTGTCTCTATGCAACGGTATAAAAACAGTGATAAAGTGTATCATTTCCCAAGATACAAAGAGTATAAGGCAGCTCTTTATAATAATAAGTATCAAACGGTTTTTTCCACTTTGGATTTTGAACCTGATTCTTTTACAGAAGGCTTTCATCATGCAGGTAATCGATATTATTATATCTATCCACTTCCTCCTGATGGTTATTATTTTGGTGCAAAGTATCTTTTAGTAGGGACAATCCATACTTCAAGTGATATTTATCTTTTTGCTTTTTCTGTAATGATAGCTATAGTGATCGCATTGTTTATATTTTCACTTTTGCTGTTAAGAAACTTTTCTGCACCCTTTGAAAAACTTAATACACAGTTAGATGATTTTATCAAGGATTCTATGCATGAGATCAATACACCATTGAGCATTATTAATCTCAATGCAGATCTTTTTGCCAACAAGTATGGTGAAAATAAATATCTAAGGCGTATCAAATCTGCTTCCAAGACACTAGCGACCATTTATAATGATATGGATTATCTTGTAAAACAAGGACGTGTGGAGCATAAAAAAAAGATCATTGATCTTGGGGAGTTCATCCAAAATAGGGTAGATTATTTTCAAGAGGTTGCCAATCTTAAAAATATTACATTAAATACCCATATTGTAGAAGGATTGAAGTACCATTGCTCTAAAACGAAACTGCAGCGTATCGTAGATAACACACTTTCTAATGCCATTAAATACAGTCATGATCATAGTCATGTTGATATTATGTTGCAAGTTGAATATGGGAATATTGTCTTTAAAGTAAAAGATTATGGTGTCGGTATAGAGAATGTCCATAAAATATTTTCTCGATACTATAGAGAAAATGAAGCCAAAGGAGGCTTTGGTATAGGGCTCAATATCGTCAAGCAGATCACAGACGAAGAGAATATTTTACTTGATGTAACTTCCACTTTAGGCAAAGGTGCAACCTTTCGTTATACTTTTTATAAATAATAATAAATTTTTATAACTACATATTTTAATTTTTACACTTTCTTTACACTTCTTTGTTAAGATCGCTCTTGAAACTATATTAAAGGAGTGTGAATGCAAAGAAAAATCAAACTTTTAACTTTTGCAGCGATGTTGGTATCAACATCATCATTAGTGAATGCAGCAGATTTGACCAAAGCATACGAGATGCCAAATGCAAGTAAACTAATCGAGAAAGATCTACTTGCACCAGCAAAAACATATACCATGCCCAAAGGGTGTATTTCTTCAGATGCAACATCTATTGCAAGAGGAGAGTTTATCTTCCATAATCTTAATGGTAAAAAGGCCAAACAAACACCACCAAAAGGGTTGGCTAGATTCATTGAGGTAAAAGGTAAAGACGGCAAAGTAAAAAAGAAACCTAAGCAGTATGGTAACTGTGTTGCCTGTCATAACATTGAGGGTGCCAAAGGCGGTGGAAACATCGGTCCGGATTTGACTGGATATAAGGCAATGTTTATCGATACGAAAGTAAGAGATAATCAGTTTGTATATCAAAAAATTGCAGATCCGAGAGTAGATAACCCAAAGACGCATATGACAGTAAACCTTACAACAAAACTCTTTAATGAGCAAGAGATATGTGATCTTGCATCATATGTTGTTTCTGTAAAAAAGTAAAAAGTAAAAAGGAAAATAGAGAATGAAAAGAAGAAATTTTATTAAAAGTATGGTGGCAGTATCAGCAGTAGTTGCAACACCTATGGTACTGATGGGGAAAGAAGAAGCAGCTAAAGCCAAGAGAAAAGGTCCAAATGACTTAACTTATGCAGCAGCAGTCGAAGCTATTACCGGTGGCAAAGAAGTTAAAGATAGCCAGAAAGTAAAACTCACTGTACCTGAGATCGCAGAAAATGGTGCAGTTGTACCCGTAAAAGTAGAGATAGATCATCCTATGGAAGAGTCAAACTATGTCAAAGCGATCCATGTACTCAGTACAAAAAATGGAAATGTAAGATGTGTGGATGTGATGTTGACCCCGGCAAACGGTAAAGGATACTTTGCAACAAGAATCAAACTCAGTACTACACAAGAAGTTGTAGGTTTAGCTGAGTTAAGTGATGGAACATTTATTAAAGCAGCTAAAAGTGTCAAAGTAACGATCGGTGGATGTGGTTGATTTTCGTCAATCCGGCAACCTAAGCAATATAAATAATTAAAAGTATAAAAAGGATAACAGATGGCAGAAAAAGAAGCACGAAAATCAATGATAAAAATCAAACCTAAAAAGTACAAAGTAGGTGATATCGTAAAGGTAGACTTTATTGTAATTCACCCTATGGAGACGGGTTTGTTAAAAGACAAAAAAACTGGAAAGATCAAGCCGGCACATTACATAGATAACATTACATTTAGTTTTGACGGTAAACCATTTACTACTATGAAGGTATGGGAAACAGTTTCTACGAACCCTTACTTTTCAGTGAACTATAAAGTAACTGGCAAAGGAAAGATCACTGTAGATTATACAGACAATACCGGTGAAAAAAACAGCAAAAGCAAGAAACTTAAGCCTAAAGGATAAGGGATGAAAAGAGTAATACTTCCAGTGGTTCTCTTGCTGACGATGGCAACTGCAG
This sequence comes from uncultured Sulfurovum sp., assembly GCA_913055205.1. Lineage (GTDB taxonomy): Bacteria > Campylobacterota > Campylobacteria > Campylobacterales > Sulfurovaceae > Sulfurovum. Next base: position 53,128 of record CAJXJN010000010.1, on the reverse strand, counting down.
GTGAGCAGTTTGCCATGAGTGATGCAGACAGAGCTATGTATAAAGAGATGTTAGAAAACAACCCTGCTGATATTTATGTAGAAGAGGGTGGTGAATTGCTTGAAGAACAATTGGGTGGTGAAGCAGCACTTGCTAAGTTTTTAGGTGTGAGTGAAAAAGAGTTACCTAAATATATTGCCGGTTTTCCAAGATATATCAAAAAACTTGGTAATGTCGTAGGGATTGATCAAGTACTTCAGGCAATGCAGGTAGAACAAGGTAAAGAGAAATATAAACTTAAAAGCGAAAAAATGTTCTCTATGTTGGCATATGTAAAATCACTTGCCAATGATGAACAGATAGCTATCGATATCAATGCGGATAAGTATATTAAAGCATCTTATGATCTTGGTAAAAAAACATTTGAAACCGCAAGAGGCGGAAGAGGGCTTTCCTGTTTAAGTTGTCATAGTAAAGATATCGTAGGGATGGTGCTTAGAACACAGCCTCTTCCAGACCTGGGTGAAGCAGGAGCAGGTGCTACATGGCCTGCATATCGTATGACAAAATCCAGTCTTAGAACACTGCAAAGAAGATTTCAGGGATGTATGAAAAATGCATTGCTTAAAGTGATCCCTATAGGTTCTAAAGAGATGGTAGGGCTTGAAGTCTATGTTTCAACACTTGCACAAGACAAGAAACAACCTATCGCTATCCCCGGTTTGAAAAGATAAGGGGTAACAGATGGATATTAATAGACGAGACTTCCTTCAGATCGCAGCAGCACTTGGTTTGTTAGGTGCAACTGGAGGGACAAATCTTTTTGCAGGTGAAGCTGGGAAAGAACGTATTAAAAAGCTTAGCTTTTCTGATATAGTTGATTTTGAAGCAAAGGGTAAAGCTACCATATTGCATATTTGTGATCTACATGCACATATCAAGCCGCTTTATTGGCGTGAGCCTTCTACGTTGATCTCCGCAAAAAACCTGGTTGGAACACCAGGGTTTATCTGCGGGGATAGTTTTGAGAGTTATTATGGTATCGAGCCCGGTTCGTTAGACCAGTATTTTGATACACATAACAACTTTGAAACATTGGCAGAGAAGTTTGGTAAGATGGGTGGTATCGCCCATATGAAACCTATTATAGACCACGTTAAAAAAGAGAGAGGAGAGAAAAACGTACTTCTCCTGGACAGTGGTGATACCTGGCAGGGAACAGCAGTAGCACTTAAAACAGATGGTGCGGCTATCGTTGAAGCGCAAAACTATCTAGGTGTGGATGTGATGGTCGGACACTGGGAATTTACCTATGGTAAAGAACGTGTGATGGAACTCATCAAGATGCTTGACGGTGAGTTCATCTCTCAAAATGTGATCGATAATGATCCTTTTTCAGATGAGTTTGAAGAGCTTATCTTCCCTCCATATACCATTAAAGAGATAGGTGGAGCAAAGATCGGTATTATCGGACAGTCATTTCCGTTCACCTCTACAGCAAATCCTAAAAAGTTTACTGAGGGTTGGAGTTTTGCTCTGAGACATGAGTCACTTCAAGGATTTATAGATGAGCTTCGTAAAGAGAAAAAAGTAGACTGTATCGTTGTACTCAGTCATGATGGTTTCTCTGTGGACCAAGAGTTGGCTAAAAAGGTAACAGGTGTTGACTTTATCTTAAGCGGACATACACATGACCCAAGTCCTAAACCTATCATCGTGAATGATACAGTGATTTTGATCGCTGGAAGTCATGGTAAGTATGTTGGTAGATTGGATCTGGATATCAAAGATAAAAAAGTAGTTGATTACAGCTTTAAGCTTATGCCTGTAGCTTCAAATCTTATCCCTGCCGATAAAGCGGGTGAAGATCTGGTAGCCAAAGCCTATAAACCGTTTGACAAAGAGCTCAATGAAGTACTCGGTACAACCAAGGGACTTCTGTATAAGAGAGATACATTCTACTCTACATTTGATGCACTCATAGGTCAGGCGATCCAGGCCGAAATGGGAAGTGATATTGTCTTTACTCCCGGGTATAGATGGGGAACTACACTTCTACCGGGGGATAAGATACTCAAAGACAATGTCTATGAGATGACTGCGATCACTTATCCTGAAGTGTATACGTTTGATCTTCAAGGTGAAGTGATAGCCAATCTTATGGAAGATATCGCTGATAATGTTTTTAATGAGAATCCACTGCTTCAGCAGGGTGGGGATATGAGTCGTTTGACTGGTGCAAGTTATAGCATTAAAGTTGCGGCACCGTCAGGGAAACGTATTTCAGATTTCAAAATAGGAGGTAAACCGATTGATCTTAAAAAGATCTATAAAGTATCTTCATGGGGTGGAAACTTGCAAAATGCAGGTGAAAACTTAGATGAAAAGAAGATACGAGCTGTCTATGAAGTGGTCAGTGATTATATTCGTAAGAAAAAAGTTGTGGATATCAGCATGACATCGAATGTGAAAGTATTGGATTATGATTGCGGATGTCCATCCAAAGGTGCCAAGTGCTAACGCTAAATTAAAACTGTCCCTCATCTTTTTGTCTAAAGAACGTTGCAAGTCTTCTTAAAAAAAGATGGGGCACTCATGGTCGTGATGTAATATCACATCGAAATTATAGCAAAATATTATCTTTTTATAAAGATAGACAAATATAAAAAAGGAAATGGAATGAACAAGGGAACAATTAAAATCGGAGTAGCAACAGCAGCAGTACTATTTATGAACACAGCAGCAGTAGCAGGGGGTGATATCATGGAGCCGGTTGTATATACGGAAGAACCAGCAAAAGTAGTGGACTGGACAAGTAAACATAAATTTTTCGGTTTTTCACAGATCGGTGTCAAGTTTGGTGATGGGGCTAAATTAGGTGATGATGCTGAAATAGGGTTTGAAGCAGATCGTATTCGTTTAGGGTGGAAATACTTTTCCGGCCCATTAGCAGCTAAAGTATTTTTGGATTTTGCAAAAGATGGTACGGACAATGGTGGAATTGGTGTTCCGGACTTGGTAAAAGATGCATTTATCTCTTATAAATTTGATGATGCTGCTGTACTTAAAGCAGGTGTGATCAAAACTCCGGTAGGTATGGGTTTTACGATTCCTGGATGGAATCTTGATGTCATCAAGCGTGGTTTTGACAAAAAATTGGCATTTGAACGTGCATTTGGTCTTATGCTATCAGGTCGTGATATTGGATATGGAAACAACGGAAAAGTTGACGGTCTTGAAATGGGTCACGAGAGACCTTGGAAGGGGTTTGGATATGATTTGATGGTTTCTGGTGCAACTGGTAGATCCGGTGCAGTTAATGATCCCGGAAAAGCAAATCAAAGTAATGCGTATATGGGTCGTTTAATGTATGACTGGGGTCAAGAGTTGCATGCAGAAGTATCTTACGGTGTTACAGGAAATGCGGATGGTGACAATGATAGTACAACCGGTGAAGATTATAAAGTATTCAATGCAGGTATTGATTCCCACTTTGATAGAGCCAATGTAAAAGCGGAGTATTATGATGTTGAAAATATCAGAGGTGTGAAAGGTTGGGATATGCAAACTTTAGCATTAACAGGTACATATTATCTAACGGATACTCTTGAAGCAGCAGTTAAATATATTGGTGGTTCCGGAGACAAAGGTACTTTAAGTGCGGATGCTAGTAACATATACCTTGGACTTAACTACTATATCAATCCTAAAAATAATAAAATGGACAGAAAAAGCAGAAGAGCTAGAAACAGACACCGTATTCAGGTTAACTACGTATTGGCAAGTGGTGATACCTCAGACTTTGATCAGCTAGATGCTGGTGCTTTCTATGCAGAAGATGCTGTTCTTCTTCAGTACCAATTTAAATTTTAAATAAAAGAGATGCCAACAGGTCAACTGTTGGCACAATGCAGTCTAAAAGATGTTTTTTTGATAGAATAAATAAGGTTATGAAAAAAGTATCTGCTTGGCAGAGAAAAAGAGGAAACATGATAAAAAAGATCGTATTACTGTTTTTGTTCAGTATCATTTCAGTTCTTGGAAGAGAAGGAGAAGAAGTGTATCAAAAAAAGTGTGCTTCTTGTCATGAAGCATTTATTCCAGTAGAGACATTAATGGAAAATTTTATGGAAAAGAATAACACACTTCTGCATCTTAAAGCACCTTCGCTCAATCAAATTTCGTTTAGACTCAAACAGCAAATCGGTGACCCTAAAGGCGATGAAGATATACATCGTATGGAGGTAGGAGTATTTATTGCAGATTATCTTATGTATCCGGATAAACAAAAGAGTATCTGTATACCAGAAGTGATTCAATATTTTGAAACGATGCCAAGTATGAAAGGTCAGCTAAGTAAGGATGAGATAGAAGCGGTAAGTGAATTTTTATATGATTATGAAAATCAATTGATAAAAGAGAAGAGTATTAAGTATGAAGCTTTTGATGTAGCCTTGAAAAGGGCAGCTGAAGAGAATAAAATCATTATGATTAAAGCCACTTCTGCACATTGTCATTTCTGTATAAAAATGGATAGAGAAGTATTGGTAGAAGATGAAGTAGTTCAAGCACTTCAAAAAGATTTTATTTCTGTTTCTGTTGATGTAGGAAAAGAAAAGTTACCTTTGGGACTTAAAGCAAGTATGACACCTACGTTCTTTTTTATCTTTCCTAATAAAGATAAAACAAAAGTAAAGCGTATACCCGGCGCCTGGAACAAAGAGGACTTTTTAGAGATACTCAAAGAGGCAAAAACAGTAAAAAGGAGACACAATTGAAAAGAGTAGTATTAAGCATTTTATTTATATGTAGTTTTATGGCAGCAGATACCCAATTTGCAGATCCAAAACCTAGCTTAGAGAATCCAAGGCAGTTTATTTTTCCTATTACCTCAGGAGATGAACATGAAATCTCACATGTGCTTTCATCAGCAAGTAACGTAATGAAGTTTTATGGACCGGAGAAATGTGAAATAGTCATTGTATGTTACTCTCAAGGAATAAAAACGCTTTTAAAAAAGGCGTATTTTTTTGATAAGGATATTCAAAAAAGAGTGCGTTCATTGATGACATATGATGTAGAATTCATTGCATGTGGCAATACAATGGTCACCTATAAAATAGATAAGAAAGAGTTACTCGGAGGAGTAGAAGTAGTGACTGCCGGTATCGTAGAGTTGATAGAGCGTCAAAAGAGTGGTTGGACGTATATACGCCCATAAGCCAAATTTAACACAAAGGAATAAAAATGAAACATATAATAAAAGGATTGCTTGTAACCTCTTTACTTGCAACAGGATTGTTAGCAAAAGAAGAGAGTAAGGAAAAAGTCGTTGCTTCTGCAGCAGTAACACAAGATATTCAGATATTTACTTCGCCCAATTTAGATGGAAAGATCACTCCGGCGACGATTGAAGAAGCGTTTAAAAAAGCAGGTTTTTTTATCTCTGCGAACAGAGATATGAATGGTCCATTTAAAAAACAGTTTAAAGAAACAACATTTGATGTCTATAATCTTTTTACTTTTTATAGTAAAAAACAAACTTTGGCATTGGTGAAAGAGTATCCCAATATAGGGCTGTTTTCACCGATGAGTATGTCTATCTATACGAAAAAAGGAGATAAGAAAATATCAATTGCATTACTTACCACTGAAGCAATGGCAAAGATCCTAAAGATTCCTGCAGATAACAAGGCATTGGTTAAAGTAGGAAAGATGGTAAAAGAAGCACTTAAAAGTGCAATGCCTGAAGGTAAGTTTGAAACATTAGCATATACGGTACAAAAACCAATAGGTCCATTGGTGTCAAGTTATGAAATGGAGATGGATCCTGAAGAGTGGGAAGATGAGAAAGAAGAATTTCAAATGGAATTTGAGGGAACACTCGCTCCAAATGGTTTTGTCATGGCGGGGTTTAATGATCTGAACTATGATTTTGACGAAAGCAAGTATGAAGCCTATGATTTTTATGATGTCTATTCCATCTGTAAGCTTCCTGTGATCTATACTGTTGCCAAAGTACATCCGGAAGCAGGTGCTTATGCGCCTTGTTCCCTTTATATGTATAAAAAGAAAGGTGATAAAAATATGCATTTAGCCTTTCCCTCTGTCTATAACTGGATCTCTTCAATGGCAATAAAAGATAAGGATTCATTAGAGGTACTTAATGAGGCTCAGGAAAGTATGCATAAAATTTTAACGGGTCTTGTTGAATAACTTGCTAGATATATCATCCTAAACAGGGTGATATTGATAAAAACATTCATTTCTTTTATCAGAGCTATGAGAATGATTGAAGTATTGTATTGAATTTAAATAAAAATATTCATTTCTACTCAGAATTGTATAAAAAATATCATTTATTGTAAAAATCATTTGAAGTTAACAGTTTATATAATATAATTGTGATGTATTCAAAAAACTTATTTAATGCAATAAGTATATACTGATAATTAATATCAAGGAGGAAATATGAAACTAGGTTTCTTAGTTGACCTTAACCTGTGTATGGGTTGTAAAGGTTGTGAGATCGCTTGTAAAGTGGAAAACGATGTACCACTTAGTTCTTGGCGTTTACGTGTAAAATATATTGATATCGGGACATTCCCGGATACATCAAGATCTTTTACTCCATTACGTTGTAATCATTGTGAATCTGCGCCGTGCGAGCGTATCTGCCCGGTATCTGCATTACATTATCTTGAAAATGGGATTGTGAATGTTGATAGTGCAAGATGTATCGGATGTGCAGGTTGTATGATGGCATGTCCTTATGGAGCGATCTATATGGATCCGGAGACAAATACAGCAGACAAATGTACGTATTGTGCACACCGTATCGAGAGTGGTATGATGCCGGCATGTGTAGTGGCATGTCCTGTTGAAGCGAACATCTTTGGAGATGTGGAAGATGATACAAGTCACATTTCACAATACATCATGGAGCATCAAGGTGCTGTTCAGGTACGTAAACCTGAAAAACATACAAACCCTAAACACTATTATGTGGGTGGTGGTACACAAACACTTGATCCTTTGGCACATGAAAGAATCGAAGGGTACAGTCTCTTTAACAACATTACACATCTTGATGCAGTAGGTGATAAGAACCATGGTGTCCTGGATAGATTTTTGGCACCGTTTACATCACATGGTGAACATGATAATAAAAGTTTCATGAATTTTGACAATAACGCACATGAATCTCATGAAGAAGAGGGAGGTCACTAAGATGGTAGAAAATACAATACATGCAACACAAGCTGTTGTAACATTGGATGTTGCACTTCCGGGTATTATTTGGGGTTGGATGATCACACTCAATATGTGGGCAAAAAGTATCGGTACCGGGGTTATCCTGGTAGGAGCATTCTTGCTTTATAGACATAAAAAAGAGGAAATGCCGAACCTTAGATGGATCATGCCTCTTATCTCATTCATTGCTTTGAATGTGTTCCTACTCTTTACTTTGGTGGATCTTCACCAACCGTATAGAATGATCAACATTTTCTTGCACCCGCACTGGACTTCAGCGATCACCGTAGGTGCATGGATGGCTTCACTCTTTACAGGACTTGTAACAGTGATGATGCTTATCGGTGGATTTGATGCATTCCCTGACTTCAGAAAGAACTGTGCTATTGGAAAATCAGTAAGAGGGATAAGCGGTTTTTATGAGAAAATCTTCCCGTTTGTTGTTTTCCTGGCGATCCCGGTGACACTCTATACAGCGATCATTATGGCTGAGTCAAGTGCAAGAGAGTTATGGCAGGCACCGGCAGAAGTTATGCAAATGATGTGGGCAGCACTTTTGGCTGGTTCCGCAGCATTGATCTTTGTGTCTGGCTCTTGGAGTAAAGAGACTAGAAAAGATCTGGCACTTGTTTTAGCCATTGCCACATTCTTTAGTTTTATGATGTATATGGGTGAGTATTTCTTCTCATTCAAATCAGCTGAAGCAGAAGCAACGCTGGCATATGTACATGCAGGTGGTGAGTATAATGTAGAATTTTGGTTCGGTATGGTACTTGGATTTATCATCCCATTCTTCTTAGCAGTAAGCAATATGAAGAGTGACAATAAAACGCTGCTTAGATTCGCAGCATTATTAGCATTGGTAGGGCTGTATCTTGCAAAAGATGTATGGCTTAAAATTCCACAAATGCTACCGTTGAGTTAAGGAGTATATGTATGACAAAATCAATGAATAATGAACAACCTTCTTTTGTAGAGAGTAGAAGAACTTTTCTAAAAGGTACAGTCTACTCTGTAGCAGGTGCAACGCTTGCTGCAGGTGTATTTAAAACTGTAGCGGATACACCGGCTGTTGCGGACAGCAAGTTTACACCTACACCTAAGACACTTTCATTCTATCCGCCACTTGAAGAGTGGGATAGCTTTACTGAGTTAGATGGTAATGACTGGAAAAGAGGTGGTACAGGTAGAAATGGTGTACAAAGTGAAGCAAATCCAGAAGGTATCAAAGCTACTGAATATATGCTTGTTCCTACATCATGTTCAAACTGTGAAGCATCATGTGGTCTGACTGCATGGGTTGACCTTTCTACTTATAAAAAAGGTGGACAACTTGCGGTTCGTAAATACATGGGTAACCCGCTTCACGCAGGTAGCCGTGGTAGAAACTGTGCGAAGGGTTATGCAACTCAGTCACAAATGTACGATCCTGACAGAATCCCTTTCCCACTTAAAAGAGCGCCAGGTTCTAAAAGAGGTGAAGGTAAATGGGTAAGAACCACTTGGGATGAAGCGATGAAAGAGATCGGGCAGAAAATGCACGATACACTTAAAAAAGGTGATGAGATCTCTAAAAAATCGATCATGTATCATGTTGGTCGCCCAAACGAAAATGGTTTCGGTCACCGTGTACCACACTCTATGGGCCTTGACGGGTATGATTCTCATACAAACATCTGTTCTGCAGGTGCGAGACAAGGTACGATCCAGTGGTCGAATGATGATAGAAACTCTCCGGATTGGTCTAATGCGAAGTTGATCTTCCTTCAATCTTCTCATGCAGCAGATGCAGGTCACTACTTCCAACAGGCAGCGGGACGTATCGCTGATGCACGTAAAAAAGGTGCAAAACTTGTTGTTATGGATCCAAGACTCTCTAACTCTGCCGGTATGGCAGACCTATGGGTACCTTGCTGGCCAGGGACCGAGACAGCACTCTATCTCTACCTTGCAAACAGGATTCTGAATGAAAAAGGTCTTAATGGTGAAGACCTGGTGAACCACGAGTTTGTGAAAAACTGGGTGAACTGGGACAGACTTATGGCAGACAGAGAGTATCTTGCATACCTTGTAGAGAAAAAGTATATCAAATCTGTGCCACAGGGTGATACATATGAAGACTTCATTACGATGATCGCTGAGATGTATAGTCCTTATACACTTGATTTTGTAGCTGAAGAGTGTCGTATCGAGAAAAGAATCGTAGAGAAACTTTATGACATGTTCATCGATGCAGGTGCCAGAGTAGCAACATACATCTGGAGAGCAGGACCGATCGGTCACAAAGGCGGATGGATGATCGCGAGAGCAGGATTCCTACCATTTGTTCTTCGTGGTGCAATGGCTGGGGATAAAGGTGGAGTAGGCTTACACCACTGGCATGTTATCTCTGTCAACGGTAAAGGTGATGCAGCAGCACAAGCTGGAGAAAGACCACCAAAAGTAGATGTATGGAATGAGATCGCCTGGCCACCTGAGTATCCACTAAGTTCTTATGAGATGAGTCATATTATGCCTCACCTTCTTTTAGATGATGAGTGGAGAAACAAGTGGAACTCTAAAGGACTTAAAGTTCCTGAGAAATTGGCTGTTTGGATCCCTCGTATGTATAACCCGGTATGGATCAACCCGGATGGATTCAGATGGATCGAAGCACTTAAAAGAGAAGATAAAATTGAACTCTCATTTAACCTTTCACCTACATGGTCTGAGACGAACTGGTATTGTGACTTTATTCTTCCTGTAGGTCTTGCAGGTGAGAGACATGACCAACACTCAGAAGCAACACAGCCGTCAAGATGGTTAAGTTTCCGTAACCCGGCACTTAGAGTTGCTTTGGAAAAAATGGGTTGGAAACCAAAAGATCCAACCAGAGCAACACTTGAAGCACACATTAAAGCTGGTCTTGGTGAAGTGTGGGAAGAGGTAGAGTTCTGGGCAAATATCATGACTCATTATGTAGATCCGGATGGTTCTCTTGGTGTTAGAAAGTATTGGGCTTCTAAAGAAGATCCAACAAGAGCTGTAACGATCCCAGAGTGGTATCAGGCAGCATTTGACAAGCTTCCTAACCTTAGAAAAGCAGCAAAAGCAGCATACCCTGACTCTAAGTATCCTAACTATGAGATGATGAGAGACAGAGGTACTTGGTTGGAAGAAGATAACATCTTTAAACCACAAGAGAGACCACTTAGAAAAGAGGGAACTAAATACATTGCTCACGGTCATGAGTATGATGAGAGTGAAGTAGAAAAAGATGCGTTTGGTACACTTCTTGTTGAGCATGAACATGGGGAGAAAAAAGCGATCGGTATTGAGATCGATGGTGAGATCATGCAAGGTTTCCATACACTTTCCAAGAAACTTGAGTTCTACTGTGAGTGGTTTAAAGAGTGGAAATGGCCTGAATATGCTATACCTATCTATCCGACAAACAAAGAAGATAGAAAGAAAATGACGCACTTGGTGACACAGGTACACCATGATTTCATGGAAAAAGAGAATGACTTTGCATTGAACACGGTATTTAGATTGCCATACAATATTCATACACGTTCGGTAAACTCTAAACACCTTATGGAGATCTCACAAAACCATAACCCGGTTTGGATCTATACTGAAGATGCAAAACGTCTTGGTATCAAAAGAGGAGATGCGATCAAAGTAACTATCACAGATACGGTTTCCGGTCTTGAATCAGGTTACTTTATTGCGATGGCTGTACCAACTGAAGGTACAATGCCAGGTGTACTTGCGTGTTCACACCATGCCGGTAGATGGAAACTCAAAAATGCAGTAGAGATCCCAGGATTTGAGCATAAGCTTGGTGTTATGGGGCTGGGTGCACCACTTTATGATATGACTATGGATGGTAAAGTAGGTACACTTAAACCAACTCAAGGTCTTAATGAAGGTATGCAGGCACGTAAAGATACATGGCAGTTCAAAGAGTACAACAAAGACCTCGATAACATCTGGTGGGATGGGTTGAGTGGTTCATGGCAGAATGCTGTAGCACCTTCACATCCGGATCCGATCGCAGGTAACCACGCTTGGCACCAAAAAGTAAGCATTGAGCTTGCGTCTAATGATGATCAGATCGGTGATATTTATGTGAACTATGAAAACAACATGAAAGTCTATCAAGCATGGAGAGACAAATTGACTCGTCCACTTGACAGTAGCGATACATTAAGAAGACCTAAGCACATTAAACGTCCAGCTGTGCCATTGTCTCATAAAGCGTATTCTGTAAAAATTACAGAATAGCTTTATATCAATTTTGTGGGCAGGAATGCCCACACTACACACTACGATTTTCCAGATAACTAATTTTCCTTATGATTTATTTATCTTGAAAGTGGTATAGTTCACCAAATAACACAGTACGTCATTCTGACCTTGATTCAGAATCCCATTAAGATTCAAAAGTAATCTTGAAACAAAAAGAGATCCTGCATCAAGTTCAGGATGACAGATACATAGATAAGGGTATAAAAAACAATATGAATGTAATGAAACAAGAGATAGAAAACCGTATAGCGATCTATGCATTGATCTCAAGATTGATGTTAGTAGAAGTAGATGAAGAATTTTTAGAAAATATTGAGAAAGATGAGGCGCTGCTTTCATTTTTCCCTAACTATAGAGATTGGGCTAAGCGTAAAGAGCTTTCACGCAGTGAGCTGATAGAACAGTATTATAATGTAGATTTTACCAATCTCTTTTTAATGCACCTTGTGCCCTATGAGAGTTTCTATACCAGAGATGATCAAATGATAGAGAGTGGAGGAGACAACCCTGTTGTTGAACTCTACAATGACCTTGATTTCCGTGTAGAGTTAGACTCTGCCAGAGTAGTGAGTGCTGACCATATCGGTGTGGAGTTGGAGTTCATGTATATGCTCTGTACAGCGATGCAAAAAGCCTTAGAAGCAGAAGACAAAGAGGGTGTATGTGAGTTACTTGAAGTGCAAAGAGCTTTCCTTAAAGAGCATCTTCTTGAGTGGACACCGCTTTTTCTTATCAATGCCAAACGTGAGTCTCGTACACCACTCTATCATGATGGTGCAGAGCTTACCTTAGAGTTCTTGCTGAGTGATTTTGAGTATGTGACGGCAAAACTGACAGAGCATTGTACAGAGCCTAGTGTTGGATAGTCAATGAAGTTACATTTTGATGTTGCCTCTTGTGTACGAGCAACAAGTAAATTCTCACAGTGTACCAAGTGTGTGGATGCCTGCCCTGATGCTATACAGATAGTAGAGAACTTACCAAGTTTTGCACTCTCTACAGGTGTAGAAGCGGCTGCGTGTGTAGGGGTATGTCCTACTGAAGCTTTTGCCCTTTCAGACTTTTCTGTAACAGAGTTCTTTTTTACGTTTCTTGAGTCAAAAGTAAGGTTGATCTCCGCGAAGATCAATGTGCCTTGTATCTCTATTCTGAGTGTAGAGCATCTACTCTCTTTGGCTTTGGCAAGCGATGAACCTATTACTATTGATCTGAACGGCTATGAGGAAGGTACACACCTTTTTGAACAGATCGAGAACCGTATAGAAGAGGCAAACTTTGTACTCTCAAGCTTTTGTGATAAGGTACTTTTGACCAACCATGTAGAAGAAGAGACAACTGATACAAAAGTCTCTGAAGAGAAAACGGTCAGCAGTAGACGAGATTTTTTAAGTGCTGCCTCTGTAAAAGGTGCTATTAAACATAAAAAAGCCTTTGATGATGCAGTAGATGCAGAAGAATTGCAACACTTTGAGATAGATGCTTCTGTCATTGCCAAGATCAAAGATAAACATCTGCCTGATAAAAGAAAGATACTTTTTACTACATTGAAACGTGCAGGAGTACCTGATACCTTTGAAGTATTGCCCCAGGAAGAGGTAAGCTTTGTCTCTCAAAAGTTTGTAGATGACAGCTGTACGAACTGTCAGATCTGTTACCGTATCTGTCCGACAGGAGCATTGAGTTCAAATGGTAAATTTTCACTTATCAACTTTGATGCGATGCTTTGCGTGAAGTGTCATCTTTGTCATGATGTATGTGAACCAAACTCCATACAACTTCAAAGTGGATTTGAAATAAAAGAGTTTTTTGAACCGAGACAAAGAACACTGGCAACTTTCAACATCAAACGCTGTAATGAGTGTGGTAATAACTTTACTTACACAGGTGGAGAACAGGCTTGTCCACGCTGTTTGGTGGAAGAGGAAGAAGCGATGTTCTTACATAACAATGCGAAGAGAATGAGAGGGGAAAGCAGTGAGCCTTGACCCTTGTGAAATGGGAGATATAGATGCAACCACATGAAATTAAACCTGATACAGGTCTTTGTACTATCCTTGGGCATAATGCACAAACTGGGTATATGCGAAAGTATTTTAACAAGATCATGAAGCATAATAGTATCAATGCAACGGCAATTGCTCTCAATATTACCGATGAACACTTTGATTTTACAATGACAAATGTAGGAGAGTCAAAAGTTGATAAAATGATGATAGAAAGAGAGTTTCAGACCAAAGCTGTCTCTTACTGTGACAGTTTGGATGAAGTAAGCCAACGAGAAGGTAGAGTGGATTTCATAGAGGTCCAAGAGGGTAAGGTCAAAGGATTTTGTTTAGATGATGAGGCAAAAGCACTTTTTGATCAACCGGAATTTTTAGATGACCAAATACTTTTTGTGGCAAAGATGATGCTCATAGCAAACAGATGGTATGATGCCAAAATAGATGTGGATGATATTCCACTGTTGATTGGAATGTAAATTAGCCTGTCATTCTCGTGCTTGACACGGGAATCTACAAATTTAGGCTATTATTAAAGTTAATGGATCCCTGTATCAAGTACGAGGACGACGAATAAAGGAAAAATAATGAGAGATATGGATGATTTAAGAAAAGAGTTTGAAGAGTTTAACTCTAAGAATTTTAACGGTAACCCGGCATTTTGTGCAGATGGTTCTTGTGAGAGTGATGAAGAGGTAGACCTGAAAGATTACCCTTCTTACACAGAAGCCCTCTATGCGAAGCTCATCGCCCCACATGTAAGTGGTATTTACATTTCACGCTGGGATATCAAAGAGATCGCTCTTGCAGCAGGTGACTCTATGGCTATACACCCTCGTAAACGTATGTTTGAACTTCTTATGAAGTATGCAACAAGCAAAGAAAATATGCAAGCAGTACTTGATGCATTGGAAAATCATATGGAAGAGAAGATCGCTATCTATACAGAGCTTATGACTAACTTCCCGGCAAGCCAAGAAGTGTTTCAACCTAAGATAGACAAAGCACAAAAAACAATGAAGCTCTTCCCTCAAATTATAGAAGAGTATTTTGAGTAGGATATAGAGCTCCCCTTAACATAGTTGATGTATAATAGTTTATCTATAATTACAAGGTAATCTATGTCAGAAATAACCAAAGAAAAAGTATTAGCATATCATAAACAGGGAAAGATAGGTATAGACCTGACTAAGCCTTGTGACTCCCAATATGAACTTTCCCTTGCGTACACTCCCGGGGTAGCTATACCTTGCCTTGAGATAGCCAAAGATGAAAACCTCTCTTTTGAATATACCAACCGTGCAAATCTTGTTGCTGTCGTCTCTGACGGTACAGCAGTACTGGGTCTTGGAGACATCGGTCCGCTTGCTTCCAAACCTGTGATGGAAGGGAAATCGGTACTCTTTAAAAAGTTTGCCAATGTGGATGCCTTTGACATAGAGTTGGATGTACACAGTGTGGAGGAGATAGTTGCTACATGTAAAGCCATTGCTCCTACGTTTGGCGGTATCAACCTTGAAGACATTAAAGCACCTAAATGTTTTGAGATAGAACGCATACTTAAAGAAGAACTGGATATCCCTGTATTTCATGATGACCAACACGGTACAGCTATTATCACTACGGCTGGACTCATGAATGTTTTAGAACTGACAGGCAAAAAAGTAGATGAGATCAAAATAGTCATTAATGGAGCAGGTGCAGCAGGTATTTCATGTGCGAAGATGTATCAGGCTTTAGGTGTAAGACATATTATCATGTGTGACTCTAAAGGGGTGATCAATACCAATAGAACAGACCTTAACAAGTACAAAATGCCCTTTGCCGTAGAGACGGCAGCAACAAGACTCTATGAAGCCATAGAAGGGGCAGATATGTTCTTGGGACTGAGTGTTGCAGGAGCGCTCACAAAAGAGATGGTAGCCAAGATGGCACCTGAACCAGTCATCTTTGCCTTGGCAAACCCTGTACCGGAGATACTCCCTGAGGAGATAAAAGAGGTAAGAGATGATGCTATCATTGCAACAGGGCGTTCCGACTATCCTAACCAGACAAATAATGTACTTGGTTTTCCTTTTATCTTTAGAGGGGCACTGGATGTACGAGCGAAGAAGATCACTGAAGGTATGAAAATGGCAGCAGCCAAAGCACTTGCAACGCTGGCAAAAGAGCCTGTACCATACTATGTAAAAGCAGCTTATCATAATGACCATATAGAGTACGGGAAAGAGCATATCATCCCATTACCATTCAATAAAGAAGCACTTATATGGGTTGCCTCTGCTGTTGCCAGAACAGCATTTGAAGAGGGTGTTGCACGTGTAGACAGTTATGATGATGAAGCCTATAAAGAACGCCTGAGATGCATCATATATGGATGTCCTGAAGATGAGTAGCGTTAAGCAAACAACAACTGCTTGTTGTTTGCAGCTACGGAACCGTAACGGTCAGAACGAAGTGGAGCCGTGCAGGTAAGGCGTTAAGCAAACAACAACTGCTTGTTGTTTGCAGCTACGGAACCGTAACGGTCAGAACGAAGTGGAGCCGTGCAGGTAAGGCGTTAAGCAAACAACAACTGCTTGTTGTTTGCAGCTACGGAACCGTAACGGTCGGAACGAAGTGGAGCCGTGCAGGCAAAGCGTTAAGCAAACAACAACTGCTTGTTGTTTGTAGCTACGGAACCGTAACGGTCGGAACGAAGTGGAGCCGTGCAGGCAAGGGGTTGAGCAAATGACAATGGTTTGTCGTTTGTATTCACGCACGACGAAGCGTATATGCCAAAGCCATAGCTTACGACTATATAAAAATTATGTATGATTGAAGAATATGAACTTAAAATCTTATCTAGACCTTTACGAGCTACTACAAACTGATACTACTACACGGGAAGAGAACCGTGCATTTGGATTAACACATGTAGTAGTGAAAAACAGACCCATAGAGCAACTTTTAGCATGGGTGAATGAGCATAGAGCAAAATTAAAAAAACCACTGTTGAGTGAAACTTTTTCCAGCTATCTTTATGGTGTGACGCTGACACTGACCCTCATCGCATTTGTTCTGGGTTTTTTATCCGGGGTAGGTTTGTTAAGTTACAGTGGACATGAACCAGTGAATGTTATCTATTTTATGGTGATGGTGGTGTTCTTTCCTCTATTTACAATGACTTTGACCCTTATCTCAATGATACGAGCCAATACTGCACAGAGTCTGCTGGTGCATATCTCACCTGCTTTTTGGATGGAGAAGATATTATACTTTTTACCTCATAAGATGCAGGAGAACCTAAAAGAAGTAAAGATAAATCCACTACTTACAAACTGGATAGTGATCATGCGTTCCCAGATCATTGCTTTGGCTTTTTCATTTGGATTACTACTTGCACTTTTGGGTATGGTAGCGACGAAAGATATCGCTTTTGCATGGAGTACTACGCTTAGCATTAGCCCTGAGAGTTTTCATAGATTTTTAAATACTGTAGCTTTTTCTTGGAGAGAGTATTATCCCTCAGCGGTCCCCTCTGTTGAACTCATCGAACAGAGTCAATACTTTAGACTTGGAGACAAACTAAGTGAGGAGATGATAACCAATGCTTCCAAACTTGGAGAGTGGTGGAAATTTTTGGCTTTTGCTACCATTTTTTATGCCATTATATTACGTTTTGGGATATATCTGTTGTCAGTGTTTGGTTTAAAAAGAGCGATTAAAAAATCATTTTTAACACTAAATGGTGTAAAGAGATTGCTTAGCGAAATGAATGAGCCTATCATTTCTACGCATTCAAGTAGAGATGAAAAGAAATTTATGCCGAATAATGATAGTTATATACAAGTAGTAAGCTCTTTGGATACCTCATATGATGTAGTGCAAGGCTGGGCCATCCCTAAAGCGCAGTTGGTGGTGATAAGTGATAGTATGCAGGTCATCTCTCCTAAACTTTTTGAAGTAGGGGGTGGAAACACTTTGGATGAAGACAGTGAGATCATCAATAAAAGTCATGGTGAGGTACTGCTTTACGTAAAAGCATGGGAACCACCGACCATGGACTTTGTTGATTTTCTAGAAGAACTCATTAGAAGAGTAGATAAAGTAATAGTTTATCCTGTGGGTACGAGTCAAGAACATTATAAAACCCAAAGTAAAGAGGTAGAGGTATGGGCAAGAAAACTCTCTACATTAAACCACAAGAAAGTATGGTTAAAAAGATGAATACAGCACATCCAATGTTTGCCGTAGTAGGGCACCCAAATAAAGGGAAAAGTTCCATCGTCTCATCACTGGCTTTAGATGACAGTGTACAAATATCAGATACTCCGGGTACAACAACAAAGAAGCGTAGTTTTCCACTTAAAGTAGATGGGAAGATACTCTATGAGCTTTTTGATACACCGGGTTTTCAACGTGCCAGAAGAGTGTTATCTTGGTTAGAGCAGCATGATGTCCCTGCTGACAAGAAACATGAAGTGGTACAAATGTTCATTAACGAGCATAAAGAGGATGTACGTTTCAGTGATGAGATAGAACTGCTTGAACCCATCATGAATGGTGCAGGGATTATCTATGTGGTAGATGGCTCTAAACCGTATGGTGAAGAGTATGAGGCAGAGATGGAGATACTTCGATGGACAGGACAACCCTCTATGGCACTCATCAACCATATTGATGAGACTGACTACAGTATAGAGTGGAAAAGAGCATTGGGGCACTACTTCAAGATGGTGCGTACATTTAATCCTATGGAGACAACGCGTTTACAGCATATCTCTATCTTGGAGAGTATGGCACAACTTAAAGAGGAGTGGATCGCTCCGGTAAAAGCTTCCATCAAACTTTTTGAAAAGTATCAAGAACAGATGATAGAGCGAAGCAGTGCTGCCATAGCAAGACTCCTGTATGAGTCAGTCTCTACCGTAGAACAACTCTCTTTCTCTTCAAAAGAAGCGAGTAAAGAAGAGAAAGAGAAGATAGCGCGTAACTATAAAGATAAATTACGTGAGTTAGAAGTATCTACACAGAAGAAAATAGAACAGATATGGAATCATGACCATCTTAAAAAAGAGCAAAAGTTGCTGGCCTTTGAGGGGATGGATCTGTTTTCCGAAGAGACGGCATCCGTGTTTGGGCTTACAAAAAAAGAACTTTTGATTACGGCTGCTACCAGTGGTGCGGTGACAGGTGCAGGGGTGGATCTGCTCTTTGCAGGGCATACGCTGCTTTTAGGTGCAGGTGTCGGAGCTGTAGTGGGTGGAGTAGGTGCATATTTTGGATTCAATGAACTCTCTGAAGTAAAAGTTTTGGGAAAAATACTAGGTAAACGCTACCTGGAGATGGGACCGATGGAAAACAGAAATTTCCCCTATATTCTACTGGGACGTGCCATCTACCACACCACCCAAATAGCCAATCGTTCTCATGCCTTGCGTGGTGTCATAGATATAGATATGGACAGTACATTTAAAGAGAAATGGCTCAGAGATGATCTACGTAAAGCCTTAGAGAAGTATCATAAAAAGTTTCGCTCGGGTAAGGAAATGGAAGCTGAAGAATTAGCCGAATATGAAGGGTTGATCAAGGGTGTTTTAGAGAGGATGATAGAGAAATAAGGAAGTTTAAACCAACTTCCCGATCCCCATCAAAACGACAACAGTTAAAAGCCCACCCGCGATCCCGGCAAGTACATCATCAAGCATCACACCAAGACCACCTTTAAGCTCTCTGTCTATCCAACCTATGGTAGAAGGCTTCCAGATATCAAAGAGGCGGAATGCAGCGAAGCTGAAGATGATGGCGAGTATCTCTACGTAGGGGTAGTTCATAGTGATAGCTGTAGAGTAGGCTATCATGAGTGAGAGCCACATGCCTGCTGCTTCGTCGATGACGATCTCTTGTTGGTCGTGGATGCCGGTGGCTTTTTCATATTTGTTTATCTCAAAGATACCGATGATGGTGATGGCAAGGGTAAGCATGAAGAGTGACTCCATACCGAGATAATAAAGGACAGCAAGTCCAACAGGTAGTGAAGCGAGTGTACCTACAGTACCGGGGGCTTTGGGGCTGAGTCCTGCACCAAAAAAAGTTAAAAAAAGTTTTTGAATGGTCATAATTTATTCTCCGTTTATATTGTCGATCCCCGTGTCAGGCACGAGGATGACAAGGATTTTTATGTAAGTGATGATGTCTGATAGAGTTCTATCAATTTCAAATAAAACTGCTCTTCGCTTTGTTGTTCGAGTAGCCCGGATCCCGGCATTAGAGAGTAGTGTAACTCTTGCAGATTTTCAAATCTTTCAGGGAAAAGTGCAGCGAGGATATTTGCTGAGACCTCTTTTCTTACCAGGATTGAAGGAGGTATTATGCCACCTTGTATCAGTTTCATAATGGACTCTGAATGGTAGTGGACATGATGGTGTTGCCCGTGAGGACAGGTTCGTGTACTCACCAGTGTTTTACAGGTATCACAATAGACATACTCATCAATGGTTTTAATATCTATATTGATATCTTTACAATGGTCAAAGACAGAATTGAGTCTGTTTTGATCATAGTAAAGTCCTAAGCCGCCATGGTTCTTACCGACGACAAGTTGACTGCATCCATAGTTCTTGGCTAGAAGAGCATCCAAGATAAGTTCGTTGAACCCGGCAAAGATATAGGAGTTTTCAAAAGGGACGATGATGACTTTGTTGCGCGGCAGGAAATTGTCAACAAAAGTAGACAGAGCGTTGTGTCGTATATCATATCTCAGTCCTTTTGAGGTGAAAGGTTTACGTAAGAAGATCACCAATAAATCAGAAGTACTGATGGCTTGACGTATCATTCTCTCATGGGCACGGTTAAGTGGATTGGCAGCGAGCATCATAGAGCTGACAAATTTCGCACCGGTTTTAGTAATCATGCTTTTGATACGTCTGATATTGTCCTCTATAAGAGGATACTCTACACTATACTCACCGGATACTGCTATCTCACCTAGTCTTGTTATCGTATTTTTTACACCAGGGTGAGAAGGGTCAGCCGTACCATAGATATTGTGAAGGCGTTGAACAGGGTCAATGGAGAAGGTGTCCTCTACGATAAGTTCACCTACTTTTTGACCTTCATTAATAAGATCGACAACTTCACCCTGCTTGAGACTTAGGAGTGTCTTGTGGTTTCGTTTACCTGTTGGAGCAAGTACAAAAGAAAAAGGGAAAGGTACCCCTTTATAGACTTGCGTCTTATCGACCTCTTTGGCTTCTTCTTCATTCATAAGTTTATCTACCGGAGAGATAAGCCCTGCTTGTACAAGTGCCAGTGTAGAGAGTGCTTCGGTATCGATATAGAGAGATTTATGATCTTTATTTCTTTTTAAAGAGGCCATACTTTTTCCTTTTTTCCCATAAACTTTTTCTTGAGATACCTAATTTTTTAGAGAGTTCCGTATCGGGAAATTTATACTGGAAACTGTTGACTATGAACTTGACATAATCATCTATGGTCAGGATCTCATTTTGATCATAGAGTTTAGAGTCGGTATTGAGTGTGATCGTTGTGAAATCTGTCTCTAGTTCAGAAGTACTGCATAAAATAAAGTCATAACTGTTTAACATTGCTAAAAGTTGTTCTCTGTCCGTCTTCTTAAGGGTATGGATTTCAGTGATATAAAGGAGTGACTTAGCATCGGCTTTATGTATCTTTTCTCTCCACTCTTTATCTCCCAATGGTACAAAGGTTAAAAGTTTGTTGTTGGTTTGTGCATATTCAAAGACTATTTTATCAACAAGTCTTTGGTAATTGGTTTGGATCACAAGAGGGGTAGTGAGTTTTTCTGAATTGAAATCTGTTTTTATCTCTTGAAGTAGATTTTTCATATATTCCTGATAAAGCAGTGTATGCTTTTTAAGATCCTGGTACTCCTGATAGTGCTCGATCTTACGTAATAACTCTTCTATCATAAATGGCTTAACGATGTAGTCTTTTGCTCCAAGCTTTAAGGGTTCACCTACAGTATCATTATTGATGTAACTTACCATTAAAATAATAATTTTGTCTTTAAATTGTGTGATGAGTGGTGCAGTGTTCTGTCCCGGCAGATTTGTTGAGAGCAGATAGATATCACCATTACTCTTCATTGACTCTTTTATAGAGCTGAAGATTTCTGTTTCAAATCCATTTTCGCCAAGTTTGGATGCGATACTTTGTGCCAAGTAAAGTTCATTTTCTACAATGATGATTTTCATATGTGTTTCCAGTTAAAATAAGTTAAATTTGCTACGGCGTGAACGGTCACACCTTCTTTTCGTCCTACAAAGCCGAGTTTTTCAGCTGTAGTGGCTTTGATGTTTACAAAGTTTTGTCTGATACCCAGTAAAGAAGCGATTGTTTTACGCATTTCTTTTTTATAGGGAAGTATCTTGGGTGCCTGTGCCAGAATAGTAAGATCAATATTACCGATCTCATATCCATGTGTTTTGAGTTTGTTGACTGTATCTGTGAGTAATTTTTTGGAGTCTATACCTGCATAACTTTCATCTGTATCAGGATAGAGTTCACCAATATCCCCCATACCTGCTGCACCCAGTAAAGCATCGATGAGTGCATGTATAGCGACATCTCCATCGCTATGTGCTTTAAATCCGCAGTCAATATCAATTTTTACCCCACATAGGAACATCTCTTTATTCTCCTCAAAAGGATGGATATCCAGACCAAAACCGGTAAGTGTTCTGGCTGAAGGTGCCTGGATACAGGATAGTTTTTGCAGATCCGCAATGGTAGTAAGTTTATGAGCCTCTACAGAACCCTCTACAAAATGTACTTTTTCACCTATGGAAGCAACTGCTGAACTGTCGTCTGTAAAGAGTTGTTCAGTCTCCAGGGCCTTTTTGAGTGTTTTGGTAACACTCAGTTGAGGTGTCTGAATGATCTTTACTTTTTCCCTGTCTATGGGGGAGTTATCCAAATAGAGTGTATCTGCAACAGAAAGTACGGGAACAATACAGCTTGCTTTTTTCTTTGCAGCCAGGATACGTTCTATCATATCTTGAGGTACACAACATCTGGCAATGTCACTTACCAGTACGTAGTCCGAAGTAACATGCCGTAGAGCATTACTCAGTGAAGTCTGTCTGGAATCTCCGCCTTCAACATAGGTATAGTCGGCAAATTTTTTCATAAGTGTGATATCTTCGGCAGAAGAGACAATAATGATCTGTGTGAAATCGGCAATAGTCTCAAAGCGTTCAGATACATATAACCATAAAGGTATATCTTTCGTATAGAGCCACTGTTTCTTAACATTGCTTTTAAATCGTGTGGAGTTTCCTGCTCCTAAAAGTATTAAAGTCGTGTCTAGCAACATAGATCCCTGTGTGTCATAAAGTAACGCATTATACATTCAGCTAGCTTGATAGTTTCTTTAATCAGATAAAATTTCTCCTATTTGAAAGAAAATAGATAATTTCAATCTAATTTAAGATTTAGGGTGGTATAACTCTTATACAAAATTTTATTAATTCAGGAAATGATATTATGACACAAGAAAATGTATTAGAAGCGTTGAAAAACGTAACGTATCCAGGATTTACGAAAGATATCGTAACTTTTGGATTTGTAAAAGACGTGGTAGTGGACGGAACAAACGTATCATTGACCATCGATATCACATCATCAGCGGATGAGGTAAAAGCACAGCTTACAGATGAAGCTACAACAGAGCTTAAAAAGCTTGGTTTTGAAAATATAGCAATCAACATCAAAGCACCACAGGCACCAAAGCAGATGTCTAACACAATGAGTGGTAAAAATATCGCTCCACACGTGAAGAGCTTCGTGATGGTAAGTTCAGGTAAAGGTGGGGTTGGTAAATCAACTACATCAGTAAACCTTGCTATTGCTATGGCAATGCAGGGTAAAAAAGTAGGTCTTCTTGATGCGGATATCTATGGACCGAATATCCCTCGTATGATGGGTGTAGCAGATCAAAAACCAGAGATCCAAGGAAACAAAGTACTTCCACTGAAAGCATATGGTGTTGAGATCATGTCTATGGGGTCACTTATGGAGCCGGGGCAATCTCTTATCTGGAGAGGTTCGATGATCATGAAAGCGATCGAGCAGTTCCTCAGAGACATCCTTTGGTCAGAGCTGGATGTACTAGTGATCGACATGCCTCCTGGAACAGGTGATGCACAGCTTACACTTGCACAGTCTGTACCGGTTACAGCAGGTATTACGGTAACAACACCACAAGAGGTTTCTCTTGATGACTCTAGACGTTCACTTGATATGTTCCAAAAGCTTCATATCCCAACAGCAGGTATTATTGAGAACATGAGTGGATTTATCTGCCCTTCATGTGATACAGAGTCTGACATTTTTGGTATGGGAACAACTGAATCTGTAGCAAAAGAGTATGATACAAACGTGATCGCTCGTATACCGATAGAACCGGCAATTAGAGTAGGTGGTGATACAGGTATGCCAGTGACATACCATAAACCAGACTCAGAGACAGCTAAACGTTACCAGAAAGCTGCATCTGATCTTCTTGCCTTTATAGACAAGGTCAATGCAGAAGGTGGTGCAGATAATCAAGCGATCCAACCAACCACACCTCCAGGTGTAAGTGCATGTAGTACAGGTGGTGCAAGCGGTGCAGCTCCAGAGCAAGGACATTCACACTCAGGTGGAGGATGTGGCTGTAGCTAAGAGACTAATTATAAGTTGACTTTTCGTCATCCTCGGGTTTGCACCCAAGGGTATTTCCTCCCTGCGGTCACGGCACCCGGGGATCCACAATTCAATTCCCCTATTCACTCATAATCCCAATTTAGATACAATACAAAAAATATTACATATTAGGATATCCTTATGACATCAGCAGACAAATTAAAAAATCTTTTAGAATTAGAAATTATTCCAGACCTGGAAGCAGCAATAGATGAACTTTTTGAAGCCATAGACAAAGCTAAGTCAGCATCCAAAGAACAAAAAGATGATCTTGAAGAGATGCGTGAGATGCGTACAGAGTGTTTCGCCATTATTGAAGAGCTTGGACGCAATGAGCTGGAAGAAGATGAAATAGAAGAACTTTTAGCTGAACTTGTTGAGATGAAAAGCGTAGAATAAACGATAACTGCTTATCGTTTATAGCTTTGAAACCGAAATGGTCGGAGCGTATGCGTAGCCATCTAGGCGAAACTGAGGAGTGATTTTTTATCATTTTAACACATGATGAATGGAAAATTTCCATTCTTTAGTTAATTAAGGTATTTTTTACCCTATTTAACATATAGTGCAATATCAACCTCTCGGGGTGCTACACGAAAGTAGCTGAGAAGGCCAAAAAAGCCTACCCGTTGAACTTGAACCGGATCATACCGGCGTAAGGAAGAGACTTGTATATAACTACTTTGATGATCCGTAATGTATTTCATTATAGAATCCATCGCTACTTATTTACACCTCTTCCCAACGAAATTACATCATTAATTTTAAGGGAAAAAGATGACAAAACCATTTAAAGATACATTAACAACATCCAACGAGCTTTTGACAAGAGAGCCACTACCTGCTTCACAGAAGATCTATCTTCAAGGCGAGATACATAAAGATATCCGTGTACCTGTACGTGAAATATCACTAAGCAATGATACAAAACTGGGCGTTTATGACACTTCCGGACCATATACAGATCCATCCGTAGAGATAGATGTAGGCAAAGGTATCCCTGCTATCCGTAAAGAGTGGATAGAAAAAAGAGGTGATGTAGAGGAGTATGAAGGCCGTATCATGGAGCCTGAAGACAACGGGTACAATACCGACGAGCAGTTGGAGTTTGTAACAGCCGGTGCAAAAGGACTTGTGAGAACACCACTTAGAGCAAAAAAAGGGCAAAATGTATCACAACTTCACTATGCCAGACAAGGTATCATTACTCCGGAGATGGAGTTTGTAGCCATTAGAGAGAATCAAAACCTGGCGATGAGTGAAGCATATCTTCAAGAGGAAGAAAGAGAAGCCAGACTGAAAGGTAATAGTTTTGGTGCGAACTTGCCTGAAAAAATTACAGCAGAATTTGTAAGACAAGAGATAGCTGAGGGGAGAGCAGTCATCCCTTGTAACATTAACCACCCGGAAGTAGAGCCTATGATCATCGGCCGTAATTTCCTGGTAAAAGTAAATGCAAACATTGGTAATTCTGCTACGACATCTTCTATTGCCGAAGAAGTTGAAAAGATGGTTTGGTCAACCAGATGGGGTGGAGATACTGTAATGGATCTTTCTACAGGGAAGAACATTCACACGACACGTGACTGGATACTGAGAAACTCTCCTGTGCCTATCGGGACGGTGCCTATCTATCAGGCGTTGGAAAAAGTAAATGGTATTGCAGAAGACTTGACTTGGGAAGTCTTTAGAGATACACTCATAGAGCAAGCCGAGCAGGGAGTAGACTACTTTACTATTCATGCAGGGCTTTTACTTCATCATGTACCTATGACAGCGAAAAGAGTAACAGGTATCGTCTCTCGCGGTGGGTCTATCATGGCGAAATGGATGATCGCACACCATCAAGAGAACTTCCTCTATACACACTTTGAAGATATTTGTGAAATTATGAAAACATATGATGTGACATTCTCTCTTGGGGATGGGCTTAGACCAGGTTCTGTAGCCGATGCCAATGATGAAGCACAGTTTGCAGAGCTTAAAGTGCTTGGAGAACTTACAAAGATCGCTTGGAAACATGATATTCAAACTATCATTGAAGGTCCGGGGCATGTACCGATGCATATGATCAAGGAGAATATGGAGAAGCAGCTTGAGTGGTGTGATGAGGCTCCATTTTATACACTTGGGCCATTGACTACCGATATTGCTCCGGGATATGACCATATCACTTCAGGGATAGGTGCTGCGATGATCGGTTGGTATGGTTGTGCGATGCTTTGTTACGTCACACCTAAAGAACACCTGGGGCTTCCAAACAGAGAAGATGTCAAAGAGGGACTTATCACGTATAAACTTGCAGCTCACGCAGCAGATATTGCCAAAGGTCACCCAGGTGCAAGAGCAAGAGATGATGCAATGAGTTTGGCGCGGTTCGAGTTCAGATGGGTAGATCAGTTCAATATCGGTCTTGACCCTGAAAAAGCCAGAGAATACCATGATGAGACCATGCCTATGGAAGCAGCAAAAGTAGCACACTTTTGTTCCATGTGCGGACCTAAGTTCTGTTCCATGAAAATATCCCAGGAAGTACGTGATTATGCGGATGCTTTGGAGATGGATCTGGAAGAGGCAAAACAAAAAGGTATGGATGAAATGTCTGAAGTCTTTAAAGAGAAGGGCAGTGAAGTGTATATTGAGGCAGATAAAATATAACACACAAAGTTATATAAAATAAGTCAGAAAAAGGGAAATAATGAACATAGCAATTGTAGGAGCCGGTCTGGTAGGTAGAGTTTTGGCACTCAACCTGCTTAGAGATGGACATACCTTAACACTTTTTGACAAAAGCAGCAAAGAGGGAACCGATGCAGCAGGATTTACCGCTGCGGGGATGTTGGCACCGTTTGCGGAACTGGAAACAGCGGAGTCGGTTATTTTTGAACATGGCAGACGCTCTATGGAACTTTGGCCTGATTTGTTGAAAGAGGCAGGTGTGTATGATGGTTGTCAGCTTAAAGGGACGATCATTACGGCACACCCTCAAGATATGTCAGAGCTTGAACATTTTATTGGCTCACTTCGATATAAAGTAGAAGAAGCCAAAGAGATAGAGATGCTCAGCAGTCAAGAATTGGCAGAGTTGGAGCCTGATCTTGCCCATCATAGTAAAGCCTTTTATCTGAAAGATGAGGGGCAAGTGGATTCACAAAGATTCATGGCATTCTCTACTACCACTTTGGATATGGATCCGAATATTACTTGGATGGAATATACTAAAGTAGATAAGATCGAGTCCGGAAAGGTGTATTATGGTGATAAAGAGCAAAGTTTTGATTGGGTATTTGACTCCAGAGGTTTGGGAGCCAAAGAGCATTTTGATGATCTGCGCGGGGTAAGAGGTGAAGTTTTCTGGCTTGAATCATCAGAGATCAATATTACACGTCCGACCAGACTGCTTCATCCTCGTTACAAAATATACATTGTGCCTCGTGAGAATGGATGTGAGGGTATGGATCTGGAGTATTGTCAAGAGTGTAAAATATCACAAAGACCGGGAACTAAACGTTATGTGGTGGGCGCAACAGAACTAGAGAGTGAAGATACCAGTCCAATGTCTGTACGCTCCAGTCTGGAACTTCTCTCAGCGGTTTTTTCTGTTCATTCAGGTTTTGGAGAGGCACGCATTGTCAACACAGAAACAAACTGCCGTCCTGCTTTTAAAGACAATTTACCACGCATAGAGAATTCTGAGAAATTAACACGAATCAACGGACTCTACAGACATGGGTACTTGCTTGCTCCTGCTATAGTTGAAAAGGCATTAAATGAAGGTATTAATAAGGAGTTAAAATGATAGAAATTATTGTCAATGGTGAGAAACAGACTGTTAGTGATGGTATAAATATCAAAGAGATGATCAAAGAACTCAACTATACGAAAGAAGGATTTGCAGTGGCACTTAACGGTACATTTGTAGCTTTGAAATCGTATGAATCAACAACCATTCAAGCCAATGACAGCATAGAAATACTCGCTCCGGTACAAGGTGGATAGTATGACAAAAAAGTTACATACAATAGAAGAAAACAACACATGGGAAATAGGCGGAAAAACGTTAAGCAGCAGACTGCTCATTGGCTCTGCACTCTATCCTTCTCCTGCCAATATGGAAGAAGCGATTAAAACCTCTGAAGCACAGATCGTGACTGTGGCACTTCGCCGTCAAGCAGCCGGAGACAAAGCCGGCGGGGACTTTTGGGAGATTATTAAATCTTTAAATATTCATGTCCTGCCCAATACAGCAGGTTGTCACTCTGCTAAAGAAGCGATTACCACGGCTCAAATGGCAAGAGAGGTCTTTGGAACCAACTGGATAAAACTCGAAGTCATTGGAGACCAGTACAACCTGCAGCCGGATCCGTTTGAAACAGTAAAAGCAGCAGAAGTACTTATAAAAGAGGGATTTGAAGTCTTCCCTTATACGACTGATGACTTGGTAGTTGCAAAAAAATTGGCAGATGTTGGTTGTAAGATCATCATGCCGTGGGGGTCAATGATAGGTTCAGGAAAAGGTTTGATGAATCCTTCTAAACTGAAGGCGATCAGAGAGAAGTTCCCGGAGCTGAAACTGATTATAGATGCAGGTATAGGAAAACCGTCACATGCTGCGCAGGCGATGGAGTTGGGTTATGATGGAGTATTGCTGAACTCTGCTATTGCACTGGCACAAGATCCGGTAAAGATGGCAAATGCATTTAAATATGCTGTGGAAGCCGGGCGTTTAGGCTATGAGTCGGGTGCAATGCAACAAAGGGAGTTTGCCTCTCCTTCTACACCTACGGTTGGAACGCCTTTTTGGCACCAGTTCTCGTAGGGTGCGTTTGCCAACGCACCATGTGATAAAAGTTGTATAAAATAAAAAGTTTACTAAAAGGCATAATGTATAAAAGGTGCGTTGGCAAACGCACCCTACAAGGATAAATATGAAATTCACAAAATGTGATGAAACACCACTAGGCATCTACCCCGTAGTAGACAGAGCCTGCAAATTAAGACCTCTGTATGAGTGTGGTATCACCACAGCCCAACTGCGAACCAAAGATGCATTTTCCGGTCAAGCACTCGAAGATGAAGTAGTAGAAGCCATTAAAATCTCAGAAGCCTATAATGCACGTTTTTTCCTCAATGATTTTTGGGAACTAGGCATCAAACATAAAGCCTATGGTATTCATTTAGGACAAGAAGACATCCAAGAGGCAGATGTAGAGGCTATTTTAGAAGCAGGCATAAGGTTAGGCATTAGTACCCACACCCCTAAAGAGATAGAGATTGCTTTAGGGTTTGAACCTTCCTACTTAGCGATAGGTCCAATCTATGAACCTATCTCTAAAAAGCTCACTTATGATCCTGTAGGTATTGAAGATTTAAAACGCTGGGCTAAAAATGTAGAGTATCCTATAGTAGCGATTGGTGGGATAACCATTGAGAATATTCAAGCAGTGGTCAAGACCAAAGCAGCCTCGGGGATAGCGATGATTTCAGATGTTTTGGAAAACGGTGAGATATCCAAGGCCAGAGTAGTGGCACTAATAGAGGATTTTGAAACCTATGGTAACTAGCTATACTCCGACAGTACTCACTATAGCAGGATCAGATAATTACGGTGGTGCAGGTATCCAGATAGATGCTAAGACCATACATGCTTTAGGTGCGTATGCCTTTACAGCTATTACAGCGCTTACTGCTCAGAACTCTACAGGAGTGAAAGGTCTGCTGCCTACACCCGTTGAACATTTCAGACTGCAACTCCACACCATACTGGATGATATAGAGGTAGATGCAGTTAAAATCGGTATGCTTGCCAATGCCAAGATTATTGGGGTTGTAGCAGAAGCGATTAAGAAGTATAAACTCAAAAATATTGTACTTGATACCGTACTGATAAGTTCAAGCGGTAGAGTACTGTTAGAATCGGATGCTATAGCCTGTATGATAGAGAGGCTTTTCCCTTTAGTTGATCTGATTACTCCAAATCTTCCTGAAATCAATAGCCTTTTAGAGGGTAATTATATGGGTAAAGAAGATGAGGTGGAAAAGGTAGCAGAGGCGTTTTTTGAGTTGGGTGCAAATAATGTACTGATCAAAGGAGGCCATAGTCAAGAGAAACAAGCCATAGATTATTTGGTTGAGAAATCATTGATATATCAAAGTTTTAGCAGTCCAAGGGTAGAAACTACTCATACTCACGGTACAGGGTGTCTGCTCTCGTCAGCTATTGCGACCTATCTGGCAAAAGGTTTCAGTATGCCTCAAAGTGTGGAGTATGCTAAAAAGTTCCTTTATAAAAAGCTACAGGACAGCGTACATTTTCAGTTACCGTATCATCACGACCAGGTAAGTCGAAAAGAGCCTATTTTTTAATTAAGGAAAAATTTATCTTATTTAAGTATATTTTTCTTCTCAATACTCTCGGGGTGCTGAATTCTCAGCTGAGATAATAAACCCGTTGAACTTGATCTGGTTAATACCGGCGTAGGGAAGAGCATTATATATAAGATTTTACTTTTATATACCTTCTTCCCCTTATTACAAAATATTTAAGGGAAATAAAATGATATCCAAACACTTAACATTATCATGTATGGCTGCATATGCAGTTTTGAACATGCCTGCTGTTGCAGATGAAGTG
Source organism: uncultured Sulfurovum sp. (assembly GCA_913055205.1). Lineage (GTDB taxonomy): Bacteria > Campylobacterota > Campylobacteria > Campylobacterales > Sulfurovaceae > Sulfurovum. The sequence goes on along the minus strand of CAJXJN010000010.1, from coordinate 22,258 downwards.
ACACTTGATCCTATTGTAGTCAGTTCTGACTTTAGGGAGAAGAAGCTTTCACAAACAAGTAACAGTGTGACTGTTATAGGAGAAGAAGAGATTGCTGACAAAGCTTCAGAACCTTTTATTGAAGTATTATCAAGTACACCAAATGTAAACTTTACAGCAGGTGCCTCTAAAGCAAAATATATCCAGATCAGAGGAATAGGGGAGAGAAGCCAGTTTGAAACCCCAATTAACCCGTCAGTAGGGATCATGATAGATGGTATTGATTTTTCTCATGCCACTTTGGGTGCTACACTCTTTGATGTGAAGCAAGTTGAGGTACTTAAAGGACCGCAAGGGACAACATTCGGAGCAAATGGACTCGCAGGGGTTGTAAGCCTGCAAAGCAATGAACCGACTAAAGAGACAGAGGGACACATAGAAGCAACCGTTGGAAACTATAATACAAAGGCATTTGGTGCTGCTGTAGGCGGTACACTCATAGATGATACACTTTTAGGAAGGTTTTCGATCTATAAGAACAGCAGTGACGGTTTTATGAAAAACAGTTATTTAGACCGTGATGATACAAATAATATAGACGAGCTTACAGCAAAAGCGCACTTAAAGTGGTTTGCCAGTGATAAGCACACGATCGATCTGAATTTAATACATGTTGATATAGATAACGGCTATGATGCATTTACACTGGATAACAGTTGGGATTCTCATTCAGACCAACCTGGACAAGATACACAAACAACCAATGCTTTTGCACTCAAGTCAACGTATGAGTTTGATAAAATGAGACTGATCTCAAAGATCAGTCACTCAAACTCAGATATGACTTACAGTTATGATGAAGATTGGAGCTATGTAGGTGAGTTTGATGCTTCATTGTGGCCATATATGGGGTTTGATGAGTATAAAAGAGAGCAAAAACAGACAGATATAGATGTTCGTTTGATCTCAAATGAAAATGGCCGTATCTTTGGTGGTAAAACAGATTGGACCATAGGCGCATATGCTAAAAAGTTTGATGAGAAACTAGACAGATACCACCCGACAGACTATGGTGCAGAGCTTTATTTTGACAGCAGTTATGAGTCAAAGAATATCGCACTCTATACACAGTTGGATACGCATATTGATGAGAAGTTTACATTTGTCAGTGGTTTTAGAGTTGAAAAATGGGATGCAGAGTATAGTGATTCGCATGATGTGAACATAGACAATGATGAAGTGATGGTAGGTGGAAAAATAGGAGTGAACTATCAATACACCGATACACAACTTTACTATGCAACACTCTCCAGAGGCTATAAACCAGGTGGGGTCAATGCCGGTACGACACTCAGTGAAGAGGATAAGACATTTGCTACAGAGACATTATGGAACCTTGATGCAGGGTTAAACTCTTCTCACTTTGATAACAGGTTAAAAAGCAGACTAAATCTTTTCTATGGAAAACGCAAAGATATGCAGGTCAAACTGTACCAGGAAGATACACACAGTTTTACAGACTATCTTTCCAATGCTGCTAAAGGCAGCTATTATGGGCTTGAATCTCAACTGGACTACTATCCGAATGATGTACTGCATCTTTTCTCAAGTATTGGATTGCTCAGGGCTGAGTTTGATGAGTATACTGCAGAGCTGGAAGGAAGAACTCCCGCTCAATCACCTGAATATCAGTATAATGTAGGGTTGGATTATACTTTTCTTGAGAATTGGATGTTGAAAACCAATGTAGAAGGAAAAGGAAGTTACTACTTTTCCAATACACATGATCAAAAATCTGATGCTTATGCTTTATGGAATGCAAGTTTATCCTATAACACCGATAATTGGGTAGCATCATTATGGGTAAGGAACATCACAGATGAGGAGTATTATGTAAGAGGATTCTACTTCCCTAACGATCCTGGAAATGGTTATGTCCCGGAACTATACACCCAAAAAGGTGCACCACGAACCATAGGACTTACAGTTTCATATGACTTTTAATCTATGATATAATCCTGTATGTTTAAAACAGTACAACTATTACTCTTCACCTTTATTCTCAGTATCCCTGCATTTGCAGGGGGTACGAAACCCATACTCACCATCTATACCTATGATTCCTTCACTGCATCATGGGGAGCAGCTCCCAGGATAAAAGAGGCGTTTGAAAAAGAGTGCAACTGTACGCTGAAATTCGTTTCTGCGTCCAGTTCCATAGGGGTATTGAGGAAGATACAGCTTGAAGGCAGACATACCAAAGCGGATATACTTTTAGGGCTTGATACAAGTATTGCCCAAGTAGCGAACAAAACGGATCTTTTTGCAAAGCATGATCTCAATACATCAATGCCGGAGCTTCCCGTAGCCTATGCCGATGAGAATTTTGTACCCTATGATTACAGCTATTTTGCTTTTGTTTACGATGCGGATAAACTTAAAACAGTCCCCGACTCCTTTGAAGCCTTGGCAGCCATGCCCAAAGATTTCAAGATCGTAATCCAGGATCCGCGTTCATCCACTTCCGGACTCGGATTGCTCTTATGGATCAAGATGATCTACGGTGATAAAGCAGGGGAGTACTGGAAACGCCTTGCTCCCCACATTCTGACCATTACCAAAGGTTGGTCGGAATCTTACGGACTTTTTCTCAAAGGTGAGGCAGACATGGTGCTCTCTTATACCACTTCACCTGCATATCATATGATAGAAGAGAACAGGACAAATATTCAAAGTGCGAATTTCAAAGAGGGACATTACGGACAGATAGAAGTGGCAGCTATGCTGAGATCTTCCAGGCACAAAGCACTGGCAAAACAGTTTTTGGCATTCATGCACTCTCAGACCTTTGCAGATATCATCCCTGCGACCAACTGGGCATACCCTGTAGTAAAAACAAAACAGGGACTTCCCAAAGCCTTTGAACTGCTGCATACACCTTCCAAAATGCTTCTGCTGGATGGCAGAACGGTAGAAGAAAATAGAAAGGCATACATAAACGAATGGCTTGATGCCATACGGAAGTGATCATGTTCAAGCATCTGTCCAGATTTAAAAGCGCATTGCTGCCGGGACTTCTTGTCTCTATGCTTTTGCTGGGTTTTGCTTTTGTACTCTTTTTCACGCTTTTTCTGGCAGAGGACCCTGCGTCGGTAACACAGCTTGATGTACGGGTTTACAGTCTCCTGAAATTCACGCTCTACCAGGCTTTTTTATCTACGCTGCTCTCTTTGGCTGTAGGCATTGTACTGGCATGGAGTCTGGCACATCAATCACAGTTTAAAGGCCGGTCTGTTCTGGTTGCGCTCTTCTCTTCATCTCTGGTCCTGCCTACGCTCATCGTTGCATTCGGGCTCATAGGTGTATATGGGCGTAACGGATGGATCAACCAGTTCAGTCTCTCTCTTTTTGACCACTCTTTTGGCTCTTACCTGTATGGTCTGTTCGGTATACTGCTGGCACATACCTACCTGAATGCTTCTTTTGCTGCACGCGCTTTGCTGCATAGTTTTGAGAGTATCCCCAAAGAGAAGTACAAACTTGCAAAAAGTCTGAATTTTACGATATTCCAAAGGTTCATCTATATTGAACTGCCGGCACTGAGATCCACACTGTTGAGTACAGGTTCGACCATATTTCTTCTGTGCTTTACCTCCTTTGCCATTGTGCTGATCCTGGGAGGTTCCCCTTCCTACAACACGCTGGAAGTAGCCATTTACGAAGCGGTGAGACTTGATTTTGACATTGCCATGGCCCTGAAACTGGCATTGATACAGCTTGCAGTCTCCACGTTGCTTGTGGTATTTTCTTCAAGTTTCAGAACAGGTTTAAGCAACCTGAAGACTGGTGAACTGCACATTCCGTGGAAAGAGAAAAAACATATCACTGCCGTTCAGAGAACGGTTATCGTACTCTTTGCACTCTTCTTCATTTTACCTTTGCTGGTGATCATCGTTGACGGTATGGGAGCGGATTTCGGACGCATTGTGAAAGAGGAACTTTTCATCAAGTCTTTTGTTACCAGTCTGATTCTGGCGACGGTTTCCAGTCTGATCACTGTTATTCTCGCACTACTTTTAAGTGATGCCAAACGCTATTTTGTACTGCAAACCCGTTTGGCAGACAATGTATTTTCAAAATTTTTCAGTATCCTTGTCTCTTTTTCAGGTAATCTCTATCTTGCTGTTCCTTCTCTTGTTATGGGCCTGGGCTTTTTTCTGCTCTCCCAAAATTATGAAGCTCCCATGCTGTTTTGGCCTACGGCAGCCGTGCTTACAGCAAATGTACTGATGTCCATGCCTTTTGCTCTCTCCGTACTTGCCCCTGTCATGCAGAAAACGGCACAACGTTACGACAAGCTGGCATTCTCGCTCAACCTTACGTCTTTACAGCGATGGGTCTATTGCGAGTATCCCTATTTGAAGTCGCCCCTGGGGTATGTTTTTGCTCTGGCTTTTTGTTTTTCACTGGGAGATTTGGGTATCATAGCACTTTTCGGTTCGGATGAATTCTCTACGCTGCCCTGGTATCTCTATCAGCTGATGGGTTCCTACAGGACCAGTGATGCAGCAGGTGTTGCACTTATACTTCTTGCGATCACGTTGAGTGTATTCATCCTCTTGCCAAAACTATTTAGGAGTCGTGTTGCTGAAAATAACTGATCTGAAGTACCGATACAAAAGCATTGATGATGTCTATACCTATACACTCTCCGTAAAGCCGCAGGAGATCGTAGCGATACTAGGCGAAAGTGGAAGCGGGAAATCTACGCTGCTTGATCTCATTGCAGGTTTTCTTGCTGCTTCAGGCGGAAGTATCGAACTGGATGAAAAGGAGTTGGCTGCTCTGCCTGTAGAAAAAAGACCTGTCAGTATACTCTTCCAGCAGCATAATCTCTTTGAGCATCTCTCTGTACAGAAGAACATTCTTCTGGGAGTGAGCAGGACACTTAAAAGCAGTAGAGAAGATGTTGCAAAAGTACAGGAGATACTCAAAGAGGTAGGCTTGGAAAAATACGAACATACTTTAGCCTCATCACTCTCGGGAGGACAGCAACAGAGGGTTGCACTGGCACGTGTCCTGCTGAGACGGGAGCCTATACTCCTGCTGGACGAGCCTTTTACCGGCCTGGATGCGAAAACAAGGATGGAGATGCTGGACCTGGTACAAAAGATCAGCAGAGAGAATGATCTGCATACGGTTATGGTCACACACGAACTGCAGGATTGTGAACGTATTGCCGACAGGGTCTACCTTATGAAAGACCATCAACTGACAGAGCAATGATAGAAACGCTTAACGCCCATTCATTTTTTGCTACTAAGACCATTGAGTCCTGTGTGCGCTTGGAAAATCAAGGATATTGCAATGAGAACTTTCTTGTGGTGGTTGATAGGGTTAAATATATCGTCCGAAAATTGTTGCGAGATGATATAGATAGAGCACTTGAGTGGAGAGTGCAAAACTTGGCATTTAGGCAAGGTATCACAGTAGAGCCATTGGTTTTTGATGAAGAGAATGGTTTTATGGTATTTGCATTTTTAGAGGGTAAGCATAAGAATACACTTTCTAAAAATGAGCTAGAATTTTTGGCTAAAACTTTACGAAAACTACATAGTATCAGCATAGATGCAAAACCTATAGAGCTATCTATAGAAAATAAAACAGATGAAGTCTTGAGAGCTTTTGAAACAATAGATACATACCCAAAAGAGTACGTCCTCTGTCACAACGACCCAAATCCACAAAATATCTTTTTTGCTGATGATGTAAAGTTTATAGATTGGGAATATGCAGGTGTGAATGACAGGTATTTTGATCTGGCTTCTATTTGTGTGGAGTTTGAGTTAGTGGATGAGAAGAGAGAGGTATTTTTAAATGTTTATTTTGAGGATGAGAAATTTTATATTGAAAAGTTAGAAGCATATAAAATAATATATAGGGTTTTGTGTGAGGAATGGTTTATAAATAATCCGTAGGTCGGGTTGTCCTCATCCCGACGTAAATATAAACAACAAATAAAATTGAATTTTCATAGTGTCACGTTGTATGATTGGTGTTTCATTTTTATCGTATTCAAATTATTGTCGGGATGAGGACAACCCGACCTACAAAAATCCATATTTGTTTTGAATAATGAGAAGATATATAGGGTTTAGAGTCTGATAGGGGATTCAACAGCAGGGAGCTGTTGAATGAGATAAAGATTTTATCCTTGTTGTATGATATATAATTGGCATTATTTAAATGCTTTTGTTAAGGAAGCTCCTATAAATTGTAAATCAATCACATGTGGTTTATATTCCCATCCTCTATAAACTTTGGCTACAAGGATAGCAATTTTATTTTGATATGGAGATTGAATGTATCCTAAAGTTATTAAATCATAATATCCATTTGATGGTTTAAAATTTTTTTGATAAATTTTTTTCTTTTTCCATAAATGATAATTTTTTTCAATTTGTAAAGAAAAAGTGATTTTAGTTAAAAATTTTTCATTATCACTAAAATCTGAATATGTTGCATATGCAGCTTGTTTATTAATAGTAATTTTTTTAGATTTATCTAATGTTATTGGAAACTCTTGAAGTTTAAAGTTGTTACTATTTATATGATATTTTTGCATTATATGATAAATTTTGTCATTATATAACTCTATTGATTTACTAAAAGATTTTTTATCTTTTTCTATAAATCTCCATTTTTCAACAATCTTAATTTTATCAGTAATTATATTTTGAATAATTAAGTTTACATTTTCAAAATCTCTAGCTTCGTTAGGTTCTTTTATTATATATGCAATTAATCCATTTTTTGACCATCCAAGAAATTTCATATCTGCTTCAATCATATAATTTTGAATATCTTTTTGATTTAGACCATATTTTTTTAGAATATAGATATAGCTATGATTGTTTTTGATATTAATATCAGCATAACAATGTGTTGTAATAAAAAATAGTAATAATAGTTTAATAAGGTACATATATAACCCTTCTACTCCACCGTCACACTCTTAGCCAAGTTCCTAGGCATATCCACATCATTTCCAAGTCTTATAGAAATTTCAAGTGCAAAGAGCTGGGTAACTACCATCATTTCAAAAAACTCTAACATAGGATGAGAATCATACGCAGTCTGTATGAAATCATCAGCCAATTCAAAAGGTTTTGGAGAGATAGCTAAGATAGTAGCATCTCTGGCAGATAGTTCTTCTACATTTGATTTGATTTTGTCATAATGCATGCTTTTTGGCATTAGTGCGATGGTAAAGAGTTCACTATCCGCAAGTGCTATAGGTCCGTGCTTCATCTCTCCTGCCGGGTATCCTTCTGCATGGAGATAGCTTATCTCTTTAAGTTTGAGTGCCCCTTCTAGTGCAAGAGGGAAGAAGATATCTCTACCTATGAAGAAGAAACCATGTCCATGCAAGTAACGTTTGGACAGTCTATAGAGTTTTGCATGCAGCTTCTCGGTTACTATTAATACTTTGGGAGTCTGAAGCATCGCATCTATCTCTCGTTTGAGTATCTCATCCGAAATAGTTTTTTGCTTTTGACCCACATAGAGTGCCAGCATCCAAAGCACCATAGTTTGTGTAGCAAAAGCTTTTGTGCTTGCAACACCTTTTTCTATGCCTGCACGGGTAAGGATGGCAGCATCGCTTTCACGTACGATGGAAGAGTTGTCAACATTACAGATACTAAGACTTTTGAGCCCGGCTCTTTTTGCCATTTTTAGGGCTTCAAGCGTATCAGCTGTTTCACCACTTTGGGAGATAGTGATAAACAGTGTATCATCCGTAAGAAGAGGCTCTTTATATCTAAATTCTGAAGCTATTTCAACGTCACATCTCACTTTAGCTATACGTTCAAAAAGATAAGCAGAAGTAAGTGCAGAATGGTAACTTGTTCCACAAGCACATATTTTGATGGCAGAGATGCCATCAAAAAAGTTTGCATCCAGCTCATTGAATTCTATACTGTTATCGAGTACGCGTCCCATCATAGTTTCACTCATGACATGGTTTTGTTCATAAATCTCTTTTTCCATGAAGAATCTATAACCATCTTTTTGAGCGGAGATTTTATCTGTAGTAAGTGCTTGCTTAGTAAAGTTTTTTTTGCCTTGACCATCAAAAAGTTTTACTTCACCTTCTTTTGCATAGCCGTACTCACCATCTTCAAGATAATAAACCTCAGTTGCTTTACCGATGATAGGTGTATCTGAAGAGGCAAAATAGATATCATCGCCATTGAAGCCAATGAGCATAGGTGAACCATTTTTGGCAAAGAAGATAGTGTCTGGTGCTGACTCTGTGATAAGGAGTGTTGCGTATGCCCCCCTAAGTCTTTGAATCGTTTTTTCAAATGCTGCAAATGCAGAATTTTCATATTTATTGTTCTTTTCAAAGAGATGTACGATGGTCTCTGTGTCGGTTTGACTTAAAAAGTTGACACCATCTGCCTGCAACTCCTCTTTAATCTCCTGATAGTTTTCAATGATACCATTGTGTACTACATAAGAGTATGCACCTAAGTGTGGGTGTGCATTGAGTTCAGTAGGCTTACCATGTGTTGCCCATCTGGTATGACCAATAGAGATTCCAAAACCTTCACTCTCATACGCTTTGGTTTTTTCTCTTAAGTTTTTCAGTTTACCAATAGCTTTAAAATTATAAAGTTTGTCTCCTTCAATAATAGCAATACCTGCAGAGTCATATCCACGGTACTCAAGCTCTTGTAAACCATCCAGCAGTATTTCTTTTTTCTCTTTTTTACCTAAATATCCAACAATTCCACACATATTAGTTTTTCCTAGTAAGTTTATCTATGATTTTATCTATATTATGACAAAAGTTTCCATTCTTTTCGATGAGAAACATATCTCTGACTCTATTTTTCAATGTATGTACTTTGGCAGTTACGATGTCTATATCCATTTCATCGAACATATCGATGATATAAGCAAGTAAGCCTTTTTGGTTTTTACTTTTTAAGTGCATGATAGCATATGTCTGTGAATGATCACAGTCTATCTCTAGCTCACTTTTTGCAATGACGGGTCTATAAGGTATCGTTTCGTATTTATCTTCAAATGAATCATGGATAAACGTTTCTATAAACCCTATCTCTTCAGTTGAAACTTTCTTTGCAAAATCAATTTTAAAATATTTAAGATCATTAAATAATTTACATATATCCATATTGACCAATTCAAGATTGGCAAGTTTGTTAAGAAGATAACCTAGATTAAATGGGTTTACTCTGATAATTTCAATGGTTAGATTTTCCTCATTACTGATCGTATATTCATAGGTATTTGTTTTAAAAGCCTGTTCCGTAATAGTGAGTATCTGTTCTGGGTGATACCGTAAAAAAAGAAGATCAGACGGGATCTGTAATATCTTCTTTTGTTGTGTACGGGTGAGTGCGTTAAATAAAGGATGTCGCTTTAAAGCTTGTTCCTTTTTTAAACGCTTCGAAGCTTCATCCAGCATCGTTGTCTGATTTAGAACCTCTAAAGATTGTGTATAAAGTGTTTTGATCAACCGACTGTTAAATGCATTATAAATATCGTTACCTACCCCATTCATATCTGCATAAGTAAGGATGTAGATCATATCCAAAAGTTTTTTTGTTTTAAAATGTGAAGCAAATTTAAAAATGGTTTTTTCATTATAAAGATCTTCCCGTTGAGCGATATTGCTCATAAGTGTATGGTAAAGGATAAGTGTTTCACCCTGTTTAATAAGTGTTTCATCCAGTTGAAGTTTTTTGGCAAAGACTTTAAAAAGTGATGCTCCTACAAAGTGGTGATCCCGTTTACGTCCTTTTCCTGCATCATGTAAAAAAGTAACCAGCCTCATCAATGCTTTTTCTTCTGAAGTGAGTGCATCAAAAAGTCCTTGTATAAAATCATCTTTTATATTTTCAAGGTGAAACATACAACGCAAGGAGTGAATATCTACAGCATATTTATGATACCCGTCAAATTGAGGTAGATCAACTACTTTTTTAATAGGTGAAATGGTATATTTTAAAAGTCTGGCATAAGAGAGAGTACTTAAAATACATGAACAATGAGGCTGTTGAAAAATATTTGCAATGGTCTCATAAAGTGCTTCATCCGGACGTTCGGGTTTACTTGCTGTAATGAGTTGTTGAAGAAATGTCGGATGTGCATGAAAAGGTCTGTCAGCATGTCTGCATAGTTGTTTTAACAGACCATTAAAATCTTTTTCTTTAGGATAAATAGTGTTTTTTTCAGGGTTTACTGTAATATACTCTTTAGTGAGTTTATCTAACCAGATCGTACTGTAGAGTCTAATGATTTTAAGACTTTCTGTTACTTTTTTGGCAAACTTCATATGCCCTTGTTGATTCTCTTTATATCCAAGTAATTTGGCTATGGCCGGGATAAGATCAAGACGTAATTTATCCTCTTTTTTATGTGTTGCCAGATGCAGGGCAGAACGTACACGGAAAAGAAACTCCAATGCTATACGAAAGGAACGATACTCTTTTTCATCGACAATATCGACAGGAAGGTTTTTGATATTATCTACATTATAGAAAATCTTACCTATCCAAAAAACAAGATTGGCATCACGAAAACCACCTACGCCTTCTTTGAGATTAGGTTCCATAGTCAGAGGAAATTTTGTATGTTTTTTTGCTTGCTCTTCCAGTTTTAACCGTATAAACGTTTTAGGATCATCATGTCGTATCTGACTGATCGCATTTTGCGTCTCAGTCCAGATAAAACTTGAACCCTCTATCATACGAGACTCTATCAGTGCTGTTTTTATGGTGATATCTGTCTTGGAAACCTCATACAGTTCTTCAACCGTATGTACACGATGCCCAAGTTTCAGACCTGTATCCCAAAGGATGTAGAGTATTTTCTCTATCATCTCTTTGAGGTTATATCCGGGAACCTCTTTGTAGACTATCATCAAGTCTATATCAGAGTGTACGCACAGTTGTTCTCGTCCATAGCTCCCCAGTGCGATCAATGCGAGTGGAAGAGTATTTTTCATAGGGGCATAATCTCTAAACATCTCTCTGAGTGCGACCCTATAGACAATTTTAAGAATACTGTCTATTTTCTTGGTATGTTTGACAAGAAAGTCTTTTCCTCCAGAGTGAAAAAAAGTCTCTTCAAGTGTGTCAAAATAGGTTTTGATATCTTTTTTAAGGACTTTGGCTATCTCAAAATCTGCTGCATTATGATATAGAAGTTCTTCAATTTCTGCTTTTAACTTGTCCACTATGAGACTCCATAATCTTTTAGTGGTATAATACCGAAATTTACTATATGGATAACAATATGGATTTGATACAGAAGGTACGTAACCGTGAAAGACTCACACAGGAAGAAGGTGAGGCACTCTATGATTTAGACCTTTATACTTTGGGTGAACTGGCAGATGAGATACGCCAGGAGAAGTACGGTAAAAAAAGTTATTTTAACATCAACCGTCATATCAACCCTACCAATGTTTGTGCAGATATTTGTAAGTTTTGTGCCTACTCCGCAAGCAGAAAAAACCCTAATCAGTATACGATGAGCCATGAAGAAATTTTAGAGATTGTAAAACACTCGCAAGAGATAGGGGCGAAAGAGATGCATATCGTTTCTGCACATAATCCTAATGATGGGGTAGAGTGGTATATGGGAGCTTTTAGAAAGATCAAAGAGCAGTTCCCGGACTTACATGTCAAAGCGATGACAGCCGCAGAGGTAGATTTTTTAACCAGAGAGTATGGCATCTCTTACGATGAGGTCTTAGACCTTATGATAGAGAATGGGGTAGACTCCATGCCAGGTGGCGGTGCTGAAATTTTTGATGAAGAAGTACGTGAATATCTATGTAAAGGCAAAGTGACTTCAAACCAATGGATAGAGATACATCAAAAATGGCATGAAAGAGGCAGACAAAGTAACGCCACGATGCTTTTTGGACATGTAGAGACAAGAGCACACCGCATAGACCATATGATACGCCTGCGTGATCTACAAGATAAAACAGGTGGTTTTAATGCCTTTATCCCTCTGGTGTATCAAAGAGATAACAACTTTCTGAAAGTAAAAGAGTTCCCATCAGGGCAAGAGATACTTAAGACTTATGCCATTAGCCGCATTATGCTAGATAACATCCCTCACATAAAAGCATATTGGGTAACAGCTTCTATTAACCTTGCATTGATCGCACAAGAGTTTGGTGCAGATGATCTTGACGGGACCATAGAAAAAGAGTCCATTCAGTCTGCTGCGGGGGCTGCAAGTTCTCATGGTATGAATCTTGATGATTTTGTAGCACTCATTAAAAACTCCGGCTTTCAGCCTATAGAGCGTGATAGCCTTTATAATGAGTTAAAAGCCTATTGATATGGAAAAACGTTATTATCCCTATGAGGATTTTCTAGCTGATGCAAAAACATTGACACAGAAGATAGAGTGGGAGTTTGATGCTATAATCGCTATTGCAAGGGGAGGGCTTTCTCTGGCCCAATTGCTTGGAGAATATTATAATATCAGAGAAGTGTATAGTATCAATACTATTGGATATGACCATACTAAAAAACTTGAGAGTGTTGAGGTTTTTAATCTACCGGAACTTAAAGAAGCTAAATCAGTATTAATTATAGATGATATTGTAGACAGCGGTGATACCTTGGTAGAAGTTTTAGCAGTCTTGCGGAAAGAATATCCTAAAGTTATATTTAAAACAGCATCACTTTTTTATAAGAAAAGTGCTAAAGTAGCTCCGGACTGGTATGCGCAAGAAGCTGATAAATGGATTGAATTTTTTTGGTCTGAAGATTTATTATCGGCACCCTGACCAGATACCTGAATCTTAAATACAATGATGCAGTCGGAATGTTCATAATCATTCCTTCAATTTAATGAGAGAAGAATAATGGAGCTTTGTCTTTTTATTCATTTGCGATACTTTCTGTCCGGTAAGTTTGGGTTATTATCGGTTTAAAATTCACAATTGCAATATTTCTATATCTTGTCTTATTCAATATTCTGATATAATCTGCACTAATGAAAAAGATAACCTTGAAACCGAAGACAATACTCATATTTATTATTTCTGTCATTACATTGATTTACTTCTCTTTTGCATTTGTTCTCTCCAAGTACCATGATCTTAATAACAGTTCTATGTATAAGCTTTCAGCAGACGTTACTGAAAGCTTAACTAAACTACTTCATAATCTTCAGTTAGAAAGAGGTTTGTGTGCAGGCATGATTGCGGATGATGATAATAAATCTTCCTATATTTCCAGCTTGAAAAAACAGTTCAAAAAGACAGATAAGTCTTATAACGATTTTTTATATTTTGTTAACTTGAACTCTCATAATAAAAGAGAACTCCAGCAGTTGATACAGTTCAAAAATGCTTCTATTGAAAAAGAGATTATACAAAAATTACACCGTATCAAAACGATAAGAGCAAAGGTTTTAAATTCAGAAATAACTTTTAACGATGAAATGAGATACTATACTGATATAAACAATAACCTTCTTGGATCTATCAAAATATATACCGTACTGTTAAGTTGGCAAAATTATGACAGTGCTTCACTTTTTAATCTTCAGAAATTAAAAGAAAAAGCTGGATTGGAAAGAGCTTATTTGTATAATCAACTTTTATCCAATACCTTTAAGCTTGAAGAAATCGAAAAAATCAAAGAGCTTCAGTTGCAGCAGGATATTATGAAAGAAGAGTTTTTTTCAGAGGCTTCGATAAAATCAACCATGTTGTATACTGATATTATGGATATTAAAATACTTAACCAGATAGAAGAATTTCGAAAATCTTTTTATAAACATACACTAAACAGCACTTATGCCAAACAGTGGTTTAAGTTGACAACAGTTCGTATTGACAGACTTGAAAAAATATCAACAGAAATTTTAAATTCATATATTCATCATACAAAATCTGTCTATACTGATGCTTTAAGATCTCTCTATTTAGCCACATTGTTATGGATTATTTCTCTCATAGCATTAGCAGTGCTTAGCTATATTGTAAAAGTTTTGCTTGAAAAAGAGAAAGAGCATGCACAAGATCTAAGAATTGCCGCATATACATTTGATTCCCATGAAGCTATAACTATAACCGATGTAAATGGAATTATTATAAGAGTAAATAAAGCTTTTTCAGAGATTACAGGATATGAAGCATCTGAGGTGATCGGGAAAAATCATAAGATTTTAAAATCCATGAAACATAGCAGGAAGTTTTATAAAAAGATGTGGCATCAGTTGCATACTGTTGGAATGTGGAGGGGTGAGATATACAACAAACGTAAAAATGGCGAAATTTATCCTGAACAACTCTCTATAACAGCTATAAAAAATGATAAGGGTATTACAACAAATTATATTGCACAATTTTCAGATATTTCAGATATTAAAAAAGAACAAGAAAAAATCAAACACAAAGCTGGTCGTGATTTTTTAACGGGACTCTTAAACAGAAAGTCGTTAATGCAAAGATTAAAGGAAGAGTTTAGAAAAGCAAAAAGAGGTAATTTTTTACATGCATATCTATTTATAGATTTGGATAAATTTAAAAATATCAATGATGATTATGGACATGACATTGGTGATAAACTTCTTATAAAAGTTGCTGCGAGGATGAAATCTGTTTTAAGAGAAGAAGATGTTGTAGCAAGAATAAGTGGTGATGAATTTGCTATTATGATACTAAATATAGATAAAGATACTTCTGAGGCTGCAAAAGATCTTGAGGTAATATGTACAAAATTATTGAATCAAATATCAAAACCATTCTTGCTGAATGAATACAAATTAAATATTAGTGCCAGTATTGGTATTAGATTATTCCCAACCAATGAAAAAAGCAGTAAAGAGGTTGCTATACATGCTGATGCTGCAATGTACAAAGCTAAAAAAGAAGGAAAAAATCGCTTTGCCTTTTTTGATAAAGCGATTGAACTAAAATTAAAACAGTTTACATTGATAAAAGAAGAATTAACTCATGCTTATGAAAATGAGGAATTTAAGTTTTATTATCAGGCTAAAGTAGATACCTGTACCAATAAAATAACAGGTGCAGAAATGCTTCTCAGATGGTTGCATCCAACAAAGGGGATACTCTATCCGGATGCATATTTGGATATTGCTTCAGAGATTGGAATGACTCCTAAAATAACAAAACTAGCTCTACAGACCGCTTGTGAATTTTTAAGCGTAAATAGTCACATTTTCAAAGGCTCTTTGGCTATAAACATTAATTTAAGTGAATTAATTCATCCTGCATTTGAACAAGAGATTATATCTATTATTGAACATTATGCTGTAGACCCCTCGAAAATAGAACTGGAAATAACAGAGAATGAGTTAATGAAAGATTTTGATGTTGCCGTCAGTAAAATAAAAAAACTTCAAGCGTTTGGACTTAAATTCGCAATTGATGATTTTGGTATGGGATATTCATCGATCACCTACCTTCAAAAATTACCGGTAAATACGTTGAAAATAGATAAATATTTTATGTTGAATTTATCTCATGATAAGAATAAAGAGTTAGTAAAGATAATTATTGATATTGCAAAAACATTTAACATAGAGGTACTCATTGAAGGTATAGAAGAGGAATCTCAATTACATTTCATACAGGAAAGCGGAGTTGGGAAGTACCAGGGATTCTATTTTAGTAAAGCAGTGGATGAAGAGAGTTTTATCAAGTTACTGCAGTAAGTGTTGGTGAATAACTTTTCCCAATAAGAGCCAATCTCGTTAATAGAGGTTGACTTCTATAGAAATATGCTCTGTTTTTTTTGAAAATAAAAAGAAGATGTATGAACTTTAGATATAATGACTAAATTTTTTATATTCATATAAAACATAGAATAGAAAGTTATATATTTTGATCTATGATGAGAAATAGTTTGAAAAAGTCTAAATTACAATATGTGGTTAAGCCTTTTAAAAGAGGGTTTAGGGAGGAGAAAAAATTTTATGGTATTAATGATAGACAACTACGACAGCTTTACTTACAATATAGTGCAGTATTGTAGAGAACTCGGTGCAGATTTGAAGATCATACGTAATGATGAGATGAGCATAGATGAGATCAAAGCACTTAAGCCTGAAAAAATTATTCTTTCTCCGGGACCTTCTACACCGGATGATGCAGGTGTTACACTGGATGTCATTAAAGAATTTGCAGATACCACACCTATTTTTGGTATTTGTTTAGGACATCAGAGTATTGCCCAGGCATTTGGCGGAGATGTGGTCAGAGCAAAAAATATGATGCATGGTAAGACTTCTCAGATCGTTGTAGATGAAGAAACAGCTATTTTTAAAGCATTGCCAAACGAGTTTAGAGCGACACGTTATCACTCCTTAACCGTAAAAAAAGAGACGCTTCCAGAGTGTATCATTGCAACATCACATAGTAAAGATGATGATGAGATCATGTCGCTCCAGATTAAAGATAAACCTATTTATGGTGTGCAGTTTCACCCTGAATCCATTATGAGTGAATATGGACATGAAATGTTAGAGAACTTTTTAAAGCTCTAGATTTTAAGGCTTGGCAATGAAGAAACAGTACTTTTTTTTAGCACTCCCTTTCTATGCCATTGCTGTCTTTTATTTGGCCGCCACAACTCCTATCAGCCCCCATGAGGCAAAAATTCTTTACACCTCTCAAGATATTGTAGCTACATTAATGAAATGGGGGCAGAGTACTGCCTCCGGTTTTTTAGGCTTGAGACTCTTTTTTATCTTCTTTGGTTTTTTATCCATAGGGCTTTTTTACGAATTAAGCAGGCGATATTTTGATAAACAGGAAGATGCGTATCTTGCTACCGTTATTTTTATGTTTTTACCTGGTATTCTAACTGCCACAACATTGGTTAATGTAGCTATTATCGTATTACCGCTGGTGTTACTTTTTGTACTGCTTTATGAAAAAGGTTATTTTGTGGTGTTACCTTTTATCATGCTTGCACTCTTTTTCATTCATGAAGCTTCAATCATCTTTTTTGTTGCAGTGCTGCTTTATGCCGTGATCCATAAAGATAAAAAACTTATTATGAGTTCCTCTGCCTTTCTTCTTGCTTTTATCTATTTGGCAAAAGGTATTGAGATAGGGGGAAGACCTTCAGGACATTTTGCAGAGATATTTGGTTTTTATGCAACGGTTTTTTCTCCCTTGTTGTTTCTCTATTTCTTTTATGCGATGTATCGTATTTTACTCAGAGAGAAAAAAACACTCCTTTGGTATATCTCCTTTACAGCATTTGCCTTTTCTCTCCTCCTTTCTCTTAGGCAGCGTGTGTATATTACAGATTTTGCTCCATATGTGATGATTGCTATTGTACTGATGTTGGATGTGTATAATCATAGTCTACGTGTTCGTTTGCCTGAGTTCCAAAAGCATTATAAACTGGGCTTTTATATAGTAATGGTATTGTTGTTCCTAAGTGTTCTGGTAATCGTTTTTCATCAAGTGTTGTTTTATATCTCGTCTGATAAAAATAGACATTTTGCAAATCGTATCTATAAGCCATATCTTCTATCTCAACAATTGAAAGCAGAGGGTATTGATTGTTATGACCATGTACAAGGGCGTGAACGCTACCAGTTAATGTACTATGGTATTCACCCCTGTATGAACAAAAAATAAAACCTCTCCAACTTGTTTCTAAAATACACAATCTCTACTTTCTGCTTATAGTTTAGATTACTTACACAAAAGATAAACCCATCTAATGCTAAAATTATAAGAACTTAATAAAAGGAGAACTCAATGGCTCAAAAGGCGATTAGAGAATATGACGCAAAGTCAATCTTGGCAAAGCACTGGGATAAGTACTTCCCAGGCTTTACATATGCATATGAAACAGTACTGGTTCAAAATGGAACAGAACTTAAAGAAGCTGCAAAAACACACAAATGGTTAACTGAAAAACCTTTGGTTGTAAAACCGGATATGCTTTTTGGTAAAAGAGGTAAAAATGGTTTGGTACTTTTTAAAGACGCCAAACCAGGTGATGTTTCTTTAGATAAAGCTGTGTCTTGGATTGATGAAAAGTCAAGTTCTGAGCAAAAAGTTTATTTTTCATTTGATGGAGACACACCAACCGGTGAGCCATCCGTAGATATGCTGACGCACTTTATTGTTGAGCCATTTACTCCACATACACAGGAAGAAGAGTATTATATTTCTGCTACATGTGTAGGTGATAATGATATGCTTTATATGTCTGCTGAAGGTGGAATGGAAGTAGAAGAGGGATGGGATGAAAAAGTAACAGAAGTTGCTTTCAAGATTACTGACACAGAAGAAGAGATTGAAGCAAAAATTAAAGCAAATATCCCTGCAGATGTAGCAGATAAAGATAAAGAAGCATTTGCTGAGTTTGCTATTGGTTTCTTTAAAGCATACAGAGATCTTAATTTTGCATACCTTGAGATCAACCCGTTCGTACTTCAAGGTAAGAAAGTAGAGCTTCTTGATATGGTGGCAAAATTAGATGATACTGCCGGATTTATGATGGTTGATGAGTGGGGTGATATAGAATACCCAACTGCATTCGGTATGGAATCTAAATCTCCGGAAGTAGAAGCGATCGAAGAAGCAGATTCAAAAACAGGTGCATCACTTAAATTGACACTTCTTAAACCAGAGGCACGTATCTGGACGATGGTTGCCGGTGGTGGTGCTTCAGTTGTATATGCTGACACTATTGCCGATTTTGCCGGTATTGAAGACCTTGCAAACTATGGTGAGTATTCAGGTGGGCCAACAACAGGTGAGACGAAGTTCTATGCAGAGACTATTTTAGATCTTATGACAAGAGAGAAAGATCCTCAAGGTCGAGACAAGATCCTTATTATTGGTGGTGCTATCGCTAACTTTACAGATGTTGCGAAAACATTTACAGGGATCATCCAGGCATTTGAAGAGTATGCAGATAAGATGAAAGAAGTTGGTATCAAGATCTATGTAAGACGTGGAGGGCCAAACTATGAAAAAGGTCTTAAAGATATCAAAGAAGCAGCTGATAGACTTGGTCTTTCCATTGAAGTATATGGTCCAGAAACACACGTAACAGATATTGTACGTATGGCACTAGAAGAGAAGTAGGGAGAAGAGAATGTCAAAATTATTTACTAAAGATACACAAGCCATTTTTTGGAATAACAACAAAACTGCTATCCAAAGAATGCTGGATTATGATTATACGATCAAAAGAGAAACACCATCAGTAGCGGGAATCGTTGCTCCTACAAGTGGTAATAAGTTTGAAAAATTCTTTTGGGGTGCTGATGAGATCATGGTACCACTTTACAAAAGTACAGCTGAAGCAAAAGCAGCTCAGCCTCAAGCAGATGTTCTTCTTAACTTTGCATCATTCAGAACAGCATATGATGTTACAATGGAAGCATTGAATCTTGGTGGATTCAAAACGATCATGATCACAGCAGAAGGTATTCCTGAAAGACTTGCTCGTGGTATGAACGCATTCGCCAGAGAAAAGAATGTAACAGTGATCGGACCGGCAACAGTTGGTGCCATTGCTCCAGGTGCATTCAAGATCGCGAACATCGGTGGTACTATCGATAACATTATCAACTCTAAACTCCATAGAGCTGGTTCTTGTGGTCTTGTAACAAGATCAGGTGGTCTTTTCAATGAGCTTTCAAATATCATTGCTATCAATGCAGACGGTATTGCTGAGGGTGTTGCGATCGGTGGTGACAGATTCGTCGGTTCGGTATTCATTGACAACCTTCTTAGAATGCAAGAGAACCCGGATGTTAAATATATGATCCTTCTTGGTGAAGTCGGTGGTACTGAAGAGTATAAAGTAATTGAAGCGATCAAAGACGGAAGAATCACTAAACCAGTGATCGCATGGTGTATCGGTACGATCGCTAAATATTACGACTCAGGTGTTCAGTTCGGTCACGCAGGTGCATCTGCAAATGCTGACTCTGAAACAGCTGAATATAAAAACAAAGCAATGGCTGAAGCAGGTATCCATGTACCGGCATCATTCAACGACCTTCCGGAAGTAATTAACGGTGTATATAAAGAGTTGCATGCAGAAGGCATCATTAAAGATATCGAAGAGCCGGCACTTAATGTCGTACCTAAAGTAAGAAGATCTAAGCAGTTCATCTGTACGATCTCTGATGACAGAGGTGAAGAAGCAACATATGCCGGATTCCCTATCTCTTCAGTGGCAACACCGGATACAGGTAAAGGTATCGGTGATGTTATCTCACTTTTATGGTTCAAAAAACAGTATCCGGAGTGGGCTACACAGTTCATTGAAACAGTGATCAAAACAGTTGCAGACCATGGACCGGCAGTATCAGGTGCACACAATGCAAAAGTAACAGCAAGAGCTGGTAAATCAGTAGTTGAAGCATTGGTAACAGGTCTTCTTACTATTGGACCAAGATTCGGTGGTGCTATTGATGGTGCAGCGAAGTACTTCAAATATGCAGATGACAATAATCTTGATCCGAAAGCATTCTTGAAATATATGAAAGGCGAAGGTGTGCCGATCCCAGGTATCGGTCACCGTATTAAATCTCTTAAAAACCCGGACCTTAGAGTTGAGGGACTTAAGAAGTTTGCTAAAGAGTATTTCCCGGCAACACCGCTTCTTGACTATGCATTGACAGTTGAGCAGTTGACTACATCTAAGAAAGAGAACCTCATTCTTAACGTTGACGGTACTATCGGTATCCTTATGGTTGATATGTGGAGAGCATTAGGCTACTCTGAAGAAGAGATCAATGAGTTTATCGAGTCAGGTACATTGAATGCATTCTTCATCGTTGGTAGATCCATCGGATTCATCGGTCACGTACTTGATGAAAAACGTCTTGCTATGCCTATGTATAGACACCCAATGGATGACATCCTTTATGATGTTCCTGTAGCCGAAAAAATTTAGTTTTAATTTTTACCTATTTAAGAGGGGTAACTTTGCTTACCCCTCTCATTTTTATATCTATTTCCTCTTTATACTTTTCCAATTTTATATTTTCATGTATTGTTTTTACTTCAAATACTATTTTTCTTTTCTTATAAGATTTTCCTGTAATTTATTGAACAATAAATCTTCTGTTCTTCTTGCTTTATGTAAGATCAAATAAGCTTACATTTAGTAATTTTTACATATTTAATGTAAGTAAAAAATATTTTCAACAAATTTTCATATTTTTCGCAAAAATCCTTGACAAGAATAAAGTTCGGTGCTATAATACGCGTCCAACAACACATGGACGGCTGGCGAGTTGCTAGAAAGAGTGTTATTGAATGATCTTTGACAACCAAATATAAGTAAACAAATCAACGTCTATTTGAGATTTAATTTTGCCAGTTTTTAAAAAACTGGAATAAAGATTAAACTTAATTAGAAATAGTTAAGTGATTCTTTGACAATGGTTCAAACCATTTCATTTTTAATGGAGAGTTTGATCCTGGCTCAGAGTGAACGCTGGCGGCGTGCTTAACACATGCAAGTCGAACGAGAACGGGTCTAGCTTGCTAGACTGTCAGCTAAGTGGCGGACGGGTGAGTAATGTATAGTTAATTTGCCCCTTGGAGGGGGATAACAGTTAGAAATGACTGCTAATACCCCATACTCCTTTCTACTTAATGTAGATTGGGAAATGTTTTTTCGCCAAGGGATAAGACTATATGGTATCAGTTAGTTGGTGGGGTAATGGCCTACCAAGACGATGACGCCTAGCTGGTCTGAGAGGATGATCAGCCACACTGGAACTGAGACACGGTCCAGACTCCTACGGGAGGCAGCAGTGGGGAATATTGCACAATGGAGGAAACTCTGATGCAGCAACGCCGCGTGGAGGATGACGCATTTCGGTGTGTAAACTCCTTTTATATGGGAAGATAATGACGGTACCATATGAATAAGCACCGGCTAACTCCGTGCCAGCAGCCGCGGTAATACGGAGGGTGCAAGCGTTACTCGGAATCACTGGGCGTAAAGCGCGCGCAGGCGGGCTGATAAGTTGGATGTGAAAGCCTACGGCTCAACCGTAGAACTGCATCCAAAACTGTCAGTCTAGAGTCTGGGAGGGGAAGATGGAATTAGTTGTGTAGGGGTAAAATCCGTAGAGATAACTAGGAATACCAAAAGCGAAGGCGATCTTCTGGAACAGTACTGACGCTGAGGCGCGAAAGCGTGGGGAGCAAACAGGATTAGATACCCTGGTAGTCCACGCCCTAAAC
>CAJXJN010000009.1 GCA_913055205.1 uncultured Sulfurovum sp. | reverse complement strand
TATGGATCATAAATAAGCATTAATAATTATTTTAATATAATAAAGAAAGGTATTCTACATTCATGATACGTTTATTTAAAATCTTGTTATTATTATTATGTTTAGTAATTAGTAATAGTTATGCAATAGTTTGGAATAATCCTCATGATATCTCCAAGGTAAAGCAGGAAGTACTGTTCTCTTCATTTTCTTTACCTCCCCGGCATCTTGATCCTGTTATCTCTTATAGTGCCAATGAATGGGCTATTATAGGCCAGATATATGAGCCGCCTTTGCAGTACAATTACTTGAAGCGACCTTATACGCTAGAACCATTGACTTTAACCAAAATGCCAACAATCCGTTACTTGGACAAAGATGGAAACAGAGTAGATGAGAGTTCAAATGAAGTTATGTTTTCCGAATATCGTTTAGATTTGAGAAAAGATGTCAAATATCAAAATCATCCATCATTTGTAAAAGATGCAGAGGGCAGGTTGGTTTACGGTGCATTGGGTGAAGATGAACTAAAGACTATTCACTCGCTTGATGACTTTAAAAGAACTGCAACGCGTACATTGGTAGTGTCCGACTATGAGTATGCTATCAAGCGAATGGCAGTAAGGCAAAACCACTCACCTATTCTGGATAGTATGCAAGAGTATATTGTTGGCTTAAGGGAGTTCTCTAAGCAGATCACTGAAATAGCAAAAGAGAAAAAAAAGAGCAATCAGACTTTAGATTTGCGTCCTTACTCTATTTCAGGAGTGAAAGTGATAGATGACTATACGCTAACTATCAGGATAAAAGGCCGCTATCCCCAATTTCTCTACTGGCTTACTATGAACTTTTTTGCCCCTATCCCTTGGGAAGCAGATCTGTTTTATCAGCAGAGTGGTTTGATAGCAAAGAACCTGACACTCAATTGGTTTCCTGTTGGAACAGGTGCTTATTTTTTAGCTGAAAATAATCCAAATAGACAGATGCGACTGCTTGTAAATCCTAATTATCACGATGAACGGTATCCAACCTTGAGTCAAGAGGAGATGGAAAAATACAGTGTTTCAAAAGTGCTGCTCAAAGATGCAGGGTTAAAACTTCCTTTTATCAAAGAGATCATCTACTCCTTGGAAAAAGAGAATATCCCTCTATGGAATAAATTTCTACAAGGATACTACGACGCATCGGGAATAAGCTCTGAAGCCTTTGACCAGGCAGTACAGATCTCATCAACAGGCAACATGGGTCTGAGTGATGAGATGAGAGCGAAGGGGATTGAGCTAAAGGGTTCAGTGCAGCCCTCTATCTTCTATCTGGCATTCAATATGGCTGACCCAGTTGTGGGTGGCTACTCTGAGTCAGCTAAAAAGTTACGTCAAGCGATAAGTATTGCTCAAAATCAGGAGGAGTATATCTCCATCTTTACCAATGAGCGAGGTATTGCGGCTCAAGGACCTATCCCTCCGGGAATTTTTGGTTATGAAGAGGGAGAGAAGGGAACAAATAGAGTGGTTTACGATTGGGTAGAGGGTAAACGGGTCAGAAAATCTTTAGCGGTTGCCAAAAAATTATTAGCAGAGGCAGGTTATCCAAATGGAGTCTCTAAAAAAACAGGTAAACCTTTAAAATTATATTATGATACTACAGCCACAGGTCCTGATGACAGAACATTAATGGATTGGCGACGAAAGCAGTTTGATAAGTTAGGCATTCAGCTAGTGATCCGTGCTACGGACTACAACCGTTTCCAGGATAAAGTAAGAAAAGGAAAAGCACAACTCTTCTCATGGGGTTGGAATGCAGACTACCCTGACCCTGAAAATTTCCTCTTTCTGCTCTATGGCGGAAACGCTGCTGTGGATACTAATGGAGCGGGTATCAACAGTTCAAACTATAAGAACCCGGAGTTTGACAGACTTTTCAATGAGATGAAAACAATGAAGAATACTCCTGAGAGAATGCAAATAATAAAAAAGATGTTAACGATAGTAAGAGAGGATGCCCCTTGGATCTGGGGAGTACATCCCAAATCTTTGGCACTGTCTCATAAGTGGTATACCAATGTCCTGCCTCATGCCATGGCAAACAATACACTAAAATATAAACGGATTGATGCTGATCTAAGAGTAAAAAAACAACAAGAGTGGAACCAACCGGTTATTTTACCTTTGATTTTATTGGCTCTGTGTGTGGTGTTGATGAGTTTTCCTCTTTATCGTGCATATCAAAACCGACAAAAAGCTGTGATCAGCAGAGAGGAGAATTAAGTGTTCGTCTATATTATCCGAAGAATACTATATGCTATACCGATCCTGATCGGTGTCAATCTCATTACTTTTATGTTGTTTTTTATGGTAAACAGCCCTGATGATATGGCGAGAGCTCAACTGGGAGCAAAACAGGTTACGCCTGAACTTATCCGATCATGGAAAGAGGAGAGAGGTTATGATAAACCCCTTTTTATCAACAGTCGGTCTGAAGGTATTGCCAAAGTGACCGATACGCTTTTTGTCCAGGAGTCACTTAAACTTTTTAGTTTTGATTTCGGTTTTTCAGATGCCAACCGTGATATCGGTTCGGATATCAAAGAGCGAATGATGCCAAGTTTGGCTATTGCTCTGCCTACATTTATGATCGCTTTGATCACCAATATCTCTTTGGCACTGCTGTTGGTACTCTTTAGAGGGTCTGTTTTGGATACCAGTATGATGATCGTTGCTGTTATGATCATGTCGATCTCCGGCCTTTTTTATATTATTGCAGGTCAGGTTCTCTTTTCCAAGATTTGGCACTGGGTGCCCATTTCAGGTTTTGAGTCGGGATGGAGTGGTGTTAAATTCATCATTCTCCCTGTAATGATCGGTGTTTTTGCAGGGATCGGTGCAGGAGTGCGTTGGTATCGTAGTATCTTTTTGGAACAGATCAATCAGGATTATGTTCGTACAGCAAGGGCGAAAGGTCTGTCTGAGCTCAAAGTACTCTTTGGACATGTGTTGCGAAATGGAATGTTGCCGATCCTAACAGGTGTGGTTGTGGTTATCCCTACACTTTTTATGGGTAGCCTTATTATGGAATCATTTTTTGGGATTCCCGGGCTGGGGAGTTACACCATTGATGCGATCAACTCACAGGATTTTGCTATCGTAAAAGCGATGGTATTTTTGGGTTCAGTATTTTATATTATTGGTTTAATCCTTACCGATATTTCCTATACATTATTTGATCCAAGGGTGAAGCTATCATGAAATTAGCTTTACTTTGGACAGACATCTTGGTCTGGATTTTGGTCATTTCACTACTCACCTGGGGTTGGGTTGTTTCTCGTTCTCCTCAGGTCAAAAAGCAGTGGCATACTGTTTTTAAGTCAAGCATCGCTATGGCTTCGGCTATTATTCTGCTCTTTTATCTGTTTTTTACGCTACTTGATTCAGTACATCTTCGTTTTTCCACCCAGCCAACAGAGTCAACAAGTGAAAAAGTGCAATACCAGGAAGATATGGTAAGTCTTCTTGATCTGATATTTGCCCATAACATAGAAAGTACAGAACGGACCTATTCTGCACCTTTTGCCACACATGAGTATGCCAAATCCATTGTGGTTGATGAGAGTGGTGTGACAAAGCAGGAATATCTGCCTCTAAAGCATGTTTCTCAGAACGATGACATTATGATGAGATCTCTTTTTGCTATTGTTACGGGGTTGATGATCAGCGGCTTTCTGATCGTTCTTCATATTCTTTGGCGCAGCCGAGGCAACTTTAGAGATGAACTTAAAAACAGTTGGCAGGGAAAGACAACTCTGCCTTGGCGAACAGCCTATCTTACGACCATCTTTTTGGTAGTGACATTCACATGGTTCTACACTCTTAGTTACTACTATCATGTTTTAGGAACAGACAAAGTGGGTGGAGATGTGCTTTATCAGAGTTTAAAGAGTATCCGTACAGGAGTACTGATAGGGATACTTACCACTTTGATCATGCTGCCTGTGGCTGTGATATTGGGAGTAAGTGCCGGGTTGTTCGGTGGTTGGGTTGATGATGCGATCCAATATCTCTATACCACGCTAAGTTCTATTCCCGGAGTGTTGCTCATTGCGGCAGGGGTGCTGGTGATGCAGGTGATGATGGATAATAATCCCGGGTGGTTTGAAACAACACTGGAACGATCAGATCTGCGCTTGCTGTTCCTGATCATGATACTTGGAATCACAAGTTGGACCGGACTTTGCAGGCTGCTTCGTGCAGAGACTTTGAAAATATCTCAAATAGAGTTTGTAACAGCGGCTAAAGCATTTGGTGTGAGTAAATTAACGATTATTCGCCGACATATCATCCCAAACCTTATGCATATCATTCTTATTTCAGTGGTGCTGGATTTCAGTGGTCTGGTACTTGCTGAAGCTGTGCTCTCTTATGTGGGAGTAGGAGTCGATCCGACTATGTACAGTTGGGGGAATATGATAAATCAGGCTCGATTGGAGATGGCAAGAGAGCCGATGGTCTGGTGGTCACTGTTTTCTGCATTTGTCTTTATGTTTATTCTGGTATTGGCTGCAAATCTTTTATCTGACCGTGTTCAGAAGGTATTGGATCCGAGGAACAAATCATGAGTAGTATCTTAAGTGTGAAAGATCTGAGCCTGATCATACAGAGAGAGAAGCTTCTGAAATCTGTAAGTTTTGAGATCAAAAGAGGTGAGATATTTGCTCTGGTGGGTGAGTCCGGAAGTGGAAAGTCTTTGACTTCTCTGGCTATTATGCGACTGCTTCCCGATGTTGTATCTGTGAGTTCCGGAGACATTAAATTAAAAAACAACTCTCTGTTTGCCCTTCCTGAATCACAAATGCAGAAGATCCGCGGTAAGTCGATCGCCATGATCTTTCAAGAGCCTATGAGTGCATTGAACCCTGTGATGACAGTAGGCGACCAGGTTGCTGAAGTGATCAAGATCCATTTGGGTTTAAAAAAAGATGCTATTAAAAAGAAGGTGATCTCTCTTTTTGAAGAGGTAGCCCTCAAAGATCCTCATGAGAGATATAACTGGTATCCACACCAACTGTCGGGTGGACAGAAACAGAGAGTTATGATTGCTATAGCACTAGCCTGTGAGCCTGATCTGCTGATCGCTGATGAACCGACAACCGCACTTGATGTAACCATACAGGCAGAAATTTTAAAATTACTTAAAAAGATAAGAGCCCAGAGGAATCTCTCTATACTTTTTATCACCCATGATATGGCCGTAGTTGCCCAGATGGCAGACAGAGTGGCTGTAATGCGCTATGGAGAGATTTTGGAGCAGGCAGATTGCGAGGCATTCTTTAATCATCCTCAGCATCCATACACCAAAAGTCTGCTAAAAGATGCTATGGGGAGCAAAGAAGACAGAGAGACGGGGGGAGAGCCGGATAGACTACTTGAAGTAGAGGACCTAAAGGTTTATTTTCCTATTAAAAAAGGTTTTTTTCAACGAACTGTCGGTTATGTCAAAGCGGTTGATGGGGTGAGTTTCTCCATTCCAAAAGGCAAAACACTTGCTTTGGTGGGTGAGTCAGGAAGCGGGAAAAGTACGATAGGTCAAGCGATACTCTCTTTAGTTCATATCACTGACGGAACAGTAAAATTTGAGAATCAGAATCTTGGTAGATTAAGTGAGGCAGAGCTGAAACCCTATCGTCGTAAGATACAAGTTGTTTTCCAGGATCCATTCTCTGCACTGAATCCTCGTATGACCATAGGTGACATTATCCGTGAGGGAATGGTTAGTTTGGGTGTGGGCCCAAAAGATAGAGCTTCACAAGATGAACACATAAAAGAACTCCTCTTGAAAGTTGACTTGAAAGCGGAACATGCGCATCGTTACCCCCATGAGTTTTCAGGAGGACAACGACAGCGAATAGGAATTGCACGGGCATTAGCTGTAGAGCCTGAACTGATTATCTGTGATGAGCCTACCTCGGCACTTGATGTCTCTGTTCGTTCGCAAGTACTTAAACTGCTTAAAAAACTACAACAGGAGTCAAGGGTATCCTATCTCTTTATCACTCATGATCTATCTATTGTTCCTACTATTGCCGATGAGGTAGCTGTGATGAAAGAGGGGAAAATAGTTGAACATGGCTCTATGCTGAATGTGATGGAAACCCCACAGCATGCATATACAAAGAAGCTGTTGGAGTCAGCACCGAAATTACCAAACACTAAATAAAGAAGAAAGAAGAAAGAATGATAATACTATTTGACCTTGACGGAACACTTATTGATTCCACTGAAGCGATACTGGAGAGTTTTTCTGTTGCATTTAAAACATTTGAAGAAGAAGTACCGCCTGATGAACTGATCAAAGCTGAAATAGGACACCCTTTGGATCATATGTTTTCTACATTGGGTGTAGAAAAAGAGAAAGTATGGGATTATGTGAATGCATATAAAATGCATTATCGAAAGATCTCTTGTGCCAAGACCGTATTGCTACCCGGGGCACGTGAAGCAGTGGAGTTAGCCAGAGAGCATGCTACATTGGGTGTAGTGACAACCAAGACAGCAAAATACTCCATAGAACTTTTGGAACATATGGGCTTAATGAGCTATTTTGAGGTGCTTATAGGTAGAGAAGATGTGATGAATCCTAAACCGCATCCTGAACCCATACAAAAAGCACTCTCAAAGTTACCAACTGTTACAACTGAAGTTTGGATGATAGGGGATACTTGTATGGATATGCTCTCTGCAAAGCATGCAAATGTCGGTAGTGTCGGTGTTACATGTGGGTATGGCAATATGGAAACATTATCAAAATGTAGTGATAATATCTATCAAAATGCACTTGAGGCAGTTGGATTCATAGCAAACAAATAGCATAGACTTAAAAATATTATAATTTCAACACGCTTTAAGAGTGTGAACATTACAATACTTCATGATTGATAATATTATCGAGGAGAAAACATGGTAGAAATAAGATGGCACTCACGTGCGGGTCAAGGTGCCGTAACTGGTGCAAAAGGTTTAGGAAGCGTTGTTGCTACGACAGGGAAACAAGTACAGGCATATGCACTTTACGGTTCTGCAAAACGTGGAGCTGCAATGAATGCATATAATAGAATTGATGATGAACCTATTACAAATCAGGAAACAAAAATGTATCCTGATTATGTATTTGTTATCGATCCTGCGTTGGCATTTACAGATGATATTACAAAAAATGATAAGCCGGAGACACAATATATCATTACATCGCACCTTTCAAAAGAGGATTTGATCGCTCAAATTCCTGCATTACAGGATAAAGTAGAGAGAACACATGTGGTTGACTGTATGCAGATCTCACTCGATACGATCGGTAGAGCAATGCCAAATACCCCTGTATTGGGAGCATTTATGAAAGTATCTAAAATGTATGAGTTGGATTTCTTTTTGGAAAATATGAAAAAAGTACTTTCTAAGTTCCCACAGAAGATCATTGATGCCAATATGGAAGCGATCACAAGAGCTTATAACGAAGTGAAATAGGAAGGGAGACAAGATGAGTATTACAGGTTCAGTACCAGGAACAGATAAAAGAGGTATTAGAGAGTTAGGTGGTGAAGAGAAAGTAGGCTGGGATGAAGTAACCCAGGGAGTTGCAATCAATTCGTTCATAGGTGAAACAGAAAATGCAGCCTTCTTAAAGCCTGAAGAGAGAAGCTATAGTGATTTCAACTCTTATACAGCAACAGTGGCTTCTTGGAGGATCATTAAACCGGTTTACAATAGAGATATCTGTATTGACTGTCAAAACTGTTGGGTATGGTGTCCGGATACATCGATCATTTCAAGAGACAAACAAATGTTGGGAATCGATTATGATCACTGTAAAGGGTGTGGGGTATGTGTAGAAGTATGTCCTACAAACCCGAAATCACTACTTATGTTTAATGAGGCTGCAGATAATGATGAAGAACTTGCTGGTTGGCCCGAGAAGCAGAAAAAAGAGAAGAAATAAAGGACTATTATGGCAAAAGAATTTGATTTAAATGAAGTAGAAGTTTGGGATGGTAACTACGCTGCCTCTCAGGCATTAAGACAAGCTCAGATCGATGTTGTTGCGGCATATCCTATTACACCTTCAACTCCGATCGTTGAGGGGTACGGAAGTTATGTAGCAAATGGTTATATCGATGGCGAATTTGTTATGGTTGAGTCTGAGCATGCTGCTATGTCAGGATGTATCGGTGCTGCTGCAGCTGGTGGTAGAGTTGCGACGGCAACTTCTTCTCAAGGGTTCGCACTTATGGCTGAAGTATTATATCAAGCATCAGGAATGAGACTTCCTATCGTACTTACAGTAGTAAACAGAGCATTGGCTTCTCCACTAAATGTACGTGGTGACCACTCAGATATGTATCTGGGTAGAGATTCAGGTTGGATCCAGATCGATGCATTCAATGCCCAAGAAGCGTATGACCTTGCACTGTGTGCATTTAAAATTGGTGAGAACCAGTCTGTAAGACTTCCTGTTATGATGCACCAAGATGGATTTACTACGTCACACAAAGCACAAAATGTGTATCCTCTTAAAGATGATGTAGCTTATAAATTTGTAGGTGATTATGTACCAGTTGATGAGATGCTTGATTTTACAAGACCAGTAACACATGGTGCACAGACTGAAGAAGATTGGCACTATGAGCATAAAGCAAAACAACATAAAGCACTTATGGATTCACGTTCGGTGATCGATGAAGTATTTGCTGAGTTCAAAAAGTTGACAGGTAGAGAGTACAAAAGAGTTGAGACTTATATGATGGAAGATGCTGAAGTGGCATTGGTTCTTCTTGGATCAAGTGTTGAGTCAGCGGTATTGGCTGCAAAACAGTTAAGAGAAGAAGAAGGGATCAAAGTAGGGGTCGTAGCACCTAGATGTTTCAGACCTTTCCCTTATGATCTTATTAGAGAGGCTTTGGATGTTCCATCACTCAAAGCAGTGTGTTGTATGGATAAATCAGCACCGGGAGGTGCGATGGGTGCACTCTTCAATGAGGTATCTGCAGCAGCATACACAACAAGTAGTAGACCGATGATCACAAATTATATTTATGGTCTGGGTGGACGTGATTTTGCTATTGATGAAGCAAAAAGAATTATGAAAGAGCAAAAAGCACATGTTGATGCCGGACACATTACAACAAATATCCAACAGTTTTCTGGACTTAGAGGTCCGAAACTTGGATTTTATGAGACAAGAAGGAGCTAAGAGATGGCAATTACATCAATCAAAAACTTAAAAGAGTTTTCAACAAATAATGATAGATTTGAAGGTGCACACCTTCTCTGTCCGGGTTGTGCTCACTCGATGATCGTTAGAGAGCTTATGAACTGTACAGATGATAACTTGGTTATCTCTTCAAATACGGGTTGTCTTGAAGTATCGACAGCAGTTTATCCATATACTTCATGGGATACATCTTGGATCCATATCGGTTTTGAAAATGCTGCAACAGCTGTTACAGGTGCGGAAGCAATGTATAAGGCAAGAAAGAGAAAAGGGACACTTAAAGATCCTGATGCTCCTGTAAAATTTGTTGCTTTTGGTGGTGACGGTTCCACGTATGATATCGGATTCCAGTGGCTTTCCGGTGCGATGGAAAGAGGTCATGACTTTACCTATATTTGTCTAGACAACGAGAACTATGCAAACACAGGGGGTCAGAGATCTTCAGCAACACCAGTTGGGGCAACAACTTCAACAGCACAAGCCGGTACGCACTCTTATGGTAAAAAAGAGAAGAAAAAAGACATCGTCTCTATTATGGCGGCACATGGTTCTCCATATGTAGCTCAATTGGCTCCAAACAAATGGAAGATTATGGCTAAAGGTTTCCAAAAAGCTCTTGAGACTGAAGGTCCTTGTTTCATTAACACGGTTTCAGCATGTACAACAGAGTGGAAATTTGATCCAAAAGATACGATCCATATCACTGATCTTGCAACAGATTCATTAATGTTCCCAATATATGAAATTATTGACGGACATGAGCTTAACATTCTTTACAGACCTAAAAATGTTCTTAAAGTAGAAGATTATCTTGGTGCTCAAGGACGTTATAGACATCTCTTCAAACCAGAGAATAAACATGTAATAGAGCAAATTCAAAAAGATATTGATAAGAATTGGGAGCTGTTACAGCGCCGCGAAGAAGTTCGTATATAATCTTTCGAGTTACTTCACTATATCTTTGACCGAATGGAAGTTAGCCTCCGTGGCTACACTCCGTTCCGACCACTTCGGTTCCGAAGCTAAAAACGACAAGCAGTTGTTGTTTTCTTAACGCTTCTCATGGTCACATACTTTTAGTATGCTCCCTCTCTCCACTCACACCATTAGACCAAATCTATAGCAAATTAACACGAAATATTACATACGAGATTAAGAATCTCATCTTTCTTCTGACTTTACACCGCCTTTTTGAACAAATTCAATACAAACTCAAAAGAAATCTTTAAATTCTATATAATTTTTTTTACACAAATTCTAAACTTTTTTAAATTTCTTAATACTTAACGCTTAGCACTTAACTCTTCATGCTATAATCAGAAAAAACTATAAGGAAACAATTATGCCATTATTAGACAGTTTTACCGTTGATCATACGAAGATGATAGCTCCTGCAGTAAGAGTTGCCAAAACTATGAGTAGTCCTTGCGGAGATGATATTACCGTATTTGATCTACGTTTTTGTATACCAAATAAAGAGATCTTATCAGAAAAAGGGATCCATACACTTGAGCATCTTTTTGCGGGATTTATGAGAGATCACCTCAATTCTAAAAAAGTAGAGATAATTGATATCTCTCCTATGGGATGTAGAACAGGGTTCTATATGTCACTACTTGGTACTCCAAAAGCTAAGAAGGTTGCCAAAGCATGGAAGAAGTCTATGAAAGATGTCCTAGCAGTGAAATCACAAAAAGATATTCCAGAACTCAATATTTATCAATGTGGAACCTATAAGATGCACTCTTTGGATGAGGCGAAAGAGATTGCCAGAAATGTATTGAATAGAGGTATCGGCATTATGAATAATGAAGATTTGAAGCTCAGTAAAAAAATACTGAAGGGACTTTAATATGTTGATCTGGATTCCTGTAGATAGCAGCGATGAAAAAACAGCTAAAGTTGTACCACAATTTGAAGCAAAGCAGTGGGCTTTGGTAGATTTTGATGCAGGTGAAACGCAATCTGTTAAATTCTATGAGAGTCGTGATGACTTAGGTGGGGAGTGGGTTGATTTTGTTATTTTAGCCAATAAATTTGAAAACTATATAGATTTTATGAATGAGGGTATGATGGTACTTTGTGTGCGTGAAGAGGAGACTATTGAAGATATTATGGAAGCCTTTAAATTTAAAGAGTTGGATGAAATTGGATTGTGATTTTGTAGGTCTGGGTGTTCCCTCCCCGACCTTAATATATATGGGAAAGAGATTGATAATTAAATTAAATTTATATTGTCGGGGAGGGAACACCCAGACCTACGGAATTTTATAAATGTATAACAAAAACCTAAGACCACAAAAAGAGATCATTCTCTGTGAAGATGGTACAAATACACTCTATTCAAAAGAGTTTGACGAGCCTTACCACTCCACTAAAGATGGTGCACTGCATGAGAGTTTGGAAAAACATGTAAAGCCCTCTTTGGCACTTAAAACAAACAAAGATAAATTAACAATTTTAGATATCTGTTTTGGTCTAGGTTATAATACATTTGCTACACTCTACTACATCAAAAAACACAAACTTTCTACTAAGGTACATATACTCTCCCCAGAGTTTGATGAAGAACTTGTTCGTTCACTAGATAGTTTTGAGTATCCTTCAGAGTTTGATAGCATTAAGCAGATCATTAGAGCTATAAGTCAAAATCTATATTATGAAGATGAACAATTTAAAATAGAAGTACTTTTAGGAGATGCTAGAGAAAGCATCCCTAAAATAGAAGAAAAAATAGACATCATCTACCAAGATGCCTTCAGTCCGGCACACAATCCATTACTCTGGACCAAAGAGTATTTCTCACAAATAAGAACTGTTTGTAGTGAAGATGCTATACTCACAACCTACTCAACTGCTGCAGCTATACGTTTAGGACTCTATGAAAATGGTTTTTTTATTTTTATCTATTATGGAGAGATGACACGCTATTCGACCATTGCAAGTTTGAAAATGCTTGAAGGACTTAAATATGTCGATATGGAGTTAAAGAAAGTGCGTAATCCTGAGGCTAAATCATTTAAAGATATTGATTTTCAATAGATATGTATCGCCAACCAAAGCGTTCCAGATTTTGTTTTCAAAATTGTATGTGAAGTTTTAGCAGGTATAAAAAGTGTATCACCTTTATGAAGTACTTTCTCTTCATTATCTAAAAGTAAATGAGCTTCACCCTCTAAGACTACAACCCATTCATCTTCTTCTTGGATATATTCGATGGGTTCAATATTGTCAGAACTTACGATACGATTGATTTTGATATTTTTGTGTTCCAGTAGGATACTGAAAGTTTCACCTGCTTGTGGGATGTTATAGTCAAAAAGGTTCATTAGTAACTCATCTGAATCTTGTCAACATCATCCCAACTCATAGATTTGTTAGAACTTCTATGTGCCAGTATGTGGTCTATATATCTGGCAAACACATCAGTTTCGATGTTCAGTTTCGTTCCTATCTTATAGTTTTTCATCAAGGTCTCTTTGAGTGTATGGGGGATGATGGTCAGCCTGAAGTTGTCATCTCCTACATCATTGACAGTTAAAGAGATACCATCTATGGTGATGGAGCCCTTAGGGATGATATGTGCAATATACTTTTTGTCTACTTTGATAATGAAATCAGTAGCATTCTCTCTTGGAGTGATTTGTGCGACGGTACCAACACAATCTACATGACCTTGTACGATATGTCCTTCAAAACGATCACTCATCATCATGGCAGGTTCCATATGAACTTGACCACTTAATTTACTTTCATCAATGATAGAACGGGTTTCGTCTGCAAGTTCAAGGTCAAAACCGTCACTATGTACATTGATCACGGTAAGACACACGCCGTTGATAGCAATGGAGTCTCCCAGTTTTGCTTTATGTTTTGACTGGATGGTTAGAATGTTGTTTTTGTAGCTTTTAACAGTTGCAATTTCGCGTATAAGACCTGTGAACATAGTACCTCAATTTATTTGGATATAATTCGATAATTATAGCAAAAATTTAAAACTCGTTCCCAATGTCCTCGTTGGGAATGCATATGCACAATTATGAATAAGTGGGTATGGTTTCTTAAAATGAGATATGCATTCCCAAGCTGGAGCTTGGGAACGAGAGTCTTGAGGTAAAAAATGAATTATGATGTGATAGTAATCGGCGGTGGACATGCAGGGATAGAAGCTTCACTTGCCAGTGCAAGAATGGGTGTAAAAACATTGATGATCACTATACTTGTAGAACAGATAGGTGCTTCTTCCTGCAATCCTGCCATAGGTGGACTTGCCAAAGGTCACCTGGTAAGAGAAGTGGATGCACTGGGTGGTGAGATGGGACTTTGTACTGATGCAACAGGGATACAGTTTCGTACACTCAATGCCTCCAAAGGTCCGGCAGTAAGAGGCTCACGGGCACAGATAGATATGGATGCCTACCGCATCTATATGCGTAATGTAGTACTTAATACTGAGAATTTGGATGTAAAACAAGAGATCGCAGATGGACTGATTGTCGAAGAGGGTGAAGTTAAAGGGGTAACAACACAACTTGGGAACAGGTATATGGCTTCTAAAGTGATCATTACTGCAGGAACATTCCTCAATGGACTTATCCATATCGGTGACAAACAACAAACTGCCGGAAGACAAGGGGAGTTTGCATCTATAGAGTTGGCTGAATATCTTAAAAGTCTGGGACTGAATATCGGTCGTCTTAAAACAGGAACATGTGCAAGAATAGATGCAAAATCTGTGGATATTTCTGTAATGGAAGTACAACCGGGTGATACCCCGCCACCGCCATTTTCATTTCGTACCGATAGAGCAACCTTTAATCCCAAACAACTCCCATGTTATGTGACTTACACGAATGAAAATACACATGAGATCATAGAGAGTAACTTTTACCGTGCACCTCTTTTCTCTGGGCAAATTGATGGTGTAGGACCTCGTTATTGTCCGAGTATTGAAGATAAGATCAACCGTTTTAGGGACAGGCCCAGACATCAGATCTTTGTAGAACCTCAGACGATTGATGAGACAGAGTATTATATTAACGGTATGAGTACTTCATTGCCCATAGATGTACAGCTTGAGATGATACGTTCCGTTGCCGGAATGGAAAATGCAAAGATAGTTCGTTATGGGTATGCCATAGAGTATGACTATATCCAGCCAACAGACTTAAAACATACGCTTGAGACGAAAAAAATAAAGGGTCTGTACACTGCAGGGCAGATCAATGGTACGACAGGCTATGAAGAAGCAGCAGCTCAAGGGCTGATGGCAGGGATAAATGCTGCACTGAGTGTACAAGGTAAAGAACCGTTTATACTCAGACGTGATGAAGCATACATAGGGGTACTCATAGATGACTTGGTAACCAAAGGAACCAAAGAGCCTTATCGTATGTTTACAAGTCGTGCAGAATATAGACTATTGCTTCGTGAAGACAATGCGGATATGAGACTTTCTCATTATGCTAAAACATTAGGTTTGTTAGATGATGCCTATATGCAAAAAGTGGAAAGCAAAAAACAGGATATAGATGAAGCATTGACTTTTTTAAAAGAGAATTATGTGACACCAACTAAAGAGTTTTTAGCAAAATTAGAATCTATAGGTGCAGTAAAGATCAATGACAGAACTTGCTGGATGGATGTTATCGGACGCGGAGATTTTAACAGGGAAAAATTGGTTACTCTCTTGCCGGATTTTGAGAAATATGATGATGAAGTGATGGAGCAGATACTTATAGGAGCCAAGTATAGCCGCTATATAGAAAAGCAGCAAGAGCAGATACTTAAAATGGATGATATGCTTAAAATAAAAATACCTCAAGGATTTGTTTATAGTAATATATCAGGACTGAGCAATGAAATTGTAGAAAAGCTTGAAACGGCTACCCCTCCTACGCTGTTTGCTGCATCACAGATATCCGGTGTGACACCTGCAGCATTGGAAATTATTCATGTACATATCAAGATGGCACAAAGAGGAAAACTTCCGAAAGGAGAGCGTTAATGTTGTATTATTATGCCTATTCCGGACATAAGGTAGGACTTGACAGAGTCAGACGTGCTGCAGCTTTACTGAAAAAATTTCAGAATGAAGGCATGGAAACAAGACTTTTGGTCAATGATTTTCGTGCAGGCCTTGCGGCAAGAGAATTTGGTATTTTGGATTCAGTGACCATAGAAACTGTACAAGATATTGATGCTATAGCACAGATAGGTGATGTTGTGATCATTGACTCACATGAAGATGATAGAGGACGGCTACAGAAGTATTGTTCTGAATATAAAGCTGTCTTTCGTTTTGCACAAGATGAGCAAGATGTTGTCCGTTTTGATGAGATCATGATAAAAACACCTTGTGAAGATGACAGTTGTATTGATGCTCTGATCATAGATGATGCATATTTTGAAGAGACACCCAAAGAAGAACGTATACTTTTCTTTTTAGGTGACACAGATCATGATAAAACCATTTTAAACAATGAAAGATTTTTTAAAGCGTTTGATATGGAACTGCTTCTTGGACATTATTTCTTTGTAAAATATGAAGATGACTTAGCAGAACTTTTTTCTACACTGTATGAGCCTGAAGAATATATGGATCTGATCAAAAGCAGCAGCCATATCGTTACCGCATCTGCACAGACCGCTTTGGAGGCTAAAGCAAGTGGTGCAAAAGTGGTTTATCTTAATATCTCAAAAAATGATCTATATCCTCTTGAATTTTTAAAAACATATGGAATAAATGTAGTGGATGATTTTGATGTTGAAGAGGTAGCAAAATATTTGGAAGAAGAGCAAGCTTCCCAAAAGAAAATAGAGTGTTTTGATGTGCATAAAATCAAATCAGTGTTGAAATTGCTATAGAGAATATAAATTAAGACTGTTTTTGTCTTAATTTACATATAGTAACAATCAAAGCAATAGATACTTATTTTTGATTTAGCTCAATTTTTTTTAAATACAAATACTCTATAATATCTGGTTAAAACTATTATTAAGAAAGGAAATAGGTATGGGAAAAGACGTAAAAGGTCGTAGAGACTTTATGGGTATGGCTCTCGGTGGTTTTACTGCATTGGGTGGTATTGGTGCGCTATATGCAATGAAACGAACCTGGGATCCGTTGCCAAGTGTAAAAGCAGCGGGTTTTACAACAGTTGATCTAAGTGCAGCGCAGGAGAATGTGTTGAATGTGGAGAAATGGAGAGGGAAACCTATCTTTATTTTGAAAAAATCAAAAGATATGAAACCTGATGATAGA
Source organism: uncultured Sulfurovum sp. (assembly GCA_913055205.1). GTDB lineage: Bacteria > Campylobacterota > Campylobacteria > Campylobacterales > Sulfurovaceae > Sulfurovum. Next base: position 56,723 of record CAJXJN010000009.1, on the reverse strand, counting down.
GATGTTGTTGTAGGTTCTGATAGATTCCATGTTTCTATCGGTCTATGTACACACCTTGGATGTATCCCTGCATATGAAGCAGAGGAACATAAGTTCAAATGTGCCTGTCACGGTGGTGAGTTTGATGCAAGTGGACACCAAATTTTCGGTCCTCCGCCAAGTCCACTGGAAATTCCGCCATTTAAAATAGATGGAACGAAGCTTGTACTGGGTGAAGAAGGTCCTGAGTATAAAAAAATGCTAGACGCTGGTCTAACGGCATAAGGGGGAGAGTATGGCACATTTTGAAAAAGCAAACAGTATTGGTGAATGGCTCGATCAGAGACTTGCAGTAAATACACTCAAAAGAGTACTTCAAACTGAGTATTGGATCCCGAAAAATATTAACTTTTTATGGGCTATGGGTATGGTACTTGCAGCAACATTCGGTATCCTTCTTGTAAGTGGTATCTTCTTGCTTATGTATTATAAACCGGATACAAATCTGGCATTCGACTCTGTAAACTATACGATCATGAGTGAAGTAGGTTACGGTTGGTTATGGAGACATATTCACGGTGTAGGTGCATCGGTAGTATTCCTTATTATCTATATCCATATGTTCACAGGTATTTACTATGGTTCATATAAAAAAGGCCGAGAGCTTATCTGGATCTCCGGTATGCTTCTTTTTGTTGCATTCTCAGCAGAGGCTTTCTCCGGATATATGCTGCCTTGGGGACAGATGAGTTACTGGGCCGGTATGGTTATTACCAACCTCTTCTCCGGTGGTTCACTTGAAGCATATGGTTTAGTTGAGTGGATCAGAGGGGATTATGTTCCTGGAGATGCGTTCTTGACAAGATTCTTTATGTTACACGTATTGTTGATCCCATTGGCGATCATCGGTCTAATCGTACTTCACTTTGGTACACTTCGTATTCCACACGTGAACAATCAAGACGGTGAAGAGTTTGACTTTGATGAAGCTGCAGAGCTTTACAAAGCAGGAAAAGTAAAAGAGTCTAAAGTGATTCCGTTCAGTCCGGTGTTCTTGAGTAAAGATGTATTTGTAATGGGTGTGTATTTCATTCTATTCTTCTACTTGGTATTCTATCACTTTGATTTTGCAATGGATCCAGTGAACTTTGACCCGGCAGATGGGCTTAAAACACCGGCACACATCTACCCTGAGTGGTATTTCTTGTGGAGTTATGAGATTTTAAGACCATTTAGTAAAGACCTTGGTTTGATCGCATTTGCTATTGCACAGGTGATCTTCTTTATGCTTCCATTCCTGGATAGAAGTCCGAACGTTGCGCCGGCAAGCAGAAGAGGATTGTTTAAATATTGGTTCTGGTTGATGTTGGTTGATATGATCATGTTGACATTCATGGGTAAATTACCACCAACAGATGCGCTTTTTGCTAATATCGGATTGATTTCAGCTCTCCTATTCTTTGCATTATGGATAGCATTACCGTTTATCACTAAATCAGAAAAAAAACTATAAGGAGTAGAGAATGAAAGAACTTAAAATATTTGGAATCGTAGCAATCTTTACTCTAGTATTGTATTGGGGAGTTGAGCCGTTCGCACACTCTCAAATGCATAAACATGTAGAGGGGCACGGATTTGTTTATAATGGTGCAGATGATGTAGAAGAAGCAATAGAAGCAGGTCATAAAGATAAGGCTGAGGCTAAAAAAGCATTCTGGGCAGATGTAGCTAAAGTAGCTAAAATGAAAGGTGATGTAGCAGCTGGTGAAGCAGCATTTGCTACATGTCTGGGGTGTCACACTGGCGCACCTATCAATATGGGTGGTGTAATCCCACCGGCACTTGACCATGCAGGGGCACTATATGATAAAAACTATCTTATCGCTCTTATTAAAGATCCTGCAATGGCATCAAATGTAGATCATAAGTATAAAGATACAATGACACATCCGATGGGTTCGATCAAAGCGATGATGGCTGACGATCAGCAGATCGCAGATGTAGTTGCTTATATCATGGCTAAAAAAGCAGGTGAAGTAACAACAAAAGAAGCATTTGCTGAAGCATGTGGTAGATGTCATGCGATGCGTTATGCTAAAACAACACAATTAGGTGATACACCAAAGTTCAAGTATGAAAAAGATGCACTTGCATATAAGATCAAAGTGATCGAAGAGCAAGATGCAGTCAAAGCATACATGGGTAAATTACCGCCGGATCTTTCTATGATCATCAGAGCAAGATCAGCACACTTTATGGAAACATTTGTGGAAAATCCACAAACACAGCTTCCTGGTACTTCTATGCCTAGAGTCGGTTTAACACATGAAGGGTATGAAAAAGTAAAAACATATCTTGAAGAGGTTGGTGATCCTAGTAAACCAGCTAGAGAAGAGCTTGGACCAAAAGTTTTACTTTTCTTCCTTATCTTTACATTCCTGGCATTCCTATGGAAAAAATCTATGTGGAAAGGTCACCACTAATAAGACCTGATGGAGCCTGGCTCTATTCTACTTAGGACAAGGAACTTCCTTGTCCTGCATATTCTTGATCTATATCATCCCCCTTTTATCTACATTTTGATACTCTTATAAAAATTTATTATATGGATTATTATGCTTATAGATGGACATGGTCGAACGGTTAATTACTTAAGGGTTTCTGTTACAGAACGTTGTAACTTCAGATGCCAGTACTGCATGCCTGAAAAACCCTTCTCATGGGTACCAAAAGAGAATTTACTCTCTTTTGAAGAGCTCTTTTTGTTTATGAAAGTCGCTATAGACGAAGGTGTGAACAAGATTCGTATCACGGGTGGTGAACCACTGCTTAGGGAAGATCTGGATTCATTTATCAAAATGATCCATGATTATAAACCGGATATCGATCTGGCACTTACTACCAATGCTTATTTGTTGCCTCAGACAGCACAAAGGCTTAAAGATGCGGGACTCAAAAGACTGAATATCTCTTTGGATTCACTCAAGCCTGAAATCGCGGCGAAGATAGCACAGAAAGATGTGTTGAATCAGGTACTAAAAGGTATTGATAAGGCACTTGAGGTAGGTTTGGGTGTCAAGATAAACATGGTACCCCTTAAGGGCATCAATGATGACGAGATCCTGGATATCATAGACTATTGTAAAGAGCGGAATATTAAAGTACGGTTTATAGAATATATGGAAAATGCACATGCAAGTAAAGCGATCGAAGGTATGCATGGTAGAGAAATATTGGAAAAAGTGAAAGAGCGGCATACAATTAAAGCACTGGGCAGAGAGGGTGCAAGTCCCTCTTTTAACTATATTTTGGATGATGGCTATGAATTTGGTTTGATAGATCCGCATAAACATGATTTTTGTGAGAACTGTAACCGTATCAGGTTGACTGCAGAAGGAAATCTTATCCCTTGTCTTTATTTTGATGAAGCGATGAGCATCGCAGAGTCTGTAAAAAAAGGTGACATCCAAGGTGCCGCTGATGTCTTGGCTCAGGTACTCAAAGACAAACCAAAAGAGAACCGTTGGAGTGAAGATAATCCTAATGAAGAAGATATTTCTGCCAGAGCTTTTTATGAGACAGGTGGCTAAGCAGTGAGCAGTGAACAGGTAGCAGGTAGCAGTGAAGAGAGAAGTTGTTTATGTTTTATTTAACAGAGCAATTTTTTTCCATTCAGGGGGAGGGGAAGTATGCAGGTGTACCTTCTTACTTTTTAAGAACAGGAGGATGTAACCTCTCCTGTCCCGGTTTTGGGGCAACCTATGAAGTGGATGGAGAAGTGCGTTATGGATGTGATACCTATTTCGCTGTTGACAGTGCTTATGCTAGATCATGGATAAAAATAGAGGATAGTGCAACGCTCATACAAGAACTTAAAGATGAATTTGAGAAAATAGGCTATAAACCTCATATGGTCATCACAGGTGGTGAACCTTTGATGTATCATAATGATAAAGTATTTTATGCAGTAATCACATGGTTAGTGGAAGAGGGTGTGCAAATCACCTTTGAGACCAATGGTACTGTTGAGATAGACTTTGAAACACACCCAGTATATAAGTCCTGCATTTTTGCACTCTCTTTAAAGTTATCCAACAGTGGAGAACCTTCACAAAAACGTATTATCCCCCAGGCATTAAAAAACATACAAACTTATGCGAAAGAGTCATTTTTAAAATTTACCATAGACGAAAAGCTTGTAGAAACAACAGCCATAGATGAGATAAACCAGATAAGAGATATCTTACCAAAACCCGAAGTTTTCTGTATGCCTGTAGGTGAAAGCAGAGATACCATTTGGAAAAATGACAGAGCTGTATTTGAGTTCTGTATGCAGCATAACTTTAGATACAGCGACAGATTGCATATCAGAGTTTTTGATACAACGCAAGGGGTTTAGTAGTAGACTTTTTGCAAAACTGAACAAAAAGGTAAATAGCTTAGAGTACATTAGCTGTTATGCAAGAAGTCTAGTTTAAAAAATGATAGAGTAGTTTACAGGCTAAAAGATAAAGTATTACTGCCATCAATTTTTTAATTTGTTGTTGATCAAGCTTGTAATGCATAAAATAATTACCAATAAATCCGCCTAAAATGGCAGCCAAAGAGATACAAGCTAAAAGATACCAATCAAGTGGTACATAGCTCGTATAGGTAAAGAAGGATCCAAGTGCGGAAAAAGGTACTACAAAACTTACGGTAATGGCTACTTTTTTAGGCTCAAAGCCTAACAGTACAAGTAATGGAATGAGTATATTCCCGCCTCCAACCCCCAAAAGCCCTGCTATAAATCCTACAATAGCGCCTATGAGAAAGAGTATGGTTCTTCCTTTTGCATGTACGAGAGGCTTTTTCTTTCCGAACATCATCATGGATGCACTGTAGAAGAGTAAAAGCATAAAAAGAAATTTGACTATCTCCTCATCTAAAAATTTGCTACTATAGGCACCAAGCGGGGCGAAGATCAACATCATCACTGCGATAGGCCAGACAAATGCAAAGTCGAGTACTTTGCGTTTTAGATTCATCACACTTGAAGTAATGGTCGTTGATGCTCCTGCGAAGAGTCCTACAGCTTTAGCAACAGTAAAGTCCAAACCTAAAAAATTCAGAATAGGAATTAAAGCTACACCTGCACCTGCACCACCCATTGAAAAAAGGATAGAGAGTATAAAAGCAAGGCTGCTATAGAGAAAATAATTGTTCATATATGCTCCAATAGAATAAGTATAAATAATGAAAAATATAACTTAAAGATATTTATAAGGGAAATTATATTTAAATCGGAGTAATATCATCCTTATTGTTTACTTGGTAGAGTAACAAACATCTATAGGAGTCAAAATGAAAGAAATTGTAAGAAAGGTACTACCATTAAGTCTTATTGTTGCCCTTAGATTTTTTGGGCTGTTTATTGTCTTGTCGGTGCTTTCACAATACGCAAAAGATCTACCTGGAGGTAATGCCTTTTTTGCGGGTATAGCATTGGGTGGATATGCCTTAACACAGGCTGTGTTGCAAGTACCATTTGGAGTGATGAGTGATAAGATTGGTCGCAAAAAGACTATTTTGTTTGGATTACTTCTTTTTGCAGCAGGCTCGATAGTGGCTGCATTGGCTGACAATATCTATATACTTCTACTTGGCCGTTTTTTGCAAGGGGCTGGAGCGATCGGTTCAGTGGTAACGGCAATGATCGCCGACCATGTGCGTGAAGATCAAAGAGCACATGCGATGGCTGTTATGGGTATGACTATTGCCATGAGTTTTGCAGCAGCGATGATTATCGGTCCTGTTATGGCAGGAGTATTTAGTGTTTCATCACTTTTTTGGCTGACAGCTATTTTGTCTATTAGTGCCTTGGTAATCCTGTTTACTGCCGTACCTGAGGCTCCAAAAATTGTTCATCATTACAGTGAAGAGGAAGCAAAAATTAAACATGTTTTTAAAGATAAAGATTTAGTCAGAATGTATATTACCTTTCTCTTTCATAGCTCTACGATGGCAATTGCTTTTTTTATTATTCCTATTTTAATGAAGGAGAAGTTTGGAATGGGTACTATGGATTATTGGAAAGTTTATCTTCCTGCTGTAATATTTGGAATTATAGCAATGGCACCTGCAGCTATCTTAGGTGAAAAATACAGCAAAGGAAAAGAGGTATTTATTGCCTCAATAGGATTTATTGTTGCTTCATTTTTACTTATGGGTTTCTCTGGTAGTTTTATAGGATTCGCGATAGGCGCAGTCTTTTTCTTTATAGGGTTTAATATGTTTGAACCACTTTTACAAAGCTTTGTGAGTAAATTTGCTAAAGTACATCAAAAAGGGGCTGCTCTTGGTGTTGCCAATACCTTCTCTTATATTGGTATCTTCCTTGGAGGCGCTATAGGTGGGTATCTCTATCAACATTATCATGAAACAGGTGTAGCTGTTTTTGTTTCGATTATTTCAGTGGTATGGATATATTGGATTGCAAGCATGAGGAATCCAGGGCTTAGAGCAAATCTCTTTTTAGACTTTGATACACATAATAAAGAGAAGCTTGAAGGATTAAAAATATTAGAGGGCATTACAGATTTTTATATTAATGAGACTGAGGAACTTATCATCATTAAGTATGATGAAGATGAGATAGATGAAGAGAATATTACAAACTTTTTACATAAAATAGGAGCAAAAAGATGAAAGAGATAACACTGGAGACCAAAATATCTGATTTGTTAAATGATTATGAGGGGATGAAAGATATTTTAATAGATATCAACCCTAAATTTAAAAAGCTTAATAATCCTGTTTTAAGACGAACGCTTGCTAAAATAGCAGGGGTAAAGCAAGCAGCTATTGTTGGGGGTATGGATCCTATGGATTTACTCAATAAATTACGAAAAGCTGTTGGGCAAGAAGTACTGGAAGGTGCAGTAGATGATGAAACTAAAACTGTAGCATCTGAAGTACCAAAGTGGATATTAAACAAACCGGCCTCTATATTGGATGTTAAAGAATTGCTGGATAAAGAGCTTAATCCTCTTGCAGAAGTGCATAAGGCACTGCGAAATCTTGAAAAGGGTGAGGTCGTAACTGTTGTTTCTGATTTTCAGCCAGAGCCATTGATTGATGAGTTTATCAAATTAGGATATGAGGTTTATCTGCAAAAAGTAGATGAGGATGAGTTTGTTACCTATATTAAAAAGTAGTTCGATGAAGATAAACACTTCCGCATCAGTGGTTATTCGTATGCTTTTATGGCTTGTAATGATGATGGGTGGTGCAATCTATTCTATAATAAAAGATTGGAATACACCACTCTTCAGTAGTCTTCAGTTTCATTTTATAACAGCTGTTTCAGGTATGGTTTTACTTGTTTTAGCATTTCGTGCAGCTGCAAATGGAGGGAGAGAACTGGCTAAAGGCAGGGTGGGGAACATTCCTCGTTTGGAAACCAACCAACTTGTAACTACAGGGCTTTACAGTTGTATGCGTCACCCTATGCTCTTTGGATTGACGCTTTTGCCTTTAGGTTGGGCTCTACTTCTTGGCTCACCTACATTTATAAAGAGTATTGCCCCTTTGGAGATGCTTTTTATTGTTGTAATGGTTATTATCTTTGAAGAGATGGAAGTGAGTAGGAAGTTTGGTGAAGCATATGAGGGCTATCGTCAAAAAGTACCTATGGTCTCTTTTCGTTGGAAATGTCTAAAATTACTTTTTCTAAATAAATATTCAAAAAGGATTGACTTTTGAACATATGTTCAGTATAATTTTGGTCATATGTGCATAGATGGAATTTATTTCAAAGGAGATACTATGAAAAATAAAGAAGATAGACAAGGCTTAGGACAGGGATTATGTGATGGTCATGGAAATGGTCAAGGTGCCGGTCGGGGACAAGGTCTTAGAAATGGACAAGAGAAAGGAGAAGGCCGTGGTGGTGTAAATAGAAATAATCAATTGTGTCAAGGCAATGGTCAAGGTTTTGGTAAAGGTTTAGGTAGAAGGGAAGCTCACAATAGAGGCTTTGAAAAAAGATAGGACTTAACCAAGTTATCAAAACTTAATTTTATATGCAAGGATTATGATGCAACAACTAGGACGTAGAAAAATTGAGAGAACTATAGAAAAAGATCATAGTGAAGTCTGCTTTAAACCTTGTGGGATTCGAGGTAGGAATCTTGAGAAAATTAGCTTGAATGAAGATGAAATGGAAGCAATTCGTTTGAGTGACTTTGAAGGATATTATCAACAAGAGTGTGCAGATAAAATGGGAATATCAAGAACAACTTTTTCAAGAATAATTGAAAATGCCCATAAAAAGATCTCTGATGCCTTGCTTCATAGCAAAGCCATCGTAATGAATATTGAAAATAGAAAGGAAAAAAATGAAAATAGCAATACCCGTAAAATTAAATAGAGAAAATCCGCCGTTGGCACCACTCTTTGGTAAAGCCAAATGGTTTGCAATTGTAGAAGAGGGTAAAGTAACTATCGAAAAAAATCCGGTTCATGGCGGTAAATCTGTTATTGAGTGGTTTGTTTCATTGGGGGTTAATACTATTATCTTTCAGAAAATGGGAGTAACACCATATGAGATGATCAAGGAAGTAGGTACTATGGATCTGTTTCATGCAGGAGATGAAAGGATACTCTTAAATGATGTTTTGGAAAAGTTTAATACTGGTGAATTGCTGGAAATAGATGATACCAATATAGATATGATCATAGAACATCATGAAGGTAAACACACACATGGAGAGAAGCATTAAATGACTTTTACCTTAAAACAAATCGCCACCATTCGCTCCCCTTTTTGTGACCTGGTCAATATGCCTGTCCAACCCAAGGGGGCAAAAGAAGTTTATGCGACCATAGAGTTTGAAAAAGAGTATCAAGAGGGGCTCAAAGATCTGGATGGTTTTAGCCATGTTTATCTTATCTATTATTTTCATGAAGTGAAAGAGCCAAAACTGAGTGTGGTTCCCTTTAATGATAAAACCAATACTCCAAGAGGTGTATTCTCTACTCGAACACCTATGCACCCTAACAGTATGGGGCTTTCAGTAGTCGAGTTGGTTAAGGTAGAAGAGAATATTGTCACTATAAAGGGGGTAGATATATTGGATGGTACACCATTGCTGGATATTAAACCCTATATAGAAAATTTTGACAAAGTAGAAGGAGTGGTAAGATCAGGTTGGATGAAAGCCAGTACGGAAGAGGTAAGTAAGAAAAAATCTGATGACAGATTTGTCCAGAGATAGTGTATGTTTAGAGTAGATGACCCTAAAAACAACTATAAAAATGTAGTACACGCTTTCTTTTTGGCTCTGGCTATTACCATAGCTGAGCCTTCTACTATTTTACCTTTAATGGTACACCACTTTAGTGACAGTATGATTATTGTAGGTATTTTTGCTTCTTTGCTTCGTGGAGGGGCAATTATGATACAACTCTACGCTGCATTTCATGCCCAAGCCTATAAAAGGGTCTTACCTTATTTGGGAAAAGTTTTCTTTTTTAGATTTATTAGTTGGTTATCCATAGGTGTAAGTATCTACTTTATTGGTGACAGTAACAAATCATTGACCCTCTTTTTTATAGGTTTGGGACTCTTTTTCTTCTCTTTTACTGCAGGGTTTGGTGCGATCTATTTTAAAGAGCTTCAAGCCAAGCTTTTTTCTAAAAAGTATCGTGGTAAAACCATGGCAAACAGACAAGTGGCAGGTTCTATTGCCTCTATTATCAGCGGGGGAGTAGCCGGGTATGTGTTAAACCACTATGAGGCACCTCTCAATTATGCCTATCTTTTTATGGTGAGCAGTGCTTTTATGGTGATAGGGTTTGCTACTTTTGTAACGATTGAAGAGCCTGAAAAAGAGAATATCTCCACGAAAGAGAAGCACTTTAAAATATTTATTAAAAATGCAATGATGCTTTTAAAAGAAGATAAAAGATTGCAACAACAGATCATCGCTATATTTCTCAGTTTTAGCTACTTTTTGTCTATGCCTTTTGTCATTTTGAATGCCCATAGTGCTTTTACCTTAACCGGGTGGATGTTGGGTGGATTTATCACTGTACAGATGTTGGGAAGTATCATAGGAAGTACTTTTTTGTGGAGAAAGATCGAGAGCTATGAGAAAATGCTTTCACTTAGTTTCCTCTTGATGATATCCGCCTTTATGATTGCACTCTTTGCCAATAATGTATATGCATATGCTATGATCTTTTTACTTTTTGGTGTGGCACTGGATGGATTTAATATTTCGGGGATGAATCTGGTCATAGAGATAGCACCTGAAGATAAACGACCTGTCTATACAGCCCTACAGACCAATATTAGCTCTTTAGGACTTTTCTTTCCTGTATTGGGAGGCATCATTTTGAAGTTCGTAGGTAGTTATACAGTCATATATTTTTTGAGTATAGTGTTGTTGGCACTGGGTTTTTATATAAGCAGGCAGTTAAAAGAGATAAAATAAGAGATATTTAGTCTTATTTAAGCAAAAGAGTTATATATTCATAACACTTATAATATAAATAATAAAGGATTATAGTATGAATTTTTCAGATGAAGATATTTATGAGGCAGCAAAACACCATCTTCCTACGGTGAATGAGTATGTCAATTCCCATGGTGGTGATATTAAACTTTTGGGCACAAAAGAGGGTATAATCTATATAGAGCTAACGGGAACATGTCATGGATGTTCAATGAGTTTGATGACAACAAAGATGGTTGTGCAAAGAAAACTTAGAGAATTGATCCATCCTGAACTTACAGTAGTGAATGTAGATGGTACAGCCCAAAATGTATTACCCCAGGAGTACTACACGCAAGAAGATCCAAAAGAAACTCTAGATAATAAGAAAGAGGGATTGATGGATAAAGTGAAAAAGCTTTTTTAAAGGTAAAGTTTTTATTTAGACCGTAATGTAAGAATAGAAAAGGAAAAAGAATGCGTTATATATGGGGCATATTGGCAGCATGGATGCTTATAGGATGTGGAGACAATACAAAAAAGGTTCATTATAATGGTGGGATGCTTTTAGAGGAGAAGTGTGCGATGTGCCACAATCTGAAAATGCCTCCAAGCACATATGAAGATGAAAAGGCTCCACCTATGATGGCAGTGGTATTTCATTTGAAAGATTTTATGAAAATCAATAATGACCAAGACAAAGTGACTAAGTTCATCCCTTTTATTCAAGATTATGTACTTGAACCCAGTAAAGAGAAATCTTACTGTGATGAAGAGAGTCTTAAATCCTATGGTGTGATGCCTTCCCAAAAAGGAAATGTCAGTCAAGATGAACTTAAGGCTATTGCAGAGTATATGTATACTTTTTATGATCAGCAGGTGTACCTTAAAGAGATGCAGGCAAAAGCTGCTTTTGATGCCTTACCGAAAGGAGAACAGTTGGTACGTAGGAGTGGTTGTCTCAATTGTCATGCTATAGAAAAAGATAAGGTAGGTCCGTCTTTCAAGAACATAGCAAAAAATGGCACGGAAAAGATGATTGATGTGATCCAAAACGGAAGTCAGGGAAAATGGAAAAAATTTAACAATATGATGATGCCTGCATTCAAAGACAAGTTTTCAAAAGAAGAGTTGATCATTTTAAAAGAGTGGATAGACTCTTTAGGTAAAATAGAAGTACCAAAACCATGGAAGGTAAAAAAATGATATTTGATCTGAATAAAGACAAAAAAGTGAATGAAACCTATAAACTGATGGCACAGACCATTATCCCAAGACCCATTGCCTGGGTAGTGACGGAAGATAAGGGTGTAGTCAATGTCGCACCGTTCAGTTACTTCATCGGGCTCTCTTCCGATCCGGCATCTGTACTCATCTCAGTAGGGCACAAGCCTGACGGTACACCCAAAGATACCCTTGCCAACCTTAGAAAAACCCAGAAATGCACCATCTGCATGGTAGAAGAGAAAGACCTTGAAAAGATGCATTTCAGCTCAAAAGGTGTGGACAAAGAGGTGAGTGAAGCGGCAATATTTGACATAGAAACTGAAACATTGGTTGAGGAGTATCCTCCTATGATCAAAGGTGTTCCTTCTGCTTACTTCTGTGAACTCAATCAGGAGATAGATCTCGGTGGAGGTTCAACCATCCCTCTTGTTTTAAATGTAAAACAGCTTTTTGTTGATGATGAGGTCATTACCGATAAAGAGAGATTAACGATCTCTTTTAATCCTGTAGCCCGTATAGGTAAAAGTTATGCTTTTTTAGGTGAAGAAATAGAAGCTCCAAAAATACCTTAAAATCAATGATACTATAGAGCTCAAGCGGCTCTATGGTTAATTTTATACTTAGTGTGTAGCTGCAACCGGTAGATAATATGCTACTGCAATGAGTGATATAACAATACCCAGCCAGATAGTCGGTATCAGTCTGTATTTCAGTTGAACTGTTTTCAAACCCATAAAATAGTCAATCACCAGCTGCCCTTTTATAAATGTACTTATGAGTAAGATACCAACAAGAGAAGTACTTATCAACTTTAAATACCCCAGTAAATAAGCAAAAATTGTGAGTATGACTAAAATTATCCATACATATTCAAGCGTTCTTTTCATATTTTTCACCTCCTATCTTATGATGTAAACGAGTGGGAAAAGAACAATCCACAACAGATCTACCATATGCCAATAGGATGCACCCGTTTCAAAACCTTTATAATCATCCGGCATATACCCATGAATTTTTGTCTTTTTATAGATATTAAATAAAATAATTGAACCTAAAAGCACATGCATAAAGTGAAATACCGTCAAAAGCAGATAGAACATAAAGAATTTGTTCGTACTAAGTGTAATGCCTTGTCCAAATATATGAATAAATTCTGACAGTTTAATCACTAAAAAAGCAATGCCGCACATGATGGCATATAAAAGCCATTTTGATGCCCTAAGGTTAGACTCTTTTATGCTTTCCTTCGTCATACTTGTAACACTTTTAACGGCTTTTACGACAAAATAACTACTTGTGATTAAAATAAGTGTATTTATGAAACCTGATGTCTGGTTTAACAGAAGTTGTGAGTCATTGAACATCTCAATATGTGACCTTCTTGAAAACGCATAACCTAAAAAAAGTAGTGCAAATGTTACTAACTCAACATAAATAATAATCCAAATTGCAAAATCTCCAGGAGGGTATTTCTCTTTTACAGTGATACTTTTAGACATGGGAACTCTTTACAAAATGTAAAGCTATCAGTTTTTCAAGCACTTCGAGGACATCTTCTTCATCACTGAGTGATTCTACTATAGAGTGCATACAGGCTTGATATGGATCAAAACCTTTTGTCATTAATTTTCCCGCATAAATAAGAAGTCTTGTAGAGACAGCTTCCTGAATGTCGGTATCACTCAATTGTCTGATCTCTCCGGCTATATCTACAAGTTTTTGCGCTGTTGCTTCATCAATACCACTCTCTTTCATAAGCACTTCTTTTTCTATCTCTGCTTTGGGATAATTAAAACTGAGTGAAATAAAACGCTGTTTGGTACTCGGCTTCATCCCTTTGAGTACATTTTGATACCCGGGATTGTAAGAAACCACAAGCATAAAGTCAGGATGCGCTTCTATCGTTTCACCTGTTCTGTCTATCGGCAGCACTCTACGGTAATCTGCTAGAGAGTGAAGCACAACAGTCGTATCTTTTCTGGCTTCAATGATTTCATCGATGTAACATATACCGCCATTTCTTACAGCTTTGGTTAAAGGACCATCCTGCCAATAGGTACCATTTTCATCTATAAGATGGCGGCCAACCAGATCGGCTGCACTTAGATCATCATGACAAACAACTGTATACACATCACGTCCAAGTTCTTCACCCATAGATTCAATAAATCTGGTTTTACCGCATCCAGTTGGACCCTTGATTAAAACAGGCAGGTTCATCTGTGCTGCGGCTTTAAAAAGTTCCACTTCATTGGATTGAGGCAGATAATATGTTTTTGACATTTTTTTCCTTTTTATTTTGTTAAGTTTATATAGACTTCGGTAAGTACTTTTGGTAACTTCTGACCATCCCGTACAACGGCATAGCCGTTTCTTCCAAATAAGTATCCCAAATACTCTTTTGCGTCCAGATCAACGGTAATACAAAAAGGAGTGATGCCTTTTTGTTTCACTTCTTCAAGCGCTTTTTTTGTATCTTCTATGCCGTATCTCCCATCATACCTATCTTCATCATTTGGCTTACCGTCACTTATGATTAAAAGCAATTTATTGGCACTTTGTTGTTTGTCTAAGATTTTGGCAGATTCTCTTATGGCTGCACCCATTCGTGTATAGTATTGCGGTTTAATGGTGTCTATTCTTCCGCGAATCAACGCATCATATTTATCTTTGAAATTTTTGATGATATTAAAATAAACCTTTTTGTTTTGCAGTGACGAGAAAGTATAAATGGCAAATTTATCCTGGAGTTTTTCAAGAGCTTCACTAAAAACCATCAAAGAATCTTTGATAACATCAATGATCCGTACTTCCTGTGTGATACCACCCTCCGTAGAGAGAGAAATATCTGCCAAAATCAATGTGGACATGTCTCGTGTCTTTTTTTCAAAAGTTGTATAAAATTTTTGATGATGCATCGATTTGTTTTGATGCCCGAAATATTCTATCCAACTGTCAATATTGATCTCATCACCATAAGGGAGATTGTCATTTTTTATGCGATCGAGCTGCAAAAGATCTAATTCTCCTTGAATTTTCCGTACCGTTTTTTTCAGTCTTACGGGCAGTTCTGTAGGTATTACATTTGTAGTTACCTGAGGTAAAATACGTACATATTTTACCAAGTATTCAGATTTTAAATAATCCCATTCATCTATGAAATGCCCTTTGCCTAGAGGATATAGAACGGTTGTATCGGGTAATAACTCCAAATCCATTTTAATTCGTGCCGATAAATTTGCCTGCTTTTGTCCTATGGTTATCTCATCTAGATCTTCAGCATGATAGAGTGCGTCTTCATCAAAACTGTCATCTTCGCATCTGTCCACATTGACCTGTTCAAAAATACTCATCAAAGATTCCGGTAAAAAAGCCAAAAAACCGTCTGTTTCATGCTTGTCATCTATCTGATTCGTCTGCTTTTTCATATGCAGCTCTTCAGATTTGTCTTTACCCTCTTCTCTTATTGGCTCTTCCTGTTCTTCATCTTCAATATTATTTGCATAATTTAGCGTAATGGCTGGCGGATATATCCAGAGGGGATTGGGATAATCATTTGTTAAATCTTGATTTGATTGCTCATCTAAAGATTTAAGAAATGACAATTGCTCATATTTATCCATAAGATACTGGCTCGATTGCTTGTAAAAAATATCGAATCCACTGTAGCGTTTTGTGAGGTAGTGCATAGCCTTTAGATTTTGTTCTATGAGATTATGGTTCGTAACATTCTCTACTTGTGTTGCCATAGCCACAAGCCAGTAGTAGAGCATCTCATTCTCTTCTTTTGTAGAAAAATAGGCAAAAGATGCAGGCAGATAAACAGACTCTTCATCTTGCCATGTTAAAAAAAACTCTTTTCCCAAAAATGATATTTTTTGCAGGAGAGTTCTGGAAGTCTCGACATATCTTTTGTCTGTAATTTGTAGCTCTTTTGCTTTTTCACCACCCATAAGGCGATGAAAAATATTTAATGACTTACTGATATCTTCAAAATAGACTTTTTGCTCTTCATGAAATTTATGTACTTTCCTGTTCAGGTAGTTGTCCCAAACCTTACCGATACTTTCTTCAAACTCAAGCCAATAGTGAAGCATTTTTCTTTATCCCCAACTACGCTTGTTGTGGTTCTTCTTTTACAAAGAAACTGTAAAAGTAAGTAAGCAGTCCTGCAAATACAAGAACTCCGAAACCGGCACGAATCATATAAATACCTGCTATAGATTCTTGAGATTCCATGAACCCTATAAGTTCAGTTCCAACTCTTTGGTCCAGGATTTGTACGATACCGGCAGCGCTTAGAGCCAGTGTAAGACCTACCATACCGATATTCATTATCCAAAATGAAGCTAATTCTACTTTTTGTGCTTTTTTGCAGTTACCATGAGGACGACCTCTTAAAATCGGCATAGCATAAGAGATCATTGTAAATATAATCATTACATATGCACCATAAAAAGACAAGTGACCATGAGCAGCAGTAAGTTGAGTACCGTGAGTAAACATATTAACAGGTGCCAAGGTATGGAAAAATCCCCAGACTCCAGCCCCGATGAATCCCATCACTGCAGTACCTTTAGCCCAGGTAAGAGCCATTTCATTGTCATGTTTGATTTTTCTGTCTCTTGCCATAGTAAATGCAAAAAGAATCATCAGTAAAAACGGTAAAGGCTCAACAGCAGATGAGATAGACCCGATCCATAACCAATATTCAGGAGCACCCATATAGAAGAAGTGGTGACCCGTTCCCAAGATACCCGATACCATGGTCATAGCGATGATTAAATACAACCATTTGTCAATATGTTCTCTGTCCACACCGGTCACTTTGATCAGTACAAATGCCAAAATGGCACCAAGAATAAGTTCCCAAGTCGCTTCAACCCATAAGTGTACTGTAAACCACCAGAAGAATTTATCCATAATGAGGTTATCAGGTACATAAAATGCAAAAAGAAAGAAAACTGCTAAACCTAACAATCCTGTAAGTAGAACAGTAGTGATAACCGTTTTTCTACCTTTAATTACCGTCATAGTAACATTTAAAAGATAGGATAAAACAACGATAACAATACCGACTTTGGTTGGCAAGGGCTGTTCTAAGAACTCTCTACCCATAGTAGGTAAAAGATTGTTGAATGTAAGCTCAGTCAGTTCTGCATAAGGTACAAATAAGTAACCTAAAATAGTAGCAACACCAGCTGCTGCAAATACCCAAAATGTAATAATCGCTAATTTTGGACTCCAAAGTTCCGTTTCTGTTTCTTCAGGCACTAAATAATAGGTTGCGCCCATAAAACCGAATAACAACAATACTATGAGTAAGTTTGTATGCACCATTCTCAATACATTAAACGGGATCAACGGGAATAAAAAATCTCCCCAAATATACTGAATACCCATAAGTAAACCAAAAAGAATTTCTCCAGCTAGAAGAATCAACGCAAAAATAAAATACGGTTTTGCGACCGCTTGTGAAGTATATTTCATATCTTCGTCCTACCCTTCAATTGTTGGTGGCCAGTCATTGGCATTTACTTTTGATGTCCAAATTAAAAAGTCTGATAAATGATCGACTTCTGCCGGAGTTAAATGAAACTGTGGCATCTTTCTTCTATTTGGTGCACTAAGCGGTTGTGCAGCCATCCACCCTTGCATATAAGCTTTAAATGTTGCTTCATCTGAAGCTCCTCTTCTTTGAAATACATTCATGAGTTCCGGTGCATAATATGCGCCTTCTCCCACAATAGTATGACAACCGACACAGTCGTTTTTCTCCCAAAGTTTTTTCCCAGCTACAACACTCTCTGTCATATTCTGCTGATTTGATCGTTTTGGAATTTGATGTACAGTATCAAAAGTAAGGGCAATAAATATCATAAGTGCGAATGTACCGCCACCATAATAGATGTTTTTTGCCATACTTTTCGTTATACGTTCAGTCATGGATTATCCTCTTTTAAAATTCTACCATTGAGTAGTAATTGGAATATTAGCAAGATAAGATTAATTCTACCTTTAAGTAGTAATTATATTTTTTTTTGTATAATATGATGTATAAATGATAATTTAAAGGAGTCATATGCAATTGAGTAACAGTTCCAAATATGCTATAAGAATCTTAGCTTATATGGCAGATCAAAAAGATTCTAAACTCATGAATGCTACAGAACTGGCTGAAGCATTATATATACCCTATAAATTTTTGACTAAAATCATGACGGAACTTGTGAAAGTTGGTTTAGTAGTATCCATACGGGGAAGAGAAGGTGGATATAAATTTGAAAAGAAAACCTCTGAAATCATGGTGAGTGATATTTTGGATATCTTTAACGATTCTATTAAAGACGAGCAGTGTGTTTTGGGTATAGGATTTTGCAATGGCCTGTGTAAATGTGCCTTGCATGATCAATGGATGGAACCAAAACTTTTACTGCAAAAAATGTTTCGGGAATCAAGTTTGGAGGATATTGCCGGAAGAGGGTGTAAAATATAGTCTTAAACTGCAGAGTTGTTACCCTGCAGTAAGCAGTCATTTAAACAAATACCCAAACCGAACAATAAACCGTTTCTTTTCCAATGGCTGATACTCTTTTACATTCTCATGAAGCAAGAGAGAAACACCGAGATCCAAATGTATTTTAGGTTTTCCAAACGGCAAGAATTGAACCTGTGGAGTTAGGTAGCCGACCGTACCGCTGAATGCTTTGAATGGTAGCATTTGACGCAACATCGGGTTGGTATCATCTCCCATATCTGTTTTGGAATTGTACTTACCGTTATATTCAAGTCCGATATTAAACTTTTTGCTTAGGGCATGGATATAGCCTATATTATAGGAAAACTCATTTCCAAAGTCATAATCATGTTCTGCTTCCGGTCTGTAGGTAAACATAGCATTCGCATCCAGTCTGGCATTCCCGAAGAGTTTTGAAATCCCGATCCCCAGTTTGTATTCTGCTGCACCTGTTCCCATCTGCGTTGGCAGGGGTGTATTGACATTAAGAGCAAATGGCGGTGCTTTTTTAAACCCCTCATCTGTTGAACCGGTAGGCAGTTTTACCCCAATCTTTAACGCAGTCTGATAACCATCCTGTTTAAGATCAGTGAGTTTATATCTTCCCATTAAGAGAATATCACCTATTCCGCTGTTCTCAATAGCCACATTGTTTTCCCCAAGTTTTGCTGTGGCTTCAATACTTTTATGCGGCACTGCCAGTGCAATATTGAAATCATTCGTTACCCCATAATTCAATACAAGTAAATTTATATTTGCCGTAGCATCCAACTGCTCCTTGTTTGGCACTTCATTTGAACCGTCAAACATACTGTTTCGGTCAAAATTGATATATTTGTAGACTATCTTCATCTTGCCCTCCGGAAGCAGCATCCCTCCACCTTTTGAGTTAATCCCCGGCATTACATCTGCACTAAGTTGTGTTATTCCCAGTATGACTCCCAGAGAGAGTATCGTTGTTATTTTTTTCATAATTATTCCTCTAAAAATTAATATCTTATTTACCTTAATGATAACGATATTCAGAACTATATAATAAATACTCTTATATATTAATAATAATTATCAAAATAATAAAATCTTGATATAAATCAATGATAATTAATATCAAAATCGTATAATACGTAAAATAAAAGGATTTACTATGAAAAAAATATTACTCATACTCTCTGTGCTTTTGACACTCTCAATAGCATCACAGAAGCTGGAAAAGATCATTATTGCAGGACCTGCTGCCAATGTTTCGCACCCCGTCTTTAAGATGATAGAGGATGGTGTACTTAAAGAGTATGCCGATAAGGTTGAGTTCAAAATGTGGAAAAATCCCGATCAGCTTCGGGCGATGATCATCAACAAAGAGGTGGACTTCGTAGCCGTACCTACCAATGTCGCTTCTATTCTCTACAACAAAAAACAGCTGATCAAAATGCTCAATGTCTCTGTGTGGGGTATTTTAAAAATACTTGTCAGAGATAAGAAAGTCAAGCATATTGAAGATCTTAAAGGGCAAGAGCTTGTTGTGCCTTGGCGTGGTGATATGCCTGATATCGTGCTTAGAGCCGTGATGAAGAAAAAAGGATTGGGAAAAGAGGATATCAAGCTTATCTATGTCTCCAACCCTATGGATGCGGCACAACAGCTCATTATGAGAAGAGCGGACAATATTTTACTGCCTGAACCTGCAACTTCCATGGTACTTAGAAAAACCAAATCGTTTCCTGTAAGCATCATTGCACCGACTGTTTTTAGAGGGATAGATTTGCAAGATGAGTGGGGAGATATCTATAACAGAGAAGCAAAAATACCACAGGCAGGTATGGCAGTGGTTGGTGACATGATAGAGAAAAAAGAGATTGTTAAAGCCTTTGAAGAAGCATATACCAAAGCGATGCAGTGGTATAAAACACATAAAAAAGAGTCTGGTGAATTGATAGTAAAATATGTTGAAATGTTCAATGCGGATGCTATTACCGACTCCATAGACCATGTGCAACTTGATGTAAAAAGAGCCATAGACTCTCAAGAAGAACTCAATTTCTTCTTTAATGTGCTTAAAGAAGACAACCCAAAGATCATCGGAGGATCAGTACCCGATGAAGCATTTTATATAAAGGACTAACTAAAGTGAAATCACTTTTAAAAATTCTAAGAGATTTCCCTGCCTATCTTTGGAGTGGTTGGGGAGCGATTGCTTCGATATTCCTTTTTATTGCAGCTTGGGATATAGGTAATCAAGTCTATGGGGATATGATTCTTCCTTCCCCGCTTGAGACATTCCATACGCTCGCGACACTTTTTAAAGACCCCGATTTTACACAAGGCCTGATGATCACGCTTCGCCGTGCGATGGTCGGGTTTGGAATCTCCTTGGTGGTTGGGACTGCTTTGGGACTGCTTGCCGGATTTTTTGTTACTGCTTCTATTGTCAGTCGTCCTATCGTGACCATTTTGATGGGAATGCCTCCTATTGCATGGATCGTTCTTGCTATGATCTGGTTTGGTATGGGAGATGCAACGGTTGAGTTTACAGTAATTGTTGCCTCTTTGCCTATTGTTTTTGTAGGTGCCTTACAGGGTACAAGAACACTTGAAGACAAGTTTGAAGAGATGGCAGACATATTTAAAGTACCGCTTATGATGAAGTTTTTCGACATTTATCTACCTCATATCTTCTCTTATGTTTTTCCTGCATGGGTGGCTGCGCTTGGTATGGCATGGAAGATCGTTGTGATGGCAGAACTTTTAGCCACAAGTGATGGTTTGGGTGCAGACTTGGCAATGGCTAGAAGTCAGCTTGATACGGCTTCGGCTCTTGCTATTGTTGTTGCAATGGTCGGCTTACTAATGGTTGCAGAATATATCTTTCTCGAACCTATCAAAAGAGAGGTGGAAAAATGGCGAGATTAAAAGTAGAGAACCTGAGCTTCTCTTTCGGATATGATACCATTTTGGATAATATCAACTTTGAGATCAAGGAAGGGGAAGTCGTCTCCATTGTCGGACCCAGCGGTGGAGGAAAGACAACACTGCTCCGTCTCTGTTCCGGACTGCTTGACAGGCAGGATGGAAAGATAGAAAATAGTTTTGAGACACAAGCCATTGCCTTTCAAGACCCTAGACTCCTTCCATGGAAAAATGTGATAGACAATATCGCCTTTGGACTCAAAGCTATGGGTGTATCTTCTCAGGAGAGAGAAGCAAGAGCAAAAGAGATCGCTTTGAAATTCGATCTTGAAGAGAGTGACTTCGAGAAGTTCCCCAAAGAACTCAGTGGTGGTATGAGCCAACGGGTTTCCTTTGCCAGAGCACTGGTGACCAAACCCAAACTGCTGTTTCTGGATGAACCTTTCTCAGCGCTTGATATTGGTCTTAAAAGAGAACTGCAAGACCATGTGATGGAGCTCATAGCAGATAAAGAGATTACTATCTTTTTCATTACCCATGATATTATGGAGGCGATCAGGCTCAGTGACAAGATACTGCTGCTTGCTCCTGATCCGGGAAGAATAGTAAAGATATTTGAATTTGATGTACCTCAATCCCAAAGAGATGATGAGTATGTTTATACTCAAACAGCAAAACTTCTCAGTGACAGAGAGATCATAGAGACATTTGAACTGGAGTTTAAATAATGGCAGCGACAAAACACTACGAATCCTACCCTGAGGGTGATGTTCCAATTTATCTGGCTTATGGCTTTCGTCCGGCTTTTTTACTGATGGCTCCCTATATGATACTCTCTATTGTATTGTGGGGACTCTACTACAGTGGTTACATTACTTTGCCGTTTATTGGTGATACACTCAGTTGGCATATTTATGAAATGCTGTTTGGTGTAGGCTTTTTGGGTATGGCGGCATTTATCTTTACCGGGGCTCCGGAACTTTATCCGGGAACCATCCCGGTAGTGGGTAAAACGTTACGCAATCTCTTTGGATTGTGGATAGCAGGCAGAGTAAGCTTTTGGCTCATGGATATTATTACGCCTTACCCCTCTACTGTTATCAATATATTCCTTTTTGCATGGCTGACTGCGCTGGTAGCCAAGCCTATCTTCAAAGACCCTGCCAAAAGGCATGTGAGCGTAGCGTATGGTTTTGTAGCGGTTCAAGTGGCACAGATATGGTTCTACCTTTCTGTACTTGGATTTGTACAGACGCCTGCTTTGGAGATACTCAAAATTTCCCTGGCGGTTTTTTTGGTGCTTATCTTGTTGGCTATCCGTCGTGTGAATATTGAAGCGGTCAATGAAATCATAGAACTGGAAGAAAAAAATGAAGAGATCTTCTTTGCCAGGCCACCTGCGTATAATCTAACCATGTTCATGATCGCACTTTTTGCCACCGTAGAATTCTTCTACCCCGGCAACAGGGTGTTGGGGTGGATCGCTTTGGGTACGGCAAGTGCAAGTCTGGCGATATTCAATGACTTTATCGCCTATGATGAAGAGAATATTTTGGGCAAAAGACTTATTCGTGCGTTAATAACTGTACCCGTACTTATTGCCATAGGCTATGGACTGATAGGATACAATTATCTCACCGGTATGCACTACAATAATGGAGATTTCCTACATGTACTCACCAGTGGAGCATGGACACTCTCTTTTTATCTTGTTATGATTGTAGTCACCATTGTCCATACAGGAAGAGATATCGCCAAAGAGAGAAATAACTGGATCTGTTTAAGTATTTTTCTTATCTTGGTAGCAACAGCACTTAGAACATCCGTGGCATTCTACCCTGAAGCTGCAAGCACATTGTATATGAGTTCAGCTTTGGTCTGGAGTGTACCTTTTGTTATCTATATTGCTATTTATTTTAAATGGTTATTGAGTCCTCGTGCTGACGGATTACCCGGGTAAAAGTATAAGTTATAGCTCTCCTTAAGTTATATTGGTTAGAATCAGATCGATATACTCCTATTAAGGACACAGATGTTAATACGAAAACTTTTTAAATTTGAAAATGCCCATATTGTTCGAGGCTGTTCTACACAACGCTGTAGTGAAAATATACACGGTCATTCTTATAAAGTTGAAGTGTTGCTTGAATCTAATTACCTGGATAATGGACAGATGGTATATGATTTTGGTTTGACGAAACTCTACATTAAAGAGCTGATAGACTCTTTCGACCATGCGATCACACTTTGGTCAAAAGATGATGCTCATTATATAGAAGCGATGAAAAAATACAGTCATAGATGGGTAGAACTTCCTGTGTCTCCTTCTGCCGAACAGTTTTCGCGTGTCATTTACCTTATGGTAGAACGTGTTCTGGCTTGTACAAATATGCAAAATGGGGAAAGGGAAGTAAAGCTTCACAGTATCATCGTACATGAGACGGAGACAGGATATGCGCAAGGTTTTAAAGAAGATGCCCACAGTGAACTGATGGGAACAATAAAGTTGGAAGATATTATTTTTTCCGAACAAGTGAAACGTGAATGGAGCGATACTGAACTTTGGGATAAACTTATCAAGCATACATTACTGACAAATCCTAAAAAAGTTTAGAGGGCCCCCTTTATGGCTATGAAGTTAAGTGGAATGACAGAGTAGTAAAAAATTTCTTAACTTAATGGAATTAGAGGTACTTGTTCGTTTAAGTTGTAAATAGATCCTCTTTTTCACAATTGGTTAATTCCCAACAAATTGGAATCATTTTAACCTTCATTCCTTTAGGAAGGAAATCTACATCGGGTGTAGTGATGATCATAGCATCCGCTTTTTGCATAGGTGAAACCATGCCCGGCAACTGTTGTTTTAGCGGCATGAATGTTTTGCCGTCAAAGCTTCCCAGACGTACACTGTATTTTCCTTTTCTTAGTCTGGAGTCCTCTCTCATGGTTGTTACCATTGTACTATGATAGAAAGCATTTATTCCAGACATTTTATGTATCACTGCACGGATAAAAATCTCATAATTGACCATGGATGCCAAAGGGTTCCCCGGCAGGTTGATAATAGCGGTACTACCTATTTTTCCAAAAGCAGTGGGCTTCCCCGGTTTAATGTCAACTTTATCAAAATAGAGTTTCATTCCTAAGTTTCCAAATGCTTCTTTAGTAAAATCCCTATCTCCCATACTTACACCGCCAGAGGTGATAATAATGTCTGCATCCAGTGCTGATGTGATAGAACTTTCCAAAGACTCTATCGTATCACCACTGCTTGGAATATAGCGCACATCACATCCCAGTTCTTTTGCACGGGCAAGGAACATGGGTGTATTTGAGTTGTAGAGTTGGTGAGGCTCTATTTTTTCAAAATGAGGACGCAGTTCATCCCCTGTACCAAAAACGGCTACTTTTATCTTGCGATATACAGTGAGATGCGTTATCCCTTGACTGGCCAGCAGAGCAATGCTGTAGGCTGTTACTTTTTCTCCTTTGTGAAGATAAACAGTCCCGCTTTTGACATCTTCTCCGGCTCTTCTGATATGCGCATCTTTATCTATAGTGGCGGGCAGGGTGACCTGATCTCCTTCTACAGTGACATTCTCTATAGGGATGATCGCTTCACATCCGTCTGGGATAGGTGCACCGGTCATGATCTTTATCGCTGTTTTGGGTTGCAGTGTCATTTCCGGGTTATCGCCTGCATAAATGACTTCATTGCTGGTGACTGTCGTATCTGCATCAATACATTTGACAGCATATCCATCCATGGCAGAGTTGTCAAAACGGGGTAAGTCAAAAGTAGCAATAGAGTCTTTAGCCATGATACGTCCTAAAGTCATTTCAATAGGAATGATTTCAGTAGAGACAGGAGTACAGTTAGTGTAGATAATATCTAATGCTTCGGTTATAGAAACAGCCATTGTAAGCCTTTATAATTGAATTATAAGGATTATAACAAACATAGAGTATAATCCGCTTTTAAACAGATATAATTAATAAGGAATAAATAATGTTAGAAGAGATGATAGTATCGCATAGTATATTGGTCAAAGCTTTTTTAGGTTTTTTAGCAGGGGGGTTGCTCATCCCTGCGATGACGGCAAAAAATCCATTGGGTTTTAGAAAGGCAAGTTTTATTTACACGATGATCTTCCAGGCGATCGCTACGATGATAGCCTTTACAGGACTTATCGCGATGGTAACGGGTGAGCTTGGATTGACATTGAGTACGATCATAATGATCGTGATCTGGGCGGTATTGATGTATATAGAGATACGCAAATACAAACTTATTAAAATAGCCAATCTCCAAAACGCAGATACCCATAAACTGCTTAAAGGGGCTTTTCTCAAGATCTCAGCGGTACAAATCCTGCTTGTGGCTGTCATGGTTGTACTTATGGTACTTAAAGCCAAAGGTGTTATGGCACTATAGGTTGGAATATGTTATATCTCTATCATAAAGAGGCAGGAAAGCCTCAACTTACCCTCACCGGTGATGAGCATCGTTACATCTTCAAGGTACGCAGGCACAAGCTAGATGACATCCTTTATTTGCGTAATTTGGAAGATGGACTGTTGCATCGCTATGAAGTTACCTTCATAGACAAGCGTTCTGTCATGCTGGAACTGCAAGAGAGCCAGGTACTTGAAGTAAAAGCTCCCAGATCACTGCATATAGGCTGGTGTGTGATAGACCCCAAAAATATTGAAAAAGTACTGCCGTCACTCAATGAAATGGGTGTAGATAAGATCACATTTATCTACTGCAAACGTTCACAAAAAAGTTTTAAATTGGATTTCAAACGTTTTGAGAAGATTTTGCTTAACTCTTCACAACAATCAGGTAGATCCGAGATGATGAAACTGGAAACGGCTGAAGATATGGAAAGTTTTTTGAAAGAAAATCCAGAAAGTAAAATGTTGAATTTTTCTGAAAACAACTTTATTTCAAATAGTGATATAGATACCATAGTCATAGGGTGTGAAGGCGGTTTTCATGAAGATGAAGCAGCCCTTTTCCCTGCTGAAAATATTATAGGGTTTGATACACCTTTGGTGCTTAAAAGTGAAAGTGCTGTCTGTGCGGTGGCTTCTAAACTGCTTCTGTGAATTTCTTTTATAATATTTTAAACATTTTTTGCTATAATTTCGCCCTAAAGTTGTCTCGCCCAGAGCGTTGCAACGACCCTGTTTGCTTGCAAATATGGAAGAGTCATTGACTGGAACAGGTTAGTTGCCTGTCATTAAAAGCAGACTTCAACAGTCGGCTCACGCAACTGGTTGCGTTTTAAAAATAAACTAAAAGGTCTCAAAATGAGAAAAGATATTCACCCGGAATATATGGAATGTAAAGTTACATGTGCTTGTGGAAACAAGTTTGAAATTAGAACAAATAAATCAGAAATGAGTATCGATATTTGTAATGAGTGTCACCCATTCTTTACAGGTTCTGAGAAAATTCTTGATGCTGCAGGTAGAGTTGAGAAGTTTAAAAATAAATACAAACTATCTTAATCACATCAAGTTTGACCGCATAGAGAGCAAAGCCCTCTATGCTTACGCTAACGCTAAGTTTGCTTCAGCAGCAGGCTCAAGCAACTAGTCACTTATTCTCTTCACCTGACAAAGTACCTAATTATGTTAACCTTTATCCCCACTCCTATTGGAAATCCCCAAGATATTACTATCAGAGCTATGAAGCTTTTTGAAAAAGCTGAACTGTTTTTATGTGAAGATACACGTCAGACCAAACGGCTTTTACGACTTTTGGAAGAGCGGTTTGATATGACGTATCCTGATGCAGAGTTCTACTCTTTTAATGAACATAACGGAAAAGAACGTTTAGAACAATTTGGTACTGTTCTGGGTTCAAAAGAAGTGGTCTATGTCAGTGATGCGGGGATGCCTGTGATCTCTGATCCCGGGCAGATACTGGTAGCTTATTGCCAAAAAAACAATATCATTTATGATGTGCTTCCCGGAGCAAGTGCCGTGACCACAGCATATGCGGCCAGCGGTTTTGAAGAGGGAAAATTTCTTTTTTTCGGTTTTTTGCCGCATAAAGGATCAGATAGAAGTGCTGCGTTGAACGAAGCAATGAACAATGGTTACAATACAGTACTCTACGAGTCTCCCCACCGTTTGGAAAAATTTCTGAAAGAGGTAGCTGCCATGGATGGAGACAGAGAACTTTTTTTAGCCAAAGAGATAAGTAAAAAGTTTCAAACCTATTTTAAAGGCACAGCCAAAGAGCTTGATGAAAAGTTCCGTGAGATCACGATACGCGGAGAGTGGGTTGTGATCATACGTGCAAAAAAAGCTACAGAAAAGAGTCTTCATTTCAATGAGGTCCTACAGTTGGACCTGCCTCCAAAGGCCAAAGCAAAACTTCTTGCAAAACTGAGCGATAAGAGTGTAAAAGAGTGGTATAACGAACTCATAAATTAGTCCTTTCCCGTTACAACGCAGTAAAAGCAAAAAAAAGGTAAAATCTTACCTATGATAATTTATGGAAAACAGGTTTGCCTTTATGCCTTAGAGCAACACCCGGATACGATCACTACTGTCTATGTAGCTAAAAAAGGAATACTTCCCCAAAAGCTATTTCATGAACACCACGATAAGATCAAGTTCCTGGAAGAGAAGTGGGCTCAGTCTATGAGTAAGGGCGGGAACCATCAGGGTATTTTGCTTGAAGTTTCCGACTTTGAACAAAGCAGCCTTTCCTCAATAAAGAAAAATGATTTTATTGTGGTGCTTGACGGACTGACAGATGTAGGGAATATCGGAGCGATCGTAAGAAGTGCCTATGCACTTGGAGCAGATGCCATCATTGCCACAGGAGTGAAGCAATTGAACTTTGCCGCCATTGCGCGTACGAGTTCAGGTGCACTGTTGGATATGCCTTTTATGGTCACACATAATATTTTAGATGTTTTCAATGAATTGCAACAGGTAGGTTTTTCTTTCTATGGTGCGGCCATGGAGGGCAAAGCAGTACAGGATACGGTATTTGAACCTAAACGAGTGCTTGTTCTGGGAAGCGAAGGGAAAGGACTCTCCAAGAAAGCAAGATCAAAGCTCGATCATATGATCTCCATAGAGATGAAGCATGCATTTGACTCTCTGAATGTCAGTGCGGCAGCAGCGATTTTAATACACAGGATGGGTTATGCAGTTAAATGAGATATTTGAAGAGAACAGTGTAAAAGCGATCAGCAAGAGAACCAATATTTCAGAAGAAAATCTTGAAGCACTTTTAGCCGGTGATTTTGATGCGTTGAAAAAAGTGAAAACACTAGGGTTTATCTCTATCATAGAACGTGAATATAAAGCAGACCTGAGTACCTTGAAAGAGCAGGCGCTTTCCCACTATATAGAAAACAGTGATGAGGAGGAAAGTGTTACACTCGGGCTTCCCATCATGGAAGAGAAAAAAGGCAAATCCAAACTGTTCTTACTGTTTGTTCTGATGCTTTTAGGATATGCTTCCTGGTATTTTTTTACACAGTTTGACAAAAAACAGTTAAATGAACTATTGCCGTTCAGTGAAGAAAAGATCAGTCAGGTTCTTATGCCTAAAGAAGTCAATGACAGTACAGAATTGAGTATTGAAAGTGTCATAGCACCAGCACATACAGATACAAATATCACAAAAACCGGAACGAATACTGAAGAAAGTTTAAAAGAGAGAATATAATGTTTGATGAAATACAATTTGAAAAGATAAACCGATTACCAAAGTATCTTTTTGCGGAGATCAATGAGCTTAAGATGTCTGCAAGAAGAAGAGGAGAGGATATCATTGATTTCTCTATGGGAAATCCGGATGCATCCACTCCGCAACCGATCATAGACAAGTTATGTGAAACAGTACAGAGACCAAAAACACATGGCTACAGTGCAAGTAAAGGGATCTATAAATTACGTTTGGCAATGAGCAAGTGGTATAAACGTAAATATAATGTTGACCTGGATCCGGATACCGAGATCGTTGCTACGATGGGAAGTAAAGAAGGATATGTCCACCTTATACAAGCGATTACGAATCCAGGTGATGTAGCTATCGTTCCGGATCCAACGTATCCTATCCACTCGCAGGCATTTATCCTGGCAGGTGCAAATGTTGAGAAGATGAAGCTTGTTTTCGATGAAGAGACTTTTGAAGTGGATGAAGACAGGTTCCTGGCGGATATAGAAGAAGCACTTGACAACTCTGTACCCCAGGCAAAATTTTTAGTAGTGAATTTCCCGCACAATCCGACTACAGCAACGGTAACCCCTCAGTTTTATGAAAGACTGGTGGCTTTGGCAAAAAAGAAACGTTTTTATATTATTTCAGATATTGCCTATGCAGATATTACGTTTGATGGATACAAAACACCTTCCATTATGGAAGTAGAAGGTGCAAAAGATGTGGCAGTTGAGTCTTATACTCTTTCCAAGTCCTACAATATGGCAGGTTGGAGAGTAGGATTTATTGTCGGAAATAAAAAACTCATAGGAGCGCTGCAGAGTATTAAGTCATGGCTTGACTATGGTATGTTCACACCTATTCAGGTCGCTGCAACAGTGGCACTTGATGAGCATGGGTATGTCCCGGATAAAGAGATCATTCCGCGTTACGAAAAAAGACGTGATGTAATGATAGAAGCATTCGGTAAAGCAGGTTGGCATTTGGCAAAACCGAATGCCTCTATGTTTATTTGGGGGAAAATTCCTGAAGTGGCTAGAGAGATGGGCTCTTTAGAGTTCTCAAAACAGCTTCTCATTCATGCAGGTGTTGCTGTAAGCCCGGGTATAGGATTCGGAAAATATGGTGATGAGTATGTACGTATTGCCCTTATTGAAAACGAAAAACGTATCCGTCAGGCGGCAAAAAACATTAAAAAGTTTCTTAAAGAGCTGGAAGCGGAGAAGAAATAGTATGGTAAAAATAGGTATTTTAGGTGTAGGTACAGTTGGAGCGAGTGTTGCCAAAATTCTTGAAGAGAATGGTGATATTATCGAAGCAAGAGCGGGTAAAAAGATTGTTGTCAAGTCAGGTGTGGTAAAAAATCTCTCTAAAGAGAGAGGGGTTTCTATCTCACTAAGTGACAATCCTCTTGATGTGATAGATGATCCTGAAATAGACATCGTTGTAGAGCTTATGGGTGGGGTTGAAGAGCCGTATGCACTGGTAAAAAAAGCATTGAAAAATGGTAAAGCGGTTGTTACAGCGAACAAAGCACTTCTTGCCTACCACCGTTATGAACTGCAAGCTCTTGCAGGTGATATACCTTTCATGTATGAAGCGAGTACAGCGGGTGGTATTCCTATCATCGGTGCATTACGTACAGGACTTTCTGCAAACCATATAGAGTCCATTAAGGGTATTATGAACGGTACGTGTAACTATATGCTTACCAAGATGATAAAAGAGGGTGCACAATATGATGCTATCTTAAAAGAGGCTCAAGAGTTAGGTTATGCTGAAGCAGATCCTACTTTTGATGTGGGTGGTTTTGATGCTTCACATAAGTTACTCATCTTGGCAAGTATTGCATATGGTATAGATGCAAAGCCTGAAGATATTCTCATTGAAGGTATTCAGAACATTACACAAACAGATGTGGCTTTTGCCAAAGAGTTTGGGTATGAGATAAAACTGCTTGGTATTGCCAAAAAAGTAGGTGAAGGTGTTGAGCTAAGAGTACATGCAACCATGATACCTCAAGAGTCTATGATCGCCAAAGTAGATGGGGTGATGAATGCTGTGACTGTCGTAGGTGACCGTGTAGGTGAGACGATGTATTAC
The DNA here is from genome assembly GCA_913055205.1 of uncultured Sulfurovum sp. Lineage (GTDB taxonomy): Bacteria > Campylobacterota > Campylobacteria > Campylobacterales > Sulfurovaceae > Sulfurovum. The sequence goes on along the minus strand of CAJXJN010000009.1, from coordinate 25,819 downwards.
GGTCCCGGAGCCGGTGGAGATGCGACAGCTTCTGCTGTGATCGCAGATATTGTAGACATTGTCCGTGGGAACCAGGGACCTATGCTTGGGTACAAAAAAGGCTTGGAAAGTGGTCTTAAACTGCTTAGTAAAGATGAGATTGTGACACAATACTATCTTAGATTGGAAGTAGATGATCAAAGCGGTGTTTTGGCTGCTATTACTTCTACTTTAGGTGAGTTTGGTATCTCCATCGAGTCTATGCTGCAAAAACCGACCAAAAATGAAGATATTGCCAAACTTCTCTTTACAACACATTCTTGTAAAGAGAGTAAGATGCAGGATGCTATGGCTGCATTAAGTAAACTTGATGTGGTTCATGGTGAGATCGCTATGATGAGGATTGAGAAATAGAACCCACTATGAATGCATGGGGTTATTCAGAAGGTTCAAAAAGGAGTTAAGATGGCAAAAGACCACTATTTTGATATTACGGCAAAGCTGGATATGATGGAGCTTAAAAATGCGATCGTGATGGCACAAAAAGAAGTTGCTACGCGTTTTGATTTTAAGGGTGTAAAAGCAGAGATCGATCTGAATGAACAGGCAAAAACACTTTCGCTCAGTTCATCAAGTGATCAAAAGATAGATGCACTGAAAGATATACTTATCTCTAAACTCATTAAAAGAGGTATTGCCGGAAAGTCTCTCGAAGAGGTAAAGACTGAAGGGATCTCCGGTGGTAACACAAAAGTGATCTATCGTATCGTAGATACCATTGACAAAGATGAAGCGAAACAGATCGTTAAAGCGATCAAGGCGATGAAGATCAAAGTCACTCCTTCTATACAAGGGGATGAAGTACGTGTATCCGGTAAAAAGATAGATGATCTGCAAGCAGTAATGGCTGAAGTGAAGACTTTAGATCTAAAAGCACCGCTTGTGTTTGGGAATTTTAAATAATTTGTGTAGGGGCAATCCCTTATGGTTGCCCTATAGCAAGAATCCAAAGGGTGACCACAAGGGTTACCCCTACGGTGGGTGCGATCAGGAGCAATGTCCTCCGCCACAACAGCCCGAGTGTTCTGCCTGTTTTGCATCAACAGCAATTTTAAAATTTTCACCATCTTCACTCAGTCTGAACTCATGTTTCTGACAAAATTTTGTATTCATATGGTTAACCATAAGTTGCGCCTGGATAAGTGCTTCATCTTTTGAAGTAAATACTTTATTGTTCTCGTAGATACTCTTTTTGAAACATCCACACTCTTTATCTATATTAATTGTAAACATTGTTAATCCTTTTGATATAATTTGACAGATATTAGCTAGTATTACTTAAATAAATCTTTATCTTAAGGCTAATTAGGATAAATTTTATCTTATTTAGTAATAAATCATCATTCAAGGGCACAAAATGACAAAAAAAATTGATTCACAAGAGCGTAAAGAGATAGAAAGTGTATGTACCTACTGTGGTGTGGGATGTGATATTACAGGTGTGGTAGAAAACAATAAGATCATAAAAATATTTGCCCAAAAAGATGGAGTGGTTTCTGAAGGGAAGCTTTGTATAAAGGGTAAATATGGATATGACTTTGTAGATGCAAAGGATCGTATCAGGGAACCTCGTATCAAAAAATCTTTTTTAGAAAAAAATCCTCATATCAATGAAGTTGTATCTGAGAAGTTGACAGAGTTGGATTCTGACTATATGACGTGTGACCTTGATACGGCTACGACCATCGCTGCCATGAAACTGGATGAGATCAAAAAACAGTATGGCGGTGACAGTTTTTGTGCCATAGGTGGAGCCAGAACTTCTTGTGAGTCTGCGTATGCATTTCAAAAATTCTGTCGTGAAACCATGGACTCTCCTCATGTAGATAACTGTGCAAGGGTATGTCATTCTCCGAGTCTAAAAGGAATGAGAGCAACCATGGGTGAGGGGGCAGCGACCAATCCTTACAATGATATTTATGAGACAGAATTCATGATCGTGATCGGTTCCAATACGATGGAAGCGCATCCTATCATTGCCAATCGTATTGTAGATATGGCAAAAAAACACAATAATCTGGCTGTCATTGATGTACGTGAAACGAAGTTGGCCAGATTGGCTAAACATAACTGTGTTATTCCTTTTGAATCAAACTTGCTCATACTCAATATGATGGCATATGTTATCATGGATGAAGAACTTTATGATGAAAGTTTCATTGCTAACAGAACAAAAGGCTTTGCTGAATTTAAAGAGAAGATCCTGAATGATCCTTATGCAAATCCTGCCTTTTTTAAAGATATAGAAGGGTATGAATATTTGGCAAAAATGATACCTAATATCGCCAGAGAATATGCTGTGAAAAAATCAATGATATTCTGGGGACTCGGTATTACACAAAACCTGGACGGTTCATATGCAGTAATGGCGATCACACACTTGGCACTTATGACAGGGAATGTAGGTAAAACAGGTGCAGGACTCATGCCTTTACGTGGACAGAACAATGTTCAGGGAGCTTGTGATATGGGTTGTCTGCCTTATTTTGCACCGGACTATCAGAAGCCGAAAGCAGACGGACTTATGACGCCGCAGCTGATGGATGCAATGTTGGACGGGCGTATCAAGGCACTATTAAATATGGGAGAAGATATCACGCATATCCATCCAAATATCAACAAGATAGACAAAGCTATGGATATGCTGGAATTTGTGATGGTACAGGAACTGTTCATGACAGATGTGACAAAAAAAGCAGATATTGTCATAGGAGTAAGGTCCGCCTATGAAAAAACAGGGGTATATGTGAATGCAATGAGAAGACTGCACCTTTCTCAACCCCTTGTAAAGTCAGACCTGCCTGATGACTGGGAAGTGCTTACGCAAATGGCTGATAAACTTGGTGATGGTGAGAACTTTAACTTTAAAACCAGTGAAGATGTTTGGAATGAAGTGAGGGTGGTGGCACCAAGAAGATTTTCCGGGGCAGACTACTATAGACTGGAGCGTCACCGAAAAAGAGGGATGCAGTGGCCTATCTACCATGAAGATACACCTGTACTGCACCTGTTGGATTTCCGTACAGAAGATGGGCTCGGGAAGTATGTCTATAAGCAGTATGAACCAAGAGGGATGGTGCAGGAGATTCTTGATAAGAAGTTCTATAACGATTCTCTTGAGGGGTATTACCTGACTACAGGCCGTACACTTGCACATTATAACAATGCAGCGCAAACAAAAAGAAGTTCCAAGCTAGATACAAAATACGATGAAGATGTGTTGCTCGCACCGCTTGGAGATGAAGAGAAACTCGGAGACAGAGTGATCTTAAAAAGTGAGTATGGTGAGAGTGAAGCATTGACAGTAAAATTTACTGAGAAAGTAAAATCAAAAACACTTTTCTGTACTTTTCATCATGCCAAAAGCCGCATAAATGCTCTTTTTGGGGATGAATGTGATGAGCTGATTATGACGGCACGTTTCAAGTCGGTGAAAGTTGAGGTGATTCCTGTTGGGGATGAGGTGGCTTGTAGTTAATTTATCTATAGGGTCACAGGTTGTGACCTTGGAAGTGGAAGAGAATTACTTTTTTACTAATACATATAATTCCCTTATATTGATGATGCTTTTCCTTATAAAACCTCCTATATAGAACATTGTATAAGATTTTCTATAGGAGTATACATGTTAATGGTCTTTAAACGTCGCTACAACAACAAACCTTATAAAATATGTTAGATTATAAGGTTTTCAATATCTTCAAAAATGGAGGATATTTTAGAGGGAAATCACTTAAAAACTTAGATTCCATTTTTTAGATACTAAAATATTGAAACATGATTGAACTTCTTTGGTTGTTCAAAGGGTTCAATAGTTATTAACTTTTGATATAATATTAAGAACAAGGATCATAGTATAAAAAATCTTTGTTATTTTTAATATTTACTCTACTTATAGGAATGAGTATAAATGGATGTGCAACGTGGTATGGAGTTAAAAAAATATAAGCCGTATATGGGATGTTGTTACATCATAATAAAGCAGTGCACGACGCAACTTCATAGTGTATCGTGTTTCAAAATAGACTATAGCAGAGATACTGCGAAAGTGATGACTAATGGCTAAAACAAACTATTCTTATGAAAAACGGGGTCGAGAACTCGAGAAGCAGAAGAAAAAAGAAGAAAAACGTCAGAAAAAGCTAAACAAGAAAAATGATACTGAACAAGAGACAGAAGTTGAGTCCCCATCATCTGCAGATAATCCTTTAGTGAAAGAGTAGCCCATAAAATTTTATATTTTACAATAAGACAGTATTTTTTAATGTTAGAGTGGAGTTTTTTTAATCTAGATCATCAGAGTTTATGAGATTCTGTTTCTCTATAAATTGGTAGGTTTTTCTTCCCTGAATTCAACTAGCTAGTGCAACATTTTAAAAATAGAGGTGATAAGGTCAAAGATGATATAAACGACCTTTAAACTTCTGACATTTAAAAGGTTGCATATGAAATATCATCGTTTGACCCAACAAGAAAGATACCAAATTTATGCTTTACTCAAAGAAGGATTAACGCTTAGTGCTATTGCAGATAATATTGGTAAGCATAGATCTACTATCAGTAGAGAGATACAACGTAACACTGGACAAAAAGGCTATCGTCCCAAACAAGCACAATCTTTTTCTGCTACACGTGAAGCATCCAAAAGAAAACATAGGCGTTTATCTTCTTTGCAAATAGAGTACATCAAAGAGAAGATACAACTTGACTGGTCACCAGAGCAAATATCAGGTCGAATGAGCATTGATGGCATAGCAACTGTAAGCCATGAGACTATCTATCGCTATCTACTTCAAGATAAACATAATGGAGGAAAGTTGTATCTGCATCTTCGTCACAAACATAAGCATTACAAGAAAAGATACGGAAGCAATGATAGACGAGGACAAATACCCAATAAATGCTCTATAGAAGAGAGACCAAGTGTGGTTGACAACAAACAACGTATTGGAGACTTTGAGATTGATTTGGTCATAGGCAAGCATCACAAACAAGCCCTTTTAACGGTTGTAGATAGAAAGTCTAAGTTTGCTCTTATTAAAAAAATACCTCATAAGCAGGCATCATTAGTAGAAACTGCACTTGTTGAAATGCTTTTGCCTTTGAAGCAATGGATACATACAATCACAAGCGATAATGGAAAAGAGTTTGCAGCACATGAAAATATAGCTAAATCCCTAAATATTGATTACTACTTCTGTCATCCTTATGCTTCTTGGGAGAGAGGACTGAATGAAAACACTAATGGACTTATACGTCAGTTCTTTCCTAAAGGTAGTGATTTTATTGCTATTACTCAAGCTCAAATCATAGAGGCTCAGAACAATTTAAATTATAGACCTAGAAAAGCTCTAGGATATAAAACACCTGCAGAAGTTTTTTATGCTACAATTTTAGAACTTGAAAGTTCGGCTTAGGTGTGTTGCACTAGTGGGTTGAATTCAGGTTCTATTATTTTTAGGTTGAGCCAAGATGGTGGATTGTAAAAATTAAGATCACTTTCGTTCCAGTCATTTTTTTCACTATGACGAGTATGTAATATGCCATTAATCAGAGTATATCGCAACCCTGTGATACTACTAATAAGATTTTTACCTTCTTTTAACGCTTCTAAAACAGTTTCTCTACTTTTCATACGTTTCCTTGTAAGCAATTCATAAAAAGACCTATTAGTCTCTTTATAAAATTGTTTAAAATATGGACAGATTTCTCTGCCCATTGATGGTCTTAGAGACCAGTAACGTTTTCAGCTTGTAAGCCTTTTTCGCTTTTACCGATCTCAAAAGTAACTTTTTGACCCTCATTCAGAGAAACACGGTCGTAACCATTACTATTAATTTGACGATAGTGTACAAATACATCATCACCACCATTTTCTTGTTCGATAAAACCGAAACCTTTTTCACTGTTGAACCATTTTACTGTTCCATTTACTTGAGTTGCTATTGCAATTCCTTTAGTTGTTTATACATTTCATTGCTGAAATGCTCAAAATATAATGTGGAGTGTTCTTTCGGGAGGATGATACTGTAAACTAAAGGTTAGCAATAAAAGTCAAGCCAAAGATGAAACTCTAAATCATCTTTCAATGCGTGTAGTATAGCAGAATAGGTAAACTATAGCAAGCCATATGGCCGAGACTAGTATTTGGTTTAGTTAGGTTGTATGTGGAGAGAAGAAGTATCATTTTTATATTTCAAATAACTTTAAGCATAACTCAAAAAAGTTTCTCCAAAGAAACCTATCTGATACGATGAAAAAAAAGAGCGTTCAAAAACCTTATAAAATATATAATTTTATAAGGTTTATTGTTTTGAAACAGAAAGAAAGGTTTGACTAAAAAACATGACAATCTGACATATTTTCATTTATCTTCTTTTTCTTAAGTCATACTATCCTTATAAAACTTGAAGTTGCAATTTGCAACATTAAAGGAGGAGATATGAACGAGCTACCTATACCCATCCATCACAAGATCTATACACTTAGAGGCAAGCAGATCATGCTTGATGAGGATTTGGCGGTGTTGTATCAGGTAGACTTGAAAAGACTTAATGAACAGGTTAAAAGAAACTATGAAAGATTTCCTGATGACTTTATGTTTCGGTTATCTCAAGAGGAGTATGATTCTTTAAGGTCGCAATTTGCGACCTTAGAAACAGGACGAGGAAAACATAGGAAATATTTGCCCTATGCCTTTACCGAAAACGGTGTTTATATGCTCTCCGCGGTACTCAAAAGTAATGATACTAAAAAGCCAGATGAAAAAGTGATGGGATTTTTAAGAGGAGGAGAGGATGCGTGAACTTCCCAAACTTTTCGGAGACGAAAGTGAAACACTTGCCACACAGTTTTTAGAACAAGAGGGCTTTGTAATCTTGGAACGTAACTATTTTGCCAGAAAGTTGGGGGAGATAGACATCATTGCCCAAAAGGATGATGTACTTCATTTCATAGAGGTTAAAAGTGGAAAAGCTGACTTCGATCCCGTCTATAACGTGACTCCGGCAAAACTTCGAAAAGTGATAAACTCTGCACACTATTATATGAAAAGCAAAAAGTTAGATGTGGCATTTAGTGTAGATGCTTTGATCGTCCGAGGGGACGAGGTGGAGTTTATTGAGAGTGTAACACTTTAAATTTTTTAGCTATAATCCTCTACAATCAGACTTTAAAGGCAGGATTATGATACTTTCCGATGAACAGCTTCAACAATTTCACCAAGATGGCTTTTTAATCTTAAGAAATTTTGCAGATAAAAAAAAATGTGAAGCGATTTTGGATATAGCAAAAGCCCACCTAAAACATAAAATAGAGCCAATAGAGACTGAGTTGGGATATGGTGATAAATCTAAAGAGTATCGTACAGAGGTAGCCGACTACAGAAGTATGCCTAAAGAAGTCCATGCTGCAGTACGAAGATTACGACAAGTGTACAGTCGGGATATTCTTTTTAAAGAGTGGATGGAAGAGGTGAAGATCCGTCCTGTTTTACAGCAAATTTTAGATGATCAAGTCGTGATCACTACAGCACATCACAACTCAATCATGACCAAAATGCCTCATCAAAGTACACAAACAAGATGGCATCAAGATAGACGCTATTGGCGTTATTCAGATGATAACCTTGTAAGTATATGGTTAGCTTTGGATGATGAGTATAGTGACAATGGTGTTTTGGAGTTTATACCGGGAAGTCATCTGATAAAGTTTAAGTCTGAGCAGTTTGATGAAAAAGAGTATTTTAGGGAAGAGTTTGATAAAAATATACCACTGATAAAGAAGAAAGTATCTACCACACTCCAAAGAGGTGATGTGGTGATCTTTCACTCTCTTCTTCTCCATAGGGCAAATAAAAATGTAACAGATAAGCTTAAGATCTCATTTGTATATACAGTTAAAGGTGCATCTACTAAAGTGATAGAGGGTACACGCTCTGCAGAGTATCCTGAAATCCCGCTACCACTATTTTTACACAGTAGAACCCTATAGCTGGCCCAAGGTGCTCATAACATCTCTGGCTTTTATCTAGGCTAAGTTTTAAAAACCTCTTGCAAAAACTTACATTTGTAAAACTCATTATGAGTATCTTAGGTTGGTTATAAGGTTCTAAAGTGTATATTTTTAACAGAACTAGAAAAACTATTGACAAAATAACAAAGATAAGTTATAACAACAGTTCATTAATGAAATTAGTATATAATTTCAAGATAACATTTTAAAGGAATAAATATGGCAAAATATGTAGAATTGACAGCAGAAAACTTTGATGCAACAGTAGCAGAGGGTGTAACAATGGTAGACTTTTGGGCTCCATGGTGTGGACCTTGTAGAATGATCGCTCCAGTTGTAGAAGAATTGGCAGAAGATTTTGACGGAAAAGCAACTATCGCTAAAGTAAACACAGATGAGCAACAAGACTTAGCTGTAAAATACGGTATCAGATCAATCCCAGCGATCCTTTTCTTCAAAGACGGTGAAGTGGTAGATCAAATGGTAGGTGCAGCTTCTAAAGATGCATTTGCAGAAAAAATCAACGCACAACTGTAAGTTGTCTAAAGAGTGAGGAGATTTTCTCCCCACTTTTCTTCTTCCAAATTGAAATCCCTTTTTAAAATTATTAACCAAGTATTTAAAGTGTATAATTCCAATAATTATTTGTTTAATCATTTTAAGGATTCAGAATGTTAGATTGTGCGATTATCGGTGGTGGACCAGCGGGCTTGACCGCAGGGCTCTATGCAACAAGAGGTGGACTCAAAAATGTAACAATGTTTGAGATGGGTATGCCGGGTGGACAGATTACCCAGAGTTCTGAGATAGAAAATTATCCAGGATTTTTTGAGCACGATAAAACAGGTATGGATTTTATGGATACCTGGCAGAAACAGTGCTTCCACTTTGGACTCAAACATGAGATGAAAAAAGTGGAACGTGTCGAAAAAACAGGAGAATATTTTACCATTACCTTAGAAGGCGGTGAGACCGTCGAAGCCAAAACAGCTATTGTTTGTACAGGAAGTACACCCAAAAGAGCGGGCTTTAAAGGTGAAGATGAATTTTTTGGTAAAGGAGTCAGTACCTGTGCTACCTGTGACGGTTTCTTTTACAAGGACAAGCCGGTCACGGTACTTGGCGGCGGTGACACAGCACTTGAAGAAGCGTATTATCTTTCCAACATCTGTTCAGATGTTTATATCGTACACAGAAGAGATACCTTCAGGGCAGCACCTTCAACAGTGGACAGAGTAAAAAGAAAAGAGAATATACATCTTATTACTGACAGTATTATTGAAGAAGTCCTGGGTGATGCAATGGGTGTAACAGGAGTAAAGATCAAAAATAAAGCAGGGGAGATCACGCAGTTGGACAATCCGGGTCTTTTTGTATTTGTAGGGCATGATGTTAATAATGCTGTGCTTAAAGATGAAAAGGGTGAGTTTATCTGTAAGATGAATGATTGGGGTCAGGTGATCGTTGATCTAAGTATGAAAACATCTCTTCCCGGACTTTTTGCAGCAGGTGACATGCGTATAGAAGCACCTAAACAAGTGGTGTCAGCAGCGGGTGATGGTGCAGTAGCAGCACTTCAAGTCATTTCATATATTCAGGAGCAAGCGTAATATGGCAAAAGTTGGTATAGTGGGTAGTACAGGCAGAATGGGTGAGCACCTTATTAAGAATGTACTTGAAGAAGACGGATTGGAGCTTACAGCACTGCATGTATATGATGAATTGACCGTAGATGTTCCCTCGGATGTTTTTATTACAAACAGCATGAGTGCTTTACTGGAGCATTGTGATATAGTGATAGATTTTTCTGCACCACAGGCAACACAAACACTTTGTGAAGAGGCATTAAAAAATCCTACACCATTGGTGATCGCAACGACAGGATTTACTGCACATCAGCAAAATCTTTTAACCGAAGCATCCAAAGAGATGCCGGTACTTTATGCATCAAATATGTCAGCAGGTATTGCACTACTCAAACAACTTGTTGAGCAAGTAGCTGCAACACTCAAAGATTTTGATATTGAGATCGTAGAGCAGCACCATAGATATAAAGTAGATGCACCAAGTGGTACAGCTTTAACATTGGGTGAATTTGCAGCTAAAGGTAGAGGATTGGATCTTGATGCTGTACGTGTATCGGGTAGAGATGGCCAGATAGGTGCAAGAAGTAAAGATGAAATAGCAGTTATGGCACTGCGTGGCGGTGACATAGTAGGCAGACATACGGTTGGTTTCTATAATGATGGAGAGTTTTTAGAACTAAATCATACTGCTACGAGTAGAGAGACATTTTCAAAAGGTGCTATTCGTGCAGCGAAATGGCTTGTAGATCAAGAGAGTGGACTCTACTCTATCAACGACTGTTTAGGAATTTAATATGTGTGCAATTGTAGGTGTATATGGTGCAAAAAATGCTTCAAAGATAGCGTATTACTCTCTCTTTTCAATGCAACATCGCGGACAAGAGTCTTCAGGGATCTCTGCTGCAGACGGAGAGAAGATCCATCTCATTAAAAAAAGAGGGCTTGTGACAGATGTATTTGATGAGCCTTGCTTTGAGGTTCTTTCCGGTAACTGTGCTATTGGCCATAACCGTTACTCTACAGCAGGGTCTGACTCTGTTTTGGATGCTCAGCCTGTATTTGCAAAGTATAAACTTGGAGAGATCTCCATTGCACATAATGGTAACCTTGTAAACAAGTATGAAGTACGTAATGAACTCATCGATAAAGGTGCTATTTTCCAAACAGGTATGGATACAGAAAATATCGTACATCTTATCGCCAAAAGCCAAAAAGATGCATTGGTTGATCGTATCAAAGATATGCTTACTAAGATAGAGGGTGCGTATTGTCTAGCGATTCAAAGTCGTTCTAAAATGTTTGTAATCCGTGATCGTTTTGGTATTAGACCATTGAGTTTAGGGAAACTTAAGGACGGTGGCTGGATCGTAGCAAGTGAAACGTGTGCATTTGATCTGGTTGGAGCAGAGTTTGTACGTGATGTAGAGCCAGGGGAGATGCTTATTTTTGAAGAAGGTAAAGAACCAAAATCTGAGCAGATTTTTGAACCGGATTATCATCCTTGTGCTTTTGAATATATCTATTTTGCAAGACCAGATTCTATCATCGATGGTAAAAATGTTTATCAAACGCGTTTAGAGATGGGCCGCAGATTGGCTAAAGAGACACCTGCTGACGTGGATATCGTACTTCCTGTGCCAGACAGTGGTGTAGCTGCTGCCAGAGGGTATGCAGAGGGGCTTGGTGTGCCATTTGAGATGGGTATAGTACGTAATCATTATGTTGGCCGTACTTTTATCGAACCTACTCAAGAGATACGTGATCTGAAAGTGAAACTTAAACTTTCACCGGTAAAACATCTTATTGCAGGTAAAAGAGTAGCCATTATTGATGATTCACTTGTAAGGGGTACTACCTCTAAACAAATTGTCAGAATGTTACTTGATGCCGGGGCAAAAGAAGTACATATGCGCATTGCGGCACCAGAGATAAAGTATCCTTGTCGCTATGGGATAGATACTCCTACACAAGTGGAGCTTATCTCTTCAAGTAACAGTGTAGAGAAGGTAGCCGAAATGATAGGGGCTACAACACTTGGTTTCCTCTCTATAGAAGGGCTTAAAGAGTCACTTGGCAATGATAGAAATTATTCTCTTGTAAGTTTTGACGGGAAGTATTTTGCAGGTGGTAACGCAAAAAGCCCTAGCTGTAATGACTGTTAATTGAGATCTCCGATTAACAACGTCATCCTGAACCTGGTTCAGGATGACATAGATTAGTTATTCAGTGAGGTTAACTTATATTATATAACGGGAGAATTATTTTTTTCGTCCCTCTTTTTCCTCTATCCCGCTCATTCCAAATCTTCTGGCAAGTTCTTGCTTGACTCTGTCCGGAGATATCTCTCTATATCCTAGTCCCACCAATGTATGATAAAGCAGATCAGCAGATTCATAGATGACCTGTTCATCACTCTCTTCGTTAATGGCTACACAAACTTCATCTGCTTCTTCACGGATCTTGCTCAGCATGAGCTCTTTATCATCAAGTAACTTTTTTGTCCATGATTTAGCTTCTGCCGGAGCATTTTTACGCTCTAAAATGGTATGGTAGAGTGTGTCCACTACACCATAGATAGCATCTGTATCTACCTCTTTATCCAAGATGATTTTATCTTGTATGACAGAAGTAAAGAAACAGCTTTTACGCCCTGTATGACAGGCTACACCATTTTGCTTTATTTTAAGTATAACGGTATCGGCGTCACAGTCAAGTAATACATCTTTGACTTCCTGGGTATGTCCTGAACTTTCACCTTTTTTCCAGATGCGCTGTTTACTTCTGCTGAAATAATGGGCATAACCAGTTGAAAGAGTAAGGTTATAGGCTTCTTCATTCATATAGGCAAGCATAAGTACCTGGTTTGTTTCATTGTCCTGTGCAATGGCAGGGATGAGGGGGTTTTTGTTCCAATCGATGGTCATCATGATAATTTCTCCGAAATTATCAGCGTTGAGCGTTGAGCGTTAAGCGTTGAGAAGATCAAAGCATTTTCAAAGAAAATGCATACATCAACTCTTCACTCTTCACTCTTCACTCTTCACTGAATTTATTGTTGTGCAGAAATGGCTTTCTGCTCTTTGCCTTTTGCATCTACCCAGATGTTAGGTACTGCACCGCCAGGTGTAAGGAATATCTGTGCATCTCTGTTGACTTTGAGTGCTTCATTGAACTTACCCTGTGTTTTTATCTGCTCAAGCTGGAGAAGTTCAGGAGTAAGTGAATCTGAGATGAGTCTATTCGCTTTTGCCTGCTCTTCAGCTTCGATACGGATCTTATCTGCTTCACCCTGTGCTTCAATACGGTTTTTCTCTGCTACACCACGTGCTACTTCAGCTGCTTTTTGTGCTTGCTGTTTTGCTTTCTCTTTTTCCTGCTCTGCAATAGTTACATCCTGTTTAGCTGCCTGAACCTCTTCGATCTTCTCTTTGATCTTTGGAGGCAGTACGATATTTCTCAATTCTACAGATGAAAGTACCACAGGCTGGTTAGGAAGAGCATCTACTTTTTCCCTTACTTTGGTCTGGATAGCCGATGCGATCTCATTTCTCATTTCAGGAAGCTGTTCTGCTGTGTATTGACCTACGACATCTCTAACAACTTCTCTTACTTTGGAGTTGATGATCTTCTCTTCCCAGCTTGCACCCCATTTTTCTATGGTCGCAGGGGCAGATTCCGGTTTGAGGCTATACTGCACTGCAAGGTCGATGTTGACGGTCAAACCTCTTTTATCCAGTACAGGTATGGCCCTGTTTCTTCTTAGACCGCCTTCAAAACTTTTATATCTGTCTCCCAGTTCGGTAGACATATCGTTACTGTAGGTGATCAGTCTGATACGTGTATTGACCGGAATGATCTTCTGTAATACAGGAATATAAAAGTGCAATCCCGCGCTCAAAGGTTTTTCTTCAAATTTACCTGTGGTCACTTTAATGCCTACTTCACCGGAATTGATAATGGTAAATGGTTTAAGTACAAAGAGTGCAAACCCTATCGCCAAGGCGATAAATATCCATGGTGCACCTTTTCCCATGTTGCCCAGTGGGTTTTCGAAACTGTTTCCACCACTACGGTCGTTACTGTTATTTGAGTTGCTACTCGGTTTCTTTTTTTTAAAATAATCGTTCATGTCTGCTGGCATGATTTTCCTTTAGTTTATATAGGTTAAATGTTGGATATAGTCAGGATTCTTACCTTCGACTACATCAAAATAGGCTGTTTGTAATTTTTCAGTGATAGGTCCACGTGAACCGGCACCAATGATACGTGCATCTACTTCACGGATAGGGGTTACTTCGGCAGCTGTTCCTGTAAAGAATGCTTCATCTGCGATGTATATCTCTTCACGGGTAATACGTCTTCTTACTACTTCGATACCCATATCATTGGCTAAGTCTATCACCGTTTGTTGTGTGATGGACTCAAGTGTGTTGTCACTTGGAGGAGAGATAAGCTTTCCATCCCTTACCATGAAGAAGCATGCACCTGAAGCTTCAGCAATGTAGCCCTGGTCATCTCTTAGAAGGGCTTCATCATATCCTGCTTCAACTGCTTCAAATTTTGCCATTTGAGAGTTCAGGTAGTTTGCTACGGCTTTGGCTTTTCCCATACCTGATGTGTTCGGTGTTCTTGTCATGGATGAGATCTTTACTCTTACACCTTTGCGAAGGCCCTCTTCACCAAGATACGCTCCCCATTCCCATGCAGAGATAGAAACCTGAACGGGAGCATCTTTATGATAGAGACCCATAACACCATACCCGAGATAAACCAGTGGTCTGATATAGGCACCGTCAAAGAGTTCATTCTCCTGTAGGAGTTTTATTTGTGCAGCGTTGAGCTCTTCAAGTGTAAAAGGTACATCCATAAGCGTCATTTTAGATGAGTTTAAAAGTCTTTGTGTGTGTTCATTTAACTTGAAAATCGCACATCTTCCATCTACAGTTTTATAGGCTTTGGTCCCTTCTATGGCACCATTACCATAGTGTAATGTATGTGTAAGGACATGCACTTTTGCATCATCCCAAGGTGTAAGTTCGCCATCCATCCAGATATATTTAGCTTTGTTCATTCTTATTCGCTCCAAGACATGCCCATAGGCAGTCAAAATTAATGAATTATTTTAGCTAAATTGTTGTTAATAGTCGGTTATGCAAATTTAAGGAAGAGTCCTATGATAAGAGAGAGAAGTATAGTAAGTAGTATTTGAAGAATGTTATACCATTTTTCAGAAAGGTTTATTTTAGGTTTTATCCACTCTACTATTTTCATAGCAGGAAAAGCCATAAAAACCAGCATCACAATAGAAAAAACAAGAGTAATCACAATATTCTGCATGATTTATATTCCGTAGTATCGATGTATAAAATCCATCTCTTCTTTGCTATGCAGTGGCAGTTTTGAAAGTTGTGAACCGTTATTATCCAAGATAATAAGAGTATTGTTTTCTATTTTCAGATGTTTTTCTCCCCACACTTTTTCCAGCCGTTCAAACTCTTTAAATAGGGTCATATTGGTAGGTTTCTCTTTAAATTCAGGGTCTTCTTTACTCATGATCTGAAGTCCCCCGAAACGTTTATCCAAATAATAAGGACTGTATTGTTGTACGGTTTTATATATACGTTCATTCTTTGGACTGGGTTTACTTTGGAAAAATGCATCAAGACCAAAGAGTATAAATCCTATGAGTAGTGCAATAGGAAGATATTTTTTCATTGAGTTCATAACGGACCTTCATTGATATTTTTAGAAAGTATAGAGCCTTTTGGCTAAAAATCGCTTGATGAATATCAATCTGTGTATAATTAAAGTGTGCTACTATTACTTTATTAAAACACGAGGCATATATAATGAAAAACTTTTTCTTTTTAGAAGGTGCATATCTTATACTGGGAGCGATAGTACTACTGATCACACTGTTCGTTACCAGCAGACCGTTCATGGCAAAGGGGGCAGTAAAAAAAGGGCTAATGTGGGTATCATTGGTGATCGCTATTATGATCGGTGCACATTATAGTATGACTGTCAGTAGAATGACAGAGGTTAAGAAAGCATTTGAAAAAGACATGCCTATTATTTGTGAGAGTAGAATGCAACGAAAAGTAGCACAGATCGTAATTATTCAAAAATCCAAGGACTGGTCATTGGAAGGAGACAACTTTGTCTCTCCAAATTATTCAAGACCTTTCTTTTCTGCAAGATGTGTTGTTAAATAAAGAACACCTCTGGTCAAGCCAGGGTATCTTTCCAAATCCAGATAATAGAAAATTTTAAAATAGTAACAACGCTTGTGTTTAGGAGGTTTTTGATACATTTGAGTCGCAGCTATAGATTCGGCAATGATTTTTCAAGAAGCCCATGAACACAATGGTTATTGCCAGTTCATTTTTTCTATGTCAAGATTTGGCACTTTTGACTTTTTCCAAAGTATAACTTTTTCTTCTAAAATAACACTATAATTTTTACTTAATCAAATTATCAAAATTTATGATTTTTATCTATTTTCTTGATATATGTCAATCCCATTACTTTTCTAAACTGTCATAATACTCGTATGCTCTAGGGTTTTGATCCCTTTAGTAAATAGATATCCAATAGGAGACATAATGGAACCGTTGATAATTCGTCCTGAGATTGCGTTAGATCAATTCTTACCTATCTTTATAGAGTCAACACTTGTACTCGTTTTTGGCGTAGGGTATGCAGCGATCATTACCCTCTCTAAAATGGGGTACTTTTCTAAAAAATGGATGCCTGTCGGATATCTGTTTTGGGCATTGCAAACTTACTTCTTGTATGATTTCGCTGTTCTTATTCAAAGTAACCACTTTACGATGAAAGTACTGATGGTTGCGATGATAGCGTATCTTTTTATTCCTCACCTCTATTTTTATCTGATAAGTGCTGCGGATGATCGTTACGAAAAAATAGATGAAACCATACAAGAAAAATAATAAATTGAACACTTTGGTGTAAAGTCAAAATGCGACCAGTCGCATGAGCCAACTGCTGAAGTTGACCCAGTGTCAGCGTAGTTTGTCGGGCTTTGCTCAAAAGCGTTCTATAATAAAAAAGGAGGACACATGGCTAACGAAAATGTTTCGGTTTGGACCAGTATACCATTTTGGCGACGTTCAGCAGCATGGGTAACAGGGTTTGCAGTAATATTGCTTATCTGGCTTACTTTTGATACGCTTGGACAGATCACTATGGGTACTGATGCAGATCTTAAGAACGGGGTAACCAAAAGGGTACCGGGACCGACTGTTATCAATTATCATATTGATTATAAAATGAGTCAAAAAAGAGGGCACGAGGTACCAGTGATTGGGGAAAAACAACCATTCTTCGGAAAAGAGTGGAGTGAACAAGAGGCAGCAGACTTGCTTCACCTTGGAAAACTGACTTCTCAAGCGAAGAACTGTATGAATTGTCACACACTTTTAGGGAATGGAGCATACTTTGCACCGGATCTTACAAAAGCATGGTTGGATCCGGCATGGCAAAATGGTGGACCACTACAGGGTATGACAGGGAAAAATACGGTTGAAGAAGCAATGGCTGAGTTCTTGCAGCATCCTTCACAGTATCCTACACATGCACGTATGATGCCGGATCTTGGGATTACTGCAGATGAAGCAAAAGGATTGGTAGCTTTCCTTAAACATATGAGTAGTATCGACACGAACGGTTTCCCTAGAAACTTCTCAAAAACAGTTGATCAATTCAAAGCAGGAGGCACCAATGCTCACTAGTATTAAAACAAATGAATTTGCCGGCAGTAAATCTAAAGAATTAGGAATGATGTATTTTAGAGTAGCAATTATACTCTTTGGTGCACAGCTTCTTATGGGTCTTATTGCAGCGACACAATTTTTGGTTCCGGGGTTCTTGTTTGAACTTTTTGACTTTTCAGTAGCCAGAATGGTGCATATTAATGCACTGGTAGTTTGGATGCTTTATGCAATGATCGGTTCTGTTTACTATATGTTGCCTGACGAAACAGGTGTAGAGACAGTAGGTATAGGACTTGGTAAACTAGGTTTTTGGGTACTGACAGCAGCAGTAACCGTAGTTGTTCTGGTTTATATCTTTATTCAGGTAGGTTCAGGATCAGAAGCCAGTATTTGGTTTATCCATGAAGGTCGTGAGTATATTGAAGCACCAAGATGGGCAGATATCGGTATTGTTGTTGTAGTACTTATCTTTTATTGGAACGTGTTTGCTTCTTTTATGAAAGGTAAACAAACAGGGATCATGACAGTTATGGTTGCTAACTTGTTAGCACTTGCAGGTCTTTATATTACAGGTATGTTCTTTACAGATAACATCTCTATGGATCAATTCTGGTGGTGGTGGGTCATACACCTTTGGGTTGAAGCTACTTGGGAAGTATTTGTAGGAACACTTGCGGCATATGCACTTATTAAAATTATCGGTGCAAAAAGAGAGATCGTTGAAATGTGGTTATGGATCGAAGTTCTTATGCTCTTTGGTTCAGGTATACTTGGATTGGGTCACCACTACTTCTGGATCGGTACACCTGAGTACTGGTGGGAAATCGGTGCGCTTTTCTCAGCATTAGAGCCAGTGCCGCTTATTGCAATGTTCGTTCATGTCCTCTACGATTGGGGTAAAGAGCAAGGTATTGCCAAAGCAGAAGGTAGACCAGGTTCGGTGATGAATAATGCTCCTGCTATGGCATGGATCGTAACAAATGCATTCGGTAACTTCCTGGGGGCAGGTATATGGGGATTCTTCCATACACTACCACAAGTTAATATCTATACGCACGGTTCACAGTTTACTGCAGCTCACGGGCACTTGGCATTCTTCGGTGCATATGCAACGATCCTTATCGGAATGATGTATATGGGTATTCAAGGTGCTTATGGTATTAAAGAGATGAAGTCAACATTTAAATCTAAAATGGGAATCTTCCTTGTAACCTTTGGAGTAGTGGGTATGACAGTTGCACTTACTATTGCAGGATATGAGCAAGTACTTGTAGAAAGAGCTGAACTTGGTGCCGGATGGAATGCATTCTTCGTAGCACAAGAGTTGCCTTGGTATGTTCAGGCTCAGGGTTGGAGAGCAGTAATGGGTGTAGTTACATTCATAGGATTTGTTTACTTGGTTTGGGATCTTCTTACTATAGGAAGCCAAGCGAAGAGAGCTCAGGAAGCATAAAAATATGGAGAGATACTTCTCTCCATTTTAAATGATAAAGGAGATATAAAATGATTGAACCATTAACTGACGTAGTGCCAAGTTTTTTTGCAGTGCTTAATCAAGGACCGTTGACCCTGACTATCTTTTTACATACGGTGATTATCTTACCTATGTTCTGGATATATAAACAGGAAAAAGCAAAACTTAATAAATAAAACTGTTATCATGAAATTTGATGATAATTATATAATTTACTTAAGTAAATAGATGTTACACTTGGACGCAATTTTTACAAATTGGCGAAGAGGGTATGAGGACTGGGTAGAGTCCTCAAAAAGTGTGTGAGTTGTCTTTTTAAAAAGATTCGAGATTTTATCGAATGAAGCTTAGAAGAAAGGTAAAATTTTTTCTTTCCAAAAGAAAAGCTTCAGTAAGAGGAATTGAAAAGGGGCTTTGCCTCTTTTCAAGGAGACCGATATTATAAAAAGGAGAAAAAATGAAATTGAACAAACTTTTAGGTTTAGCAGCAGCTACCAGTTTTGTAGCGACAATGGCTTTGGCTGGTACGTCAAATATGGATTTTGCCCAAAAGTATGAAAAAGAGTGTCAAGGGTGTCACGGACCTATTCACCAGGGTGGTGTTGGATCGGATCTTAGACCTAAAGCACTGAAGAAAAAAAGTAGAGAATTTTTAGCAGAAAGAATTCTTAATGGTGTTGAAAATACGGCAATGCCGGCATGGAACACCACTTTTTCTAAAGATGATGCTACGGGTATGGTTGACTGGTTGATGGACTGGAAAAATACTGTTGAATTAACACTTGACCTTGATGAAGTGAAAAAAACTTGGACAAAACTTGCAGACAGAGAAGCATTGGCTAAAAAGTATCCAAAACCAACCGAGGTAAAATCTGTACTTGATATTACATTCGCAACAGAAAGAGATGCTTCTTTGGTTGACTTTATTGACTCAACGACAGGTAAAGTACTTTCACGACATAAAGCCGGATTTGCGGTACACGTAACTGTAACGAATAAAAAGAATCCTAGATATGCTTACTCTATCTCTCGTTCAGGTAAATTGACAATGTTTGATATCGGTGCTCCGGGACAACCGGCATTGGCATCAGTGCAAGTTGGACAAGAGTCCAGAGGTCTTGCAGTGTCTCCGGATGGTAAATATGTAATTGCAGGTAACTATAACCCGGGTGGTGCAGTACTTTGTGATGCTATGACGCTTGAGCCGCTTAAAGTATTTGATACAAGCCGTGTTATTGATCCTGACGGGCAAATCGGACCATCAAGAGTTGCTTCACTAGCTGATACACCTTATGGACCATACTTCGCGATGGCACTTAAAGATGGTGGACATACTTATATTATTGATTACTCTAAACCAAACTTCCCGATCGTTGGAGATATCCCGAACATTGGTAAAATTCTTCACGATGCATTCTTGAACGAAGATGAGGGTGAAGACTTTGGTCGTTACTTTATGATCGCTTCTCAAGGGTCTGATGTTGTCGGTATCGTTGACTTTAAAGAGAAAAACCTTGCTGCAAAAGTACATACAGGTAAGAAAACCAAGCCACACCCGGGTCAAGGATCAAGCTGGTACTCAAAAGGTCAGAAAAAACAACTTCACGCTACACAAAGTATGAATGTTGGTAAAGTTGTTATTTGGGACTCTAACTGGAAAGTGGTTAAAACTGTAGATACAGCTGGTGGTGGACTCTTTGTTGGTACTTCACATCATACACCATACATTTGGTCTGATTGTGTTCTTGGTAAACCTGAATTCTATAATGAAGTTCACTTGATTAACAAAGATACTTTAGAGACTGACAGAATCATTAAAGTTGGTAAAACTAAAGGTCAATTGATCGATGCTAAGACTAAAAAAGTACTCCAAGAGTGGGATGCAACTCAGCATGAGAAAGTGGCTGTGAATGAAAAAGCATTTGGAAAAGAGACGATCCTGCCTATGCCTGCTAAACTTGGAGCAGCGGTGAAAGACCCTGTACAACCGAGACTTCTACATGCAGAGCCTGCGAACCATGGTAAATGGACAATGATCTCTGAGTGGACTACCGGTAGAATCGGTGTCTATAACTCCAAAACAGGTGAGTTCATCAAGTATATTGAAAACTTGACAACACCAACATTTACATACTCAGTTGAGCACAGACAACATATTCCTGGTGCTTAATTGATACTTTTACTCTCTCCTTCCGGAGAGGGTGATTTATTGAGATGATTACTGGATCATTTCAATAAATTACCAAGGTTTTATTTGATGAAACGAATTGTTTTTTTTAAACTCTGCTTTGTATTGCTCTCTCTTTTTTCTTTTTCACAGGCAAAATATCTTGATAACCATTCTTGTAAAGAGTGTCATGAAAAGATCTATGATGAATTTCAAAGTTCACAGCATGCCAAGGGTTATTTTAATGATGAATTACATCGTAAAATTGCTGATACAGTTGATAAAAACAAATATGCATGTGCTACCTGTCATATGCCTATGGCAGATAATCTCAAAGATCTTATTTCCGGTGAGGCAAGACCTGATAAAAACAATAAAACCCATACAGATGCTATCTCCTGCTACTTCTGCCATACCATTGCATATGTGAAAAGTGCACATAAATTCAATATCAATACGAAGGCAAGACAAGCTGAAAATTATAAACCTACGCTTTACGGCAGACTCCATAATCCTGATGACAGTGACAAACACTCTTCTGCTTCCAATCCTGTTTATGCTAAAAAAGTCTGTATGGGATGCCACTCTCACAAACTCAATGATAATAATGTAACCATCTTTAGGGCGATGGATAAAAAACAGGACAGTATAGGATGTATCGAGTGCCATATGCCGGAGATCGAGGGTGGTGCAGAGAAGATGGATAAACGTGCCAGAGGACAACATGCCAGTCATAAGTTCCTGGGCATTCATGACAAAGAATTTAGAAAAACGGGAGTAGATATCAATATCTCTGCTGAGAAGAAGAAACTTACAGTCGTGCTGACCAATAAGATGGAACATCCGCTTATTATACAACCGGCACGTGCAAAATTTTTAAAAATAGAAGTAGATAGAAAAAACAAGGTGATTTGGCAAAATTATAAAACAGATCCGGCTGAAGATAAACAAGGATATTTTGCCTATAGTTTCAAACGGGATAAAACAGATATTATTATTCCGGCTACAGCAACAGAGGGAAGTGTACATAATCTTAATGCAAAAGAGACAAAAAGGTTGATCTATAAAATACCTTCTTTTGAAAAAGGGGACAGAGTAACGGTCTCTTTGTATGTTCAAATGGCCAAAAGTGATTGTGCCAAAGTCATAAAATTGGAAGATGAAAATTTAACAAAACCTATCCTGATCAAAAAAGTCGTTTTAAAGTTATAAAAGAGTACGCTTTTTTTATCTGCTATACCAAAGGATCAGATACTATGGATATTATGATAGCCGGTGCCGGAACAGTAGGATACAGTCTCGCACAGACACTCTCTTATAAGCATAATGTGATCGTTATAGATAAAGATATCAACAAACTCAATAAATTGGATGAAGAGTTAGATATCTTGACACTGTACGGTGATATAGAAAATCCAAAAATATATCAATCCCTTAATCTTGACAGTGTAGATCTTTTTATTGCTGTAACCGATTCAGATGAGGCGAATTTGTTATCTACTTTGATTGTTGAGGATGTAGTCGCTGTAAAAAGAAAGATCATCAGACTGAAAAATGATGGTTTTTTAAGGAGTCACGTGTTGCAAAAACTTTCTATTGATTATGCTGTTTTCCCGGATATTACAACAGCAAATAAAGTCAAAGCACTCTTTACTTTTCCAAAAGCAAATAATGTAAAAATGTTTCACCAGACAAAACATAAGCTTGTTTCCATAAGAGTACAATACGATACTGATGTGCTTTACAATGTGGGAGAATTTATCAATAAAAATGTATCTATTGTAGGGATAGAGAGAAAAAAAGAATTTTTTGTCCCACATATGGATGAAAATATTCATAAAGATGACCTTGTATATCTTTTTGGCAATATTAAAGCCATTGAAGAGATATCCTCCAAACTAGATGAAAAGATGCCGTCTTCTATCAGAAAGATCGTGATCTTCGGTGCCAATACTTTAGCCCAGAAGATCGCAAAAGCATTGCTGGATAAGAAGTTGGAGATCAAGATGATCGAAAAAGAGATCGATCATTGCAGAACAGCTTCAGAAGTACTGCAGGGAAAAGTAACCATTATCAATTCAGCCTATGAAGATCAGCGTCTGTTTGAGGAGGAAGGGCTTAAGAATGCAGATATGATTATTGCGGCCGGGCATAATGATGAGAAAAATATAGTTAAATGTATAGAAGCAAAAGAGTATGGTGTACAAAAAGTTGTAGCAGTAAATAATGATAAAGCATATTACAACCTTATGCATAAGATGGGTGTGGTTGTTGTAAGAGGTAGCAAGGCAGGGGCACATTATGCCATTTTAGAGAAGATATCATCAAGTTCCATTGTAACACAGAGACATTTTTGCGGAGGCAGAGGAGTTCTCTTTATGAGAAAGATATATCCCAATTCTGAACTTATAGGTAAAATGATCAAAGCAGTAGATATAGGTAGTTCAATTCTATTACTTTTAAGAGCAGATAAAATATACAGTTTGTCTCAGATTGAGAAGTTTGAACAGGGTGATATACTTGTCGTATTTGGAGAGATTGAAAATAAAGAAGAGATACAACAGTGGATATATACGCTTTAAAAAACATTTTTAAGTTCGTCTCTGTGATAGGAGTAGCACTTAGTCTGTTTTTCTTTACCGCTATTATAGTAGGGTGGATATATTATGAAAATATGAGTGATTTTATCTATTTTGATATTTTTCTGTTTGCAGTGAATGTAATCCTCTTTTTGCTGCTAAGAAATCATACGATGAAACTAAGTATTAAAGGAGGCATACTCTCGGTCAACCTTACTTGGATGCTTTTAGGCGTTGCAGGGGCTATACCTTTTATACTCTATACAGGCATATCTCCTGCAGATGCTTTTTTTGAGTCTGTAAGCGGGTTTACTACCACAGGTGCTACGGTATTTACAGATATAGAATCTCTGCCAAAATCCATACTCTACTTAAGAAGCTTAATGCATTGGCTTGGAGGTATGGGTATTATTGTATTGGGTGTGGGACTTTTTTCTCTTATTAACCCAAGTGGTTCTATGGCGCTTTTTAAGGCAGAATCTACAGGTATAAAAATGGAGAAGATAACCCCAAAGATAAAAGATACTGCCATAAGACTGTGGGGAATATACATTCTATTCACTCTCATAGATGCTATAGCTTTGAAATTGGCAGGGATGAGTTTGTTTGATGCTGTGAATCATGCTTTCTCAACAATCTCAACAGGAGGGTTCTCAACCAAGAATGCTTCGTTGGGGTATTATCACTCCAATATGATCATTTGGATCACGACATTTTTTATGATCATCTCCGGGATCAACTTTCTGGCACATCTGAAACTTTTTTCCTCAGGTAAATTCGATGGATATACTAGAGAAGAGGTGCTATGGTATCTGGCTATTTTTATTGTACTTTCATTGATTCTGGGCAGTATAGATATTTTTATCGATTATGATAGCTACTTCCATGCTTTTACGCATTCATTTTTCACTATAGCCTCTGTTCTAACAACAACAGGATTTGCAACACTTGATTATGCACAATGGGGGCATATGGCAATCAGTATTATCTTTGTAGCGATGCTGGTCGGGGGTAATGCCGGTTCTACGGCAGGTGGTGTAAAAGTTATTCGCTACATTGTATTGTTTAAGAACATTGCAGTACAACTAAAAAGAACACTTCACCCCAATGCAATAGTAGGACTTTTTATAGATGGTAAGAAAGTTTCATCGCATATCATCAGTTCTACTACAGGATTTATTTTTCTGTTTGTCGTGACCAATATGTTAGTAACGCTTTATCTTTTTGGACGAGGTTTTGATGCTATGACTGCTGTCTCTACTGCTTTGGCGACTGTAGGAAATATCGGCCCTGGATTTTCACTTACGGGACCGGCACAGAATTATGCATTTTTCAGCGGAATGGATAAAATGATCTTATCGATAGCTATGATCATAGGAAGACTTGAATTCTATACAGTTTTTCTATTGTTTAGCCGAAGTTTTTGGAAAAAGTTTTAGTCAATAGAGAAAAAAACAGGTTTGTATTGAATAAAAAGGCAGGTTCCTTTAAGTTCCTTTGTTTTAAATCAATTGCTGTCAATTAAAATAGTGTTATGATTATCCCCCCAAAAGTAATTTGGGTAGAAGTTTTTACAAAGAGGTATACTATATTTTTAATGGTCTGTGTGTTCTATTTTAAACTTTTGGCTAATTATTTGGTGTGGTAATGACATGGAAACAGGATTACAAATATGAAAAAGATACGAATTTTTATCAATGGTTTTGGGCGTATAGGCAGAAGTGCTGCACGTATCATTTTGAAAGATAGCAGTTTTGAGTTGGTAGGTATCAATGACCTCTATAGTTATGAACAGATGGCATATCTCCTAAAATATGATTCTATCTATCCCACTCTTCAGAATGATATCAAGCTGGTAAAAGATACACTTATTATCGATAATCATGTGATAAAACTTTTTGCTGAACCTAATCCTGAAAATATGGACCTGAAACCACTTGATGTGGATGTGGTGTTACAGTGCAGTGGAATGTTTCTAACGTTAGAATCCAATCTTCCTTTACTTGAAAATGGCGCAAAAAAAGTTATTGTCTCTGCTCCGGCATCCGATGAGATGCCAACCTATATCTATGGGGTGAATCATAAACAATACAGTCATGAGGCTATCATTTCTAACTCTAGCTGTTCAGCCAATGCGATCGTACCGATATTTCAAATTATAGATAAGCATTTCGGGATCGATAGTGCTATGATGAGTATGTACCATAGCTATACGAGTTACCAGA
>CAJXJN010000008.1 GCA_913055205.1 uncultured Sulfurovum sp. | reverse complement strand
AAAGCTTTTTGGTGGGACTGAAGTCTCCACTTCCATGGGTTCTTTCACAGTCTCTCCCGAGGTGGAATGCATACACAATGTTATTGCGTATTGGGAGTTATTTTACGATTTATAGTTCTATATACACCCTAAAGGCATTTCCTGCGGGGCACATTCCCACACAGAGAGAC
Organism: uncultured Sulfurovum sp.; assembly: GCA_913055205.1. GTDB lineage: Bacteria > Campylobacterota > Campylobacteria > Campylobacterales > Sulfurovaceae > Sulfurovum. Next base: position 73,934 of record CAJXJN010000008.1, on the reverse strand, counting down.
TGTGAAAGAACTAGGCACCTCGGAAGTGAAGGCTACCCTCGTTCCACCTCTCCCGAGGTGGAATGCATACACAATGTTATTGCGTATTGGGAGTTATTTTAAACCGAGATCTCTTTAATATCCGCAATATCCCTAAACGTCTTGTATACAGACCCGATAGTATGAAGTCTATTGGTTTTCAATGCTTCATCATCCGTATTTACCATCACATCATCAAAATAAGCATCCAGTTCACGCTTAAGTCCAAACAACGCTTCAAGTTGTGTTTTATAATCTACGTAATCTTGGTTAATGACTTTTTCATAAGCATTGTAAAGCGTAACCTCTGCATCTTCTTTAAAGAGTGTAGTATCTATAGTTAAATCACTCTCCAGATCTACATCTTTGGAGATGTTTGCCACACGTTTAAATGTGGTGAACTGCTCTTTAAAGGCATCAGAAGAGACTATCTCATTGAGCGCAGCTACTTTTTTGGCTATCTCATTGATATCTCTTTCACCTGAAGCAAGTACTGCAGCGATGACCGACGGGTTGGCATCGAGTGATTTGTTGATACGTTCTATGATGAAATCACTTAACAACTTCGTATCAAACTCATCATACGCATCTTTAAGAAGATCGATAACATCATCGATATTGAACGGAAGATCATACTCTGTCACGATACGGACAATACCGTTTACTGCACGACGAAGAGCAAATGGATCTTTAGAACCTGTTGGAATTTTCCCTACAGAGAATAGTCCAAAGAGTGTGTCCAGTTTGATACTCATCGCCACGATAGACGAGAAAACAGAACTTGGAAGCTCTGCACCCTCACCTACAGGCATATACTGCTCTTTTATGGCAGTATAGACAAGCTCATCTTCTCCAAGTGCTTTGGCATAGTAGTACCCCATAAGCCCTTGAAGTTCTGTGAACTCATACACCATCTCTGACATAAGGTCTGCTTTGGCAAGGTTGACTGACTTGTCCATAGCCTTTTCCAACTCTGCTGACGTTTTACCTGTTTGTGCTTCTACTTTGTCCATATAGAGTGCAAGAAGACGAATAGCGATGTTCTTCTCTCTTGTGATCTTATCTGCAAGTGTACCGAGTCCATCGATGAATTGTACTTTTTCAAGACCATCAGTAGAGAGTCCATTTTTCAAGTCATTTTTATAGAAGAAAAGACCATCGGCAAGGCGTGGTTTGAGTACACGCTCATTCCCTGCTACTACTTTGCTGTAGTCATCTGTGTAGGCATTACTCACTACCACAAATTTGTTGGCTATCTTCCCTTTTTCAAATACAGGAAAATAACGTTGATGCTCTTTCATAGAAGTAATGATCACTTCAGGTGGAAGCTCCAGGAAAAGCTCATCAAATGTGCCTACAAGTGCTTTGGGATTTTCAGTGATCGCTACCACCTCAGCAAGCAGTGCTCTGTCTCTCTCTATGATGATATTATGCTCAGACTCCAAAGCATCAAACTCAGACAAGATTTTAAACTCTCTCTCTTTAGGCTGAAGCATGACGGCACCCTCAGCCAAAACAGCTTCATAGTCATCAATGTTCGCTACTTCTACAGCATCATAACTCACCATACGATGTACAAAGGTTTTTGTATCTGATGAGACACCAAAAAGTTCTACAGGTACAGAATTCTCACCCAGTCTTACCTGAAGCCATCTGACAGGACGAATGAATTCATCGCTTCTGGCACCCCAACGCATCATCTTTCCAAATGACATAGAGGCTATCCACTTCTCCAGCATCTCCTGAAGAAGTGAAGCTGTATCTGCACCCTTCTCCTCTTTTTTAAAGTAGAGTACTTCTCTTCCGTTGTTATCTGCACGCCCAAGCTCTTCAAAGCTCACACCACACTTACGGGCAAATCCTTCCGCCGCTTTCGTAGGCTCACCGTCTTTAATAGCAGCTTGTAAAGGAGGTCCCATAAGTTCAACAGTACTGTCTGCTTGTTTACTTGCCATTGCAGTATGTTTAAGTACAAGTCTTCTAGGGGTATAGATAAATTCAAAGTCACAAGAGAGTTTGTATTCTTCAAGTATGTTTTTCCAGGCTTTTTCTATGTTAGATACGATTTTAAGTAGAGGTATAGCAGGAAGTTCTTCTACACCGATTTCTATAAGTAGTGGTTGTGTCATCTTTTGGATTCCTATGAGAGAATAATTATTACGTGATTTTATCCAAAAGTTGGTAAATGGGGGGTTAGTCTTTAGGTCTATCCTCTTCCTCATATTCATCTAACATATCTTTGCGTCTTCCCTCATCATCGAACTTCAATCTAAAATAGTTTCGCACGATGATAAAAGTCATAAAAGCAAAGAGGAACATTGCAATAATATAAAGTATATCTCCAAACGGCATTTAACTCTCCTTTAGCGTATTTTGTATGGTGATCTTCTCAAAACCTTCATAGTTCTGGCGCAGAGCATCATAAATGACGACACCCACACTCACACCAAGGTTAAGACTCCTGCCTGCTCCACCCATAGGGATGGTAATGCACTGTTCAGGATGAGCCAAAAGTACTTTTTCATCTATCCCTTTGGTCTCTGAACCAAAAAGGATATAGTCTCCTTTTTTAAAAGGTGCATTAAAATAGAGATTATCAGTCTTTGTCGTTGCCATATAGCTATGCTCATCTATAGGGTGTGCTTCCAAAAACGCTGTAAAACTTTCCCACACAACCAGGTCAAGCTTATCCCAATAATCAAGTCCGGCACGCTTGACTGCTTTATCATCTATATCAAATCCTAATGGTTTGACCAGGTGCAAAGTGGCACCCAGATTGACACAGAGTCGTCCTATGGTACCTGTATTAGGCGGGATCTGCGGTTCTACTAAAACTATGTTAAACATATAAAATGCTCCTAATTGCATTTGGTGCGTTGGCAAACGCACCCTACATATTGCTAAAAAATAACTGTTTTGTTTCCATTGACAAAAACCCTGTCATGAAGTACCAGCGCCAACGCACGAGAAAGGACTATCTTCTCTACATCCCGACCTGCCCTTTGCATATCTCTCCACTCAAAACGGTGATTTACGGGGATGACATCTTGTGCGATGATCGGTCCTTCATCCAGGTCATTGGTAACAAAGTGCGCTGTTGCTCCGATGATCTTGACACCACGCTCATACGCTTGTTTATAAGGATTTGCACCTATAAATGCAGGGAGAAAAGAGTGATGGATATTGATGATCTTTTTGTCATACGCTTCTACAAATGCGGGCGTTAAGATACGCATATATTTTGCAAGTACCATATAATCAAACTCAAATTCATTTACAAGCTTCATCACACGGGACTCATGTTCTTCTCTACTGAGTCCATCTGCCGGGATATGAAAGAAAGGGATATCAAATCTACGTACAAGGCTCTCAAGCGTATCATGATTTGCAATGACACACTCAATTTTGGCATCAAGTTCACCATCAGCATGACGTATGAGAATATCTCCGAGTGCATGAGACTCTTTGGTCGCCATCAAAATGATTTTTTTTGCTTTAGGCTCGATCACACGGATATGTGCATCTTCCGGAGCAACAGATTTAAGCTCTTCGAGTAACTCCTGCACATCAAAAAGACCCGTCACCACCGTGCGCATGAAAAACCTTCCATGTTCTTTATCTACAAATTCACGGTTGTTGTCAATGTTTAGATCTCTGTCATAAAAGACTTTAGAGATCTTATATACCAAACCTTTGGCATCATTACAGTCGATTAAAACTCTTGCTCTTTTTTCCATCTATCTAGTCTACCTCATTTATAATTGCGGAATTATAGCAGTTTTTCTCTAATGTCATCCCACTTGGCTCTTATCTCATTATATCCTGCTTCATACGCTGCATCAATCTCTTTAAAATTAAACAGATGCATATGTGCAACCCCTTCGATATTTATATAGGCATCAGTAATTTTTTTAGAGGGTCTTACATTGGCATGGAGCATGATGAGTATGGAGCGAAGAAGCAAAGATTTGAAGCCTTGGGGATTTCCGCCTACAATAGGGTTAATATTGATTGCAAGTACTTTTTCCCCCAGCTCTTTGAGTGGTCGTACAGGAAGATTATCACTAAAACCTCCATCTACATAGAACTTTCCCGCTATCTCTTTTGCCTCATAGGTTGGCGTTAAAGAAGAAGAAGCTATTGTATTTGCAACCGGATCACCACTATGTAGATAGAGACTCTCTCCTGTATTAATATCTGTTACGCAAGTATAAAGAGGTATTTTGGTTTGATCATAAGTGGTGATACCTACCTCTTCCTGTAGTTTTTTTTCCAGATTATCCAATGAAAAAAGCCCCGGATTCTGGCTCATTTTAAAGAGGTCCGATGTCTCTATATCTTTTATAAACCTATAAATATCCCCAGATGACTTACCGGTGGCTAAGATCAAAGCCACCATTGCACCTGCACTGCTTCCTGATACAGCAGATATCTCTACACCTTGTTCCTCTAAAAATTTCACAACACCCACATGAGCTGCTGCCCTAAGTCCACCACCGCTAAAACTAAGAGCTATCTTCATTGGGAGCCTTTATTTTTCTTCTATTCTCTTATATGAATTTCATCACCTACTATTTTACCTAAAATCCTTTAGACATAAGTTCTATAACGGTTTTAGTATCTTGCAGTATATTGGAATCTGTTTGGGAGGAAAAGTTTGGAAAAGGTTTGATAATGGGCATTTCATCCCCGTGTCAGCACGGAGATGACGTATTGAGATAGTTTATTTACTGCTATAGTTAGCTATGATATCACCCATCTCTGTACATGTACAGATCTCTTTTGCATCATAGTCACCAAGGTCACCCGTACGATACCCTTCGCTCAATGCTTTTTTAATCGCTTCATCTATCTTATCGGCAGCTTGATTTTCACCTAAAGCATAACGAAGCATCATACTGGCAGATGAAATAGTTGCCAAAGGATTTGCGATCCCCTGTCCTGCAATATCCGGTGCAGAACCGTGGATAGGTTCAAAAAGTCCTACTCCTTTACCTGTACTTGCACTTGGTAAAAGACCTATAGACCCGCTGAGCATACTTGCAGCATCTGAAAGAATATCACCAAAGATATTTCCTGTTAAGATTACATCGAACTGTTTAGGATCGCGGATAAGTTGCATCGCAGCATTGTCTACATACATATGAGAGAGCTCTACTTCCGGGTAATCTTTTGCTACTTCTTCAACAATTTCTCTCCAGAATTGACTCACTTCAAGTACATTCGCTTTATCTACAGAGCAGACACGCTTCTTACGTTTCATAGCGATATCAAATGCTATAACCGCAATACGTTTTACCTCTTCTCTTGTATAAATCATAGTGTTGAAAGCTTTATCTTCATGCAACTCTCTTGGCTGACCAAAGTAAATACCGCCTGTAAGCTCACGTACCACCATAATATCTACACCCTGGATCACTTCCGGCTTCAAGCTTGAAGCATTCACTAACTCATCATACACCATTGCCGGTCTGAGGTTGGCAAATGTACCCATCTCTTTACGTAAGCCAAGCAGTCCTGTCTCTGGACGCAGATGTCTCTCAAGGTTATCCCATTTAGGTCCGCCAATAGCCCCAAAGAGTACTGCATCACATTTTTTCACACCCTGGATTGTCTCTTCCGGAAGCGGCACACCGGTCTCATCGATAGCTGCACCTCCAAGAAGCATCTCTTCATACTTAAGGTTAAACCCCTGTGTTACAGAAACTGCATCAAGTACTTTAATGGCTTCATCGACGATCTCGGGACCAATCCCATCACCTTTAATCACACCAATTCTATAACTCTTCATCTATTAAGCTCCTGCTTTGATTTCATTTTTGGCAAATTCTATAAGCCCACCTGCATTTACGAGTTCTTGCATAAACTCGGGAATAGGTGTAAATTTATATGTTTTGGCCTGTGTTACATTGATCACTTCACCCGCATCCATATCTACTCTGACCACATCACCTTCATTGATCTCTGAAGCTTCCTGAAGTTCAAAAATAGGAAGTCCCATATTGAATGCATTTCTATAAAAGATACGTGCAAATGTAGGAGCAATGATAGCATTGATCCCGGCTGCTTTAAGGGCAATAGGTGCATGTTCACGGCTTGAACCGCATCCAAAATTTTCACCTGCGACGATGATATCACCTTCATTCATTTTAGAGACAAATTCCGGGTCTGCATCTTCCATCACGTGTTTTGCCAACTCTTTTGGTTCACTTGTATTAAGATATCTTGCTGCGATGATCAAATCTGTATCGATATTATCACCAAATTTCCAAACTTTACCTTGCAAATTCAATCCTTATAATAAGAGTCTAGACCCTAATAAATTTTCGCGATTATAGCTAAAAAAACAAAAATTGCCAAATTTAATACCAAAAATTAATAAAATTTCGGTATAATCCAACTTAAATTATCCTGAGGCATTTCACCTCAAACATCAAAGGTTTTTAATGGCATCAAAAGATAGTATGAAAAAAATAGAAGCGTTATTTCAGTCCAAAAAAAAGGGTGATGTTGTTACGCTTGAAAATATTGCCAAAGAGTTTAATAAACAACCTACTGCTGCCCAGGCAAAGAAGATCCATAAACTTGCAACAGATGCCAAAGTAGAAGTTGTTTCTGCTTCTGAGTATGCAAAATATCTTACAGCCAAAGAAGCAAAGAAAAGAGATGATGCAAGAAAAAAACTTACAGAAGGTGATACAGAAGGCGAATTTGACCTTCATAAAGAGAAAGAGCTTCTTGAATGGAGTCGTTCAGACAGTCCCGTAAGAATGTATCTGCGTGAAATGGGAAAAATTCCTCTGCTTACCAAAGAGGAAGAAGTTGATCTTAGTATGCGCATTGAAGAAGGCGAAGATATCATCATCGATGCCATCTGTTCTGTTCCCTATCTTATAGGCTATATCCTTAACTATAAAGAGCCTCTTTTAAATCGTGAAAGACGTGTAAAAGAACTCTTTAAAAGTTTTGAGGATGATAAAGGTGATACCGATAAAGAGGAGCACGATGAAGGTGAAACAGAAGCTGGTGAACCTAAAAACGATAAGAGGGTTAAACAGGTTGTAGAGAGTTTTAAACAACTGGAAAAAGCTAAAAAAGAGTGGATGAAATCTCGTGATGAACTTCAAGAATTCATGGAAACTGAAACAGACCCTGTAAAAATCATCCATGAACGACTTAAAATCGCATTTAAGAAAGAACAGCTTAAAGCAGCACTTCTTAACCTGGGACCGACATCCAAACTTATCAATGAACTGGTAAAAGCAATGGAAACAGCACTTAAAAGTGATGACAGTTTTGACAAAGAGCTTAAACGTCTGGAGTACAAACTTCCGCTTTTTAACGATACACTTAAAGAAAATCACCAAAAAATTCTTGACAACATCATCAATATGGATAAAGATGACATCATTGATGCAGTACCTGAAACCACTATGGTAAGTACTTATGTTGAGATCAAAAAACTTTTTGAGACCAGGGAAGCAAGTAAAGGCGGTTTTGACCTTAGTGAAGAGAAACTTCAAGAGATATTGGGACAAATTCGTCAGGGTAAAGCCAAAAGTGAAGTGGCAAAAACACGTATGGCAAAGTCAAACCTTAGACTGGTTGTCTCTATCGCTAAACGTTATACCAACAGAGGGTTACCATTCCTTGACCTTATCCAAGAGGGCAACATCGGTCTTATGAAAGCAGTCGATAAGTTTGAGTATGAAAAAGGGTACAAGTTCTCTACCTATGCAACATGGTGGATACGTCAAGCGATCTCCAGAGCTATCGCAGACCAGGCACGTACGATCCGTATCCCTATTCATATGATCGAGACCATCAACCGTATCAACAAGATCATCAGAAAGCACCTTCAAGAGACAGGAAAAGAGCCAGATCTCGATACTATCGCTGAAGAGGTAGGACTTTCTGTAGATAAAGTGAAGAATGTCATTAAGATCACAAAAGAGCCAGTGAGCCTTGAAACACCTGTTGGGGATGAAGATGATGGTAGATTTGGTGACTTCATCGAAGATAAGACAACACTCAGCCCAACAGATGTGGTACTCAAAGATGACCTGAACAACCAGATAGACGATGTACTTGACCAACTTAACGAGAGAGAAAAAGCCGTTATACGTATGCGTTTTGGTCTTCTTGAAGATGAGAGTGACAGAACACTTGAAGAGATCGGTAAAGAACTTAGTGTAACCCGTGAAAGAGTAAGACAGATAGAGTCTTCCGCGATCAAAAAACTTAAACACCCTAAAGTAGGTAGAAAACTTAAAAATTATATCGAAGAGTAATTCAGGTTTGCCAAAGGGTACCCACGAGGAGTACCCCTACGAAATCATCAATATTGAATGTAGGGGTATCCCTTGTGGGTATCCTCTATAAATAGGAGAACACCTATATGCCCCAACCTCGATTTTTCACCCTCATCATAGGTACAGAAATACTTAACCGTAGAAGAGCAGATAAACACTTCGACTTTGTCACTCAGGCCCTGGCAAAAAAAGGGTATAAACTCTCCGGCTCTTTTATCATCGAAGATGACCCTGCTCTTATCGTCCAAACGATCAAATTCATCGCTTCACAACCTAACCCTGTTCTCTTTTCCTTTGGCGGCATAGGTTCAACTCCTGATGACTATACTCGCAAATGTGCAGCTATTGCCCTTAAGGATGGTAAACTTCATATACATGAAGAGGCAAAAGAGATCATAGAGCAGCAACTTGGAGAAGATGCCTACCCTCACCCTATCCGTATGGCAGAGCTTCCCAAAGGGGCAGAACTTATAGATAACCCTGTCAACAAGATGCCTGCATTCTCTTTAGATGAACGTTTCTTCTTTATGCCGGGTTTCCCTGAAATGAGCCACCCTATGACAGAAGAGATTTTAGAGAGACTCATACCTGACAAAAAAGAGTATTATCGCCACACACTTACTGCACTCTGTAAAGAGAATGCACTCATTGAAGTAATGGAGAAGATGCCGAAAGAGGTGGAGTTTTCCTCTTTACCCAAATGCTACTCCGATGGATGGAGAGTAACTATCTCTGTTGCTTCTCATGACAAAGTACTGGCACAAAAAGCATTTCAAATGTATATAGACAAATTAGAGTCTAAAAATATTGTTTATGGTCTTCATGACGAAAGCAACAACTAAAAAAAGGCCTGCCTGACGATGCGTTATCTGGAAACACTGAAACACCCCATCATTGCAAGACTTTCACTCATACAACTTATCTCCTACTTCGGAACATGGTTTTCTCAGGTAGCCATCTTCTCCATGATCGTTGCCTATGGTGCAGATGAGATTACCATAGCATTGACTGCTGCTATATCCATGTTACCTGCTGTAGTTTTGGCCCCGGTTATTGGCATCATCATAGACCGTATCGACTTTAAAAAACTTATGATGATACTTCTTATGGTTGAGATATCCATGACACTTGGATTTATTTTGATTGATTCTTTGGAATATGTATGGATACTGATGATACTTCTTTTCATCCGTTCCTCTGCTTCATCCATGCTTTTTTCTGCAGAAATGACTCTTTTCCCCAAGATAGTGAAAGGTAAAATGCTGAAGAATACAAATGAGATCCACTCCATAATCTGGTCTTTGTGTTATGCTTCAGGTATGGCAGTGGGTGGATTGGCCACATACTACTTTGGTTATGATACAGCATTCATCATAGATGCATTTCTTTACAGTGTAGCAGTATTGCTTCTTTTAGGGCTCAAACTCACACTTGAGAAAGTATCACATACAGACTCTAATTGGCAAATGTTCAAAAATGGCTTTCACTATCTTCTCTCTCATAAAAAGATACTTCACCTTATTTTACTTCATGCAGCGTTAGGTCTCACAAGCTTCGATGCATTGGTTACCCTACTTGCTGATTTCAAATACAAAGAGATCATTGCAGTACCTTTAGCCATCGGATGGATAAATGCTATAAGAGCTCTTGCCCTTATGACCGGTCCATTTTTCATTTCTAAACTGGTACACAAAAATACCTTGCACTATTTCTTCCTCCTGCAAGGTCTTGGGATCATTCTTTGGGCCCTTCTTCAGTTTGATTTTTATATTTCACTGATCTCTCTCTTTATCGCAGGTTTTTTCACTACCACACTCTGGTCATATACTTACCTCCTTATCCAGGAAGAGACTGAAAAGGAGTATATGGGAAGGATCATCTCCTACAATGACATGTTCTTTATGCTCTCCAATGTAACCACTGCACTCTTTATCGGTTATGCTGCCAAATGGGGAATGCCGCTGCAAACTATTACTATACTGTTAGGATTCGGCTTTATCTTGACAGCATTTTATTATTTATGGTTCAAAAAAAATCATCTATAATTGTTTTTCAATTAATGCAAGAAGACTTTTGATCTCTTTGTCCGAAAGCTTTCCGAACTTCTTATAGATCAGCTTTCCTTTTTTGTCAAAAACCAAAATGTCAGAATTGTCATCTGCCAATTTCCATTTACTGACCAGCAGCCTCTTCTTGTCTTTTACATAGACCGTATCAGGGAACTCTTTTTGTTTGGATTTTAACTTAGATTCCAAAATAACATTGGGTAACCATGTGGAAGCCAGATTTATAACAGCAACAGATGCATATTTCTTTCTATTGAAATGACGCTTTTTCAACGCTTTGGACAAAGGCTCATTCAGATCTCTTTTATCCGGATCTACATAAAAGAGTATATGTACTTTGCCTTTTAGCATTTTGGAACTCCATGCTGATCCATCTGTTTTACCTCCATTCTTGCCGTCTAAGAGAACTACACTGGGTACCTTGCCCAATTCAACAGCTATGCTGCTTCCTGCTACCAATAAAAAGCCTAAGATGATCTTCCTCATAACATTTTCCTTTATTTAAAAATAATATCATTTAAATAGTACCATGATTTGATGAACTATTTATGATTTTTATGATACTATCTTAAAAATTTAATATAGGACAACACTAAAGTCCCTTAGGAGAATTCAAATGGATATTACCAAGATCGGACATGGTGAAAACCCCGATGCTGTCAAAGCGATCATTGAAGTACCACTTAATTCAAATATCAAATATGAAATAGACAAAGATTCAGGTGCTGTTGAAGTGGACAGAGTCCTTTACTCCTCTATGCACTACCCGGCAAACTACGGTTTTGTAGCCAATACACTTTCAGATGACGGTGACCCGGCAGATATTCTTGTACTTTGCGACTATCCTCTTCAGGCAGGTTCATACATCAAATGCAGACTCATAGGTGTACTTATGACTGAAGATGAGAGTGGCGGGGACGAAAAACTTCTTGCTGTTCCTACAACAAAGATCGATCCGACATATGCGGACATCAATGATATTGCTGATCTTCCTGGGCATACACTCAACCGCATTAAGAACTTCTTTGAGACCTATAAAATACTTGAGCCGAACAAATGGGTAAAAGTAGCAGGGTTTAAAGACAAAAAAGCAGCAACTGATATCCTAGAGAAAGCTATTAAGAATTATAAATAGTAATAAAGTATACGTAACATGTTACGTAAGCCTTCCGCTGAGGAAAACTCAGCGTTAGCGCAGATGTTGGAGCTTTGCTTCAACATCATCATATTAAATCAAAATCCCATCTCTCTTTTACGATTGTCAAAATATCTGTCTACTCCATTCACTATGCCCTTGGCAATACGTTCCTGATAATCCGATGTAAACAGTCTGGTTCTCTCTTTGGAATTTGTAATATATCCTACTTCTACAAGTATGGAAGGACGGCTTGCTCCTACCAATATATAGAAGGGAGCCGGTCTGACACCACCGTTTGCAACATCCCCATAACGGCTTTTTACTTGTTTAATCATATTATTTTGTACATCAATGGCAAGTTTATGGGATTGTACTATTTTAGGTCCATTCAGTACAGCATCTATAATAACATCTCTGCTCAACTGGTCTGTTCCCTGCAAAACTGCTTCATTCTCTCTTGCTGCAATACGCTGTGATCTGGCATCTCTTGTTTTTTGAAGGAAATACGTTTCTATCCCTTCTACAACATTAAAACGACTTTGATCAGCGATCGCATTTGCATGTATGGAAATAAATACTTTAGCATCTTTATGATCGGCGATACGTGTACGTTCTTCCAGTTTTAAAAATTTGTCATTTCCTCTGGTAAGATATACCCTATAGCCTTTTCTTTTAAATTCTTTTTGAAGCTTTCTGCTGATCTGCAGAACAAGGTCTTTCTCCTGTTGGCCTTCACACAAAGCACCACAGTCATATCCTCCATGTCCCGCATCGATCACGATAAGAGTGTCAGACCTGTCAGGACCGACACAGCCCACAAGCAGAAGTAATACTGAGAATCCCGCTAATATCTTTTTTATACTTCTCATCCTCTTATCCTCACAGCTAAAAATCTATCTCTTTTTTTCTATTGGTCAGATACCTGTTAATACCCCCGGCAATACCTTTGGCAATAAGTTCCTGATATTTTGCTGTAAAAAGTCTTTTTCTCTCTTTAGGATTTGAAATATAACCTACTTCAACCAGTATAGATGGACGGCTTGCACCTACAAGAACCCAAAACGGGGCAGATCTTACTCCACCGTCTTTGACCCCTCTGTAGTGACTGCGTAAATTGGTCATCATTCCTCTTTGTACATCTATTGCCAATTTATTGGACTGCACGATCTTTGGTCCGTTCAGTACGGAATCTATGATCACCTGTTTACTTAACTTGCTTCCGGCCCCCTTAAGTACTGCTCTGTTCTCTCTTGCTGCAATACGTTGGGATTTTGCATCTCTTGTTGTCTGTAAAAAAAACGTCTCCACTCCATGTACTTTGTTTCTCTTTCTTTTGGGTACAGAGTTTGCATGTATGGAAATAAATACTTTAGCATCTTTTTTATCAGCAATACGCGTACGCTGGGGAAGTTTTAAAAAACGGTCCCGCTTTCGTGTCATATAGACCGAGTAACCCCGTCTTTTAAGTTGTTTTTCGAGTTTTTTTGCAATTTGAAGTACAAGGTCTTTCTCTCTCTTGCCAGCGGCTATCGCACCTGTATCATACCCCCCGTGTCCGGCATCTATGACTATGAGTTCATTTTTATGATATCTTGTTGCACTTGCCGCAGCTGAAGAGGTGAGGTATGCTTTCTTTTTTTTCTGTTTCTTTGCTTTTTTTTTCAACTTTTTATACGGTTTTTTTACCTGCTTCTGTATTTTACGGGCTGTAAACTTCGGTAAAGGTATATGATAGTATTTATGGGAGAATAGAGGTCTGTAGGGAGTACAGGCATAAGACTTGTCTGTTTCGATCACCACTCTGACCACATTTTTTTTATATTGTGAGACTCTAAGTGATCTGCAATGGGAACTTTTAAGATTCTTGCCTACCTGTCTGTTCGCCAAACGTGTATTTTTAATATCGAACACTTCCCTGTAGGGTTTGATCAGAGCAAAATGTCTGATCTTCTTTTTATCATACGACCGGTTAAATTGTAATCGTAGTTCACCCTTTTTTAATTCTATCTTTTCTAAAAGTACTACAGAAGAAAAAAGGGATGTTGTACTGAGAATAAATAAAAGAAATATCTTAAGAAATTTCACTTTATTTATCTTCTCCTTCCATTAGCTTATGCATAAGCTCTTTGACTGAGATGATCTCATTGAGACGGTAGCCGTTTGCACCTGTAAAAAAGAGTCCTGTATCAACAAGACCGTCATAGGCATCAGTAAGTCTGTCGGCAATACAGTACCCCACTATTTTTGCTTCCTCTCCGCGGTGACATGGGGTAACACAATTTGAAATACATGCCACTTTAGGTGCTGTACCTTTTTCTATGCTTTCATGTAACTTTGTTTTTACTCCGCGTGCAGGATAACCTACAGGTGACTTGAAAAGTTTGATATCTTCTTCTTTGGCGTCTATGATCACCTCTTTAAAAGTTTGACTTGCATCACACTCTACCGTACCGATGAAACGTGTCCCCATCTGTACTGCATCAGCGCCAAGTTCCATCATTTTTACAATATCATCATGATCCCATACACCACCTGCCGCGATAATAGGCATAGATCCCCAGTTCTTCGCCTCTTCCACTACAGGAGGTAAAATTTCTTCAAGTTGGTTCTCCGCTAAAAAACACTCATCATATTTAAAGCCTTGGTGTCCTCCACTAAGTGGTCCCTCAACGATCACTGCATCCGGAAGCCTGTTATGTGTTTTTTTCCAACGACGACATAAAATTCTCAATGCCTTAGCCGTAGAAACGATAGGTACCAACGCAACATCAGGATAATCTTTTGCTGCTTCAGGCATGGTCAACGGCAGACCTGCTCCAGTAATGATAATATTCGCACCAGCTTTACAGGCATCCTGAACTACACGGTCATATTCACTCTGCGCATACAGTACATTGGCCGCCAAGGGTTTGTCACCGCATATCTCTCTGGCATTGTCAAAGATCTTTTTAAGTGCCGGATAAGAGTAAAAATTGATCGCTTCAAGAGGTCTATGCTCTTTACCTACCATCTCTTTTCCATCAAGGTATTTTCTCTTTTTATATACACCTGTACCTACAGCAGAGATAACACCAAGTCCACCCTCTTTTGAAACATTGCCTGCCAACTGATCCCAAGAGATACCAACGCCCATACCACCTTGAATGATAGGCTTATCAATAGTATATTTTCCGATTTTAAAAGATTTAAATGCCATTACCCCACCTTCACTTTTGCAAATTTTCTTTTTCCTACTTGTAGGATATACTCTCCAGAATCAAGGTTCAGTTTTTCATCACTGATCTTCTCCTGATCCACTCTTACTGCACCTTGTTTGATATCTCTTCTTGCTTGAGATGTTGAAGGTTCTATACCCGCATCGACTAAAGCTTTACAAATCCAGATACCCTCTTCTACTTCTATTTCATTCATATCTGAAGGAAGCTGGTTTGATTTAAATACATTATCAAATTCTGCTTTAGCTAGTGTAGCTAACTCTTCATTATAGAATCTTGTAACAAGTTCAAGAGCCAGGTTTTCTTTGGCTACTTTAGGATGAAGTGTACCATTTTTCACTTCCTCTTTCATCGTAGCGATCTCTTCAAGTGATTTTTCACTCAGAAGCTCATAATAACGCCACATCAACTCATCTGAAACAGAGAGTGTTTTTGCATAAATGTCTTTAGGCTCTTCAGTGATACCAATATAGTTGTTCAAAGATTTACTCATCTTTTGAACCCCGTCAAGCCCTTCTAAGATAGGCATCATAAGTACTGCCTGCTCTTTACCTATTTCATAGGCACGTTGAAGATGTCTTCCCATGAGTAAGTTGAACTTCTGATCTGTACCGCCGATCTCAATGTCACTTTGAAGTTCTACCGAATCATACCCTTGAAGCAACGGATAAATGAATTCGGAAATAGAAATACTATGTCCACTTTTATAGCGTTTTTCAAAATCATCACGTTCAAGCATACGTGCCACATTAAAAGTCGTTGTCAAAGATACCATACCCGAGGCTCCCAGAGCTTCAAGCCATGTAGAGTTGAATACCACCTCTGTTTTACTCTCATCGAGTATATTAAAGACCTGGTCCTGATAGGTTTGTGCATTGGCCAGGATCGTCCCTCTGTCAAGGATTTTTCTCGTCTCACTCTTTCCCGTAGGGTCACCGATCATTGCTGTAAAATCACCGATAAGAAGCTGTATACGCCCTCCATGATTTTGAAAGGCTCTTAGTTTTTGAAGAAGTACAGTATGCCCAAGGTGCAGATCTGCACCGGTAGGATCAAACCCTGCTTTAACGGTATAGGTCGTGCCATCCTCATAATATTTTGAAACCAATTTCTCAATACGTTCCATATCTATGACTTCGGCTGTGCCTCTACTTATCTCTTCTAACGCTTTTTTTACTGCCATTTATCATCCCCCTACTATTTGTTATATGCATCATCCAAGCTGATCATCTCTATCAGTTTGAACTTTTGTGAAATTTTCTCTGAAAGCAGACTTTTTTTCGCTTCCCTGCTCTCTACTTCTATTTGACAATACTCCGCACTCTCAGAACTTTGAATACCCAGCTCTATACTGATCACATTCAAGTTCAGATCGGAGAGTTTTGTCAACAGGTCGGCAAGTATACCTTTTTGGTTTTGCAGACTGATCGTTAAACGATACCGTGAAAGTTTTGAAGTACTCCAACTTACATAGATCATCTGTTCTTCTGCCAAAATCTTCTCATAGGCTTTCTTGCATAATTTATGGTGTATAATAGCTTTACTGTCCTTATAAAATGCAACGATCTGATCACCTACTTTGGGATGACAACAGTAATCAAATTCTACACCATCCAAAGGCTTATTAGTAAAGAACTTAAAGTGTTCTATCTCTTTAAGTCGAGGCTTTTTATACCCTTTTTTAAGAAATTCCCAAAAACGTACCTCTCTGGTCCCCATATAATCAGCCACTTTATGTATGGTCTCTTTATAATAAGAAAGCTGTACAGGTAACTTGTATATGGAATCTTTCAATTCCATTTTCTCTATCAACTCTTTCATTGCAGCACTTTTTTGTACAAAAAGTGTTGCCAGAATATTATATGCACTCAGTGTATCTGACTCTTTTATTCTTGCACGGCAATGGCTTCTTATACCGTCCTGTGCTTTGGATGTCTTCACTGCATCCAGCCATGAGCAATGCAGACGCGGCACTTCATCTTTCAGGATCTTGACAATGTCTCCATTTTTCAATATCGTTAAAAGTGATGATCTGTGTTTATTCACCAATGCACCTGCTGCTCTTGCGCCAACCTGGGAATGGACTGCATATGCAAAATCGAGTGCAACCGAACCTTTTGGCAATGTATAGTAGTCCCCTTTGGGAGAGAACACTGTGATATCTTCGGAAAAGAGATCACTTTTTGCCAGTTCATAAAACTCTTCAACCGATTCGCTTTGGTAATGCAAACTCTCCAACCACTCTAAATTTACGCCATCGCTACCATCTTTATACTTCCAGTGTGCTGCAACACCATACTCAGCAAGTCTATGCATTTGTATAGTTCTTATTTGTGCTTCAACGATACCCTCTTCATTAAAGAGTGTAGTGTGTATGGTTTTATATCCGTTTTCTTTAGGTACAGCGATATAGTCTTTAAATCGTGAGATCAGCGGAGTAAACCCTAAGTGCATCAATCCTAAAACCCTATAACAGTCTATAGGGTTTTGGACAATGATACGAACAGCAAGAAGGTCTAATACCTCCTCGATGCTTACACCTTTTCGATGCATTTTAAGATAAATGGAGTAATAGTGCTTTACTCTGCCGATCACCTCGAATGTATCCTCATTAAAGCCATCTTTTACCATAGCGGCTTTTACTTTTTGTATAAATGCATTGAGTTTGAACTGTAGATTTTGAGCATTGCTTTTGATATACGTATCGATCACTTTGTAATCTTCCGGATAGATATAATAAAAACTCAGATCTTCCAAATTATTTTTCAAACGTGAGATACCAAGTCTATGGGCAATAGGTGCATATACGACCAGAGTCTCTTCAGCAATACGTTTTTGTTTGTCTGGACTTAGTGCATCAAGGGTTAGCATGTTATGCAGCCTGTCACACAGTTTAATGACCAATACACGAATGTCTTTAATAGAGGCTATAAGCATCTTTCGAAAGCTAAGTGCCGAGTTGATCAGTCTCTCATCTGAGCCTGAAGGTGCCAACTCTTCATCACGTATCTCAACGATCTTGGTCAAGCCCTCGACCATATGGGCAACATCGTCACCGAATTCCCGTTCCATATCTTCAATCTCAAAACTGGTATCTTCTACCACATCATGAAGCAGTGCAGCCTGCACCATGGTCTCATCATTCGAGAAAGCTGCCGTGATCGCTGCTACTAAAATAGGATGGACAATATAGGGTTCACCGCTTTTTCGTTTTTGACCGTTATGTGCGGTTAGTGCAACTTCAAGGGCTTTTATTGTTGTGGGGAGAGGAGAGGGAATCTGATCCCATAGAAAGGCTTTTGCCTCTTCTATCGTATGTATCTCTTTAGCTTTAGTGAGAAAAGCGTCCAAGATGTTTTAGCCTTCTAGGCTTACAATAATTTTACCTTCAGCGATCTCTTGAAGTGCAATATCGGTATATTTCATCTCTGCCGTATCTATATCCAACAATGGTTCTTCACCATTTGCAATCGCTTCAGCTCTTTTACCTACAGCATTTGCTAAAAGGTATTTATCGAAATCTACTTTTTCAAGTGCTTTTGCAGCGAATTGTTCTGTTCTCATATTTATTCCTTAATCAATATAGTTATTTTAATTATTGTATTTATTTTACAATTGAACAAAGGCTCATATCACCTTTGACAATAGCAAGCAGATTACCTTTTTCAAACATATTGCATACAACAATAGGTAACCCATTCTCTTTAGCCAACGCAATAGCAGTGTCATCCATTACTTTGATATTATCATTCAATGCTTGATCATACGTAAGTGTATCAAGCTTAACAGCATCATCATATTTGTTCGGATCCTTATCATATACACCATCGACTTTCGTTGCTTTGATCAAAAGCTCAGACTCTATCTCTGATGCTCTTAGTGTTGCTGCTGTATCGGTAGTAAAATAAGGGTTACCTGTACCACCTGCAAATATCACTACACGACCTTTTTCCAAGTGTCTTCTTGCACGGCGAACGATAAACGCTTCACCAATCTCTTGCATATCGATAGCAGACTGAAGTCTAGCTTCAAGTCCTATGTGTTCCAACGCTTCTTGGATAGCTACACCGTTAATCACTGTTGCCAACATACCCATGTAATCACCCGATGTTCTTTTGATGATCCCGTCAGCAGCAGCACTTACGCCACGGATAATGTTACCACCACCCACAACAATAGCAACTTCAACACCGTTGTCTACAAGTTCTTTTATCTCACTTGCAATAAATTTGAGAATCTGGGTATCAATACCATACCCCTCTTCACCAGCCAGCGCTTCACCAGAAAATTTTACCAATACTCTTTTTATCACAAAAAGCCTTTTATATATTTTCGCGATTATACCCAAAAGTTGGTTAGGAGGGGTTTAAACCAGTTACTTGTCTACAGATTACTTCTTGTTTTATTGTTCTGTTTCTTCTCATGTGAAAAAGCTAAAATTAGATCTTTATCTTCATTTCAGCCAGCTATTCACTGTCACACATAATCATATATTATTTTAAATAAAAACTATATATAATAAATTATACCTATCCCTAAGGAGGTTAATTATGAAAAGCAAAAAACTCTTTACCCCTTTTAATCTAAAAGGTTTCAAACTGAAAAACCGTATTGGTTTGACACCCATGACAAGAATGTCATCATCGGATAGTTCCATACCTCGGCAGGATGTGTTCGATTTCCTTGTTCTACGGGCAAAAAATGAGGTCTCTATCATCTATACTGAAGCAATTGTTACTGACTATGAAAGTGCTCAAGGCTATCCGGGACAAGCAAGAATATTGAACCAGGCACAAATAGATGCATGGAAACCCGTTGTCCAGGAGATCCAGAAAGAAGGAGCTATAGCTATTATGCAAATATTTCACTGTGGACGTATAGCATGGCCCGAAGTAAATCCTGCAAACAGGACTATAGCACCCAGCCCAATTACAGTAAAGGATAAAAATGCCATGACAGGTTTCCTCTACCCTGTGCCAAAGGCCATGAGCCAGTTTGATATCGACCATGTCATCACAGGATTCGTAGAAACTGCCAAAGGTGCGATTGAAGCAGGTTTTGATGGAGTTGAGATTCATGGTGCACATGGCTACCTTATCAGTCAGTTTTTATCACCCTATTCCAATCAACGTACCGATATCTACGGTAATTCCATAGAGAATCGTTACCGCTTTGCTCATGAAGTTATTCACGCTGTAAAGAAGGTAATTCCCGATGATCGGCTGTTGACGTTCAGGATTTCTGATTGGGGTGTTGCCGACATGAAAATCTCACTTTTGGGTTCAAAAGAAGAATACCAGAATATAATCAAATACTTATCAAATGAACCTATTGATGCTATTTCAGTCTCTACTTATGCATATGACAAAAAGGCTTTTGGCACCGATAAAAATATGGCACAGTTGACTCGGGAAGCTACAGAACTTCCCATCATGATATGCGGAAGTATATATGATCATGAGAGTGCCAAAAAGGCATTAGAGGATGCAGATATAATACTCAGTGCCAAATCTTTATTATTAAACCCAAATTGGGTAGAAGATATACGTGCAAATAAAACATTAAAACCATATAAGTCAGAAGAAGCAGCCATTGCTTATACCCAGGAAGCACTTCCTTAAGATATGTTTTCTCCTCCTGCGAAACTTCTAAAGAAGAAGTGATTTAAAAGAAAAGGGGATAGTCACCACCTAAAAGTTCTAAAGTTTGCCCCTAAAGTTTAAATTCGTATCAATTTCAACGGATTGATATGTTTTGAGTTTTTTGTAGCCTGGAACATTAATTTACTGCTTACTTTTCCTATCACATACCCTTTTTTTATCTTACGACCTGTTCTTATATTGGGTGCAATTTTGGAAAGCCCTGCATATACTGTATGGATCTTACCACTGTGTGCGACTACAACAACCTTACCCAACATACTGCTTTTCCCTGCAAAAACTACCTTGCCATTGAGAATATTTTGTACTTTTGCATTACGTGAGGGTGCTTTCAGTGTAATAGACTCATTAAAGATCTTAATCTTATAAATAGGATCCATATAGGTACCAAACTTTTTTATGAGCCGTGCACCGGGGATAGGCGAAATAGTTTTCCCGCCTTTGTAGGCATAGACTTTTGATTTTTGGTATGAAGAGTTTATTTTTCTTACTTTTTCACTCTCTCTATATGCTCTTTTTTGTACTTGTTTAACTTCTTCTTCTGCTTTTTTTGCTGCCAGTCTGGCTGCTTTTTTTGCTTCTTTGGTTTTTGCCAACCTAAGCGCCTCTTTGGCTTTTTTAGCTTTTGCACGTGCCAAAGCCTTTTCCCTCCGAATACGTCTCTTTCGTTCTTTTTCAAGACGCATTGCCTCTTTTCTTGCCGCTGCACGTTTACGAGCTTCTTCCACTTCCTGTGCACGCAAAATATTCAGTTTAGCCAGAGTAGCACGAAGTGAGTTCTGTTTATCTACAATTTTTACCAACTTGGCATTATACTTTTCTTCATCTTCGGCAAGTTTTTTCAGCAATTTCTTTTTTGCTAATTTTTTTGCTGCATATACTTCTCTTTTTTTTATGATCCTCTTGATCTCATTTTGGGTTTTATTACGCAGATAGAGTTTATTTTTTTTACGTTTTTTCAATGCTGAAATCTCTGATCTTAATGCTGCCAATACTTTTGCATTATGTTTCTTATATGCTTTGTAGACTTCTTGAGACATAATGGATTTTCGTGTTGGTTCATGGGCTTGTTCCATAGCAAAAACAACAGAAAACTGCTCAGAAAGCAAAGAGATGAATGCTTTATGCTTCTGCTCTAATGCTTTACTTGTTTTTATAAAATCCTCTTTTGATTTTTTCAATTCTCTCTTAAGTGCTTTGTACTCTTCTTCTGTTTTATTCTGATCACGGCCCAGTTCATCTATCTTTTTCTCAAGATAGGCAATATCTTTTTCTGCCGCCTGAATATCTTTTGCTATCTTACTTAGCCTTCTGCTTGCATGTTTTTTTGCAGAAGTTGTGGCAGAAAGATCTTTTTTGGAATTTTTTATCTTGGATGTCGTTGAGGCACCTTGGAGTAAACCTATCACTACAAAACAGTATAAGATGAAGGATTTCACTCCTGAACTCCCTTGTTTGAAAACACAACAGTATATACTGAAATGATCACAATAAGTAATGCAGAGCCTAAAAGAATAGCTATATCGGTAAGTCTGAAAAGCGCTTCTTGATTTTGCATCATAATATCTATACCACTATTGGCTGCCCATTGAAATTTCACATATAGAAAAACCACACTGGTTAAAATAGTTGCAAAAAAGGCATCCACTATCGCCGCTTTAAAAAGTACACCCGATCTTAATATCAATGGAGCACCAAATATCTCCATGACTTGCATACGCTCTCTATGTGTATATTTCCATATCTCCATCTGCTTAATGATGAGAAAAAGACTGACTACCGCTATAAAGCCGATAAACAATTTTAAAGTAAACTTGATAAAAGAGAAAAGTCTGTACGATGAACTATAGCTGCTGCCAAAGGTTTCTACTTTTTTGATATTTGAATCCATCTCAAGATCTGTTTTGATCTTTTCCAAGGCAGAGGTATGCAAGTAGGAGTCCAATCCCACGTTATAAAAGTAAGGTAATGAAGAAAGTATTTCTTTACTACTGCTTTGACTCATTCCTTTAGCTATCTCTGAAACAATATTCTCTCTTTGTATCTTTTGACTTGTACTGATATGTTTATTGAGTGCTTTAAATGCTGAAAGTTCCATAGGTTTTTTAGTAACCACAAGCATAGAATATCCCTCTTTAAGACCTTTTTCATAAGAATCCGTGGTCCTGTCAAATACAAGGTAGAACTCTACACCTAAAAGTATCGCCATAAGCGGAAGAATAAACATAAGATGGTTTTTAATGAACTTCATATACACCCTTACTCTCTATAATGAAATGTCTATACGGCAGAGAGAAGATTGTTGGAATTTTATGTGTCACTACCAGAACCGTTGTCTCTAGTTGTTGACATGCATTTTCCATCAAATCCCAGATCACGTTTGATGAGTAGTCATCCAGGTTACCGGTAGGCTCATCTGCCAGTATTACTACCGGATTTTTGGCTAACGCTCTTGCTACACCTACACGCTGTTGCTCCCCACCACTTAATTCAAGCGGGAATTTATCAGCATGTTCAGCAAGCTTGACATGCTTAAGAAGTCTATGAGCCTGTGTATTTTGTACATCTACAGAATACCCTGCTATCATTAAAGGCAAAACAACATTTTTGGCTACTGTCCATTCATTCACAAGTTTATAATCTTGAAAAATAATCCCCATATGTGTTCTAAGTTCTTGAAGTTTACTTTGACGAATATTGGCTAAATCCAATCCACCTACTATAAGATTCCCTCCTGTAGGCTTGAGCTGCCCGAAAAGTGCTTTAAGGAGTGTCGATTTACCAGAACCGCTAGGTCCTGTGATAAAAACGAACTCCCCTTTTTTGATACTGAAACTTGCATCTTTGATGATCTCTTTTGCACCATTGTCATACGCAAGTGTAAGATGTGAAGCGGTAATTACATTAGACATCGATATTCCCTTTAATGGAGAAGTTCCACTATTTTTTTATGTGCTTCATAGTTGACTGTTGTCTTCACTGGCGGTGAGACAAAGTACCTGCAGCTGTTTTCTTCTAATAAAATATATTTATGTTCGGGTCTGTCAAAACTTCCAAATGCACACTTAATAAGAAGTTTTTCTTCCCCGATTTTGTAGATACGTTCAAAGTGTACAAAGTATCCATCCAGGACCATTGCTTTTTGAGGCAACTTCTTCTCTAAACCTTTTTTATACTTTACAATATTAAAGTTAAAATCTATATGCAATTCCTTAGGTTCAGAATTTTTTCTACATTTCACATAAACATCATAGATATCTTTCTCTTGTCTTCTCCATCTTGCCTCATACTTACTGGTGACCTCCAAAGCTTCATTCTTACGTACTTCCACCTCTACTTTTGGTACGGCAAAGAAAGTCTCCAAGGCATACCAAAAGTACTTATCACTGTCTGTACGCAATTCCAAACGGCCACCCTTTCTAAGCACACGCATTGACTCATCAAGAAAACTTGGACTGATAACCCGTCTATGAGGTTTTTTATCCCAAGGGACAGGAAAGTGTACGAATATCTGCTCACAGGAATTTGAAGGCAACATCTCCAAAAAAAGTCTTGCATCATAGTTCACTACCCAAATATTATCAAGTCCCAGCAATTCTATCTGCCTGAGCACTTGTTGGGCAGAAGGTGTATGTATCTCCAAACCTATAAAAAGTGTATCCGGATTTTTCTGTGCCTGATGAAGCAAGTGCCGCCCTGAACCAAAACCTACCTCGACAGATATCTTCTCTTTGGGATATGTCATGTTTTCAAAATCTTCTATCTTTTTAAAATATTCTGATGAGAGTGCAGGTTTTGTATTGGACAGTGCAATATTGGAACTTTGTATCTCAAGATCTAATTCTTTGGAAACTTTATCCAATGCTTCTTTGAGAAGATTCACTTTAAGCGGTCTTGTAACTTTATCATATTTGATCAGTGTTGCTTTTTCATCCGGTTTGATCTGAAGCAGGAACTCTTCACCGCCATGCTCAACACCCAAAAGTTCATCATCTCCTTTCAAAGCTGTTGCACGAAAGGTAAGTATTTTACTTGCTGGAAGTTGTTGTTCTATGGCAGAAGTATCAAAGGGGGTAACTTTTAAATGTGGCATTGACTATCCTCTTTATAATGATATATATGTAACTTGACTTGCTTTGGCTCTGATACCGTCATAGCTTTTTGCAATGATACGATAAGCATAGGTATTCCCTGCTCTTACGAAAGTATCAATGTACTCAGCCATCAACTGGCCCTCTGCCTGAGCCATATATTTCCATTCACCGCCATTGACAGATCTTTCAATGATATAAGCATTGATCCTTTCGCTTGGGTGGGGTTTCCACAAGAGTTTCACTACACCGGGTGCTACTTTATACGCTTGCAAAAAAGAGACAGCATCAAAAGTCGGACGTGTTTTTACTTTTATCACTGCACCATGTTTAGACTCTTTTCCGAAAGAAAAAGTCGTAAAGGTATAGAGATACGTAGTATTTGGTTTGACATGCGTATCGACAAAATGTGTTCCATAACGGTTACCTATGGAACCAATACGTTTAAACCCTTGATCTGTACCGAATCTATCATGAGGAGAACCTCTATATATATTAATGCCATGTACACGATTATCTTCTATCTTTTTCCACTCAAAACCTACAGAGCTCATCATTGGCAGTGCTCTTACTTGAGTAATAGTCTTTAGTGTTGGATCTGTTTTATAAACAAAAAGCCCTTTAATACCACCACATCCATTAAAAGTTAGTAAAAAGAGTGCCCAGAGTAAGAGGATTAATTTTCTCATCGATTTCACCTTGATCAAAATATTTAGATAAATACCGTTTCATATCATCAAAAAGTGGTGCGGTAAACTCCATTTTCTCACCGGTAATAGGGTGTATTAAATATAATAAATATGCATGCAGATTAACTCGTGCTATTTTATCTCTTTTGCTCTTAAAGCCATATAAATCATCACCCAAAATATGACGTCCCAAAGTGTTCAAATGCACACGTATCTGATGGGTTCTCCCGGTAAAGAGTTTTGCTGCTATCAGCTCCACACCATACGCAGAGGTCAAAAGCTTTTTAAAGGCTGTTTTGGCAGGTTTGCCATGAGCTACAACATCCATCTTCAGCCTGTTTTTAGGGTTTCTCCCTATAGGTTTATCTACGATGACATCCTCTTTTAAAGGGTGGTCTATAAGTGCAAGGTAGTAGCGTCCCATACTCTTGTCCTGCAGCTGTTCGCTGAGAGCTTCATGTACTTTGTTGTCTTTGGCTATCACCAATGCCCCAGTAGTCTCTTTGTCTATGCGATGGACGATACCGTGACGCTCTTCACCTGAAACAGTAGAAAGAGAGATACCCTTTTTCACCAACCAGTCCACCAGTGTAGGCTCTTTGACCGAAGGTGCAGGATGTACCACTAAACCGGAAGGTTTATTGACAACAAGGAGATACTCATCTTCATAAAGTATCTCCACATCAAAGTCTATCTCTACAGGCTCACGTTTCTCTGCTTCTTTGAACTCATAAGAGACCTCATCACCCTCTGTTACTTTGAAGCTGGTTTTTGTGATGGTCTTACCATTCACAGAGACCAGCCCGTCTTTTACAAGCTTCTCTACCTGGTTGCGGCTTACATCTAGTTCCGTTGCTAGGATTTTGTCTATGCGACCTGCAGTTTGTACTGTAAATTTATTCATACGCTTCTCTTTTTGTTTTGCGAATTATATCCATTTTTTTCTCGGAAGTGGAGACTTCAGTCCCACTTCACAATCATAAATGATAAGAAGTTTTGCATAATTTGATAATAGTTCGAACTTTTAGCGGGACTGAAGTCTCCACTTCCTAAGAGCAAGAAAGAATAAAAGGTTTTATTTTCATTAAAGCTTATTTTTGTAAAATTATGCAAAGGGTACACACAAGGTTTAGAGAGGTGCAACTCTCTAAACCTTGTGAGATTTCTCAATCTGTGTTCTTTCGGCTTTTCTTACAACTTCTATAATTTAACCACATCAAAATGATCTTTAGTACAGATACCACAAGTGCCAAAACAGAAACCATTGTTTCCATTTCACACCCTTTGCTTTAGAATTCACCACCCATGCTATGATTTCCTAGCCCAAAGCCCTATCTAAAACAAAAGTAAAAACACTATCCCGACCTACCAGAGATTATTCATCTCTCTATATCATCCCTGTTCCAGCGTGTTGGGTCTAAAAAGGTGTCATCATGGATATGCTTGAATGAAGCTTTGAACATTTTAAAAATATCTTTATTCTCTTTTTCAAGCCCTGCCAGCCACTCTTTGGTAGAGGCTCTTGCATGAGGCATTTTGACATCTTTAAGCATAGCCGGGCATGCTTCATCCCCTATAACTTGCAAGTTGTTCTCTTCGGCAAAGGCACGCAGCTGTGACTCTCTTGCCTGTATAAGCGGGCGTATAAGGTGAAACCCTCTGCCTGTTTTGTAGATAGGTGCCAAAGCTCGCATGGTTCCATTGTAGAACATATTCATAAAGAAACTCTCTACTGTATCATCAAAGTGATGTCCCAGTGCAACTTTGGTAAATCCGCCCTGCTCGGCAAAAGTATATAAGGCCCCTCTTCTCATACGTGAAAAATAGGAACAAAAAGAGGAGTTCTCTCTTATGGTATCATGTGAGATCTCAAAGATATTCGTATCATACACGGTATGTTTAATGCCATACTCTTCACAATGTTTGGAAAGGAACTCATAATGTTCATCCGGCATCCCATATTTAATGGTACAGGCTTCAAACTCAAATTCAAAAGGGGCATGACGCTGTATGTGTTTAAGTGCATGCACCAAAGCCAGTGAATCTTTTCCTCCACTCAGTCCTACAAGTACTTTATCGCCCTCACCTATGAGCCTGAACTCGGCATTGGTCTTGCCCACCAACTTAAGCAGCTTCTTACTCATAGGGATGCTTTTAGAGGCTTCTCTTCGGTTATTTGTACTCAATCGCATCCACCATACTCAAAATGAAATCAGCAGATATCTTCGCTGAGCTTTCCAGGAAAGCATCAAAATCAAATCCTGCATCCATATCTGCACTGTCAGAGATAGCACGTAAAATGAAGAACGGTACATTCAAAGCTGAACAGACTACAGCAACAGCAGCACCCTCCATTTCCAATGCATCTGCATTAAAAGTCTTACTTATCCACTCTTTACGCTGAGTATCTGCCACAAACTGGTCACCTGTAGCGATAATACCTTCTTTAAGTGTCAAGCCTTTGCTCTCAGCGACTTTTTTAGCCACTTCTCTAAGCTCCTCATCGGAAGGAACACACACTTCGCCCTCCGGCACATATCCATGAGCATGACCAAAAGCCGTAATGTCCAAGTCATGCTGACACAAACCATCTGCGATGATAAGATCACCGATCTTCAGTTCATCAGAGATCGCACCTGCTACACCAGAGAAAAGGAGTTTATCACAGCCAAATTTTTCTATGAGTATCGTAGCCGTCAATGTAGCAAAAACTTTTCCTATTTTCGAATAGGCTACAACAACCTCTTTACCATGATAAGTACCTTCATAATACTTATTTGCAGCATACGCTGTCTCTTTAAGGTTTTCCAATTTATTGATAATCGGTTCTATCTCTTCGGGCATTGCACCCATGATCGCTATTTTAGAACTCATCATTAACCCAGTTTAGTGATCTCTTCAATAGCAGTTGCCAATGATGCCATATCTGAAACTACAAAGTGAGGTTTTTTCGTTGCTTTACGGTTAAGCCCTTTCAGTACACCGCCATGTCCGAATTCCACATAACAATCTACCTCATCATCAAAATTAGCGATAGAGTGTTTATAGAGTACAGGAGAGACCAACTGCTTAGGAAGCAGATCCAATGCCTCTTCTTTTGTACTGTATTTTTGGGCTGTTACATTTGACACTACAGGTGCAGTAAACTCATCTTTTAGCACTTCTGTGAGTTTCTCAGCCAAAGGTACAACAGCACTCTCAAGCAGAGGACAGTGACTTGCTACCGACATGTTAAGTAACATCACCCTTCTCGCTTTTGCTTCTTTCAAGACAGGTTCAAGCTTTTCAAGGTCCGGTTTGATCCCTGCAATGACTATCTGACCTACTGCATTGTAGTTTACCGGCCATACTTTCATACCAGCTTCCCTTTGTGCGTTACATATCTCTTCTACTACCTCATCTTCAAGCCCTAAAGAGACCATCATTCCTACATCTTGGCCTGCACATGCTTCAGCCATGAGTTTACCACGAAGATTTACCAATTCTACTGCATCTATGGCATTTATGGCACCTACAGAAACCAGTGCAGAAAATTCACCTAAAGAGTGTCCCAATGCATACACAGGTTTAATAGGCATTTCATCTTCAAACAATTTATGTGCTATGGCAGATACAAGTAAGATAGCAGGCTGTGTAAACTCTGTTTTTTCCAAATCATCATTTTCCGTAAAAAGAAGACCTTCAAAGTCTATACCTGTTCTTTCAGCAGCATCTGCTACCATTTGTTTAGCTACATCAGAGTTGTTGAAAAAATCTTGCCCCATCCCTACAGCTTGTGAACCTTGTCCTGGAAATAAAAATGCACATTTGATTGACATACGTTATCCTTAATTGAAATTAACGTATTTTACCATCTTTAAATTATGATACGATAGTAACACAAATTAAAAAGAGGGATAGCCTATAAAACTATATTTTCAAGGAATTTAGATAACGATTGATCTCTCTAATAAGTTTTTCCAGTTCTATATGATATTTTCCAACATATACAGGAAGTGTATCCAGTTTGTTATATATAAGAAGAAGAGTGATCTGATCAGTAAGATTCAACATGCTATGAGCACCTATGGTCTTTGCTTTTTTTTCCAATTCTATACAAAATTCTTTAATTTGCCATATTGCTTTTTCATTCACTATTTGTCTAAAATATACATCTGAATGATCAAAACTATCTAAAAACTTCTTTAATTCTTTTGCATATGACAGACCCACTTTTTTTGTATTCTGCTCTCCTACTTTAGTATCTAGGATAACGGTTTCAATCTCTTTTTTTTCGTGTTTTATACTATGAAGATCACTCTTTTTCAAGTTATTGTGATTTATTTTATGCTCTTCACTCTTTTCTCTAAAATATTCTTTTTCTTTTTTAAAAGCTTCATTAATATAGTTTTCCATATTAACAATGGTTTTATTCTCTTCAGATTTTATACTTCTATCTTTCACATCATGCTCAAAAAGTAATATGATCAATTCAAATATACTCTCTGGAATGACAGGTTTTATTAAATAGGTGGACACTATATGCTTATTTATACTCTCTGTATCATAATTTGAATCCTCAAGTATTACATATTTCAAAGGCGTATCTTTTTGTACTTTTTCAACTAACTTTTCAATCTCTTCGGTAGTAAGCTTATCCTCTATGATAAATATATCATACTGGGTTAGATTACTTCCCCGTCTCTTATATTCATCAACTCCTACATCCACATTATAAAGAAAGTATTTAAACATTTTTTGGATACTTTTTGCTACCTTCTGGCTCTTACAGATCAATAAAACTTTTTTACCCAACATTGCCATGTCAGGTAATCTATAATAACGTCTATCCCCCAATTTATTTAGTTTAAATGGTATATTAACATGTATATCTGAAGGATTTTCATCCTTAATTATAATCTTTCCATCAAGCAGTTCAAGATTTTTGTTTAATTGGGTTTCCAGAAAACTTGTTACCTTTTCTTTACTAAGATCGGTTTCTCTGATCTC
The DNA here is from genome assembly GCA_913055205.1 of uncultured Sulfurovum sp. Classification (GTDB taxonomy): domain Bacteria; phylum Campylobacterota; class Campylobacteria; order Campylobacterales; family Sulfurovaceae; genus Sulfurovum. Next base: position 43,756 of record CAJXJN010000008.1, on the reverse strand, counting down.
AAAAGATATTGTTTCCTCATATAAAAAATCTTTAGGAGCTAAAAGATACAATACGATCTCTTTTTGGTTAGTATTTTGAAAAACAAAGAGGAGTATTTGTGTAAGAAGATGAGATAATGCTTCAGCATTACCCTTTAATTCCTTTGGTACAGTTGCATCTATATCATAAATAAGTTCAATTTTCTTTTCATCTCTTATTGTCTCCAACGAGGAAAACAGAGCCATTAATACCATATTAATATCAAAAAAATCTTCTATCCCTTTCATTCTTTTCCCCCATTTATCCTATATTCTTCTCTTACTTATGATAGCAAAAATAAGAGAAAAATATAATAAATAAAAAAATATACAAAATATACAAAATATAAATTGTAAATTACTATAAGATTTATGTTTTTTAAGTGAAAAAGAGATTAGGTATAAATGAGGCGAAAACAGGTCAAACAGTATTAAACTGTTTGACCTTTGAAGTAAGAAAGCTTAATGACTGCAGCCACATCCTCCACCTTCTCCGTGAGAACCACAACTCCCACCTTGTGCACCACCAACTTGACCGGAAGCAGCTTCATCTGCTGTAGCCTCTCTTGCATCAAGAACAGTTACTGAGAACATAAGGTCTTTACCAGCCAATGGATGGTTAAAGTCTATCTTTACTTCTTTATCGTCAAAAGAAGTTACTGTTACCTGTACAGTTTCTCCATGTTCACCTTGACCGTAAAGTGTCATACCTTCTTTAAGATCAACACCTTCGAATTGCTCGATCGGCAGTGTTTGCATCGCTTCCGGATTTACTTCACCGTATGCATCTGCAGCTTTGACCATGATATCTCCGCTTTCACCTTTAGCCATACCGGTAAGGGCATTTTCAAGACCAGGGATGATGTGACCTTTTCCTGTGATGAACTCTAGTGGCTCTGCACCTTTATTTGTATCTACAACTTCTGTTGTACCCGCTTCTTTTACTTCGTATTCGATTGCTACAACGCAATTTTCATTTGTAATTGTCATAATGTTCCTATATATTAAATTTGTGGTATTTTAGCTAAGCAAACTTTAGTGATGCTTATGAAAGATCATTTTTATCTTATCTGTCCTGAACCGTAAATTTTAAATTTGTACGTTGTCAGTCCTTCTATCCCCATCGGTCCACGTGCATGAAGCTTGTTGGTACTGATGCCAACTTCTGCACCAAATCCAAAAGCTCCGCCATCGGTAAAGCGGGTGGAGGCATTGACATAGACAGCCGCTGCATCTACGCCATTCAAAAAGGCTTCTGCTGTGGTGATGTTCTCTGTGATGATAGCTTCCGAATGACCCGAACCATACCTGACGATATGCTCTATGGCACCTTCTACACCTTCTACAACTCTAATGTTTAAGATATTTGCCAAATACTCCGTGTCAAAGTCCTCTTCTGTGGCAGGAGCCACCTCAATGCTTTTTTGTGTGATCTCACACCCTTTAAGCTGGGTATGGGCTTCATCAAAAACCACTTTAAGTTGTGGCAGTACTTCATCCGCGATGGCAGCATCTACAAGCAGTGTCTCCATGGAGTTACATACCCCTGGTCTTTGCACTTTTGCATTCAATGCGATAGCGATGGCATTCTCTACATTGGCATCTTCATCTATATAGGTATGACACTGTCCTTTATCATGCTTCACCACTGGTACAGTTGCATTTTCACTCACATAACGGATAAGCCCTTCTCCTCCACGCGGTACGATAAGATCAACATACTTATCCATCTTAATGAGCTTCGCCACACCTTCACGTGACGCATCCGGGATAAGTGAGATAAGTGCCTCGGGTAAACTATTTTTCTTCAATACCCCCTGCAATACTTTAGCAATGGCTTCATTAGAGTTTTGTGCCTCTTTCCCGCCTTTGAGTACACAGACATTGGCAGATTTAAAAGAGAGTGCTGCTGTATCTGACGTGACATTCGGACGTGACTCATAGATGATGCCTATAACACCTATAGGCACAGAAACTTTTTCTATCTTGAGTCCATCTTCAGTCACCCAACCATCAAGTATGCGCCCTACCGGTTCTTTCAATGCTGCTATCTCTTCTATGGCAACCGCCATACCGTCCACGCGTTCTTCATCCAAAAGGAGTCTGTCTTTCAGCGCAGGAGTAAGATTGTTTATCTCCGCATCTTGCATATCCAGTGCGTTGGCTTTGAGTATCTCTTGTGTATTGGCTCTCAATGCCTCTGCCATCTCTTTTAAAATTCTATTTTTCTCAGCCCCACTCAAAGTAGAGAGTACCCTGCTTGATGCTTTGGCTTCCTGTAAAAATGCTTCCATATGTTTTATTCCTCATCAATAATTGAAGCTATTTTAACAAATAAATACTAATAATGTTATAATCCTATCAATTAATTCAAAGATACTTCTCACTAAAGGTGAAGCTTTGGTGACTGAGTATGATATGGACTTTATTCATACTATACGAGAAGATATCAATAAGGATAGATATGCAAACCATCACATTTATAGGAAACGGCAATATGGGACTTAGCATTGCCAAAGGTCTCAAAGATAAATACAACATCGAAGTCGTAGGAAGGAACCTGGAGAAACTGGATCAATTTGAAGATCATCTTGGTGTAAAGGTCGATAAATATCTTCTCGATGATTTTGATATAACAGAGAAAACCATACTTTTCTGTGTGAAACCTGCCAATGTAGAAGAGGTCGGTAAAAAATTAAAAGGAAAAGCCAGAGTAGTGTTTTCTGTTTTGGCAGGGACTACAATAGAAAAGCTCAAAAAACATCTTAAAACCAAAGCTGTAGTAAGAACTATGCCAAATCTTGCAGCAAGTGCAGGAGCATCCATGACGACACTGACCGGTGACCATAATTTTAGAAAAGAAGCTGAAGTTCTTCTAGGTGCCGTGGGTGATACCTTATGGTTAGAGAGTGAAAAAGAGATAGATATCGCTACTGCTCTTGCCGGTTCCGGTCCGGCTTATTTGGCTCTCATCGCAGAGGCATTGGCTGATGGTGCAGTTAAACAAGGTCTCAAAAGAGAAGATGCAATGGCTGCTATGAGAGGTCTGTTTAGCGGATTTGGAAAACTTATCCAAGAGATACATCCTGCCTTACTTAAAGATGGGGTCATGAGTCCGGGAGGAACAACGGCAGCAGGTTATGCAGCTTTGGAAGATGGCAATGTCAGAGCTGCCTGTATCAATGCCATAGAAGAGGCATATACGAGAGCAAAAGAGTTATAAAAATTTATTTGTCCAGATAGATCTTTCTCAAATCCTCTTTCGCAAAAGGCATATAGGAATGTCTTGTGATAACCACTTTTGTTTTATAATTTGTCCACTTATAAATAACAGGAACATCCTTTGGGTCTATATGGATGCACCCATGAGACATCCAGTCTACACTTCCTTTATGCAAAGCATGACCATAACGGGTAAATTTCATCATATAGTCCATATTGTTCACACCCGACTCATCTGGATATACTGTTGACATATGATAACGCTTTTTCTGGATGATAGGAAAAACACCTGATGGGCTTCTAAACTCTGGTGCACCGGAAGTAACTGCCCCACTCCACCATACTGTTCCATCACTGTCGACAGCATAAAAACGTCCATCACTGCCTTTTTCTCTAACTGAGACAACGATGAAATTTTTTCCCGTAAGGTCTACCGTTCTCTCTTTCCCTGTTTTTAAATTCACTACTTTAAAAACTGTTTTAGAGACAGGAATAAGTTCATGGGTCAACTTACGTACAGGCTTATCTACCTCTTCTTCGGCCCATATCATACCTGTCAAAAAAATCACTATCATAAAAGTGAATTTTATGTGTTGCATCTATAATTTCTTTAATTTCTTTTTTGCGATCTTCGCACTTTTTTTATTTTGATAATTCTCTATAATATTTTCATAAAAAGCTTTTGCTTGTGTTTTATCACCATTTTTTTCCAAAGAGATCGCTGTATGTAGCAATAGTACATCCATGTAACTTGCCTTGTCATACAGCCCGGCACTCTTTTTAAAGTAGAATATCGCATCTTCATACTTCTTAGTATAGTATGCTATCTCTCCAAGATAGTAATTTGAAGCAGCTGGTTTATACCCCTTTGTATCAGTGATCATAAACCGCTTCCTGGCTTCATTATAACGTTTCTTCACAAAGAGTCTCACCCCTTCACTATAGAGTTTAGAAGCAGGTCTTCCCTCTAATGACTCTCCAGATGTTGTTTTTCCTTTTGTAACAGGCGTATGTTTATCTTTTATCTTCAAGGCCTTTTGAAGTTCTGCCCTGCTTACATAGTTATCATTGATCTTATCGATCATTCTACCTAGTTCTTTAAGCAGTGCCGTATTATCATTTCCTCTTCCCATAGAAGAAGTGCTACTGGCACTTCCTTTTAACTCACTTAGTGTAGCACTAAGCCCTTCTATAATAGAGGTCAAGCCATCGATCCTCTCATTTTGTTCTGCAATCTTTTGTTTGAGCAAAGCTATGTTTTTTCTATTTTGTACGATCATCCTCTCAGAAGGTGTCGATCCTTGAGTAGAACCACTGTTTAAGTTATTAAAACCGTATACAGATGGTTCTGCAAGAACTACTGTGCTGTTTAACACAAAAAACAAGCATAGATTACGTAGATACTTTGTGTTCATCACTATACTACTTCGCTAAACGAAGATCCACTCTTCTATTCTGGGCATAACATTCATCTGTTGGATTGCTACATACAGGGTTGCTCTCACCAAAACTTACGATAACCACCTTGCTTGTATCAACACCTTGTGCAGCAATAGCATCTTTAACCGCTTTGGCTCTTTTAAGTCCCAATGCATAATTATATTCATCCGTACCGAACTCATCACAGTTACCTTCTATCTTTATCTGTGAAGCACCTGCACTGTTCACTACATTTGCATTGGAAGCAACATAATTTTCCATGGCCGAAGAGATACTGTAATCCCCAAATTCAAAATAGATACTTCGGAAACCATCGCTACTGCTATTATATTTCCCTGCTGTACCGCTGCCAATTGTCTCGTTACCATACTGGTTTTCATCTATTGTAACTGTTTCACCTGCTATTTGTGTTGCATCTGAAATATTGTTTTTACCTACATTGTTTCCATCAAGACCTGGTGCAGTCTGTCCACATCCAGTCAAGAAAAACAGTGAAAATGTTGCTGTTGTTATTAGTATTGTTTTAATCATATGTAATCCTTCGTATAATAAATTACCAATCAATTGATTGGACTTTTCGCCCACCTAGTGGGAAAAGTAAACTTTGATGACTTCCAAGATTAATATAGCCTATCGAAGAACTATTACCTCTATGCTTGATAAATAAAATCACAGACCCATCCGGAGAAAATCTTGGAAACTGATTGGTTCCTGTCGTGGTCAGAGGGCGTGTACCTGAACCATTTAAAGAGGTCAAATAAAGATTGAATGTATTATTACCAAAAGTATTCTTACTCTCTCTACTGGAGTAGACTATTTGATTTCCATGTGCATCACAGGCATTGTTATTCCGTCCATGGTAAACCACTTGAGAAACAGCTGCAGAGTGAATAGACTTTTTGAAGATATTTGCATACCCAAGTCTGTTAGAGACAAAAACTATGCGACTCTCATCATCTACATATTTACCATTTACATCAATACCGCTAAATTTGGTAACTCTCGTTTTAATTTTTGTTGCAAGGTCAAGTTCATAAATATCAGCCTGTCCCTCCGGTGCCATAGTAAGTAAAAGTTTTGAACCATTCTTATTCACATCTGAACAGACTAGCATCCCTTCAGAAGTTGTGATCTTCTCTTTTGCTCCCGTATAAATATTAATTTTATATAATGTTGGTATCAATTTTCCATAAGAGGTATAGTAAAAACTTTTTTGGTTTTTATCTGCCCATTTAGGGAAAAGATTCAGTCCGCCCCTTATGATAACTTTTTGATAGTTAAAAGTATAGTCAGCCAGAAGTATTTCACTGTGTCTTGGTGTAGTATAACGTGAAAATACTACATAACGGTTAATCCAGCTAATATCCGGATATTTTAAAACATTGTTGATATCAGAAATGGCTTTATGTGCTAAAAAAGGCATTTTACTCGTCGTAGGTATAGCATAACTTTTTTTCAAAATCTGAGTACCGTCAGACGCTTTTAATAGACGTATTAAAAGCTTTGTACCGCTTTTTTGGCTGAGTGCATATTTAAGTACGTACTCTTGGTTTTTCAGTGCAGGTACAATAAAATTTGAGGAAATAGCCCCTTTGTGCACTGTACTATCTGGTAAAAAATGTCCGGAGATCTTAAGATCTGAAAGTAAAATATTGAAAATTTTATCATTGGATACAGCAGATCCATCTACTAAAGCTATACGAGAACGCTGTTCTACATCTTTTTCTATCGTCAGTGTAGCATCAACTGCAAAGAGATTTATGGATACTAATAAAAGTAAAAAATATTTCAACATAGTTCCTTGTTTTTTATATGCATTGTATCAAGGCTGAGTTGAAATCTCCATTAATTAATATCAATTCTCTTTTTTACTTTATGCTAAAATAAGAGACAGAAGCTAATCTTTTCTTTCCGGAAAGAAGCACATTACTAACTAAAATTCATAAGAGGAGTAATACATGAACGATATTATCATTGCTTTAGCTAAAACAGCTATTTTGGAAGCATTGAATCAACCTGAAGATTTTGATTTGGAACAGGCATTAAAAGACTATCCTGAACTTCAGAAAAACGGTGCTGCATTTGTTACCATTAACACAAAGCCAAATAAGCAGCTTCGCGGATGTATAGGTTCACTCCAGTCTTACCGTCCGCTTTATCAAGATATTATTTCAAATGCCCAGTCTGCTGCTTTACATGATCCGAGATTTACACCACTGACCCGTGAAGAGCTCAATCATATCAATGTCGAAGTTTCTATCCTTTCTGAACCCAAAATATTAGAGTATAGTGATATAAAAGATCTGAAAAGTAAAATAGTTCCTTTTCAAGACGGTGTCGTACTCAAATATGATGGCAGACAGGCTACGTATTTACCTCAAGTTTGGGAACAGTTACCGAATTTTGATGATTTTTTCTCCAGCTTATGTCATAAAGCCAATTTACCTATGGACTGTCTCTCTCTTCACCCGGAGATCTCTACCTATACAGTAAAAAAACACCAAGAAAAGTAATGCACTTATTGAATACTTATCCCTTTAAAGGGATGCTGTGAGAGCACAATATCTGCTACACGGAAAGCAGCAGTATTCAAGCCATGATACCCGTAGCCAAACACCTAAAACTCTCATCTAAACTACTCGACTATCGTACTTCTGCAAATGCAAGTGGGAACAGTAACTCGCAGTCGGGTATATGTCTGCAATCTTTTACTAGGGTCTTTTACGAACTATCTTACTCTTCGTACCATCAGTAAATGTCACTTGCACAGCTATGGACTTAGCAGTACCCAGCGGCATAGTCAGATAGATAATATCTTTGGTCACAGCCATAGGATTCTTGGGATCACAGGACTGAAGTTCCCATACTTTATCCAGTTTATCTGAATTGATACTGTAATGTACTTCTTTTATACCGCAGGTATAGGCCTCCAAATGCGTAAAATAGATCCACTGCTTCCCATTATAGTCACGGAAACTCACCCAGTTATTTTGAGTCATATTGAGTATCTGCTTCATCTGTTCGGGCGGTATGGCACTGACAGGTAAAGAAAAAACTGCCAAGAGAAGCATAGATACTATGCATGCAGTTATTTGTTTCATTTTATACTCCTTACGAAACGTAATATCTATACGATAACAGTTCTATGTTTAGTTTTGGCTTTTTATACTTTCATTTTAAAACGATTCACTCTCATTCCTAACATCCTTGTTGAAAAAATATATATACATAACAATTAAGTATTGGGAGTGTTTAGCTTATTGAATTGAAGTATGGGTTAGTATCGGGAGAGGCTGTGAACCAGAAGAATCAGTATTCTTTGCTGAGGATATGCGGATGCTTTGAACTTATGACAATAGGTATTATGAAGTTGGGGATTAACCTTGGGGCATATTTTTTTGCATGAAACAATGAAAAGTAGTGAGTTACTATCTGACGCTAAAGTTTAAAGTGCATGATGTACCCACATAGAAAAAGGAGATACTGTCCAGGTCTACGCCCTGGATGTTCTATTCTAAATCTATTGTTTTAAGAAAATAAGATGGATCAGCAAATATATTATATAGATCAATTCCTAACGATAGACTAAAGCTTGATTCACTGGTATTCCGGAAGGAGTATATTTCATACATCTTGTCACCCTACTCTTTCGCAATAAACTCTGCTTCAAATTCATAAGTCCTATTACCCTTATGAGGACCAAAACCTATCATTTGTAGTTGTTCCAAATACGCTATCAATCCGGAATTGAAATTTTCATTGTTTGAAGCAGTCTTAAGTTTAAACTCAAATGATCCAGTGGGGTCTATAAGTAATAAAACTTTTACTTTCTCACCTGCATATTCACTCTGGGCAGGCCAATCTTCCAGCATACTTTGTACTTTTGCCAAATAAGCATTTTCCACACCACTGTCACTGTTCTTTTGTACTTTGAGTGAAGAACTGATACGTTCACTTGCACTCATAGGTTTATCCGTCACTTTTATAAGATTGTTTTTCGGTGTTGACTTTACAGGTTTATCACTCACCGTGATAAGATTTTTCTTTTTGGATGTTTTTATATTTGCAAAAAGATCTAAAGCCTTCTTTTTAGGTTTTGTAAGATTTTCATCTTTTTTCTTAATAACCTTCTTAGACTCTTTGACAACCTTCTCTTTAATCACTCTCTTTTTGATTACTTTCTTTTTTATCTCTTTTTTAGGCTTCGGTTTGGGTTTGGGTTTGGGCTTTGGTTTGAGCTTTGGTTTTACTTTAGGTTTAGGATTTATAGCTTTTTTATTTTTAGGTTTTTTGGGCGTAGAGAGTGCCACCTGTATACGATGCTCATCTTTTTTTACATAACGCAGACTCTTTTTATCGTCACGAGTATTAAAATAGAAAATGAGTAACCCTACAATAGCAAAGTAGATACCAAAAGCCAAGACACCCCAGACGAATTTAGGAGACTTATCCATCATAATGTTATAAGTGACACCTTTTCAAAACCAGCCGCTTTGACACTCTTAAGTAAGTACATCACATCCTTATATTTAAGCCGTTCATCTGCACGGATATAAACTTCAGAATTTTTATCAAACTTCACAGACTGATTGACAAAGTCATCTGCAAAAGTATCTAATGTATAAGTATCTTTATTAAGGTATATCTTTTGGTTCTTATCCATTCGGATCGTAAGTGTTTTCGGTTTTGTAACCTTAACAGTTTTAGAACCTTGAGGTAGTTCAATCTGTTCCTGAAAAGTAATCGTAGGAGCAGTGATCATCAAAATAGCCATCAGTACCAGCATCACATCCACCAGAGGCGTAATGTTCAGATCCGGACTGTCATCCCAAGAGAACATTTATAACTCCTCATTGACCTGAGAGAGTATCACTTCAGACTGAGAAGAGAGAAGTGAAGAGAGTTCATATGCTTTACGCTTCAGGATCAAATGAAAAGTATAGGCAAAGATCGCGACTGCAATACCCGCTGCGGTGGCAACAAGGGCTTCAGAGATAGCAGGAGCCACAACATTTAAAGAAGTACTGGACTGTGTCCCCAATTTAGAGAATGTTTCAAGTATCCCTATAACCGTACCGAAAAGGCCGATAAACGGAGAAGTAGATGCAATAATGGAAAGCCAGGTTAAGCCTTTGGTAGAAACACGGATAGCATCAGAGGATGCCGCTTCGAGTATTGCTTTGTTTGGGGTATTGACACGGCTCAGATAAGTAAAAATAAGTGAAGTACTAGCCACTGATTTTGACTGACCTGTATAAAGTGCTTTAAGTGATTTTGCTTCAGAAGTGATACGTGAATTCAGGATATAAAACCTATCAAAAAATACCCAAAATGTTGCAATAAAATAAATAGAGAGTAGAAGCAGCACAAAAATAGTAATTGCACTGCTGTCTGTGAAATAATCTAAAAGAGAGCTCAATTTAGAGAGACTTTCCGATTTGCTCTACTTTACTAACCGCAGATGCGATAGCTGTACTAGAGGCTTCCGTACTTTTAAGTAATTCTTTTGCTGCTTCAAGTGCTTTAGCAAGATCGCTGTCGTCACCGGAAAGAGCAACTGCACCATCAACGATACAAGTTGTTTTTTCTTCATCAACTTTTACATAACCGGAATTAATAGCAACTGCTACTTCACTCCCGTCAGCTTTGTCGATAACGATAACCCCTGTATCAAGCAATGATACCAAAGTAGCATGTTTTGGTAAAACACCAAATTCACCTTCACTACCCGGTAGTGTTACTTGTTTTACTTCAGCATCAAAGATCACACCGTTCGGTGTGACTATTTCTAGCTTCATAAGTTCCATAATTATCCTTTAAGATTATGCTTTTGCGTTAATCTTATCGTTTTTCGCAATAGCCTCAGCCATATTTCCTACCATGTAGAATGCAGCTTCATTCATATCATCATACTTACCTTCAAGAAGACCTTTGAAACCTTCAAGTGTATCTTCAAGTGAAACATATACACCTGGAGAACCTGTAAATACTTCAGCTACGTGGAATGGTTGAGAGAGATATTTTTCAATCTTTCTTGCTCTTTCAACAACAAGTTTGTCATCTTCAGAAAGCTCATCCATACCAAGAATCGCAATAATATCTTGAAGATCTTTATATTTTTGAAGAACTTGTTGAACACCTCTTGCAATATTATAATGTTCTTCACCAACAATTTGTGGATCAAGCATTCTTGAAGTTGAATCCAATGGGTCAACCGCAGGATAGATACCTTTTTCAGCAATAGATCTGTTAAGAACTGTTGTTGCATCAAGGTGGGCAAATACAGATGCCGGAGCCGGGTCAGTCAAGTCATCCGCAGGAACATATACTGCCTGAACAGAAGTAATAGAACCTTTCGTAGTTGATGTAATTCTTTCTTGAAGTGCACCCATCTCTCTACTTAGTGTCGGCTGGTAACCAACAGCTGAAGGGATACGGCCAAGAAGTGCAGACATCTCTGAACCTGATTGAGCAAATCTAAAGATATTATCGATAAACATCAATACATCAAGACCCATCTCATCTCTAAAGTACTCAGCCATAGTAAGACCAGTAAGAGCAATACGGTTACGTGCTCCAGGAGGTTCACTCATTTGACCGTAGCACAGTGCAACTTTGTCAAGTACGTTTGATTCTTTCATCTCGTAGTAAAGGTCATTTCCTTCACGAGTTCTTTCACCAACACCGGCAAATACAGAGTAACCGCTGTGTTTCATGGCAACGTTGTTGATAAGTTCCATAATAATTACGGTTTTACCAACACCGGCACCACCGAACAGTCCGACTTTTCCACCTTTTGAGTATGGAGCCAGAAGGTCAACTACTTTGATACCTGTTTCAAAAACTTCAGTTTTTGTACTTTGCTCTTCAAATGCAGGCGGATCTCTGTGAATCGACCAGTACTCTTTAGCATTTACTTCACCAGCTTCATCGATAGCTTCACCGATAACGTTGAAGATACGTCCAAGAACTTCTTCACCTACAGGAACTTTAATAGGCGCACCGGTTGCTTTAACTTCTTGACCTCTTACAACACCTTCACTCATATCCATAGCAATTGTTCTTACTCTGTTGTCACCAAGCTGTGCTGCTACTTCCAAAACCAATTTTTGCTCTTTGCCATCAACCATGAAAGTCGTTTCTAACGCTTCATTGATCTCTGGCAGATAGTCTGTAAAATCCACATCTAGAACGGGACCTAAGACTTGTACTATTTTACCTGTCATTTCTTCTCCTCTAATTATTTCATTGATTCCATACCACTGATAATCTCAATGAGTTCAGTCGTAATGGCTTCTTGTCTTGCTTTGTTATACTTCACAGTAAGTTCTTTTACCATCTCTTTTGCATTTGTAGTTGCTGCGTCCATCGCTTGCATACGTGCAGAGTGTTCTGCAGCCAATGAATCGATAAGTGAGTAATACATCGTATACTCAACATAACGCTTAACCAATGCATCAAGAAGTGTATCATCATCATCCGGTTCTACTTCTAGTTCTGAAGTTGAAACAGCGCTAAGCTCTAATTTTGATGTATCTACCGGTAAAACCTGATCTTCTCTAATCTCTTGAGTAATCATATTTACATAACCGTTATGTATCAAAATGATCTTATCTGTTTCACCGTTAACATATGATTCTGCCACTTCAGAGATAAACTCTGCTGCCTGTTTGAAATCCGGTGCAGCACTTAAGCCGATGATTTCATTATTTAAATCAACATTGTTGAATTTAAAATAATCAATACCTTTTCTACCCACTGCTCTAAGACGCACTTTTACATCTTGTGCTTTATATTCAGCGATCAGTTGATTTGTTCTTTTAATCGTTTGTGCATTGAAACCACCACAAAGACCTTTGTCCGCAGTAATAAAGATAATGTCTACTTTTTTAGGATTTTGTATATCCTTGAAATAGACATTATCGATACCTTCTGCATTGGACTGTTGCATTTTTTGAGCGATCTCATTTAAGAGTTCAGTCAATTTTGCAGCATAGACTCTGGATCTTTTAGCAAGCTCTTCTGTTCTTTTCAGTTTAGCAGAAGAGACAAGCTTCATAGCGTTAGTGGTCTTTTGTGTATTCTTAACACTTCCGATCTTACGCTTTATCTCTTTTAAATTAGCCATTCTAAGCCTTTCTTATCCAGCAAATGAAGCTTTAAAATCTTCGATAGCTTTACGTAATTCTGCCTCTGTATCATCAGAGATTTTTTTCTCATTTCTGATATTCTCTAAAATATTTGCATATTTTGCTTCCATAAATGGCATAAGGTCTGCTTCAAATTTTGTTACAGAACTTGCAGGAATGTCATCAAGGTATCCATTTGCACCAGCAAAGATAATAACAACTTGTTTCTCAATAGGTACCGGAGAGTAAGGTCCTTGCTTAAGCACTTCTACCATTCTTTGCCCACGCTCAAGTTGACCTCTGGTATAGTCATCAAGGTCAGATGCGAATTGTGCAAATGCCTGAAGCTCTCTAAATGAAGCCAGGTCAAGTCTAAGTGTTCCGGAAACCTGTTTTGTTGCTTTGATCTGAGCAGCACCACCAACACGTGAAACTGAAAGACCTACGTTGATCGCCGGTCTGATACCAGAGTTGAACAAGTCTGTTTCAAGGAAGATCTGACCATCCGTAATAGAGATAACGTTTGTTGGAATATACGCCGCAACATCACCTGCTTGAGTTTCAATGATAGGGAATGCGGTAATTGAACCGGCACCTAATTCATCTGAAAGTTTTGCAGCTCTTTCAAGAAGTCTTGAGTGAAGATAGAAAACATCACCTGGGTATGCCTCTCTACCTGGAGGTCTTCTAAGGATAAGTGACATCTCTCTGTATGCAACCGCATGTTTAGAAAGGTCATCATAGAAGATAACTGCATGTCTACCATTGTCTCTGAAGTACTCAGCCATTGTTACACCAGCATATGGAGCAAGGAATTGTAACGCTGAAGAGTCAGCTGCACCGGCAGTTACAATGATCGTATAATCCATTGCACCATGCTCTTCAAGTTTTTTCACTGTAGCAGCTACTGTTGATTGTTTTTGACCGATCGCAACGTAGATACATACAACATCTTGACCTTTTTGGTTGATGATTGTATCGATAGCCAATGTTGTTTTACCAGTTTGTCTATCACCAATGATAAGCTCTCTTTGACCTCTACCAACCGGTACAAGTGCATCAATCGCTTTGATACCTGTTTGAAGTGGCTCATGAACTGATTTTCTAGCCATGATCCCTGGTGCTTTTTCTTCAATAAATCTGTGCTCTGATGTTTCAATCGCACCTTTACCGTCAATAGCTTCACCAAGTGGGTTAACAACTCTACCCATCAGTGCATCGCCGACTGGTGTTTTAAGAAGTTCTCCAACTCTCTTAACGCTCATGCCTTCTTTAATACCAGCACTTGTACCAAGAACAACAACACCTACGTTTGCCTCTTCAAGGTTCAATACTAGTCCTTTAGCACCATTATCAAACTCTACAACTTCTCCTGCCATAACATTGTTAAGACCATATACTGTTGAAATACCGTCTGCGATACCTACTACTTTTCCTATTTCATTGATGTCAACATCAATCTCAAAATTCTCGATTCTTTCTTTGATGATTGAACTTATCTCATCTGCTTGCAATTTAACTGCCACTGATACTCCTTTCTTTTAGATAACTATAAAGATTTCTTAATGAAATCAATTAGTTGTTCCTTAACTCTCTGCTTAGAGAAGTTAACCTCAATACCCAAATCATCAACTGAAACACGTAACCCGTCAAGATCCGTTTTTTCTTGTCTCAATTTAATCTTGGAACCTGTATATTTTTTAAGTGTCTTTTCAAGCTTGCTTAATTCATCTTTATCAAGTGTCTCTTTACTCTTCAATACACCTTCGTATTGATTAGACTCTTTTTGCAAATCTGCATTAAGTACTTTAGCAATAGCAGGAATCAAATCAAGTCTCTTGTTCTCACCTAGGATCTTGATAAAATTAACCAATGTACTGTCTGCCTTATCCCCAAGTGTAGACAGGATCATCTCTGTCTTTTTTTCACTTGCAACGATAGGAGAGATTAAAACTGATTTTACCTCTTCCGCACTGATAGCTTCTGTCAGAACATTAAGTACTTCAGCGATACTCTTAATATCTTTACTCACCGATGAAAGTGCTTTTGCATATCTTTTAGCGATCAACTCTTCCATCTATGCCACCTTCTTAGAGATAATGTCAACAACTTTAGCTTCATCAAGCATAATGTCATCATTAGTGATATTTTCACTCAAGATTTCATCAATCGCCTCTCTGGCAGATTTTCTCTCTTCTAAAATCATTTTTTCTTCAAATTGTTTTTCCATAAGAGCTAACTCATTTTCATTTGCTTCACTGATCTTTTGTGCTAAAAGTATTGCTTCTTTTTTCGCATCTTCAACAATCTGCTCTGCTTTTTTATTGCTTTCATCCAAACGAGCCTGTGCTTCTTTTTTCTCATCTTTTGCAGCTTGAAGCTTCTCTTCTATCTCTCTAAGCTGTGCAGCTATACCTTCTTTTCTATCTTTAAAAAAGTTTTTGATTGGGTTGGCAATCAAATAATACAGCAGTGCAGCAAAAATAGTAAAGTTAACTACTCTCGGCCAAAAGTCTGTCTCTCTACCCGTTTGTGCAAGATAACGACTCTCTTCACCATGACCACCACTAGCCAAAAGGATAGCAGGTACCATCAGCAAAGCGAATAGTGCTAATTTCTTCATATTCATCCTCTCCTTATAGTTTGCTAAACTTAGCTTTTAGGCTCTCTTTGAATAGAGGCATTTGAGAAAGGAGAGAATTTTTAAGGTTCTCTTTATCAGCAGCTAACTTCTCTACAAAGTTTTCATACTCTTTATCTAACTCATTTTGTTTTGTTTCAACTTTACTTGCAGCCAATGTTTTTTCTTCATCGATTGCTTTCTGTCTGATTGCAGCAGCTTCATTTTTAGCATTACTAATATTTTCATCTGCCTTGGCATTGAGTTCATCGCTGTTACCACTAAGACTTTTTGCTGCTTTTAAATCTTTTGCTATAGAGTTATCTCTATCATCCATGAATTTCACCAATGGCTGAAATAGCATATTATTTAAAAGAACAAGAAGGGTTAGAAACAAAGCTAAGACGAACAACATCAATGGTAAATGTATGTCAAGCATTAAAACTCCTCGTGTAATTTCGCATTATTTTATCATTTTGGAGATGAGATGTTGGTTAAAATTTAGGGTTTTTTGAGGAATGTTAAAAAGTTTTCAATATCTTTCTCATTAGTTAAGATTATCTCAATACTTTTTGCTTTAATTTTATGCTTAAAAGGTAATAACGCTTCCAATTCTTTTGCATATTTTTCAACTGGGTTTTTATTTGTTTTAGCGGATCTTGAAGGTTGGGTATTTTCTTTATGATTTTTCACCATCTTTTCCGCATCACGTACAGAAAGTTTTTGTCCAATGATACTATCAATAATCACTTTTTGTTTCTTTTCATCAAGTCCAACCAGTATCTTTGCATGTCCCTGAGAAATCTTACCGGAAACTACTTGTTCCTGTGCATAGCCGGAAAGAGTTAAAAGACGCATTGTATTAGTAATCTGGGAACGACTTTTATGTACAATAGAAGAGAGCTCATCATGAGTGATCTTGTGTACTTCGATCAACTCTGCATAAGAGTTTGCCAACTCGATCGCATTAAGATTTTCTCTTTGGATATTTTCAATAAGTGCAAGTTCACGAAGCCTTACTTCATCTATATCTACATCAGCAATAATTGCTTTGATCGTTGTAATTTTTGCAAGTTTATGTGCTCTTAAACGACGTTCGCCTGCTATAAGAAGATAACCGTCTTCTTTTTCTATCACTACAATAGGTTGGAGTAATCCATGTTCTCTAACCGAATCACTTAACTCCTGAAGTGCTTTCTCATCAAAATGTTTACGAGGCTGAAATGGGTTTGGAGTAATACTGTCAACACGAAGCTCTTCAACACGGGCTCCCCGTGCTTCAAGTTCAAAACTGTCAATATTGCTTAAATCTTTTTCGTATGCCTCTTCTACTTCAGAAAGGATATCTCCCAGTCCTCTGCCTAACGCCATCTTTTAACCTCTTGCTATCACTGTTGCTAGATCTCTATAGGCAATTGAACCTTTAGAACTCGTTGCATAATGAGTTACTGGTTTACCGAAACTTGGACTTTCCGCTATCTTTACATTACGTGGTACAACAATACACTCTTTAGCTTTTTTAAGATGAAAGAGTTTATCTTTAAAATGATGACTTAAATCTGCAAGCACTTGTTTCGAGAGATTATTTTGTCCAGAGTACATCGTAGGTAAAAAACCTTTGATCTTGAGTTTCGGATTAATCGTCTTTTTTAAAAGACTGACCGTATTGAGTAACTGTGCAAGACCTTCCAGTGCAAAAAATTCACATTGGATAGGAATAATCACAGAATCTGAAGCACTTAAAGCATTTATGGTAATAGGTCCCAATGCCGGAGGTGAATCAATGATGATAAAATCAAATTTTTTAGAGACCTCTTTGATCTTCTCTTTAAGAATCAATTCTCTATTTTTCTTTTTAGGATTGTAAAACTCTTTTTCTATCCCTACAAGACCTATGTTGGAAGGTGCAAGGCTAAGGTTTTTTATGCCTGTTTTGAGTACCACTTCAGAGAGCTTTTTAGTTCCTATAAGCACATGGTAAATATTGAATTCATAATCACTTCTGTTGAACCCTAAACTGGTTGTTGCATTAGACTGAGGATCAATATCCAAAAGAAGTACTTTTTTACCTCTTTCAGCCAAAGAAGCTGCTAAGTTTACTGCTGTTGTTGTTTTTCCTACGCCACCCTTCTGGTTGGCTATACTTATGACTTCACTCATCGTAAACTATACACTCTTTCCCCTTCTATAATTAAAGAACCATCCCTGCATAAACTGGCGTCCAGAAGGCTCTTTTGATAGTTTTCAATATGAACTGAAAACTTTCTGCTCAATTCAAATTCTACCTCATACTCACTAAAAATCTGCTTCCATTTTGGAAATTCCTGAAGTGCTATGAGGTAATTTTCCAGTAATATTTTGGGTGTAATATCGCACTGCAAGGCTCTATAACCATTTTGTGAATTTTTTAAATTTATCCCAATACCACACACCAAAATATCATTTATTTTTTGTGTAATGGTTCCTCCCACTTTATCATCGTTCAAATAAAAATCATTTGGCCATTTTAACCAGACATTTTCACCCAGTGATTCAAGTGTTTTTTTCATAATAAACGAGAAATAGATCGAAGCCGAGGAGAGAGGAAGATCCTCAGGAAGCATTTCCAACTCTATTGCGATGGAAGCAAAGAAATTTCCTTCTCCGCCTGACCAGCTATTGTCACGACTGCCGATTCCGGAACTCTGTTCCAACGAAAGAACAGCAACAGGAGCATCAAGTTTCTTCTCTTTCAATTTTTCCATCAGATATTTCTGCGTAGAAGGAAGAGACTTAAATGAGAGTATCTCCAACTTTCATCCCCCTTCCAACACAGTATGCTTTGGCTGACATCGCTTTTTTAGAAGCAGGCTGAAGTCTCTCTATTTTTAAAGCACCCCTGCTACATCCGACAACGATACTTTCATCTTCAAATGCAAGTATTTCACAAGCATTGTTTTGATTTTCTGTATCGACCAAAGAGAGTCCATCAAATTTTGTACCATTAGAAGCAAAGATCCCCGGCCATCCTTCAAATGCCCTATATTTATTATAGATCACTCTTGCATCTTCAAAATTGATCTCACCGTCACTCTTTTTGATTTTTTTGCAAAGTGTTGCCTGCTTTTCATCCTGTTTCTCAGGGATAATACTCTTATAATTGCGAATCGTACTCAGTGTTAAACTGCATGCGTCATCTGTGAGTTGCTGCATTAAAGCATGTAGTCTCATATCTTTTGGAATGACAAATTCTACTTTTTCAAGTATATCCCCGGTATCCAGTCCCTCTTCCATTAGCATAGAGGTCACACCGGTTTTTTCATCGCCATTCAGTAAAGATTGCTGCACTGGTGAAGCACCACGATATTGAGGGAGCAAAGAAGCATGCAGATTGATACATGGTGCAATATCCAATATACTCTTAGGCAGAAGTTGCCCAAATGCTGCCACGATAATGAAGTCCGGATTGGCAGACTTTATAGCCTCTTCAATCCCCTCATCACTAAGACGATTTGGCTGTAAAACCTCAATACCATGTTCCTCTGCCAAAACTTTTACAGGAGGAGGAGTCAAAACTTTCTTTCGCCCTACCGGACGATCCGGTTGTGTAAGTACCAAAGAGAGATCCATATCCTCTGCTTCTATGAGGGTATTTAGTATCTCTCGTGCATAATGGGGTGTTCCCATGTAAACTATTCTTTTCATCTATATCACCTATAAATATTTTCTTGTTCTATATAAGCAAGGCACTTATCGCTATTATTGAAAGAGTGTTCCACCCACATGTTTACCATCTATAAGAAGAGACTTTACATCACTCAGGTCAAATCCGCTTGCCAGAAACATTGCTCTGCCGTGCTTCATGAGAAAATCTGCAGATTGCAATTTTGTTACTATACCACCTGTAGCAAATTCATTATTGGGCGTATGCTCCGCATTGAGCTCTTCATCTGAAATAGTCGTTACGACTGCTCTGCGTTTTGCATCATGATACCGATTGGGATCCTTATCATATAAAGCATCGATATCTGAAAGAATAACTAGTAACTCAGCATCAAAATGGTGTGCAACATGTGCAGAGAGTCTGTCATTGTCTCCAAAGACCAACTCCTCGATACTCACAGTGTCATTTTCATTGATAATAGGCACTACATTGTTTTCTAAAAGCGTATCTATGGCTACTTTTGCATGTTGTATATGCTCTGTAGATTCAAAGACATCTGCACTTAAAAGTACTTGTGAACAAAGCAGACCGAATTTTGCAAATTTCTCTTGATACATTTTAAGCAAAAGTGGTTGGCCTATCGCAGCAAGAGCTTGCCTGTTGGCAACAGAGGCTCTGTCTAAAGGAAGTTGTGTAGAACCTGCTGCAACAGCACCTGAACTTACCAAGATCACTTCATACTGATGTGCTTTAAGTTCAGCTATAAGCTGTACCAGTGCCAACATACGTCTCTTTGCTATAGCCCCTTTTTCCGTTAAGACATGAGAGCCGACCTTGATAACGATACGTTGCATCCTAACCTCTCCTATGCCTCTTTTTCTTCTTCTTTAACATTTTTCACAAAATCTCCTAAAGCATAACGTAACGCTTCTGTATTCAAGTGTGCCACAGAAGAGATAGGAAGCACAAAGAGTGGCTTCTCTTGCGGTAACGCCACACCAAAATCTGTCTTAAATCCATAACTTATATAATTGCTGTCTGCTTTATATCGGTTCAAAGTATCATTTGCTTCTAAACCGATGTCTGACAAGAAAGTCTTTGTGAGTTCATTGACTTCATCTTGTGAGAGTGAATCTATCTTTGTGATGGCAATAGCATGTTTTCTTGTCGCCAAAGTTTCAGAGTAACGCTGCAACTCCACTAAAAGCGTCTCATACTGATACTTCATCTCTCTGTAATTGGCTGCATCTATCATAAGAAGCAGCGTTTTTGTTCTTTCAATATGTTTTAAGAACTCTAACCCTAACCCCCTGCCATCACTTGCACCTTCAATAATACCTGGAATATCTGCCATCATAAATGAATCATAGTCCCCTATATGTACCACACCCAACTTTGGCGTAAGTGTGGTAAACTCATAGTTTGCCACTTGTGGTCTTGCATTTGAAAGTGTAGAGATAAGTGTTGACTTTCCTACATTTGGGTAACCCACAAGACCCACATCAGCGATGAGTTTCATCTCAAGTCTTACCTGTTTGGTAATCCCTGGAAGTCCAGGTTGTGCATAAGTTGGTCTTTGGTTACTCGAACTCTTAAAGTGCATGTTGCCAAGTCCACCTTTACCACCTTCAAGAAACTTCACTACTTCACCTTCGGTGACAAGGTCTAAAAGCTCTTCACCTGTCTCCATATCTATTACTTGTGTACCCGGAGGCACAGTAATAATAGTATCCTGGCCTTTTCGACCATAACATTTACGACCTTCACCCGGACGACCATTTTCAGCTTTGATGACCCTGCGGCCACGAAGTGCAGAGAGTGTATCTGTGTTGTTGTCTACTTTAAAAAAAACAGAGCCGCCACGACCGCCATCTCCACCATCCGGACCACCTTTGACGACAAATTTCTCTGTCCAAAAAGAGAT
This sequence comes from uncultured Sulfurovum sp., assembly GCA_913055205.1. Taxonomy (GTDB): domain Bacteria; phylum Campylobacterota; class Campylobacteria; order Campylobacterales; family Sulfurovaceae; genus Sulfurovum. The sequence continues at coordinate 22,760 of CAJXJN010000008.1, read as the reverse complement.
GGCACCCGCACCGCCTTTACCTGAGCTGATCGTAAGTTCTACGCTATCTACAAACATATATAAACCTTTATATTTATAAAAAATATCATCTTATATGATGATAATAAATGAATTATGAAATTATATCTAAATTCGCGAAATTATCGCTATAATTTTCCTATCAAAACAAAGGAAGGAAATAAGTTCATGCACTATTTTAAACCTATAACAGTATTATCGTTAACAAGTTCACTCTTTCTATTTAATGCCTGTACTCCCAAAGAGATACCCTTAGAGAAAGGTGGTTACTATCATAGCAATATCTATTTTGGGGTAAATCTGAGTGATTCGTACCAAAAAGGTATCAAAGACGGATGTACCACTGCTAAAGGTAACTACAAAAAATCACATCAGCTTTTTAAGAATGATAAAGATTATAACAATGGTTGGTTTTTAGGACGTAACAAATGTAAAAATTTATTGATCATTGATGAAAATGAATAATGAAAGTAAGCTAAAATATTAGAGAAATAAGTCCGAGAATAACTCGGACTTAGATGGATTATGCAGGTATTACTGAAACTTTTTTCTGACTAGCAGTTCTGTTTTCAAATTTAACTACACCTTCAACAAGTGCAAAAATAGTATGATCTTTACCCATACCTACACCATTACCTGGATGAACTTTTGTTCCTCTTTGTCTAACGATAATGTTACCTGGGATAACTGCTTCACCACCAAATTTCTTAACGCCTAAACGACGTCCAGCTGAATCACGGTTATTCTGAGTAGATCCTTGACCTTTCTTGTGTGCCATCTGAGCTCCTTATGCTATTTTAGTAATTCTAACTCTTGTAAAGTCTCTTCTGAAACCTCTTTTAAGTTTTGAATCTTTTCTTCTTCTTTTCTTGTAGATGATAACTTTTTTATCTCTACCTTCATTGATCACTTCTCCTTTAACTACAGCACCCTCTACGAATGGAGTACCTACAGTTAATTCACCGTTGTCTAGTGCTAAAACTTCTTTGAATTCTACAGCACTTTTAGGCTCAAGACTCATATTGTCAAAACAGATGATATCACCCTCTTGAACTTTGAATTGTTGCCCACTTGCTTTAATGATTGCGTACATTGCAAACCCTTTACTATCGTTTTTTAAAAAGTTCGTGATTATACCCAAAGTTGTTTTAATTTTTTTTTAAACTAAGAACTTATTTGATACTTTCACTATTAAAAAGTGTAATCAACTCCTGCAAGTGCGATACAATCTATCTCAACCAGAGCATTTTTAGGCAATGTTTTTACTGCTACTGTACTTCTCACTGGTTTGTGCGTACCAAAATAATGTGCATAAATTTTATTGACCTTGTCAAAATCATTCATATCTGCCAAAAAAATCGTTGTTTTAATCACATCATTAAAGTGTGCTCCGGCTGCTTCAAGTACATAAAAGAGGTTTTTCATCACTTGATGTGTTTGATTTTCTACATCTCCTGCTACCATGACACCTTTTTCATCAAGTCCGATCTGCCCTGATGTATAAATGAAGCCATTTGCTTCAACTGCTTGTGAATATGGTCCTATGGCTTGTGGTGCTTCTTTTGTTGAAATAAATTTCATTTACCTGTTCTCCTATTAATAAATTCCCATATATTATGAACAAAGTCCATACTATATTCAGTCACTGAAGTTTTACCTCTGATGAGGAAGAGTCATATGACTCTTTTAATTTCTTTCATAAAATATATATGATGTTGAGTAATCAGAAAATTCAAAATATACTTTCTTCTCTCCCGCATCTTTTTTACCATTAAAGTTTACATCATCATATCCATAACCATAACGATACGGTCTAAGTTTGCTGTCATTCGTACCATAAGCTGTTGAAAGTTTATCTATTTTAATAAACCTATGTACTAATTTATCACCGGCATACACATCAAGTACACCATTAGTTCCTGTCCAGTTCTGAATTGAACGACTAAGAGAGTTTTGAGTCTCTTGTGTACATCCGGCAAAAAACAAAACCATCACTGAAAAAAGTAATACTTTTAATTTCATACTATACCCTTTATATTATTTCTATAATTGTAACACTATTAGGCTTTTGGCATTCCAAATTTTTGGGTAACAAGTTCACCTTCATCATTAAAATAGAGATAATAAAGTTTATCTTTAACTACTGGCTCTCCTACCAAATAACGAAGTGCCAAATTTGCCTGAAGAGAACCTATATGCATCACGATAGGTGCAGCGATCCCCCCCGGTTTATGATCAGAGATGTTAAAGACTTGAAAGTTCGATTCTTCAAAAAAACAAACCTGTCCGTTGAACTCTTCTACGCTGGCATAAATCCAAGGTATCTTTGTCTCTTTTGCATACTTGTCTATATCTCCGCGTACAGGAAGATTGTCTGTTGCATCCAAGATGAGATCATACATGTTTCCCTTCTCTTTAAATGCTTTAAAATCCATATCAAATGCCACTGCTTTGACAAAAGGATTTTTGGACTCTATAAGCTTGGCTACAGCTTTGGCTTTATTTTGCCCTTCATCTTCAAGCGTAAACGCAATCTGTCTGTGAATATTGTGTATAGAGACTGTATCAAAGTCTACTATATGTATCTCACCTATACCACTCGTACCCAAGGCTTGGGCCAAAGTAGATCCAAGGCCGCCTGAACCAATAATAGCTATTCTCTTAGTTTGAAGAGCCTTCTGTGCCTCTCCACCCCATAATTGAATCTGTCTGTTAAAATACTCTTCCGGTGTCATATTAAATCCTCTCTGATTTTTAACTCTTTCTCAAATGCCCATACTTTTCGGTGTTCCAAAATTTCTGCTTTATCAATTACTTCAATAAGCATGGACTCTTTATCTTCAAGCATCATCTCTACTTCACCTTCGGGAGATACTAACATTGTATCACCATAGAATTTCCACTTAACCTCATCATCACTATACTCCCCCAAACGGTTGGCACGAAGGACAAAACAGCCATGTAAAAAGGCTTTAGTTTTTATAATTTCACGCCATCTGTTATGTGAGCCAAACGTTGACGCTGTAGGAAGAAGTACCAAATCTACTTTTTTCTTCGTCACACTCTGCCAAAAAGGATCAAAGTGCAGCTCAAATCCTGCCATTACCATGATCTTAAATCCATTCAGATTAAATGTCATAGGATCTTTAAGCGGTCTGATCGGATTGGAAAAAAACTTCTTCTCATCCCAATGTCTATAAGGAAGCAGTATCTGCTGTTCATAATAACGTGTATTTTTAGATGTGATCTTCACAATTGTTTTATGATACCCATCTTTTTTCGTTACTATAATAGGAGAAACAAAAACAATATCATATTTGATAGCAAGATTTTTAAGAAGTTCCAAATGTTTTTTGGTTTGTGCTTTAACCATACTTGGTGCCATGCTTGCAAACTCTTTAAAAAAGTGATTCAGTACATACTCACCAAGAAGTATTACATCTGCTCCTCTTTCATGTGCTTTTTTCAAATAGAACTCCAGTCGTGTCGCATTCATACCCAAGGTCGGTAGTTGTAATGCGGCTACGACCAGTTTTTTACTCATCCTTCATCACCTACATTTTGATTTGATTGTTCTATGACAGTGATTTTCATTTTAGCTTCTTCTATGAGTTTTTGAGCCTCTTTAATATTTTTAAGACCTTCCTCATAAAGCTTCACAGACTCTTCAAGTGTGATCTCCGGATTCATCAACTTTTCCAAAAGCTCTTTTGAATGTTCTAATTTCTCTTCAAAGGTTGCCATTATATACTTCTCCTTAAAACAGAGCAAAGTCCTGTTTTAATTTCTCTCACTAAAACTTCATTTATCAACTCAGGAAATTTCATTGTAATACCTCTTTTATATTCTCTTCAAATTTTTCTAATTCTACTAAAAATGCATCATGTCCATAATTACTTTCAACTTCAAGATATGTATGTGCCTGTCCGTTTCGCTTCATCATATTAGCGATGTGTTCCATCTCTGAAGGGAAAAACAGATAATCAGATGAAAAACTGATCAAATGAACATTTGCCTTGATCCGTAAAACAGCATCATGTAATGAATCATATCCACGACTTAAATTAAACGTGTTGATCGCTTTTACTATATAGAGGTAAGAGAGTGGATCAAAAATACGTGAAAAATTATTGGTATTGTATTCCATATATCTCTCAACTTCATAACGTCCAAAGAGTTCAAATAAACCATCATTACTGACATAGTTACGTCCAAATTTGTTATCCATAGAATCAGGAGAAAGATAAGAGATATGTCCGGCGATACGTCCGATAGCTAAACCATCCAACCCTTCTTCTTTAAAAGCATCTTTCTCATAATTTCCATGTTTAAATCGCGGATCCCTTCTTATAGCCTCTACGGCAACCTTGTTAAAGGCTATCGTCCATGGCCTTGTCGCATAGGTAGCAGCAAGAGATATGATATCATCCGCAAAATTAGGATAATCCACTGCAAACTGCAGTGCCTGCATTCCACCCATAGAACCACCGACTATAGCACGTACATGATAGATACCCAATTGTGAAAGTAAGTGCATCTGAGCTCTTATCATATCTTTTATGGTCACAACAGGAAATTTTAAACGAAAAGGCTCTTCTGAGGGATAGTTATTACTCATAGGGCCCGTCGTACCAAAACAAGAACCTACAACATTGCTGCAGACAACAAAATATTTAGTCGTATCAATGGCTTTATTATCACCGATGAGTCCGTCCCACCAGCCAGCTTTCTGTTCACCTTCATACACACCTGCTGCATGATGGGAACCGCTAAGGGCATGACACACTAAAATAACATTAGATTTATCTTCATTTAGTTCCCCGTATGTCTCATAAGTGATTTCATACGGTTCCAGGATACGCCCACTCTCTAAGTAAAGAGGACTACTGAAATGTGCTGTTTTTGTTTTGATTTTCATGAACTGCTTTTGTGCTTGGAATTAATTTCGTTATTTTACCCTATTTGCACTTACCCTAAGGCTTGTGTCAAATCATCTATCAAATCTTGCGTATCTTCCAACCCTACACTTAATCTTACAAGTCCTCCAGGAACACCCGCATCAATAAGCTCTTGAGCTGACAGTTGCTGATGTGTCGTGCTTGCCGGATGCGTAATAATAGACTTACTGTCACCAATATTTACTACCAAAGAAAATATCTCAGTACTGTCTGCTATCTTCTGTGCCGTCTCTTTATCCTTAACCTCAAAAGAGAGAAGCCCACTGTGTCCACCTTTAAAGTATTTTTGACCCAACTCATAATTTGTATCTGACTTAAGTCCGGGATAGTTGACTTTCCCTACTTTTGGATGTGCTTCCAAAAACTCTGCTATAGCTAACGCTGAACTAGAGTGTTGTTTCATGCGCAGTGGTAAAGTCTCAAGTCCCTGGATATACAACCATGAGTTGAACGGACTGGGTGCCGCGCCCAGATCACGCAACAATGCAAGTCTTACCCTAAGCGTAAAGAGCGGTAATGGCAAGTCACTGTAGACTAGCCCATGGTAACTCTCATCCGGTTCATTAAAGTGTGCATACCGTGCATTACCCTTGATCTTCTCTACCAAGTTCTCACGCTCAACAATCACACCACCAATGGCAAGCCCCTGACCTGTTGTGTATTTACTTGCAGAGTGTACAGTCAGGTCACATCCATACTCTAGCGGCTTACACAATATCGGTGTAGCTACAGTATTATCTACACAAGTCAAAATGTTGTGTTTGTCAGCAATGGCTACGATAGCATCAAAATCAGCAACATCAATACTTGGATTTGTAATGCTCTCAAAAAGGATAATTTTGGTTTTTTCATCTACCAAAGCTTCTATCTCGCCAGGATTACGCACATCAAAATAACGTGTCTCTATACCAAAACGTTTAATGGTATGCCCAGTAAGTGTTGTTGTTCCGCCATACACCTGTTTTGCTACAATGATGTTGTCTCCAGCCTCAGCTACATTGGCAATAGCATAAAAGATGGCCGCCATACCGGAAGCAGTCCCTATGGCAGCTGCTCCGCCTTCAAGTGCAGCAAAACGTTTTTCAAAAACATCTGTAGTCGGGTTCATCAACCGTGTATAGATATTCCCCAGTTCTTTCAGTGCAAAAAGATTTGCCGCATGTTCCGTATCTCTAAACTCATACGCGGTGGTCTGGTAAATAGGTACAGCCATAGTCCCCATAGCATCTTTGTCATATCCTGCATGGATGGCTAGTGTTTGTTCGTGCATATTACTATTCCTTATTTGGTTATATTAGGTAAATTATAGCTTGTGCTTGCTTGGAGTTACTTTCTTGGGATAATTTTGAACAGTATAAAGTTGCCGATGAAAAATTTACAGAAATTTTTTTGACATTACCGAAAAGATCTACGAGGGCCATAGTCTTATCTTTTGTGATTTTTGAAATTATACTCTTTTAAGGCTTGCTAATATGTTATATTGGCTTCTTTTTGACCTATATCTGTCTCACTGTCTGCTGTACTGTCATTCCTCATTACGTCTCTCCTGAGACTGTGAAAGAACTAGGTACCCCGGAAGTGAAGGCTTCAGCCTCACCCAAATATTTGCATATTTTTAGGTTATTTTGACAGAAAAAGCAATATTTTCCATTAAATACAAACTTTTTTAGGCAAAAAAGCTTTTTGGTGGGACTGAAGTCTCCACTTCCATAGGTTCTTTCACAGTCTCTCCTGCCCAGGGACACATTCGGGAGTAACACTACTCAGAGAAAATCCATCATGACAGAAAAAATGATACACTGCACCCAACTAGAGCAGTTTGCTTTCTACAAAAAAGCACATAAAGAGTATACCTCTTATCAGATATGGGAAGAAGGATTTCATCCTCAGCTGATGTAAACAGATACTATGATGATCAAGATGATCAATAAGATACAATATATACATGAGAACCCTGTAAAAAGAGGGTAAAATAGAGGAAGTTCTACACTGGAGATATCATTCTGCTAAAGACTATGAAAGTATCCAAGGACTACATGAAATAGAGAGGTTTTGGTGATGCAAGGGTCAAGTATGCATCCCCGGGCTGGAACTTGGGGACGAGAGTAAAAAGAGAGATTTCAAAACATTATTGAAGGGTGCATCATGATAGATCAAAAAGTAATAAGCGGTATCTTAGCAGTATTTGGAGCCTCTTTATGTTGTATTACACCTGTTTTAGCTGTATTGGCAGGATCAACAGGCATAGCTTCAACTTTTTCGTGGCTGGAACCGCTTCGTCCATATTTGATAACTTTTACGGTAAGCATATTGGCATATAGCTGGTGGGATAAACTAAAACCTAAAAGAGAGGATATCAAGTGTCCTTGTGGTCCGGATGAAAATGCTAAGGTCTCATTTTGGCATACGACATCATTTTTGGCATTGGTAACTGTTTTTGCAGCAGTGATACTCTCTTTTCCTTATTGGGGAGATGCATTGATCACAAATAATAAACCAAAAGTTGTAGTAGCAGATAAAGCCAATGTATTCAAAAGTATTGTAAATATTGAGGGTATGACGTGTAAAGCTTGTGCGGCTACGGTTGAAAAAGTTGCCGGTGAAGTAGATGGTGTGATAAGCATCAAAGCATCCATACAAGATAAACATGCCATCATTGAGTTTGATAAAACAAGAACTGATATTAAAACCATTATGAAAGCAATTGCAGCAACAGGATATAGACCCGTTAGTTATGAAGATGACAGTGGCAAACATAAAGTGCATGGTATTGAAGTCACAGCACATAAAATCGATCTATCTAAAGCATCCAAAAGTAATAAAGCTTCAAAATGCAGCGGTGGCAAGTGCGGAACAGGTAAATGCAGTACGGGAAAATGTAAATAATCAACAAAAGGCTTGATCATGAAAACATATGAATATACTATATCCGGTATGACATGTGAAGGTTGTGCGGGAACCATTGAAAAAAGCTTAGCTATAGATGGTGTCAGTGTGGTTTCTGTAGATCATAAGAGTGAGAAAGCATTTGTGACTTTTGATGAAACAATGACCAATGAACAACAGATCATCAGCACAATTAACCAGATAGGGCATTATAAGGTTAGCGCTTATAAAGTGTATGCCCAAGAAAAGCAGGAGAGTAGACATTTAATTATTATAGGAGGAGGTTCTGCCGCCTTTGCAGCTACGATCCAGGCCCATGGGCTAGGTATTAAAATCACCATGATCAATGATGGTCTACCCATAGGAGGAACCTGCGTCAATGTAGGTTGCATTCCCTCAAAAAATTTAATGAGAGCCGCCGAGAGTGTTTTCAAAGCAAACAATAACCCTTTCTCCGGAATAGACTCTAAGGCGAGTGTCGTTGACTTTAAAGCATTGATGAATGAAAAACGCCAACTTGTACATGAACTTCGAGAACAAAAATATATAAATATCATAAAAGATATGCCGAATTTTGAACTTATTAATGCTCGAGCGAAAGTCATATCAGCCAACAGTGTAGAGGCTAATGGACAGATAATTGAGGGAAGCCATATATTGATTGCAACAGGTGCAAGACCATTAGTAACCCCGATACCGGGTATAGATAAAATTTCATATTTGAGTAATGAAGAGGTCTTTGAGTTGGAGACTTTACCAGAGTCTATGATTGTTTTAGGCGGTAGCTGTGTTGCTTTAGAGATAGCACAGATATTCTCCAGATTAGGATCAAAAGTAACTATATTACAGCGTTCTGACCATATTTTATCTCATGAACTTCCCGATATTTCCAATGAACTTAGCAGACATCTTACAGATGAGGGTATCGATATCATCACAGGTAATGCGATTCAACAGGTACTAGAAGAAAATGGACAAGTGATTGTTCGCTCCATTGTTGATGGTGCAGCGCATGAGTTTAGTGCCCAAAAACTGATTATTGCAACAGGAAGAAAAGCAAATACCGAGAACATGGGTTTAGAAGAGTCGGGTATTGCTTTAGAAAAAAATGGTGGTATTGCAGTTAATGCGTTTTTACAAACGTCTATGAAAAGCATCTATGCAGCAGGGGATGTCACAGGCTCCAATATGTTTGTCTATACGGCCGCCTATGAGGGAAAAACCGCTGTCAACAATGCTTTTTCTTCTAAAGTACAGGCAACGGATTATAGCATTTTACCCTGGGTTATTTTTACCGACCCGCAAGTTGCAGGGCTTGGCATGGATGAATCACAGGCAAAAGAGAAAGGGCTGGATGTTGACACTGCCGTGTTACCGTTAAATCATGTTCCACGCTCCATTGCCGCGAATGATACCAGAGGTTTTATAAAGTTGATCCGTAACAAAAAAGAGAATACTTTAATAGGAGCACGAATTGTTGCACCAGAAGGTTCAGAGCTGTTGATGGAACTGGCCGTAATGATTCGTTCGGGTATCACCATAGAAGAGTTAAAAGATCTCTTACATCCCTATTTAACACTAAGTGAAGGTATAAAATTGGCAGCCATTGCCTTTGACAAAGATGTTTCCGAGTTAAGTTGTTGTGCCACGTAATTAGAGTCACAGGTTCATCCAATAAGTGTTTAAATGATAAAATAGCAGGACAGATATCCTCTATTACCGGAAACCGGAAAATAGAGGAACATTTTGTCCCCGTCCCCCACTTCAGTCATTATGTTGAAAGGAAATAAATGAATACTGAATTTATATTTTTATGGTTTATGACTTTGCTGCCGATAGTTATAAGCCCCGGTCCGGCAAATATTTTATATGCTGCTTCCGGTAGTTCTTTTGGAGTTAAAGGAACTGTTCCATTTTGGTTAGGAACAAATATTACAAGTATATTTCAAACGTTGGCTGTTGGCTTTGGTCTTGATTTTCTTATTTCAACGTATCCGCAGATAATAAACACGATAAAATATATAGGTATTGCATTTCTACTGTATCTTGCTTTCAAATTTTTTAGAATGTCCAACACAGTAGAAGAAACTTTCACTCCACTTACCTTTAAAGATGGTGTGATCGTTGAAATACTCAATGCCAAGTATTTACTGATACCAACCATAATGTTTTCACAGTTCTATACACCTGAAACCGATGGGTATATACAAATATTTATATTAACATTCGCACTTGTAGCATTGACTTTAACAACCAGCATGATCTGGATCATTGGCGGAAATTCTCTTGCTTTGTTCGTGTCTAAAAAAATACACAAAGAACGCAAGGGCTCTTATTTGGCACCCTGCTATGTGCAACAGCTTTGTGGTTATTTATAAGCTGACAAGAAAATTAAACGGTAGATTCACAGCTGCCACTGAGTTCAACCGTTAAAGTATATCCCTTATCACCATTGCATAATGCAATACAAAAAGATTCAAAAAGAAGATCAGCATTGAAGAAGCCCGGGAAATGAGATTCTGCATAGGTGTACGCTCTTTGTTATTTGTTTTAAGGGCTATAATGAAGTGGATCACAGTCACGATAAGAAGTGCCAGTACGATCCATAACTTTGTACGCAAAGCATCGATCACCTCTGAGTGGTAATCCGTAAAAAGAAGTTCTATCAGTCCGTAATCTGTGATCATATAGGAACCTGTAGCAAGCAGGAACATTAATGCCACAACTTCGAAGTAACCGAAAATAGGACCTATATGGGGATAGACCGCTTTTTGTGCCTTCTTGTCCCGCATACTTATACCAAGTGCGAACATAAAGATGGACCCGCCTATCCATGAGATAGCTGCAAGAAGATGCAGGTGTATTGCCCAGCCCATCTCCATTTAACTGTCCAACTTCAAAACAGCCATAAATGCCTCTTGAGGTACTTCCACTTTACCGATGGACTTCATACGCTTCTTCCCTGCTTTTTGTTTCTCTAAAAGCTTTCTTTTACGTGTAATGTCACCACCGTAACATTTGGCAGTCACGTTTTTCCCCATCGACTTCACGTTGGAACGTGCAATAACATTATTTCCGATACTCGCCTGGATAGCCACTTCAAAAAGTTGTCTGGGGATAAGCTCTTTAAGCTGTGCAACAAAGGCAAGACCTCTTGTACGCGCCTTCTCTTCCGGAACAATGATAGAGAGTGAATCGACCACTTCACCAGCCACACGGATATCAAGCTTGACAAGGTTACCCTCTCTAAAGCCTATAGGCTCATAATCAAAACTCGCATACCCTTTGGTAATAGACTTCAACTTGTCGTAAAAATCCATTACGATCTCATTCATAGGAATATCATACTCCATGAGTACACGCGTTTCGTTCAGGTAATCCATCTTTATCTGGATACCACGACGGTCGTTAAGCAACTTAATGAGGTTGCCTACAAACTCCTGCGGTGTTAATATGGTCGCTTTTACATACGGCTCATAGATGGTGTCTATCTTCTGTGGTTCCGGGAGTTCACTTGGATTTTGTATCTCCAGCTCTTCACCGTTCGTCTGTTTGACTTTATAGACAACGGTAGGAGCAGTAGCGATAAGTTCCAAGTTGAACTCACGCTCCAAACGCTCCTTCACCACTTCCATGTGCAACATGCCCAGGAAACCTGTTCTAAACCCGGAACCCAGTGCCATAGAACTCTCCGGCTCAAAACTCAAAGAGGAGTCATTGAGCTTGAGTTTGTTCAGGGCATCACGCAAGTCTTCAAACTTATCTGTCTCTATAGGGTAAATACCTGCAAATACGAACGGTTTGGCAGGTTCAAACCCACCAATGGCTTCTGCTGTCGGATTCTTTGAATCAGTGACGGTATCCCCTACTTGCAGCGCATCAACCGTTTTAAGCCCCATGACTACGATGCCTATCTCACCTGTTCTGATCTCTTCAGTCTTGATCGGAGCAATAGGATTCGGGTACATAAGATTAAGCACCTGATGCTCATCTTTCGTTCCCATCACTTTAACCATCTGTCCTTTTTTAATACTTCCGTCAAAAACACGTACCAGAGCAAGTGCTCCCAAATAATTATCAAACCAGGAGTCATAGATCAGTGCTTTGAGTGGTGCATTCTCATCACCTTGAGGGGCAGGAACACGCTCAACAATAGATTCTATGAGTTCTGCTACACCTACACCTGTCTTTGCAGAGACAAGATTATGCTCTGTTGCATCGATACCGATAGCCTCTTCAAGTTCTGTCAATACTCTGTCCGGATCAGCAGCAGGAAGGTCGATCTTGTTTACTACAGGGAGTAATTCCAAGTCGTTTTCTATAGCAATGTATACGTTTGCGATCGTTTGAGCTTCAACCCCTTGTGCCGCATCTACGATAAGTAGTGCACCATCGGAAGAGGCTAAAGAACGGCTCACTTCATAAGAGAAATCCACATGTCCCGGAGTGTCTATGAGATTAAGGATATAGTGTTCCCCGTCTTTGACGTAGTCCAAACGTACAGACTGAGCTTTAATGGTGATACCGCGCTCTTTTTCGATATCCATCGTGTCCATCACTTGTGAGGACATTTGTCTGTCAGACACCGCTCCACACTCTTGTATGATACGGTCTGCAAGTGTAGACTTTCCATGGTCGATGTGTGCGATGATGGAGAAGTTACGTATGTTTGCCTGTGGTACTGCTTTAGCCAATGTTGTTCCTTATTATAGTGTGGGTATTCCTACCCACGATTTAAAAAATAATGATGCTCTATTTTGTAGGCAGGAATGCGCCATGAAAGAAGTCTCTTCAAGGTGCCTACCTTACATCAATTCGTTTCAAAAAGAGAGTTCACACTCTCATTGTTGTGAACACGTCTAATGACTTCACCAAGCATAGAAGCTGTTGAAAGCATCTTTATCTTACTGGACTGCTTAGTCATAGGGATCGTATTTGCCACAACAAGCTCATCAAGCTCACCCTCTTCGATGCGCTCATATGCCGGACCGGAAAGTACAGGGTGTGTACAGCACGCCATTACCGAGTTTGCCCCAAGTTTTTTAAGTGCTGCTGCACTTTTCACCATGGTACCTGCTGTATCTACCATATCATCAATGAGAATAATATCTTTTCCTGCTACATCACCGATAACATTCATCACTTCAGATTCATTTGCTTTTTCACGTCTTTTATCGACGATAACCATATCTAAACCTAATTTACTTGCAAAATATCTAGCTCTTGCAACACCACCGATGTCTGGAGAAGCGATCACTGGATTTTTAAAGTTTTTCGCTTTGATATAATCCATAAACAAAATAGCACCGTAAAGGTTATCTACAGGAATGTCAAAGAAACCTTGTATTTGAGAAGCATGTAGGTCCACAGTTACCATACGTGTGATACCCGCTGTCTCCATAAGGTTTGCTACAAGTTTTGCTGTGATAGGCACTCTGGGAGCCGCTTTTCTGTCTTGTCTTGCATATCCGTAGTATGGCACTACTGCAGTAATAGAGTTTGCAGATGAACGTTTAAGTGCATCCGTCATAATGAGTAGTTCCATCAAGTTTGCATTGGCAGGTGCAGAGGTAGGTTGGATAATAAATACATCTTTACCACGTACGCTCTCAGCGATCTGCACAGAGATCTCACCATCTGAAAAACGATTTATATTGGCCTTTGAAAGTGGCATTTCGAGGTAAGTTGCTATCTCTTCAGCAAGTTCAGGGTTTGATGTTCCAGAAAAAATCATATATCCGCTCATGGGAAGTGTACCTTTGTGTCTATATTTTATTACGCGTATTTTACTCAAATATTGATTAAGGGGACCTCAAAGGGGATTTAAAGCTCATGGATACTACACTTATGCAATCAGAACCCTCTGAATACCCTTAGGTCTTTAAAGAGTTCTATAATTCTAAATGCACGGATTTAAATGATACGAAGAATCTTCAAAAAAAAGCCATCCAGTGAAAGTAAGGTAAATGCTTTTTTAGAAAAATATAATCTGCCTAGAGGCTACTTATCAGTTAATAGACGTACGATATCAAGAGGTGTATGGATAGGGCTTTTTTGGGGCTTCATTCCAATGCCTATGCAAATGCTGGCCGTGATGGCAACAACCCCGTTTGTACGATTTAATGTCCCCGTTGCTATCTCTATGGTCTGGTTAAGCAATCCTTTTACCATGCCGCCTATGTACTATATGGAGTACCTTACAGGAAACCTCATCTTAGGTCGTGAAGGCATTGATAATATAGAACTGACTCTTGATTGGTTTACCCAACATATGGATGATATCTTTATTCCTCTCTATGTTGGAACAGCTTTCTACTCTATCGTAGTCTCAAGCATCATCTATTTTGTAATCAATCGGCTATGGATCAACTCAGTGAAGAGGGAAAAATATCAGCAGGAGAAAGAGAGACGGGAAAGAAAAGCAAAGAAGGCAGCAAAGAAGGCAGCAAAGAAAGAAGAGAAAGCTAATAAATAACTCCCCCTCCGTTTGTTAGAGACTCTTTTTGTATAGTTTGATTTTACTCTTGAAGCTCAATCATTTCATTTGCAGATATAATATCTATAAGAAAACTGCCTTTTTTCACATACCCAACATTTTCCCATACACTCTTTTTACTCTTAGGATCAATGAAGAATACTGCCGGTGTTATTGTAGCTTTAAACTCATCCGGCAGTTTTCCATTGATATCTACTACAACTGTTACCATATTCGTCAGATTTTCCTGTATGGCTGCATCTTTTAATGTATCATGTATCATCATTTTACACCAATTGCAATGGTCTTTTACAACTACCAAAAGTACCATTTTTTTATTCTCATCCTTTGCTTTTTTAAATGCAGTATTCAAGTTCATTTCTGCACCAAGTATCTGTGCAGCATCTTGAGCCGTGATTGCCATCAAGTTACAAATGAGTATTGCAAGTATCATTACTGTTTTCATTCTATTCCTTTCAAAGGGTTTTACCAGACTCCTGTTTTTAGAGAATATATAAGTATATTATATCATATTTTATTTTACTGGATAATATAATATTATTTATAAGGCTTACAGGGAACAGTATGGAATTACATAGAAAAAAAACACAGCTTTTTTAGCCAAAAATATAGTAAGATGTCAGCCATAAAAATACTAAGGTTTTACATTTGAAATTGAACAATAAAGAGTTTATTCTATTTGATCTTGACGGTACGCTCATCGACAGTGTACCTGATCTGACACGTTCAGTTAACTATATGCTTCAACAATTGGATCGTACCACGTTCAGTGAAGATACGATCAGATTTTGGGTAGGAAATGGTGCTCAGACACTAGTCAAACGAGCGCTGTCCGGGAAACGAGAGATCGATGAAAACCTTGATCCTACTCTGTTTGAAAGTGCACTTGCTATCTTCCTGGACTTCTATGCTCAAAATCTTTGCCGATCAACAGTAACCTATCCTCGTGTCCCCGAAACACTGCATACTTTAAAAGAGAGAGGATACCGTTTGGCGATCATCACTAACAAACCCTTTAATTTCGTTGAACCTATCTTAAAGGGTTTAAAACTTCATGGGCTCTTTGAACTCTGTTTAGGTGGTGATAGTCTAGCCAGGAAAAAACCTGATCCTCTACCACTGCTTCATGTATGTCAAACACTTAATGTAAGCGTGGATCAGTGTCTCATGGTAGGTGATTCCAAAAACGATATCTTAGCTGCCAATGCGGCAGCTATGCAAAGCATCGGTGTGACCTACGGCTATAACTATGGCGAGGATATCTGTCATTACGATCCTGATGTCGTGATCGATGATTTTGCCGATATTCTCACAACACTTGATATCAAAGTGCAATGAGGGAACCCATGGTAACAAACAAGCGTAATGAAGCATTGAAAAAAGCCAAAATAGCCGTTGTAGGCGGAGGTATCGCCGGTGCTTCGGCGGCACTCTGTTTGGGTGAGTTCGGTCTGGATGTTACGTTGTTCGAAAAGGGAACGAGTCTGGTCAATGGGCCACCCATGTGCCATCTTCATGCAGGAGGTAATCTCTACCGTGAGATCTCCGATGAGCAGTGCATTACCCTGCTCAAACAATCTATCGATCTTTTACGTTTCTACCCTTTCGCAGTTGACTACAGACCAACAGTGATAGCTGTACCGACAGAGGACAGCGGAGAACCAAAAGATCTGCTGCCGCGTTTACGTACACTACAGTCTGAGTATACCTCTTTGATAGCGTCCGATCCACACAATAAGGTACTGGGTGAGTGTAACGACTATTTCAAGCTGTACGACCGCAAGCAAGTAGAGGCACTGCAAAAACAGCCATACGTTGAGCACCCTGCCCAGCTTGATGACTGGATGATCCCTGTGGTCAAACATATCGATCTGGATAAGGTCAAGTTTCCTCTCATTATGGTGCAAGAGTATGGTTTGAACATCTTTCGTATGGCTTCCGGTATTTCTCTTGCTTTGGAAAAAATTGCCAATTGCAAAGTATTACTTAACTGTACCGTTACAGATATCACTGCCAAAACCGATGAATCCGGCTGGATCGTGACCTATCAGCAAAAAGGTCAAAAGGAGCAGCAGGCCGAGTTTGATTATCTGGTGAATGCTGCAGGATTTAGAAGCGGGATGTTAGATGATGCTCTAGGTTTTAAACAAGAGCGGATGGTAGAGTTCAAAGCTGCCTATGTGACCAAGTGGGATCACTCAAAAACCATGTGGCCGGAGGTGATCTTCCACGGAGAGCGAGGCACTCCAAGAGGCATGGCACAGTTCACACCCTATCCGGGTGGCTATTTCCAACTTCACGGTATGACAAAGTCGATCACCCTCTTTGAAGAGGGTCTGTCCGCAAGCTAAAAACAGAGTGCACAACCACAACTGCCAAAAAAGTTTGTAGAGAAGCTGGAAAGATCATGGGATCCCTCCCTCATCACCCAACGTACCCTATCTGCCATCGACCATGTCGCCCAGTTCGTCCCTGCCTTCAAAAATGCTCAAGTTGCCTCAAAACCTCTCTACGGTGCTCAACAGATCCCAGGTATTGACCCTGATCTGCGTGCAGCAGATGTCTCTTTTGTGGGCGATCGTTACGCCAGATGTGAAGTGGTGAAAGCCTCTTCTGTATTAGATGCGATCGATGAGATCATCAAGAAGTTAACAGGGTTAGGTTATTTGGATCCATCGGTGCAAGGGAAAAGGGTTTTTGAGACACTGTTGAACCTCAAAGAGAGTGAGATACAGAAACTTGCAGAGACTTTATCTGAGGAGCGTGGATATCCGGTATCGATGGCGAGTAGGATGATCGCTGCTCCGATACATCAATAAAATTTATTCTTGTATGTTGTATGGATATATCCATTCCCACACAAAGAGACTGTGAAAGAACCCATGGAAGTGGAGACTTTATCGAAGTGCATACCTTTAGGTGCAGTCCCACCAAAAAGCTTTTTTTCCTAAAATTGCTTTTTCTGTCAAAATAACCTAAAAGTATGCAAATATTTGGGTGAGGCTGAAGCCTTCACTTCCGAGGTACCTAGTTCTTTCACAGTCTCAAAGCATGGAAAAGAGATTGGTGATCTCTAGCAGATCACCCCGCCTCCAAGCAACCTGTCTCCATCATAAAACGCAGCGATCTGCCCGTGAGCCAATCCGAAGACCGGTTCATCCAGGGTGACTTTGGCTCTGTCACCTTCTATGACAACGTGGCAAGGTACGGCATGGGTTCTGTAGCGTACTTTAACATTACATCTAAAATCAGTCAGATCTTCAAAAAGGTTGATCTGCTTCACTTCAAACACGTTCACTTCCAGTTTTTCTCTTGTCCCTACGACTATCTGATTTTCTTCTGCCTTGATGGCAACTACAAAGTGAGGGTCATGGGCACCGTTAACAAAAAATCCTCTACGCTTACCGATAGTGTAGTGCATGTAGCCTTTGTGTGTACCTACGACATTACCTTCCGTGTCTACTGTTTCACCCGGTATATCTATGTTCATATGTTCGGCAAGTACTTCATCATACGTGTTTTCCACAAAGCAGATCTCAGAACTCTCTTTTTGTGTAGCAAAGTCTTTGAGTACTTCTATGTTTGCGGCATAGGCTTTAACATCATCTTTTATCCATCCGCCCAACGGGAAAAGCAGTCTTGGTAAAACCTCTTTTCTTACTTCACAAAGAAAATAACTCTGATCTTTACTGGGGTCTTCAGCAGCATAAATATACTTACCATCACAATTAAGATAATGTCCTGTAGCTACCTTTTCGATGCCTAAACTGTCAGCAAACTCTATCATCTTTCCAAACTTGATGGTACGGTTACAGATGACACAGGGGTTAGGGGTAAGTCCCGCTTTGTAGCTCTCCACAAAGTAATTATACACCTCTTTGTCAAACGCTTCACTCAAATCATGAAAATGTACTTTGATCCCCAGGTAATTCCCTACGCGTTTAACTTTGGCAAAGTTCTCTTCATGATAGCCTTTTTTCTGATGAAGCTTCATATACACACCCTCGACCTCATATCCCTCTTTTTGGAGCAAGATCGCTGTTACTGTGGAGTCGACCCCACCACTCATTCCTACCAATACTTTTTTCTTCATTTATATTACCTTATCTATCTGTACAGCTATCTCATCATCTACGTTGACTAAAAAGCCTTTTGCTATATTTTTCCCATCTGCATGAACTGAAACTTCTTGCAGATCCAACTGTGATATTTCTATTTTGCAACCCGCTTCCAATTTTCTGCTTTGAAGCATTCCAAAAGAAAATATTACTATTTGATATTTTTTACTATTGGGCTGTTTTATCGCATATCTGTTGCAATCTATAATTTTTACCTTACTACTATTTCCACTCTCATCCAGCAGGACATTTGCCAAAATATTTCTCTCTTCCAGAAGTATCATTTCCAGACTATCCAGTCCTAAAAGAAACAGGTCTCCGGGAGCAAGGTTCTTCAAGGCATTTCTTTTCACTTGGATGGGAAGAAGTGCCAACTCATATTCAGGATAAAGTTTATGTTTCTGCATCATTTTTTCTAAATGAAATGCTTGTGTATCAGTCCTCATCCATATCACCGATAAAACGTTCTAAAAGATACTCCTTCTTTGCAAGCAAAAGATCATCCGGCACCTCTTGTCCTACCGAGAAATAACTCATAGGCAATTTGTAAAGCAACATAAAATTCAGAAGTGTTCCCAGATGCTTGGTCTCATCAAATTTACTGATAATAACAGAATCAAGATTTAAAAAAGAAAAATTTTTATAAATATCTTCCATATCTTCATACTTTACCGTTGCAGAGAGAACAAGATTAACCTCAATATTTCTTTGGATATCAGAGTTGACAAACTCTACTGTTTTAATAAACTTCTGCGTATCATACGGTGACATACCTGCTGTATCTACAAGAATGATATCATATTCTTCCAACTCTTCCAATTTCTTTCTAAATTCTTCTGTTGAAGAAACAGAGATATGCTCTATCTGCATAATATCTGCGTAATATGCAAGCTGCTCTATAGCACCCACTTTGTAACTGTCAAGGTTTAGCAATGCTACTTTGTAGGGTCTGTTCAGCAAGTAGGCATAACGTGCAGCAAGTTTAGCAATGGTTGTCGTCTTGCCGACCCCCGTAGGACCTACAAGCATCATCACTTTAGACATCGACAAGTCTTCCTCTTTTATTTGAAGTACTTCATCTATCTCTTCAAGCAGATAAGAGACTAAGAGTGAGGCATCTTCCAGCACAGCTGAACCGATAAGTGTTGTAAAAACATCATCCAGCCAACGCTCTGAAATACCTTTCTTCATAAAAAGGCTTTTAACCTCTTCTATGGTACTACCAAACTCCTCTTGTAACAGCAAACCATCTTTCATCTGTGCCAATTGCGTTTTAAGTTCACCTATCTCTTCGAGTAATGTTTCCTCTTCGTTACGGCTGCTTTCATCCATAGAGAGAGCCCCAAAAGATTTTTCCATAAAGAGTGCTTTTGGCACAGCAATGACTACTTCGGACCGTAATGCCCCGTCTTCATATTTTAACTGTTTTGCAGAGACAAGAGATATGTCATCATCACCATACTTTTGGACTGCCTGTTCATAAGCACTTTTAGGATCTGAAGCTACAAATGTTTCGTTAATCATATATGACCTTTCATATGTGAAAGTGGGATAAGTACTGAATTTCTTTTCATCCATCCGGGATGAGGAAGGCTCAAGTGCTTTGTTTCCATCTTTACATTTTCATAAAATATTATATCTATATCTAATGTTCTTGGTCCATCTTTAAAAAGACGTTTACGTCCAAAGACCTTCTCCACACGTAAAACATACCGAAGTAATGCCTCTGGTGTCAGGTCTGTCTCTACAAGCATCAAAGAGTTATAAAAATCTTCCTGCCGGGTATAACCAAAAGGAGGATTTTTTAATATCGGCGCTGTCTCTATAACATGTACAAAAGCAGAGCGTTTGAAATACCAAAAAAGATGTTCAAAACGACGTACGACATCACCGATATTCCCACCAATGCCAAGCAGTGCTTTGTGTCCACCCTTACTTGATGATATTGTAGGGAAAAAGTGTGTCTTTATCAAGCTGTTCTTGGCATCTATCTTCTTCTTTATCATAACATTACTTATAGGACTACTGCTTTTCCATCTATCATGGCTACCATATCTTCAATACGTATGCCAAATTCATCCGGTATGTAAATACCCGGCTCAATGGTGTAGACCATCCCATCTTCGATGATCGTATCTGATCTGCTCGAAATGTATGGCATTTCATGGATGTCCAACCCTACACCGTGTCCTGTAGAGTGTACATAATACTCTCCAAACCCTGCTTTGGTAATGATATCACGTGTAAATGCATCTATCTTTTTCGCTTTCATACCCGAACGGGCTTTGGCAATGGCATTATCATGCGCTTTTAGCACGGTATCATAGGCTTTTTGTATCTTTTTACGTTTAAACGTTTGCTTAGTTTTAAATGTAAAATCTTTTCCGGCCTCTACCGTACGTGTACGGTCCGAACAGTAACGTTTGTATTTTAATCCTGCATCTACAAGTAAAAGGTCGCCCTTTTTCAGTTTCTTTTTCGTAGGCATAGCATGGGGTTTTGCTGCATTTGCATTCACCGCAACGATAGGGTCAAAACTTAACGCATACTTTCCAAAACCACCCAAAACAGATTTTGCAGTATATGTTAAGGTATACTCATTCTCTCCAAAACCATTTTTGTTAAATTCTTTAGCCAATGCATTAAAAGCTTTTGCTCCCAATTTAACTGCCTTGGCTAATATCTTCAACTCTTCATCACTTTTGATAATACGCTTTTTATGGGAAAAGTCCAACTCTGGTTTAAAAGTAATTTTGCATTGTGAAGTTATTTTCTCAAATCCTGCTACCGACCACTCTTTAGGATCAAAAACAACTTTTTTGACTTTGGCTTTTTTAAGTAACTTTACAGCGCATCCGTAAAGGTCACCGTCTATCACCACCTTTGCACCATTGACACCCTTCTGCGCCTCAATAGTGTAACGACTGTCAGTGATGAAAAAAGCTTCAGAGCCTAAAGAGAGATAAAGTGCATTATCACAACTATATCCACATTCATAATACATAGCATTTTCATCTTTGAGCATGTAGTTCATAGATAACCTTTTTATAGTTTGATAAGAAATGAGTATATAGACCTCCTCTCGGAGGAGAGAAGAAGTATAAAGTTATTTTTGTTTTGCTTGAGCTTGTTGTTGTGCCTGCTTCATCGCTGCAACTTCAGAAAGTATCTGTGTCATACCAACCATTGCCAAGTGGTAACCAAATGGTCCCATACCTACGATCTGTCCTGCACATACAGGTGCTGTAAGTGACTTATGTCTAAACTCTTCTCTTTGGTGAATGTTTGAAAGGTGTACTTCAAGTGTTGGAAGTTGAACTGCAGCGATAGCATCGCGGATCGCAATAGAAGTATGCGTATATGCTGCCGGGTTAATGATGATACCATCCGCATCACCGATACACTCCTGGATACGATCAACGATCTCACCCTCTAAGTTACTTTGAAAAAATTCGATCTCAAGTTTGTTTTTATCTGCAAATGCTTTCATTTGGGCATGGATATCCTCCAATTTCATTGGACCATAGACATTTTGTTCTCTGATTCCCAGCATATTTAGGTTTGGACCTTGAATAACTACTATTTTCATTTTCTACCTTGTTTATATTATTTGGGTACTATTTTATCGAAATAGGTTTAATATCGCCCTATAAATTACTACCCAAATCAATTACATATCTAAAGGACTGACTACCCTGCCCTTATTCATCTCTGCCGCCACATGGGTATAGACCATAGTTGTTTCTACAGATTTATGCCCCAGAAACTCCTTTACCCCAAGGGCATTTCTTTCAGGGCATATGCTTCCGGGGTCGATACCCAACACTTCTTTGTACAAAAACAGTATTGCTGCAAATGCCTGATCTTGTGTAGTAGGAGATACCTTTTTTTCTACTATAAGATAGGTTAAAAATTGTTCTATTTCTGGTTTTGCCATCTCTATGGGATATTTTTTGTTGTGGTAGAAAATATAGTGTTTGATTCAATGGATATAGGTTCTCTCGGTTGATATGCTATAGTGTTTGAAACGAATTTTATCTCTGACAATATCCAGTAATTTTTTCTTAGGCTGTTGCATCATATACCTCCGAATTTAAAAAGAACAAAGTGTCTGTTAATGCCCTATTCTTCTACTTAACGGACACTTTAGATATGCTGTTAATACTGGATTTTAAGGCTGAAATACCTATATTGTTCCTTGAATAAATAGTTAGATTACAATATGTAATTAGCATTATAATTTCAATATAAGTTTTTTATGATATTTTAATTAAAAAAATAAAT
>CAJXJN010000007.1 GCA_913055205.1 uncultured Sulfurovum sp. | reverse complement strand
TTAGTGGTACATTTTTACTCTGCACTTGTGGTGTATTTTAGCTTAACACTTGACAAGTACAGCGTTTTTTATAGCCGGATGCAGCTCTCAGGCCCCTACAGTTACACAAAAACCTGTTTCTGCAACAAAGGAAGCAAATACCACTAAAGTCATTAAAGAACATGTACCTCAAAGATCAAGAAAAAAGATCAAATTAAAAAAAGTCGAGGATGACAACTTCAGTGAAGCATATATGTACCCTGAAGACAGAACCCAAAAAGAAAAAGCAGTTAAAGTGGCAGCAGCAAATACCACGTATCCGGCAGTTGCTGCTATGGGCAGAGAAGAGTGTATTGGGATGATAGGTCAGGAAAAGTTTGATAAATATACACAAATGTTCGGCAATGAAGCATCATCTATTAAAAGATGTGCCATGCTTAAAGCGATGCAATAGTCAGCTACTGATTCTTTCGAAAATGCACCATCTTAAATCTATCACCCATCATTGTGGGTGATATGAGGGTTTTGATTTTATCTGCTTCTCTCATATACTTCTCCTGGGTTGTCTGTTTTGCAAACTGTTCAAGTATATCGATCAACCCAAAACGTACTAATGCCCTTGCCTGTGTCTCATAAGCTACTTCTTCAAATCCTTCGGCACAGAATGCCTCAACAACATGTCCGAAATTCACATCATAGGTAATGTCGTCTTTTTTATAAGATTCCGATAATTTCAATGCTTCATCAAAAAGAGGAAAGGTTTCATGAGCTCTATAGACACGGACAGAAAAGTCATTACGTACATACTTTTCACCGTAATCAAAAGAGACAAAATCACATTTCCTGATACCTGTTGCCATCTCTTTTGCAAAATTTTCATATCCGATCGCTATCTCACCCTGAACCAATCTGTGCTTTTCTGCCCACTCCAGGATTTCATCAGAAGCCTCTTCCCAAAATATTTCATTCTCCTCTACCCTGGCTATTTTTTTATCTTTAATAAGTTCACAGGGAAAAGCATCAAATATTTCATTGGCTACAACGAAAGCATACTCTACTTCAACTTCAGAGATATCATTAAAGTGTGTGATAGTGATGTCATCACCAAAACGTTCTTTGATATAAGCAAGCTGTGCTTTCTGTACCTGAGGCTGACGCTCTACTATACCGAACTTAAGTGTCTCTACCAATGCAGGATCACAGGTATAGAGCCACTGTATCATATCACAGAGCAGATATCCCTGGTGTGCACCTATTTCTATAAGCCAGCCGTTTCTGTCCGCTTTTCCCTCTTTTAAAAGTGAATAAAAATAGTTCGCAATACTTGCACCAAAAAATCTGCTTGTACTTACTGCCGTATAGAAATCACCTGATTTACCTATGTCCTTGAAGTTTTTATAATACCCCTCTTCTCCATAGAGCCATTCATTCATATAAGTACTAAATTGCATTAGCGACCTTTGTATAGAGTTCTATAAGCTCTATCTGTTTATCTAATTCATATATTTTTTGATCAAGTTTTCTTACTTTGAGTGAATTAAACATCATTGCTGTATCTAAAGAAGTTTTTTCACCTGCTTTGGCAAGATTTTTTGTTGTTTTGTAAAGTCTTGCATAAAGTTTTTCATCTTTACGTGCAAGTTTTATTTTCTTCTCTATGATCTTCAATTTGTTTTGAATCAATTTATACTCTTCATCTATAGTATGTTTACGCTCTATCACTTCAGTTTGTGCTTTAAGGTGTGCTACTTTAGAAGCTTCTATATCTGAAAACATATTGATATTCAATGGCATAGAGACAGTAAACCCATAAGTCCAATACTTCTCTTCAAGTCCGGATTGTGGAAAAAGAGGATTAAGGTCTGCATCTGTATACCTTCCCTGTAAAGATATGGAAGGAAGATACTTAGCCCAAGTCATCTTTGCATTATAACCCTTCTCTTTAGCTCTGAGTCTATCTCGAACCAGTTCAAGATTCGAACCTTTATAACGTTGTGCTGAGATAAGTTTTAGTTTTGGCAGCTTCAGTTTATTTGGATCTTTCTCACTCAAAAGTGCAAAGCTTTGTTTGAGTTTCATTAAAGATATCTCTGTTTCCAACTTTTTTGTCTCATCCTGATTGGCTTTGAGAATAGCCTGATCCAAAAAGCTGCTATCTATCAGTCCTGCTTCATAACTTTCACGTTTTTGGCGAATATCAAGCTTATCATTTTTAATGAGTAGTGCCAGTTTTTTCTGTTCCAGATTCATCTTTTTCATTTCAAAGAGTAGTTTAACTGCAGAGCCTATCATCTCACGTTTTTTAAGTTTGATCTCTGCTTCATTTGCTCCTCTAAGTGCCTGGGCATATTTAATAGCAAAATAAATCCCACCCGAACGGAAAATAGGTTGATCGATACCTATACTGAAACTACCCGTCTGGACCGTTTGATCAGTAAATTGTTTTGAGTAACTTTTACTGTACTGCAACGTAATAGGATTGATCCAACTCTTTTCAAGCATATCACTCTGAGCAGTATTTGATCGGAACTCATAGTCAAATAGTATATTTTTATTGTCTGAGAGTATATCACTCAACTCATCTGCCAGCACAGAGGAAAATAATAAACTACAAAGAAGATATAGCTTTTTCAAAACGTTCAAACCCTTTGTCTATCTCATTTTTACTAATGGTAATACTTGGTAAAAAGCGTACCGTATTACGCCCTGCTTTTAATACGATCAAACCTTCTTTTAAACTATTTTTTATGATAGCACCTTGAATATCAGAACTTTTAGCACGCAATCCACGCATAAGTCCCAGTCCAACCTCTTTTTTAAAAAGAGTATTATATTTTTTAGCCATAGCTTCTAATTTTTGTTCGAAATATAAATGTACCTCGGCGATAGCTCCACTCTCATACAAACCTTCCAATACATCCAATACAGCCAATCCGGCACTTGTACTCAAATAATTCCCGCCAAACGTACTTCCATGATCGCCTGCGCTTAAGACATCTTTATGTTTTGTCATCACTGCACCGATCGGTACTCCACCGCCTAAACCTTTGGCAAGGGTAATAATATCCGGTTCTATCTCATAGAGATTTGATGCCAGGAACTCTCCTGTTCTATACACACCCGTCTGTACTTCATCCACAATAAGCAGAATACCTTCAGCTTTTAAATGTGCTGCAAGTTTTTGTATCTCCTCTTTTTCAAAGGACTGAACACCACCCTCACCCTGTACAAGTTCTATAAGCACGGCTACTGTTTCATCATCTATAGCCTTATAGACATCTTCTATACTCTTTTCATAAGAGAATCCGGCCGGATAAGGAGAGAAATGAGGTGTATGAAAACTCTCCTGTCCTGTAGCTTTGACAGTAGTGATGGTACGACCGTGAAAAGAGTGTTCAAGTGTGATGATCTTGTAACGCTTATTCTCAAATTTCGTCTCACCGTATTTACGCGCTATCTTAATAGCCCCTTCATTTGCTTCAGCACCGGAGTTTGCGAAGAATACACCCATATCATAACCACTTAGTTCTACAATACGCTGTGCCAGCTTTGCCTGCGGTTCTATTACCTGCAAGTTTGAGATATGTATGATATTCTTAGCCTGCTCACAAATAGCCTGTGTCAACTTCTCATTGCCATGGCCCACAGAGTTCACCCCGATCCCTGATGCAAAGTCTATATAGTCACGTCCATTTTCATCATAAAGTGTAGAGCCCACACCCTTTACAAAGTTTGTATAATCACGTGCATAGGTTTGAAGCACATATTGTTTGTCTTGTTGTTCTAAAGTCATTTTATTTTTCCATTATTGTAAATTATTATTGATGCTATTATAGCAGAGTGTTGTTATCTGTTTTCTAACTTAGAGTAAAAAATATTCAGTCATTGAACATTGAACTCTCTGAATAAGACTATACATTCAGAAGATTCTGCTATATATCATTACACTTCTTAATCTTATCCCTATACTTCACATCTAAAAACTTAAAATGCTTTTTAGCATAAGCTATCTGCCATGATTCTCTACTTCTCATGTCTCTATTCTTATCACTTCCTTTTGTTTCTACCACAAAAGCTCCTTCGCTCTCATCATACTTAATCACTGCAAAATCAGGGCTGTAATTTCCAAGTGGTGTTTTGATCTTAAATCGCTTAGGAAGTTTTGCAAAAAATTTAAATTGCATATCTGCACAGTCTATAAAGTTTTTTTCTATATCTGAATCCCACTGCTCTGCATCATATAAACCTTTTTTACACGCTTCAAGATCATATCCCTCCAGTTCTTCAGGAAAAACATTTACAAACTCATAATACTCACCACTTTCTTTATAGGCTATACCATCACTACTCTCTGTAAGTATCTCATGTTTAGCATCATCGAAAGCCTCTATCGCTCTTTTTACATACTCATCACTGTTTCGTATAAACGGTTTCAAATCTACAGCATTGAGTATATCTATGATCATCCCTCTAGTGATACCTGTCTCTTTTTCAATCACACTCACCAAATCAGGAAGCGTCTGTTCAAAGTGAAGTGCATAACTCTTCTCTTCTGCCACATAACCATAGATCTCATCTGCTATAGTTCCAAACTGCTTTACTATTTTTTGCTCTCTAGTTTCTATATCTTGTAGTTTTCTAATAACTTTTTCTTTATATTTCTCTTCATCTAACTTAAGCTCAAAAATTGTTTTGCTCTTTAGTTTTTTCCACAATACCTTGAATTCATCATTTAATTGTGCTTCAGTATACTTACGTTTGGCTTTCTTTTTCTCTTTAATATTATTAACTGTTGTTCCACTGTTAACACCACTAGCTTCATACTCCAATTGCAAACCTTTTGCAAATGCTTCAAAGCTCTCATTGGCAACCACTGTGAGTCTATTGATCTCTTTATCTTCTACCCTATTTCCAAATCTATCAACAGCTAAACGCACACCACGTCCAAGAATTTGGCGTTTTTTCATTTCCGATTTTGTATCGTTAAGTGTCGTAATGAAAAATACATTAGGATTATCCCAGCCCTCTTTTAATGCACTATGAGAAAAGATAAAACTCGTCTTCTCTTCAAAACTCAAAAGCTTCTCTTTCTCTTTCATAATAAGGTCATAGGTCTTTTTTGCCAGTTTTCTATCACTGTCATTATTTTTCAAGTCATCAATATACCCGGATTTTCTCTTGGCAAAATAGTATTTATATATATCCTCGGTATGCGCATCTTTAAAACTCTCATACCCAACTTTGAGTCTATCGAACTCTTTACAAAAATGATCCTGCATCCAGCCATCTTCTTCTGTCAAAAAGTTAGCCACCCTATCGATAAAAAAGAGACTCAACACTTTGATGTTTTTCTTTTTGAGCTCTTCATATTTCTTCATATGCATAGCTATGGCTTCAGTTATCTGCTGTTCTTGTATCTGCCGTTTAACTTGTCCATTGATCTGACTAACCTCTAAACGTAAACCATTTTCAAACTGTATATACATCTCTCTGGCATTGATCTCATCGACTATAAACCCAGAGTAGATTGGATTTTTAGTCTTCTCTTTAAGGCTATCATTTCCTTTTATTTTGACAGACTTTGTGACAAACTCATCTTTGTTTTTCACGATG
This sequence comes from uncultured Sulfurovum sp., assembly GCA_913055205.1. Lineage (GTDB taxonomy): Bacteria > Campylobacterota > Campylobacteria > Campylobacterales > Sulfurovaceae > Sulfurovum. Next base: position 70,932 of record CAJXJN010000007.1, on the reverse strand, counting down.
AGTTCCAACGTTGCCACAGGTCTCTTAGACTTTTTATCTATCTCTATCTTGAGTACATTCACATAGCTGTCATTCACCGTTTGGTTTTCACTCAGTGCCAGTACATCTATCTGCTTGACGAGTCCTTGACTCAGTGCCTCTCTTGGCGTAAGTGTATAAATAAGATTGTAATAGTTTTTATGTGTTGCAGAAAACCTAAGGGTAAAGAGTGGATTTAACTCGTTTATAGAGGTTTTGCTTAACTCACTCTCCATATTCTGTGGTTCATCGAGTATAAGTATAGGATTTGTCTTCTGTAGACTCTCTTTGGGTGTCCCTGCAAATCCCTCTTGGGGCATGTTGAGTATGGTATTGGCTCTTTTAAAACTGTCTATGGTCATTACCATTATCTGTAAGCCATCATCACGGATAAAATGCTTCAAACTCCCAAGTCTGGAGGAATCATACTCAAAATAATCATAAGGAAATTTATACTGTGACTCAAAATGTGCCCTCATGCTAGCCAAAGAACTCAGCACTCCCTCGCGTATGGCTATTGACGGGGTAATGATGATATACTTATTCCACCCATACTTCTCATATAGTTCAAGTATAGACTTGATGTACACATAGGTCTTCCCTGTACCTGTCTCCATCTCCACAGAAAAGTCACGACTCTGTAACATCAAAGACTCCTCTATGGCATTCTCTCTTTGCACCCGTTGCAAGTTCTCCAGTATAGCAACATCATCCAGTATATATCCATTACCACACACTGCTTCACCATCGAAGATATCATACTCGCATACTTGCCTGTTCTGCCCTTGAAAAAGATCAACTATGGACGCTATGGCTTTGGTTTGGTGGGGTTGGGTGGTGTATTTTAGTTGCATAATCTCTCTTTCCAATCTTCACTAAATCCCATACTTTGCAGAGATATATCAGGATACTCTTCCAGTAATGAGACTATTTTGCTTTTAAATCCATCCGCTGTTTCTAGCTGATCAAACATATAACTCAACATAAGTATCACTACAAATATCTTGTCATTTTTTAATCCCTGAAACGCTGTTACTTTTTTAGGGAGGAGTGCTTTGATAGCAAACTGTTTGTTCCATACTCTTCCATGATGTGCACAGATGTTGCGTATATGATTGATAACATGCAGCCAGTTTTTGAGTACTTTTGGCGGTATGTTCAGTTTGGCTGTCATGGTTTCATGCTCTGGCTTCAGTGCCTTAAACAGCTTAGAAAGTGTCGAAAAAGAGATGATCTCTACCATCATCCAAACAGGAAGTATGTCAGAGTTATACTGCTTTTTAAAATGCGTCACAAAGGCTTCTCTGGAGCGGTTTGTCTCTCTCTGTATGGTTTGCATGAGATTGATATACTCAGTGTAGCCAATATTTAGATTTTCCTTGTCCATATAGCCAAAGGGGTCTACCTCTTTGGAGAGGTTATAGGCTATGTTGGCTCTGATGTTGATCTCCAAAGTTTCTATGGCATCAAATACGATCTTGCGTAGTGCTTTGTCAAAATAATACACCCTGAGAATCTCTTCAAATCGCGTATCAGGATTGAAAATATCTTTTTCTTTCTGAAACGGCAAGAAGTAGGCACTCAATCTATAGTAGCTGATATGCTCCAGCTTTTTACGTACCAAATCTGTATCTGTAACTACCAAGCCGCGGGACGTTAACAAGGCTGTCTGTTTATCATAGTTAAGGTGCTCTTTTGTGAAGTTTTGGGAGATCATAAGAAGCACTTCCTCGTTGGCACATTGTAAAGAGGTGGAGGAAGTATGTTGCGTGCATTATAGCATGGTGCACCGGAAATGTCAACTCCCACTACAACACCTCCAGATCCAAATTCTCACGCAAGTTCAGCTTTACATTGGTCGTGAGGGCTTTTTCATAACAAATGAGCTTGGCATCTTTAGGTACATCATGGACGATATCACCCTCTATCTTTTTATCGAAGCTAAAGTAAAAGACTCTCTCCTCTTCTGTTAGGGTAATGAAACTGTATTTCTCAGACTTCACCTCTCCTACCTCTGCACTCAGTGTAAAGCCGTTTTTGAGCCCCACTTCATAGACAATGTCCAACTCTTTAGCTCCCTGAGTGAGGATGTTTTCATGGAACATACTCATCTTGAGCATCTTTTCAATCTCTTCATAGCTCATATCGGGGCGTTTTTTGACCTCTTCAAAAACCTGGAAGTTAGATTTGTCAAGATAGAATGATTTGAAACCCTCTTTATATTTCAAAGCTTCCATAGCTTTTTTAATACGTGCTTTGGTAATATCACTTATCTTCGTGTACCCTGCTTTGTAGACTTCACTCTTTTCGTCTGTAGCTTCAGGGAGTTGAACTAAAATATATTTACGATTTCCTATTTTCCCATTTTTCTCATCTTCTTTATTTAAGTCCATCACTGCATGAGCTGTGGTACCGCTTCCTGCAAAGAAGTCTAAGATGATGTCATCTTCACTACTTCCTAAATGTAACATTCTCTTTAGTAATTTGGTCGGTTTAGGTGTATCGAAATAAGCATATCCATCAAATAAGTCTTTTATTTCTTTTAATGCATCTTGATTATGACCAACTTCTTTATATTTCCATATTGTTAATGGTACTGTTCCTTGTTGCACTTCTGATAAAAAACTTTTTAATCTTGGTACACCATCACCATCATCTCCAAATGAAACTCTTTTATCTTCTATAAGTTTTTGAAGCTTTACTTTGGAAACTGACCAACATCTCCCTTTTGGCGGATTAACTAATCTTCCAGAAGGTGTTTTAATGGGATAATCATTTTTTTCAGAATAGGTCTTAACAGATAAATCTGTAGATTTCCAATTTCCCCTCGGGTCATTATCTGGGTTTTTATATCGTGCGTTCTGTTCATCTGTACGAGGCAATAAATTTGGTCGCCATATTTCTTTGTTTTTAGCATAAATCAATATGTGGTCATGATTATCACTAAGCCATTTTGCATCATTTTGAGGACTATATTTTTTCTCCCAAATAGCATTGGCTACAAAATTCTCCTCCCCATAAATCTCATCCATCACCTTCCGCAAATTATGCACCTCGTCATCATCGATACTCACAAAGATAACCCCATCGTCTTTAAGTAAGTTACGGCTAAGCCATAGTCTAGGGTAGATCATGTTAAGCCAGTTGGTGTGTCTGCGTCCTGTGCTGTTGGTTTTGGTAGTGGTGTAGCCCTCGTCACGGAGCTGGTCTGTCTGCACGAGGTAGTTGTGTATGCTGTCACCCCATGTGTCCGAGTAGACAAAGTCCTTGTCTTTGTTGTAGGGTGGGTCGATGTAAATCATCTTGATTTTTTTATGGTACGAGAGTTGAAGAAGTTTAAGTACCTCTAGGTTGTCTCCCTCTATGAAGACATTCTCACCATCAGGAATATCACTATCATTAGCCACCTCTTCATCTACTTTAAGTGTAGCATGGGTCTTTTCACGGATGGTCTTGTAGCAGTCACGCTTACCAGCCCATGTAAAGCTATAGTGCTCCGCACTCTCATTGACCTGCTCACCAAAAATATCTCTCAACTTCTCAGGGATGATCTCCCCATCTTCAAATATCTCAGGTACTATCTGCTGAAGTTCTCGTAGTTTCTGCTGTTTGATATCAAGGCTCTCTAAAGTCACAAGGCATTCCTAAAAATAGTATAAGATATTTTACCCAAACAACACTTTGACACCCTCTAAAAAAAATGTTATACTGCCCTACACCTTTTGGAAGTAGATTGTCCGATCTTCCATGCTAAAGCAGAGACATCGGTGAGCGTCTGTCTCTCAGGCCAGGAAGAAGAAAAACTATATATCATCAAACAGATATCCATATATTTTGGGAATGCCTTTAAAGGAGTTTAAGATATGTTGCTTTTGTGCTTCTTCTGATTTGCTTCAAAAAAATATCATACTTTTATGCGTATGTCAATCAGATACTTTCTATCTTCACCTTTACTTCCTGATAACAGGCACTCTCACCCTCTTCACTGAGGATACTTGGCGTAAGGTAATTCACTCCCACTGTATTACTTGTTATGACAATGCAATCAGGGCGAATATCTTCATTTAATTTCACAGAAAATTCATGTTCACCATGTTCTGAGCTTATCCTTACCCTCTCACCCTCACTATAGCCTGAGTCCGGATGGATCTGTACCTTGTCGCCTCTGATAAACTGGGTATTGAGGGATTTTGAAGACTTGGGAGAAAGAAGCCAAAAAGTTTCGTCTTTGGGCTTGTTCTTCCTCTCTTTACGGTGTTTCCTGAAGCGTTTCGTATTGACAAAATCATCCTCATACTCTTCGATGAACTCAAACTCATCATCTCCGTCTTCACCGAAACCTTCTTTATACGGTACATTCTGATGGGCAGGAGAGATATACTGCTCCCCCTCTTTTTGACACTGTTCAAGCCAGCTATTGATGTAATATTCTTCAGACTCAAGTCCTTCAAAACCAAAAGCATCAAAAAGTGTTTTCGTAAAGTCATATTCGCTGATACCTATGTCCGAATCCATCACTTTGTTCATCTTTTCCACATACTGGTGTCCGTAACTCAAACGTACATCCTCTTTTTCAAAGAAGTTCTTCGCAGGGATGACGATCTTAGCCATTTTGGAAGTCTTATTTTCATAAAGCCCAAAATAGATAAGATTTTCGACACCTTCTAGCTCCTCTTTGACACGGTTACTGTCCGGCATGGACTCTACAGGATTTCCTCCCTGCACCAGTACGGTATCAAACTCTGAAAAGTTTGTTGTGGCTTTGGGTACACGGTCACACTTTACTTCAAAAGGATTATCCAAGCCCAATTTGGAATTAGACAGATAACTCACCCCACACCCCTCTTTACCAAAGAGTCCGAGTGTAGCTGCCAAAGAATCAATGGCATGAAGCGTATAGGAGCCTATTGAGTATTTCTGTACACCGTTCCCCACCAAAAAAACTACTTTCTGGTTACGCAGATATTCCAATACCTTGCCCATACCTCCCAGAGTTACACCGATATAGGCTAAGATCGCTTTGATTCTATGTTCACGTGTATAGTCATAGAAATCCTCATACTCTGAAGCAAACTCATCCATCCACTCCGTGTCTTCACTATTTTCCATAAAGATAAACCTTGCCAACATGATCGCTACATAATAATCCGTTCGAGGAGCTATCTGAAGATGCAGGTCTGCCTTTTTTGCAATGGATGTACGTACAGGGTCAATAACCACTATCTTTTTACCTTCAAGATAAGGCATAATATGCGAGTTTGTCACTGTCACATTACGTCCCCATACCACTACCGTATCTGCTTTTTCTATCTGTTCAAGAGGCAGAGATCTGTTAATACCTCGTCCCAACGCTATACCCGCATCACCGGCACCGTCGCAAAGACTTCCTCTCGTTAAAGAGCCTTTTATCTTCTCCAGAAAAAGGTTCGTCACCTCCTGCATTACGCCAAAGTTACCTGAACCTCTCCAGAGAAGTGACTTATCTGTTTTAAAGGCATCAGCAACAGCTTCCATAGCCTCTTGCATACTCACCTCTTTACCATCAACCCTGGGGTTCTCTATACGGGGAGTTTCAAACATGATCTTGTTAAGCAGTGCACATAAAGCACCATTACCTGTAGGGTGGTTCACATTTCCCTTTAGATTAGGGAACTTACCTTCTTCAACAATGATGCTGCATGCATCATAACAATCCAATCCACAAGCTGTCTGCATTACTTTATCTCAACCTTCACAAGTTTTGAAAATGCGTTCTCAGGTGCAGGAATATAGATCTCAGCCCTATAAGAGGAAATAAACTTCTCATCCGCCACACGCCATACTTTACCTACTTTATACTCTGTTCTCTTCCCGTCAATATAGACTCTCTTTTGCCCTATCTCTTCTAACTCTTCAGGATCTAAAAAAAGTACCAACTTTGCTCTACTCGCATCTTCAACCTGTGCAAGAGGAGAGCCCGGAGCTACAAAGTCTCCCTTACGTACCATTAGTTTATAAAGATATTTGTTTTCTAATACTAAAGACTTTTTAGAGATAGTATCTTTAAGCTGTGAAATTTTATACTTCATATCAAGTATCTGTTTCTCTAAACTGACGATCTTTTCACGTGTACTCAAATATTGGGTCTTTGCAGAAACAAAACTGCTATAGGCATTGTCTTTTTGTGTTTTTGATGCTGTAGAGAGTTTGGAAATGCGTTGATAGTAGCCTTCCTGTCTCTTGACTGTGCCGCTTAAACTGTTTGCTATCTCTTTATTAATATCTAACATTTTCTCTAAAAGTTCTACACTTTTTTTTGTATCTTCAAGATTGATCTTATCAAGCGCATCATCCAAGTGGATCACTCTTTTAGCATCCACCATCTCCCCTTCAGCATCCAGATCAACTTCAATGACCAATCCACTTACAGCAGATTTAAGGACTACTGATTCATAAGGTTCTACTTTTGCATAGTGTACTTTTGCGAAGATAAATAATGGGATAAATAATAGTAGAAATATTTTCATACGTAATCTCTTTTTTAATTGATTATATCAAAATAGCGTTAATTGCTAAATACTAAATGTTAAGAAGATCGTATAAGAAAGAAAATCATAACACTTAACGCTTGGCACGTAACACTAAAAATAGGTGCAACGATAAGTTATGTACTATTTTCGCTATATAGGCATTTAGTTACTGTTCTAGTACACTTATATTATTTTAATAGTAGTGATATGCTACTTCTTGAGTGGTATTATACCAAATCAGTATAATATCTCCTACGCTTATCATAACTGATTGTTCTATGATAGCATCTGGGGTTTATTGTAGCCAGGAAGAAACACAGAGATTTACTTCTCTAACTGTTTCTTGAGCTCTTTGATCTCTTCTTTCAGTGCAGCAATATCTTTAACATTGGTTCGCACTGCACGCTCAAGTACGGAAACAACCTCATAGATCTTCTCAATCTTTTCTTTTGTTTTATTTTCCATTTGACTGTGTCCTTTAAATTGATTTTTGCTGACAAGAAGATTATACCCAAAAGGAGACTAAGCGTGGAAATACAAAAAGTTCACATTACCATACAGGAGAAGCTAAACCATAGACCGAGAAAAGTACTAAACTATAGAACACCATATGAAGTATTTTTCGAAGAATTCGCTAAGGAATTAGCTGCTTGATTGAGGTGAAATTGCACTTATGATTTGAATGGGCGTTACAAAAACAGTACACTTCTTGGTACACCTTTACTATGAAAGATAGTGTATTTTACCTGTGCATAATTATGCAAAAGAATATTTAAATATTGATTGAGATAGCTTGAAGTGCCGATTATATGGGGTTTTTGCAGGGTTTTGCATCATATTACATTTTAATAAGGTGCAACGATAAGCCGGGTTTTGTCGTGGGTAGTTATTTATCTAGGCGTATTGTTGCCAATACGCTCAAGCGAAGTATGAGTGCTGATCTAACAGCTTGTGAGACTTATACCATATACTTCTTGCTGCGGACAGGGTTTACCTGGCTGCCCATGTTACCACAGGCACCGGTGGGCTCTTACCCCACCCTTTCACCCTTACCAAGCAAAGCTTGGCGGTTTACTTTCTGTTGCACTTGCCCTCAGATTACTCTGGCCATCCGTTAGATGGAGTCCTGTCTCACTTGCAGCCCGGACTTTCCTCTCGTGGTTTACACCACCAGCAACTACCTATTGCACCTATACGAATTATAGCATATTTTACAGCTAAAAAATAGATAGTCCAGTTTTAGTTGTAAATTTTTCCAAAGCAAGTGTTCCTGCATGAGAGTTACCATACTTGTTGAGTCCCGGTGACCATACTGCGATGGACATCTTCCCGGGAACAGTTGCAGCAATACCGCCTCCCACACCACTTTTTGCAGGAAGTCCCACATGAAAGGCAAATTCACCACTGGCATCATAATGCCCACAGGTCAGCATTACAGCATTCACACGTTTTGCCTGTGCAGGTGTAATAAATTTCTTCTTTGTTATGGGGTCCGTTCCTCCAAATGCCAAAAATAACATTGAGCGGGATAACTCTTCTGTATTCATAGTGATCGCACAATGTTTAAAATAGGTCATCACCGTGGCAATAACATCGTTATCAAAATTTCCAAAACTCTTCATCAGCCTTGCCAACGCCAGATTTCTGTCTCCATGTTCCATTTCAGATCTTGCAACGATAGGGTCAAAAGAGAGCTGGGGATTACCGCTTATCTCCCGTATGAAGTTCATGATAACTTCAAGTGTTTTGTACTCATCTTTATAATGACTGATAAGCGTATCGGTGATCGTTATAGCTCCTGCATTGATAAAAGGGTTGCGTGGAATACCGTTTTCATACTCAAGTTGTACCAAAGAGTTAAAAGGATTACCTGAAGGCTCTACCCCTACTCTTTTATAGAGCTCTTTACTGTAAATATCCAATGCCAATGTGAAAGTAAAGACTTTAGAGATACTCTGTATGGAAAATTCTTTCTTAGTGTCTCCCACAGAAAATACTTGACCATCTTTAAGTGTCACGGTCATAGCAAACTGCCCTTTTTCAACTTCTGCTAAAGCAGGGATATAGTCAGCAACCTTGCCTCGCATAAGTTCAGGCTGTATTTCATCGTAAATTTCATCGAGTATAGTTTGATAATTCATTATGTGTACTTTTTTCAATTATTATACTGAAATAAAAAAGAAAGAAGGATATTTTAGAAAAACAATGAAATAAAGATCTCTCCTTGATTTTCTGTAGATTTTAATATTTGCAGGAAGAAGTATATACATAATAATAGATTGGGATTTTTTTAATTGCAGATTTGGATTCTTTGGATGGAGGAGCTTATGCCCCTAAGTGACTGACTCCATCATCCAAAGATATAGTAAAGTAGAAAAAATTATTTAGTTGGACCTTTTTCCATTGCTTCCAATGCATATTTCTTACCAAGTTCATAAGCTTTCAAGTTAAGCTCATGTACTTTTTTAGGTACTTTTGAAAGCATAGTATCTATAAGTACTTGTTCATCAAGTGCCTTCATAAATGTATTGGCAATAGCAAGTGCAACCACTGATTGGGTAATCACATTTCCTACTTCTTCTTTAGCGATCGTAATAATAGGTATCTCATAGATATTCCATTTTTTTCTGTCTTCATCACTCGGATGTACAAGATTTGGTTCAACAACAATCGTACCACCCTCTTTAACACCGTTTTTAAATGACTGAAAACTTACATCCGCCACAGACAACATGAAGTTTACTTCACCGTCATTCGCATACGGATAGTAGATCTCATTATCATCCAAAGTAATATCAACAACCGTTGGACCACCACGCACCTGTGATGTATATGTTGCTGTTTTCAGTCCGTAACCACCTGTTTTGATCTTTGCAGCCGCAAAGATCTCACCAGCAAGAAGAACACCCTGTCCACCAACGCCTGTAAATCTCATTAATGTTCGTGCCATTGTGTCTCCTTATATTTTTTTCTCAAAGTCATCTTGAGTAATTTTAGCTCTTTGACCTTGGTGTACTTTTTGGATTTCTGCATACATATCACAGTACTCATCCGCTTCTGTATCTTGTTTCAAGATACCTGTAGGAAGTAGATTAAGCTGCTCTTCCGGGCTCAATGTATCATATTTCTTTTTAGAGACAGTGATACTGTCGATCCAGTCAAGATTAGCCATAGCAGAGTTCATTTTATTCTTTCTACCAAGGTTAATGTGACAGTTAGAGAGTGCTTCAACATATGAAAAACCTTTATGTTCAAGTGCCTGAACAAAAAGTTTTTCAAGTTTTTTAGGTGCAGTTACATTCTCTCTACCTACAAATGAAGCTCCTGCTGCGATAGCAAGTTTACAACCATCAAAAGTAGGGTCGATGTTACCTGCTTTTTGAGATACTGTCCACATACCTTTTGGTGTAGTTGGAGATGTTTGAGAGTTTGTCAAACCATAGATAAAGTTGTTGATAACGATCATCGTGATATTGATGTTTCTTCTACAACCATGTATCGTATGGTTACCACCGATCGCAAGCGCATCACCGTCACCGGCAACACATACTACGTGCTTGTCCGGGTTTGCCAACTTGATACCTGTTGCATACGCTACTGTTCTACCGTGCGTTGTATGTACTGTATTGAAATCTACATATGAAGAGAATCTTCCCGAACATCCGATCCCGGAAACAACACACATATCATCTTTACTGATACCAAGTTTATCTACTGCTCTAATAAAGGCTTTAAGTATAACACCGTCACCACATCCCCAACACCATAGTGTTGGCATTTTTTCAAGTCTTAAATATTGATCGTAATTAAATGCCATTGTTAAAATACCTCCTTAACTTTTTCGACAATTTCATATGGAGAAATTGGTCTTCCGTTTACTTTAAATAGACCTTCGATATCCAAACGACTTGAAGCTCTTTGAACTTCTGCATGGAATTGACCAATGTTAAGTTCAACTACCATTACGTTTTTAATCTTGTCTGTATGCTCTTTGATCTTCTCTGCCGGACTTGGCCAAATAGTAATAGGTCTGAATAGTCCTGCTTTAATACCATCTTCTCTTAAGTGTCTAATAGCCTCTTTTGCTGCTAGTGATACTGAACCATAAGCAATGATCATTACTTCTGCATCATCCATCATGAACTCTTCGTAAGATTCGATCTCATCTTTATGAGCTTCAACTTTATCTTCAAGTCTTTGGATGAGTTTTCTACAAGTCTCTATCTCTTCAGTCGGGAAACCGTTTTTATCATGATGAAGCCCTGTAAAGTGATATCTGTACCCTTGGAACATTGGATTAAGTACTGCCGGATCTGTTGGACCACACTCATACGGGTGATACTCTTCCGCCGGACCGTCAAATGTTTTTCTTGGAACGATTCCTGCTTCTACTTCTTCAGGTGTCGGAAGCATTGCTTTACCGTGCATATGCCCTAAAGTCTCATCAAGCAGTACGATAACCGGTTGCATGAATCTATCTGCAATATTGAATGCTCTTACTACTTCTGTATAACACTCAGCCAAATTTCCTGCACAAAGAGTGATCGATTTGTAATCACCGTGTGACGGGTTTTTAGACTGAAGGATGTCACCTTGTGATACACGCGTCGGAAGACCTGTTGACGGACCACCTCTCATTACATTCACACATACCAAAGGTACTTCAGCCATTTGTGCCAGACCCAGATTCTCTGCCTTGAGTGACATACCCGGACCTGAAGTTGCTGTCAGTGCTCTCTTACCGCTCATTGCAGCACCGATCACACAACAGATTCCTCCGATCTCATCTTCCATTTGAATGGCTACACCGCCTTTTTTCGGTAAGAGGTCAGAAATAACATGCATTACTTCACTTGATGGTGTTAACGGGTATCCCCCAAAAAACATACATCCAGCGTCGATAGCTGCTAAAGCTGCCAATTCATTACCTGTAGATATTACTTCTCGTGTTGCTGACATTAGTTAGCCTCCTTATAATCTGCGGGTAATCTATACCCGTTACTTGCAATCGCTTCTTGTCTTGCTTTTGAAGTGTCAGTGAGTTTTGCAAATTTAAACTCTTTTTTCTCTGCTACATATATAGCAAAATCCGGACATGAGAGTTCACACTCATTACATCCTATACAAGCTTCCGGCGCGATCACGCTGATCATTGCACCTAGAGTTGAACTTGGTTCCGCTTTCATTGAAAGCACACCTGCCGGACATGCATCCACACAGATATCACAGGCTTTACATCTATCGGTATTTACCCATACTGGAGTATTCTCCGGAGCTACCATTGCTGCCATATTTTCCCCTTTTTATTTTTGAAATATTAAGTGAGATTTATTATTCACTAAAACGAGGATAACTTAGTTTTTGTAAGGATGCTATGAATAAGGTGGAATTATTGTTACTATAAGAGGGGTTGTTACCTTTTGAAGCAACTAAAATAGGAGTTTTTACTTCTAATTATGTATTCATTTTACCTATAGCACAAGATACAAAACTTTTTGCTTTTGCAGAAGTACTGTCAATCAAACCCATATTTTCACCCACAAAAGGGTAACCCAGTGATTTCAGTTTTTCGGCGAGTATACCTACCTGTTCTTCATCAATATCCAGCGTGATCTCTCTGGGCTCTTTGGTCAGATCCACCTCTATTTCACCAAAGGTATCCAAGAGTTTATTTTTAAGTGTGGAAGCGCATCCTCCACATTTTACATTCTGTACCTGAAAGGTCTGTATCATTTGGTTACCTCTGTTCTTTTTTGGAAAGTATAGCAAAAACTTTATGTAGATTGTATGTAATGTTAAGCGTTATAGTACACATGAGTAAGATATTCTGTCAAGTAATATTGGAGGTTGTGTGTATAAGTAGGTCAGGGTGTCCTCACCCCGACAAGATACGGATTTCAAATTATCCCGGTGTCGGATTCAGGGGAACCCGACCTACGGAAAGCTTATTTTGATAATACTTCTTTAACCGCTTTACCGATCTCTGCAGGAGAAACAACGACTTTTACACCCGCTGCTTCCAGTGCATCCATTTTCTCTTTTGCAGTTCCGGCAGAACCAGAGATGATAGCACCCGCATGCCCCATTCTCTTACCGGCTGGTGCTGTTTGTCCAGCAATAAATGCAACCACTGGTTTAGTAATATTTTCTTTAATGAAAGCAGCCGCTTGAATCTCAAGGTCTCCACCGATCTCACCGATCATAACGATGGCTTCAGTTTCCGGATCCGCTTCAAACATAGCAAGAAGTTGCTTATATGAAAGACCGATGATCGGATCCCCACCGATACCTACAGCTGTAGTGATACCGTATCCTTCATTACATACTTGGTTCGCACCTTCATACGTAAGTGTACCTGACTTAGAGATAAGCCCTACATTTCCTTTTTTGAAAATGTTACCCGGCATAATACCGATCTTACACTCATCAGCCGTAATGATACCTGGACAGTTTGGTCCGATAGTCATCATACCATGCTTTGTAGCGTATGCTTTTGCTGCTTGCATATCTCTCACTGGTGCACCTTCAGTAATGATCACTGCAAGCTCAATACCGGCATCTGCTGCTTCCATGACTGCATCTGCTACAAATGCCGGTGGAACAAATACCATAGAAACTGTTGCACCCGTAGAAGCTACTGCTTCTTTTACGGTATTGAAAACTGGTTGGCCAAGATGTGTTTGACCACCTTTATTTGGTGTCACACCACCTACGATCTTTGTACCATACGCCATACATTGTTCAGCATGGAATGTACCCTCACCCCCTGTAAAACCTTGTACGATTACTTTTGTATCTTTATTGACTAAAATTGACATCTCTTACACTCCCTTTGCTGCTTCAACTGCTTTTTTGGCACCATCACCAAGGTCAGTTGCTGCGATAACATTATCTATATTTGCATTTTTTAAGATCTCTGCTGCTTCTGCTGCATTTGTACCATCAAGTCTTACAATTACCGGTACATTCACATCTACAAGTTTAGTTGCTTCAAGGATACCGTTTGCAATACGGTCACATCTGACGATACCACCGAAGATATTTACAAAAATAGCTTTGACATTCGGATTTTTAAGAATGATCTCAAACCCTTTTGCCACTGTTTCAGCATTTGCCGAACCACCCACATCAAGGAAGTTTGCAGGTGTTCCACCCATATAGTTGATCGTATCCATTGTACCCATCGCAAGACCGGCACCATTTACCATACAACCGATCTCACCATCAAGAGCGATATAAGAGAGTCCATACTGACTTGCTTCTCTCTCATCCGGATCCTCTTCAGAGATGTCTCTCATCTCTTCAATTTCAGGGTGTCTGTAGAGTGCAGAGTCATCAAATCCCATTTTTCCATCAAGTGCAAGAAACGCACCTGAACCCGTTTTAATAAGTGGGTTGATCTCGATCATCTCTGCATCATTTTCCATATATACAGTGTAAAGTGCATTAGCAAACTCAATGAATTTTCTCTGTTCTGCTTTATCTGTAATACCTAAACCAAATACCAGCTCTCTACCATGGAAACCTTGGAAACCAACAGCAGGATCTACTGCTACTTTAATGATCTTTTCAGGTGTTTTTTCTGCAACAGTCTCAATATCCATTCCACCTTCCGTAGAAGCCATAATAACAGGCATCTCTTTGGCTCTATCAAGTACTACACCAAGATAAAGCTCATCTTTAATGTCCGCTCCCTCTTCAATGTATACCTTCTGAACCAGTTTCCCCTCTGGACCAGTTTGGTGTGTTACCAGTGTCATCCCAAGGATCTCACCTGCCAATTCTTTTACTTCATCTGTAGATTTAGCTAACTTGACTCCACCACCAAGTCCTCTACCACCTGCGTGGATCTGTGCTTTAACTACCCAGATACTGCCACCGAGTTCTTGTGCAGCTTTGACTGCATCATCAGGTGTGTTTGCCACGATACCTCTTGGTGTAGGTACGCCATATTTTTGGAATATTTGTTTCGCTTGATACTCATGAATATTCACGTGTACTCCTTTAAATTACAATAAGTTGCATAATTATACGTCTCTGGTAGATAATATTGGATTAATTGAATTATTATTAAGGGTGATTTTAATAAAGTGGTAATTATTTACACAGTTGGAGAAGAAATACCTGTCATCCCCGTATCATGTGCATGAGGATGATAAAAAATATTTATACCTTGGGAGCAATCATATCTTCAGGTTTAACATATTCATCAAACTCTTCAGCAGTAAGCAATCCCAGTGCAATGGCTTCTTCTTTCAGTGTTGTACCGTTCGCATGTGCTGTTTTGGCGATCTTGGCTGCATTTTCATACCCGATATGAGGGTTGAGCGCTGTTACCAACATCAACGAATCATTGAGGAATTTCTCGATGTTATCACGGATTGGTTCTATACCCACTGCACAATTTGTATCAAAACTTCTCATTGTATCTGCGAGAAGTCTTATTGATTGTAAAATATTATAGGCGATCACCGGTTTAAACACATTAAGCTCGAAGTTACCCTGACTTGCAGCAATACCAACTGTTGTGTCATTACCCATGACTTGTACTGCTACCATGGTCATTGCTTCAGCTTGTGTAGGGTTGACTTTCCCCGGCATAATGGATGAGCCTGGCTCATTTGCAGGAATTTCTATCTCACTTAACCCACATCTGGGACCAGAAGCCAACCATCTCACATCGTTAGCAATCTTCATCAAGTTTGCTGCAAGTGCTTTCAGTGTTCCGGAAAGTACCACTTCAGCATCATGTCCTGTCAGTGCATGAAATTTATTTGGCTGAGAAACAAATCCGTAATCTTTAGCCATGAAGTTATTGAGTTGTGCTGCGACTCTTTGTGAAAACTCCGGATGAGAATTTAGTCCGGTACCCACTGCTGTACCACCGATGGCAAGCTCACGGCAATACACCAAGGCATCATTGATCTGCTTGAGATTTGTCTCTAACATCGCTACATATCCGCTAAGTTCTTGACCCAATGTAAGCGGTGTTGCATCCTGAAGGTGTGTTCTACCGATCTTTACGATGTCAGCAAATGCTTTTGCTTTACTGTCTAATGTCGCTTTTAGTTGTTCAAGTGCAGGGATAAGGTTATCTGTCACAGCAACCACTTCAGCGATACGCATACCTGTCGGATAGGTGTCATTGGAACTTTGACCTTTGTTTACATCGTCATTTGGGTGAACAAGTTTGTCTTTGGTGAAGTCTCCCCCAAGGATCTCAGTTGCTTTATTTGCCACCACTTCATTCACATTCATATTTGACTGTGTTCCTGAACCTGTTTGCCATACGACCAGAGGAAAGTTGTCATCCAGTTCTCCTGCCAGGATACTCTCACATGCCTGAGAGATAGCAGAAGTTTTTTCATCATCTAAACGACCAAGCTCATTATTAACAAGTGCACAAGCTTTTTTCAAATTAGCAAATCCATACACTACTTCCAAAGGCATTTTTTCATTACCGATTTCAAAGTTATGTATAGATCTTTGTGTCTGTGCAGCCCAATATTTATCGGAAGGAACTCTCATCTCTCCCATTGTGTCTTTTTCTATTCTATATTTCATTTGCTACTCCTTGTTGAGCACTATTAAAAATAATTATATCATATTGTTATTATGAACTCAACTTTCCCCTATCATTCCATCATGATTCTCAGCTTCACTGAGAATCTACAATATTTTTTAACTAATTACAGTGTATCAGGTTTGTAGATCCCCGTACCAAATACAAGGTTGACGTACATGCGAAAGTTGAATTTTTAAAATAATAATTTGAGGATTGTGGTAAATATCTACACATCGAATGTGTAGATATTTAGATATGAAGAAAGTTTAGAAAGTTGTTTATATTAAGCTTTATTTTTTATAAAACTCGGAATTTACTTCCTCACTGTATTGGATTTTAATCCTTACATGACTCAGGATTTACTCCGTCTCTATACTGAACTTTAGTCCTTGACTTCGTATTGTTCTCTACCCATTTGGTAGAGGTCATTACCATGGGTATCATTGATAACCGTTACAGGAAAATCTACAACAGTGATCTTACGTACTGCTTCTGGACCAAGTTCCGGATATGCGATCACCTCTGCTGATGTGATTTTTTTACCCAGTAGTGCACCTGCTCCACCTGTAGCACCGAAGTAGATACCATCATATTTGACACAGGCATCTTTCACAGCTTGATCACGTTTTCCTTTTCCGATCATTCCTTTGGAACCATTTTTCAACATGGTTGGAGAGTAAGAGTCCATTCTGTAACTTGTTGTTGGACCGGCACTACCGATAGGATCACCCGGTTTAGGAGGTGTTGGTCCGACAAAATAGATAACAGAACCCTCTAGGTCAAAAGGAAGCTCTTCACCTTTTTCGATAAGCTCTACCAATCTTTTATGTGCTGCATCTCTAGCAGTAAATATCGTACCATTAAGTAAAACTGTATCACCTGCTACAAGCTGTTTTGTATCTTCAGAAGTAAGTGGGGTGGTTAAAGTATAAGTTGCCATATCTACTCTCCCTTATATTGTGATGTGTGTATGTCGTGATGAGTGGCACTGAACATTGACCGAAACAGGAAGTGAAGCGATATGACAAGGGTTGGACTCGATATGAACAGCCAAAGCCGTCTTTGTCCCACCCATTCCCATAGCACCGATACCAAGCTTATTTATCTCATCAAGGATCTCTTTTTCCATCTCTGCCATTTCCGGATCCGGATGAACGGATCCTATGTCTCTAAAAAGAGCATGTTTGGAAGAGATACATGCTTTTTCAAATGTACCACCGATACCTACACCTACAGTTATCGGAGGACAAGGGTTTCCGCCTGCATCAGAGATCACCTCTTTTACATAATTGATGATCCCTTCTTTACCGGCAGCCGGAGGGAAAACTCTTGCTCTTGAAACATTTTCGCTTCCACCGCCTTTTGCAGCATATTCGATGTCTATTTTATCACCAGCTACGATATCAAAGTGAATGATCGCAGGCAAGTTATAGCCCACTGTATCTTTTAGGTTCGCACGGCTGAATGGTTCACAAGTAGAAGCTCTTAGGTATGCCTCAGTATAGCCTTGCTCTGTGCCTTTGTTGATCGCATCTCTTAGAAGTCCGCCTTTAATTCTTACTTCATCACCTACATTCACAAAAAATACCGCTAAACCGGTATCTTGACATAAAGGTCTCTTCTCATCTTTGGCAATATTTGCATTTTCAAGAATTTGGCGAATCACCTCTTTAGATACAGGTGATGCTTCCTTCTCCATAGCCTCTTCCAGTGCATCATAAGTATCTTTTGGTAAATCGGTACCACAATGTACAATGATATCTCTTACTGCTTTGACAACAACATCAAATTCAATTTCTCTCATTTTCATTCCTTAGTCAAAAAAGTTTTTTTCTTTAAGTATATCGATCATACTTTTTACCGAATCAACACTCTTGGCAAATCTTCTTTTTTGACCTTCACTGAGTGTCATTTCAAAAAGTTTTTCCACACCATTGGCACCCAGTGCGACAGGTACACCTGAAACTACATCAGAGTGTCCGTAGTGACCATCAAGATAGACTGCACATGGATGGATCTGCTTCGTATCTTTAAGAATAGCCTCTACCATGATCGCTGTCGATTTTGCCGGTGCATAGTATGCAGAACCTGTTTTCAGGTATCCTACGATCTCTGCACCGCCACCTTTAGTTCTTTCTACTATTTCAAGAATCTCTTCTTCATCAAGTACATCCGTTAAAGGTACTCCTGCTACCGTTGAGAATTTAGGAAGCGGTACCATATCATCACCATGTCCACCCATTACAGAAGCACGGATCTGCCCTGCACCGTAACCGATCTTTTCATGAATGAAGTGTGCCATTCTTGCAGAATCCAAAATCCCTGCCATACCAAGGACTCTCTCTTTAGGAAAACCTGACGCTTTAAGTGCCACATAGGTCATCACATCAAGAGGGTTTGAAACCATGATGATGACTGAGTCCGGTGCATGTTCTTTCACATCTGCCACCACTTGTTTAGTGATCTCTGCATTGATCATAAGCAGGTCATCTCTACTCATACCAGGAAGTCTTGGACTCCCTGCTGTAATAACGACTACATCTGAACCAGCCATATCTGAAGCATCTTCAGCTACCGATACAAGTGTATGCATTCTGGCAGCATTTGCTGCCTGACTCATATCAAGTGCTTTACCTTTTGCTATCTTAATATTCCTATCTCTAAGTACAATCTCGTGACATACACCTTTCATCGCAAGTGAATAAGCTACTGTAGCCCCAACATTCCCGGCACCTATAATCGATACTTTTTTACCTTTTTTCATCTAAATCCTTTTTTTGTGAGAATCATAGAACACCTCAAAAGCAAAACATAAATCATAATGTCAGTTATCAATTATGCTTTGCGACAAACGAGGCAACAACCGTTCTATGTGCATCTTTTTACACTAGATGCAAAGAAGTGATACACAGGGCACAGTGCCCCGTGTGAGGTTTTAAGTCTAAGACTTAGATAGCATCAATGATGCTATTAAGTGTAGCAGATGGTCTCATCGCAGCTTCAGCTTTCGCATCATCCGGATGGTAGTAACCACCGATATCCTTCGCAGAACCTTCAGCTGCAAGCAATTCAGAAATGATTTGCTCTTCATTTTTTGCGAGTGCATCCGCAACCGGAGCGAATTTCTCAGCAAGTTCTGCATCTGCCGTCTGAGTACTCAATGCTTCAGCCCAGTATCTTGCAACATAGTAGTGAGATGCTTTATTGTCAGGCTCACCTGCTTTTCTTGACGGTGCTTTGTCGTTGTCAAGGTAACCCTGGTTCGCTTTGTCAAGTGCTTCTGTCAATGCACCGATCTTGCTGTTTTCACTCTTTTGGTATTCCATTCTAAGTGATTCGGCCAATGCAAGGAACTCACCAAGTGAATCCCATCTGAGGTGACCTTCAGCCAGGAACTGGTCTACGTGCTTAGGCGCTGATCCGCCCGCACCTGTTTCAAAGAGTCCTCCGCCTGCAAGCAATGGAACGATAGAAAGCATTTTTGCAGATGTTCCAAGCTCCAAGATCGGATACATATCAGTAAGGTGGTCTCTTAGAACGTTACCTGTTACAGAGATCGTATCTTTACCCGCTCTTACTCTCTCATTTGTATATCTTGTCGCTGCTGCTATATCCATGATCTTGATATCAAGACCTGTAGTGTCATGCTCTTCAAGATACTTATTGACTTTCTTGAGCATCTGCGCATCATGTGCTCTGTTTTCATCCAACCAGAAGATCGCAGGGTTTCCTGTAAGTCTTGCTCTTTCAACCGCAAGTCTTACCCAGTCTTTGATCGGGATATCTTTCGCACGTGACATTCTCCAGATATCTCCGGCTTCCACTTCATGGCTCATCAGTACATCACCATTCTCATTCAGAACTTCTACCGTACCCGCTTCTGCAATCTCGAATGTTGTCGGGTGAGAACCGTACTCTTCTGCTTTTTGTGCCATAAGACCAACGTTTGCTACGTTACCCATAGTTGTAACATCGTATTGTCCGTTTTTCACACAGTCCGCTACCATCTCTTGGTGGAACATTGCGTAAGTAGAATCAGGAATAACCGCAACACACTCGACTGCATCACCATTTCTATCCCACTGTTTACCACCTTCTCTAACCACTACAGGCATAGAAGCATCGATGATCACATCATTTGAAGCATTAAAGTTCGTAGTACCTTTATCAGAGTCGACCATTGCGATCTTTGGAGAATCAGAATCTACAACCGCCTGGAATGCCGCTTTGATCTCTGCCTCTTTTTCATGACCGGCGATCTTCTTCTCAAGATCGGACATACCAAGGTTAGGGTTTACTTCCAATGCTTTGAATACATCTGCATACTTGTCAAATACTTCCTGGAAGAATACTTCAAACGCATGACCGAACATGATCGGGTCAGAGATCTTCATCATAGTTGCTTTAAGGTGAATAGACCAAAGCACACCGTTTGCTTTTGCATCATCAATTGATTTTTTGATAAATGATCTCAGTGCTTTCACTGACATGAATGTAGCATCGAGGATCTCACCTTCAAGTGCATCGATCGCTGCAAGTTCTTTACCGTTAAGCATGATCTTCACTTTCTGAGCCTTGTCCATTGTTACTGACTGCTCATTACCATAGAAGTCTCCGTTACCTTCCATGTGTGCTACATATGCTTTTGAGTTCTCAGCAAACGCCTTAAGTCTGTGTGGGTGCTGCTGTGCATATCTCTTAACTGCTGCTGCAGCACGTCTGTCTGAGTTTCCTTCTCTGAGTACCGGGTTAACAGCAGACCCAAGACAAGGGTTGTATTTTGCTCTGATCGCTTTTTCTTCTTCAGTTTCAGGATTTTCCGGGAAATCAGGAATATCGAAGCCCTGAGACTGCAGCTCAGCAATACACTCTTTAAGCTGGCCGATAGACGCTGAAACATTTGGAAGTTTGATGATGTTGGCTTCCGGTTTAACTACCAATTCACCCAACTTTGCAAGTTCGTCTTCAGCAAGACCCATAGCAGCAAGTACTCTACCTGCCAAAGAGATATCACTTACTTTTACATCTACACCTGCTGCATTCGTAAATTTACTTACGATCGGCAAAAGTGAGTAGGTTGCCAAAGCCGGAGCTTCATCGATTTTTGACCAAATAATAGTTGGTTTAGACATGTGTATTCCTTAAATTAAGTTTTATGTAGAAGAATTGTAGCACTCTTATCGTTGGAGGTGATTGAAATGACAGGTTACGAAAAAGTTATCTTTATTATTTGTTTCTATATTACACAATAACATACAGGGAAAGCCCCCATATGTTTTTTGTATTACATTATTTCTGTTATTTATAGGCTCTTTTAATATCTTTTTCTATTTCACCCGGTGCAGATGCGATCTTCATAAAATCTGACATACTCAAAAGCGGAAGAGAAAGTGCCAAATAGTATTTAGGATCCAGAATAACTGCTTTGCCATCTTTTATCATTGATTCATAAGGCAAGATATCGGCATTGCGTTCTGCCTCGATCTTTTGAAGAAATTTATTGGTGCGGCTTCTGAGTTTATGTCCTACGATGCTTGCTCCATTAGGAAGTTTCAGTGTATAGGCAACGTATTTTGAAGCCTTTTCACCACTGAGTTTCCCTATAAGATTTTCCCCCTCTGCTACCGTAATCGTATCATCAAAATACGGCATACCGAACATAAACTGGTATTTTGCAAGATCATCAAACTCAAATTTGTCATTTGTTTCATACATATCACCCAAAGCTGCCTGCAGTGCTTTCAGTGTTGCAGAGAATTGACCATATTTAAATTTTTCCTGAAGATATGCAGCTCCGAAATAGGAAGGGTTCTGTACACGTACTTCATCTTCCCCGTTCACCAGTACTTGAAGCGTAGCAGCAAAAGTATTGGTTTTTTTCAGTTCATCATTTGTAACAGTGACCACAGTTTTTCCATTGAGTATTTTTGTTGTGGCAAGTACTGTAAAACCAGCCGCTTTCAACTTTGCTTTCAATCCGTCAATAGTTTGCGGATTTGCCGCATAATATGCTGTAAGCTCCTTGGGTGCTTTACCTCCGATAACCAATTTTTTACCTGTAAAAACCTTTTTAGGAAGTTCAACTGCTTTAGCTGCCGGTTTAACTGCCGGTACAGTCACCGGAGCACCTTTTTTATATTTTGCCAACTCTGATTCCAACTCTTTGATCTTTGCTTTGAGTGCTTTATTTTCCTCATCCAGTGACATGACTTCAGGTACTTTTGCACCTTGTGCTTCAAGTTCAAATCCTAACTCTCTGAAAGTTTCTATTACTTCTGCATCAATAGCCCTCATATAGTCGATCGTTTTTTGGTCTTTAAAATTCAATGCATTGATCCAGTTATCTACACTTGCATACCCCACATGAAGTTCATTGGTTCCTTTAGGAATATAGAAATAGATCGAACAAGGTGCGAACATACCTGCTTCAGGAATACCTCTGTTGAAGATAGAGTTTGAGAATTTAAAGTGGCAAAGCAGTGAGACCCAGTATGCATCATATTTTTCAAATTCAAGATCCATATCGCTATACTCGAATTTAAAGTCTATAAACCCTGCAATAATAAAATCATGCTTTGAAAAACGTCCGTCATGCTCCATGACAAAATCTTCTATAAACTCTTCAAGGTCATCCGGTGCTTCGAATTTTTTCACCATTTTTGTAAGTCCGTGCTCAGGAAGCGGTTTTGAATGCTCAAATCTTTTTGTTTTAGTCGGTTTCATCTCTTTTTTTACCAACGCATCAAATCCACCCACCATATCAGCAAAGGCTTTTCTTGTATCCGGATCTTTTTCATCAATGATATCGAGCATCGTACTCGGTGCAAGATGTCCATACCATGTATTATCATCGTTTTCAATATCCAACGTTTTATAGACCAGAAAATTAAACGGAGCATATGCACCGAAATCCGGGTTCTTTAGCAAAAGCGGTCTGAGCTTCTCTTTGTTGACCACACCAAAGAAAGAGATCATCTCTATACCCTTTTCTTTAAATTTATTATAATAATGTACTTGTATGTTTCTGTTGGCTGCTACCGTGCCATAGCCGATGGTACCTATCTTTTTGATCAATTCATCTATCTCTGCCTCTTGATTGCCTTCTGAACCGTAAAGTTCACCTGTGAGTTTTGTTTTTGCTATATTCGACTGTACATCAACAGCATTTGCATATCCCATTACCAGCATTAAAGCCAATAGAATTTTAGTCAGTTTCATTTAAATCCTTTACTATTAGAAATTATAATTATATTTTATCTGATGAATCTTAATAGAATCTATAATTTATATTTATGTTGTAGTTTTATAAAAAATTTTATTTTTTGATACAAAAAGTAAAAATAACCGCTTAATACAACACTTATCATTACAATGACTTGCTAGGTAATGATCTTGTTTTTCAGGGTTTAAAGTGAGAGTCTTTTCATAGCAATTTCCATTTGGCCATACCGGAATGTCCTGTCTGGGGTATGAAAAGAGTGTGTAATAAAAGCTTTTTGTTACTGTGGAGAACGTGTAGAAGTCATCCCAAGACTCAGCCAACTCTGCATTCCCCCACGGTACCATTTCATCTTTTGAGGCGGATATCCTAATGCAAGGAGTGCTTCTATCATCTGGGGAGACTGTCTGCACCATACACCGTTACAGAAGAACAGTATGGTCTTGGCATGGGTAAACTCATACCCGCCTTCTATACTCTTCACTCCAAAACGTATGAGTGCTTCCTGTTTGAATTTGATGTTCTTAGAGTCGGTAAAATAGGTAAAGGGTATGTTAATGGCACTGGGAATACTGACACTCTCATACCACTGCGGTTTTCTGCTGTCCACAAAAAGAAGCTCTTTGTCATCCTGCATATCTTCCAGAAAATCCAACACTTCCAGCTCTCCGTAAGTCTCCACTTTATCATGCATCTTCATAGGAGCGATCTTCCCTGCTGTAGTGATGAATGTCTTTTTACAAAAATCCGCCACATCCCTGCTTGCATAATTCCCCTCCCAATACTCTCTGGCATTAAAAGGTATCTGCCTGCAACGCAAGTCCATATCTCTGGCAATGGTGACTTTTTTGACTTTGCCGTCTGGGGTAGTGTAGCTGATCTCTACGCTTAGGTCGTGTAGGATGGTCGGTTTGATTTCTGCATAGGTTGCTGAGAGAATGAGTAATGAAGAGATAAGTGTTTTTAGCATGGCTTATTCCTGTCTATTTTAGATAAGTTTACTTGGAATAGCTTAAAGGAAGAAGAATATGACAATTTGACATATTTTTATCTCATGTAAAAATCTCTATGTATAATTCTCTCGCACCCTTTGCAAATTGGTGGTGTTCTTATTTTTTAGTTTACTTAGGTCGGGCTAGGAATTTATATTGTGGGTGGTAAAAATTTAAAATGAGGGGTGTATGATGGAAGTAATTCCCATACTTGCTATTATAGTTGGCGTATTGAAAGTGATATTTATGTGGCTTGATTATAAAAACTGTAAGAAGCAAAAGAACACAGACAAAGACTAATGTCTCACAAGGCATAGAAAGTGACCGCTTTCTATGCTTCTGTGCACCCTTTCCAACATTCTTACATTTATTAACTTAAACTAGCATAAAATTACAATCTCATTCCCATACTTTACGTGGGGAATGCCTACATAGCTTTAGACTTAAATATAAGACAGAATCACCGCTAGGTGAAAAAGAAATCTATCTGATTACATGCCACCTAGCGGTGGATTTAAATTCGGGAAATGATTATTAGATCATATTGCAGTATACAAGAGAGGAAGGAAGTGGAAACTTCCAAAATAATAAGTGCTTTCACTGTCTCGGACGATGGGAAGAAGATAACAGCCCTTACCCTTCAACAGCTAAACTCTCCTCCAAATAAACCCCAAGCTCTTTAGCTTCTTCGAGTATCATCTCACTTACTTTGAGTTTTGATTCGATGATCACATCAGCAAGTTTGGACTTGATATGCAGTTCCAACGGACGTTTCCCGGGATAACGTTCTACCAGGCACATCAGATCTTCTACCGTCTTGGCATCCGGCATAAGGTTAAGAGCCAATATAAGCGGCGGCTGTTCAGGTTCAGGCGTATGCTTCTCCTCTTTTTTCACTTTGATCTTCTCTTTTTTCGCATCTTTGAGTGACTCGATCTTAAGAATATTCATACGGGTAAAATCACCGTCTTTAGTGATCTTCACTTTAAAGGCTATGGGTTTGCTTAAGTCAAAATCTTCATCCAACTCTTTGAGCCGGTTCTCAAAAAGCATCAATTCTATGTTTCCGTGCAAGTCCATAATATTGGCGATCCCGAACTTGTTGCCTTTTTTAGAGATCTTCTCTGTGATCTCCTCTATTTTGCCTATGAACAAGGCTTGAGAACCATCTGCCAGATCATCGATCTCCGAACTTAGTGTATAGTTGATACCGTCCAAAGTTTCACGGTATTTGTCCAATGGGTGCCCTGAAACGTAGAAGCCTAAAGACTCTTTTTCCATCTCAAGTATCTCCATTGGCTCAAACTCTGCCATGTGAGACAGTTCTAAGGTAACAGAAGTCATCTCATCCCCTTCTCCAAAGAGAGATCCTACCGCCATTTTTTTGGCTTCACCCGCTTTTTTGGCTGTATCAATGATATCTTCTATCTGTGAGAGCATCGCCTTACGGCTGTAACCAAAACTGTCCAAAGCCCCTGCTTTGATGAGTGACTCAATGACCTTTTTGTTTACTTTGCTTGAGTCTATGCGTGAGACAAAATCAGAAAAGTCTTTAAATTCAGTATCACCCCTGGCTTCAAGCATGGTGTTAATAGCAATGTCCCCTGCACCTTTCACCGCACCCATACCAAACATGACAACCTCATCACCATCTATGTTACGTGCCTCAAACACTAACCCTGATTTGTTAATGTCAGGCGGAAGGAGTTTAATGCCCATACGTTTGAGTTCATCTACATACTTGACAACCTTATCCGTATTATTCTTTTCGAGTGTCAAGATCGCCGCCATGAACTCTGTAGGATAGTAGTACTTCAAGTAAGAGGTATAGAAAGTGATCATCGCATAGGCAGCAGAGTGGGATTTGTTAAACCCGTACCCGGCAAATTTTACAATGAGATCGAAAAGCTCTTCCGCTTTGGTTCTGTCGAAACCTTTTTTAGCCGCACCATCTGCAAACTCCCCTTTGAGTTTGTCCATCTCTTCCTTGATCTTCTTACCCATAGCCCTACGTACCAGGTCCGCACCGCCAAGGCTGAACCCACCGATGGTCTGCACGATCTGCATAACCTGTTCCTGATAGACAATGACCCCATACGTAGGCTTCAGGATAGGTTCAAGTTCCGGGAACACATAAGTGATCTCCGCACGACCATGTTTACGCTCGACAAAGTCATCAAGCATCCCTGACTCCATTGGTCCGGGACGGTAGAGTGCGAGCATCGCAATGACATCTTCAAACCCGTTTGGTTTAAGCTTCTTTGCCAAGTCCTGCATACCGGCCGACTCTATCTGGAAGAGTCCAAGTGTCTCGCCTGTACTGATGTATTCATACACCTTAGGGTCTTCGATGTTCTCTTCAACGAAGTTAATACGTTTCCCATGTCTTCGCTCAACCAGTTGCAGTGCCTCTTCGATAACAGTAAGGGTCTTCAGACCCAAAAAGTCAAACTTGATCAGGTCGACATCTTCTACATACTTACCGGAGTACTGTGTTGCCAGCGTGTCAAGTCCTGTAGGTTTAAAAAGTGGTGTCTTCTGCCACAATGGTTCGTTGGAGATTACCACACCCGCAGCATGCGTTCCTGCATTACGGTTGAGACCTTCAAGTGCTAAAGCATACTCCCAGGTACGTTTTGCCTGAGGATCACTCTCAAGCAATTCTTTGATCTTCGGTTCTTTCTCATATGAACCTTTAAGGTCGATACCCAGTTCATCGGGAATGAGTTTTGCCATCGCATCCGCTTTGGCATAAGGCATATCAAGTACACGTGCGACATCACGGATGACCCCTTTAGCCAAAAGCTTACCAAAGGTGATGATCTGCGCCACGTTCACACGCCCATACTTCTCTACCACATAGTCAAGGATCTCCTGACGACGAGCCTGACAGAAATCCATATCGATATCCGGCATGGAGATACGTTCCGGGTTCAGGAAACGCTCAAAGAGCAGTCCATACGGCATAGGGTCAATATCGGTGATCCCCAGCGAATAGGCTACGAGTGATCCTGCAGCAGAACCCCGTCCGGGCCCTACAGGGATGCCCATCTGCTTCGCCGCATCCACAAAATCCCAAACAATGAGCATATAGCCTGGGAATTTCATGGAGTTGATAATGTCCATCTCTACTTTAAGACGATCTCGGTACTCATCATGTTTTTCCGGAGGAACGATCTTCAGTCGTTTTTCCAATCCGCGTTTGGACTCTTCTATAAAAAGTACAATGTCATTTTCAAGAGAGTACTCCACATCCGGTTCAGGAAGTTCAATACCGGATTCTGCCGCTCTCTCTCTGGCAAATTTGAAGTTAGGCGGTGTCGGGTTCCCAAGCTTGATCTCAAGGTTGCATTTGTCTGCGATCTCTTGGGTATTTTCCAATGCTTCGGGGATATCTGCAAAGAGTTCCGCCATCTGTTCTGGTGACTTTACATAGAATTCATGCACTGAGTGACGCAGACGGTTCGGGTCATCATAGAGTTTGTTCATTGCAATACACATGAACGCCTCATGGGCATCCGCATCTTTTTGTACCGTGTAGTGCGTATCATTGGTCGCAATGATCTTGATGCCTGTCTCTTGTGAAAGCTGGATGATCTGCTTGTCTATACGATGCTGATCTCCGATACCGTGACGCATCAACTCAAGATAAAAATCATCGCCGAATACTTCTTTGTATTTAAGGGCTACACGTTTGGCTTCCTCATATCCTTTTGCCCCGAACTTCTTGTTTCTCTCAGAGAGATTAAGATGCCAGTTGACCTCTCCCTGCAGACATGCACTTGAACAGATAAGCCCTTCAGAATTATTTTTAAGCAGATCCCAGTTGATACGCGGATAGTAGTAAAATCCGTTAATGTAGGCTTGTGAGCTCAAGTACATCAAGTTCTTGTAGCCTACCTCATTCTTTGCATACAGGCAGAGGTGAAAACGCTGACGGACAGACTTGTCACCTAACTCTTCCTGGTTATGCACATAGGCTTCCATCCCGATAATAGGTTTGATACCCTCTTTTCTCATGGTATTATAAAAGTCGATCGTCCCGAACATATTCCCATGGTCGGTCATAGCCACTGAAGTCATCCCCTGCTCTTTTACCTTCTTTGCCAATACTTTTATCTTATTTGCCCCATCAAGCAGCGAGTACTCTGTATGGAGGTGTAAGTGGGTAAACTGAGGGGTTGATCTTGGTTCTTCTGACATTAAATTGACCTTTGATTGTTTTATATTATCCACCAAAAACATACCATCATTCTCGGGCTTGCACCCAGAGGTATGCAATCCAATTAAACCAGGGATGTAGCACTTGTACGGTATGCCAATTGTGGATCCCCGGGTCAAGCCTGAGGATGACGAAAATATTGAAGCTAATATAGCAGAGTTTAGGTAAAAATGGATTGAAAATTCACACTAATTTTTAAGATGATTTTGTATAAATCTATCTATCGCTTCAAACACTTCATTATGCCCCTTATCTGCTAAGATACTATGTCTCTCACGCGGGATCAAAAGCAGTTTTTTATCTTTGGAACTTACATTATCGTAGATGAGTTGTGCACTCTCTGCTTTTACGATCGGGTCATTATCGCCCTGTATGATGAGTATAGGATCTTTTACCTGTTTTAATCTTTTGTTTACTTTTGTCATGAGTTTTTCCATTTGTGCCACTGAAGAGAGAGGGTGCTTGAGGTAGTTGACATTGGGTTGCTCGGTATGGGAATTGTCTATCCACTCTCGGATACCCTTTGCATTAAGATAAGATATCATTTCGTTAAAAAAATGCAAGGTCGGCACAACATAACTCACCTGCAAGTTATGAAGCTTCAGTGCAGAGTTCAGGGCAATGACTCCATCTACTTTATACTGTGCCGCATGTAGCAGAGCCAGCAGTCCTCCTGTGGAAAAACCACCGATGAATACTTTGGAACAGACCTGTCTCATGGCAGTAAAAGCACGTTCAAAATCTGTTTCCCAGTCTTTAGCACTTACACTCTTTAATGCTTCAGGGTCTGTACCATGCCCACGCAGTCTAGGCACATACACATTGATACCTTTATCAAATAAATACTCGGCTAAAGTACGTATCTCTTTAGGAGCAGCCATGTACCCATGAGAAAATACCAATCCTACTTCATTTTTATCATCATAAAGTATGATAGGAGCACCCTTCTCTTCTTTATCGGGTGCTTTTCCATGATACAGTTGATACTCCTCTTCATAATATGTCCATTCACTCTTTTGAAGATAGGTAAAATTATCTTCCCTTAATTCCGCTTCACTATAATGGCTGTTCTCTTCAGCTATCTGCACGATAGGCTCTTGCCATTTGACCTCGTTTAGTATCACTTGCAGAGTATTTTTCACCCTCACCTTATGGAAAGGGTACTCTTTTTCAAGCAGACTTCTGTCAAACAGATAGTCACCGTCACTGTCCTGATAGAGTATATGCTGTTTCGTTGCAATCTCTATCGCTGAAACAAAAGGTTCATAATCTTCATCAAGTATCATTTTAAAAAGCTCTTTTTGTAACTCTCGATGTAGATTATAGTCTTCAAATGTTCGCAGTGAACGGGCATTTTTATAGATGAGTGTTTTGAGGTATGAGGGACAGACTTTCACTGTAGGCATCGTCACCAGACTCAAGATAAAAATATGATCGAAATGTATCTGCATTTGAGAATAGACCCTCTGCATCATCGTATTTGTAAGCACTTTACGTTGCTTGTCTATAAAAGTATTGATCTTTTTTGCATCATAGAGTGCAGTTTCATCTTCCAAAAACGATTCCATATACTTATCAAGGAGTATGGGTTTTCCAAAACGTATGTTCATATGTGCATCCATAAGTAGATTTACCTCTATCTCTAATTCTTCAAACAGTCTTGTGTTACGTTGATGCATAATGCTGTCTATCCAGGTTAAAAAACGGTTTTTCCCGGGGCGTATAGGATAATAAGTGATCGAAACAGGAACAACTTTGATTTCTAATGTCGTATCTATGCCCGTAGCATCTATTCCCATCGCCGAACAAAAACGTTTCAGTTCATCTTTACCATGATGTTTTGCTCTGTGTTGTGACATCCTTGCCTTGAGAGCCATCACTGCTGCCCCTGTATGAATGGGACCTTCATACTCTGGAGAGTGTGTACAAAATTCTCCATTATCAAAGGTAATACGCTTATTTTTCACCATATAGCCTTCAGGATAAATGATCCAATCAGAACTCCCTTTCAACAGATCTTCTACAATGATGCAGTCACGGGCTTTATTTTTGTTCGAGATCGTTCCAACCCAACGCATGAACCTGCCTAGTGCACCAACAAACACACTGTCATCGGCTAAAGATCTGGAAACCCTGCCATACTTTTTGTACAACATGTAAGGCACGACAAAGGTTTCAAAGCGTGTAAAGTGATTGGCAACAAAAAGCACAGGAGAATCAGGTATTTTCTCTCCTGAGATGGTGATGTTCGCACCCGAGAGTTTACGAACCAAACCTATGAGCAGTGAACTGAATCTTAATGCCAATCGCATCACTTAACCTTTTTTACTTTTGTACTTGTTTTTGTTTTTTTCTGTCTGTGAAAATAAACATCATGTTCAAAAGAGTCTACGGTGATGATCTCATGTTGTAACACTCTTGCATCTTCAAGTTGCATCTTCTCTTCACTATTTAAAGGCTCTTCTCTCTTCTCTTTCGCAAGAAGTTCTTTCACCGCTTGCATTTTATGGGTAGCCTCTAAGAGTTGTGTTGGTCGTTCACCCATATAAATGTTTGAACATACCCTCTCTCTCACACTGTCATCTTCACTCAAAAGTACAGCGATACGATGCAGACTTTCATCTTTTATCGTTTTACCCATAGGATTCCATCGTGTACAAAGCCCCAAGAGTTTGAATGGTATGCCCATTGCACCCGTAGCTAAGTTTTGAAGTATGCCTTTGAAAGCAGTATCTATCTTGCCGAAGGCATCTTCTATTGCCACTTCCAAAAAGAGTTCATCTCTCTCCTGATTTCCTTCCACCTCATAACGTTTGAGTACTGCAGTGATAAGATACATCTGTGCCAACACATCCCCGAACCTTCCTGAGATGGACTCTCTGCGTTTTAAAGATGTTCCAAGCAGCCCCAATGCAACATCACTCAAAAAGGCAAACTTTGCAGATGCCCATGCAAGTTTTTGTTCATAGCGTCGTGCTTTACCCTGACTTGTAGGCAAATGGGCATACCCTCTTGTCAGTCCCATCACAAACGCTCGTGCTTTATTGCGTATTACATGTCTGATATGGGAGAATAGTAGCTCATCAAATGCTTTAACATCACCACGTTCCAATGCTTCTATCTGATCATAGGCATATGGGTGGCATCGTATCATCCCCTGTCCGAACATGATGAGTGTCCGCGTCATAATGTTCGCACCCTCCACGGTGATGGCAACAGGTGCACCAAAATAGGCATTCGCCAAGAGATTTCGTGGTCCTCTTGAGATGGCAGCACCACCTTGTATGTCCATAGCATCCATGATATTTTGTCTAAACATCTCTGTACTCTGGTACTTCATAATGGCGTTAGCAACAGCTGGTTTTCTGCCTGCGTTAATAGCACCGAGTGTAAAGGTTTTGGCTGCATCAAGCATATAAGTACTCGCACCCAAACGCCCTAACACTTCAGCAATTCCCTCAAACTTCGCGATGCTAAGCCCAAACTGATACCGTACCACAGCATATGTCGAAGCCACATAAGTAGCAAGCTTGCTTCCTCCTGTACTTGTGGAAGGAAGTGAAATACCACGACCTACTGCCAGAGACTCCATAAGCATTTTCCACCCTTGTCCCAGTCCCTCTTTTCCACCGATAACATCATCTATGCTGATAACAACATCTTTACCGATGAGTGGGGCATTAACAAAAGGTACATTGAGCGGGTCATGATGTCGTGTCTGGTCAACACCTTTATTTTTGGCATCAACCAAGGCACAAGTAATGCCTCTGGTTCTTCGCCTAGACCCAAGATGTTTTCAGGATCTTTAAGCACAAATGCCAGCCCTATGACAGTAGCGATTGACGAGAGGGTAATGTAACGTTTCTCAAAGTTTAGTTTAATCTTGACTTTGCCCTCTTTGTCTTTAAAAACTACACCTTCAGACTGTATAGATGCTGCATCACTTCCTGCTTCGGGCTCAGTCAAAGCAAAACATGGTATTTCTCTACCATCGGCAAGTCTTGGAAGATAGTATTTTTTCTGCTTTTGGGTACCATAATGCAACAACAGTTCTGCAGGTCCCAAAGAGTTGGGCACCATTACTGTAATGGCTAACACTTGTGAATGTGTTGCCAATTTTTCGATGACGCAAGAGTGTGCATACGCAGAAAAACCAAGCCCGCCATCTTCTTTAGGGATTATCATTCCAAAGAAGTGATTTTTCTTGAGATATGTCCACACATTTTCAGGTAAGTCACGCTCTTCAAATACTTTCCAGTCACTGGTCATAGAGCAGACTTCATTCACTTCATTATCTATAAATGCTTGTTCTTCCTGCGTTAAAACAGGATAGGGATAGGCAAATATCTTTTTAAAATCCGGATTCCCGGAAAAAAGTTCTCCCTCCATCCACACATCTCCTGCACGAAGAGCTGTTCTTTCAGTGTTCGAAATCTTAGGAAGCAGTCCTTTAGATTTAAGCATAGTAAAGAGTGGTTGGGTAATGCATTTCATGCGTATTTTCTTATTTAGGAAAAGGAGTGCCAAGGCTATGAGAGGTATCCACCACCACACAGAGGCACTACAGCCCAATAAAAAAACAGCCAATGCAACAAACCAACCCCACAAAGGTGCAGCAAAAAAGGCTAAAGCCGTAGCCACTATGATGAATGATATTAAAAGCCCCATTACACACCTCCATAAAATGTTTGATCTTTTTGTGCCATCTCTACGAGCAGTTTTGCCGGAGCAAAGCGTTCACCAAATGTTTCATTCAAATCATTGAGCCTATCAACAACTTCTTTGATGCCTAAAGTATCTGCATAACGAAGCAAACCTCCCCTAAAAGCAGGGAAGCCTGTACCCATGACCATTGCCATATCTAAATACTGCGCAGTATCAACCACATCTTCCGCTAGACAACGTGACGCCTCGTTGACCATAATAAGCATGGCACGGTCAAGTATGATATTTTTTTCCAATGCGATACTGCTGCTTCTCAACATTTCCAGTTCCCTATTGGGTGATCTTTTCTTCCCTTTGTGAGTGTAGAAACCACTGCCTGTTTTTTTACCTAACCACGCTTTAGCGGACATCTGTTCAAGCAAAGGGGACGGCATCATACGTTCACCATATGCCTCATATAAAATGGATGAAACCGTCTCTCCAATATCTATGCCTACCTCATCGGCAAGGGTAAAAGGTCCCATAGGCATACCAAAATCAGTAAGTATCTTATCTATACGTTCGATGCTTTCACCCTCTTCAAACATCTTCGCTGATTCATTAAGATACGGTAAGAGTATACGGTTCACCAAGAACCCTGCACACTCCCCTACTTTGATAGGTGTTTTACCTAATTTTTTAGCGAGTTGCACAACAGTGGCAATACTGTCTTCACTGGTTTTTTCTCCTGCAATGACCTCTACCAACGGCATTTTTGCTACAGGGTTGAAAAAGTGCATCCCCACAAAACGTTCAGGATGTTTACTCTTTTTGGTTAAGGCAGTGATAGCCAATGAAGAAGTATTTGTGGCAATGATTGCATCTTTAGGCATGAATGTTTCCAGTTCTTCAAACACTTTTTCTTTGATGGCACGCTCTTCACTTACTGCTTCAATAGCCATATCCATGGTCGATAATCCTTCGACACCTGTAGTATGGGTCACAGCATCCATCTTTAAACCGATCTCACGACTGTTAAGACGTCCTCTTCTCTTGATGGCTTCAAAGTTTTGCATCATCTTTGCCATCGCTTTAGCAATACTGCTCATCTTTCTTGCTTTCAGTCGTACAGGAATATCTTTTGCTGCCAATGCCCATGCAATACCACTTCCCATCGTACCTACCCCCACCACTACAACATTCTCTATAGGTTTTGCTTCCCCCTTTGAAAAATTTTCTTTTTTAAGTTTTTCAGAGGTAAAAAACAATGTGATAAGATTTTTAGATACTTCACTTGTTGCCAAAGGCACAAAGACATCCAACTCTACTTTTGATCCCTCTTCTACAGACATAGTTAGCGTCTCTTCAAGTACATCAAGTGCTTTTAAAGGTGCGGGGTAGTGTCCACCCGTTTTTTTCACTATCTCTCTTCGTGCTAAGCAGGTAATGAGCTTTTTGACTGGAGCCAACATTTCATACCATTTGATACCTTTTCGTTGTTTAGCGATCCTCTCTTGAAGCGTACCTGCCAGTATCTCTTCTACAAACTCCTCTTTTTTAAATCCTAAATATCCTCTGGGAACAGAGGCATCCACCAAACCTAGTTTCAGTGCTTTATCACCCTTGAGCCTCTTAGATGCAGTAATAAGTTCTATCGCTTTGGTAAAGCCCACTAAGGGGGGGAAGTCTTTGTGTACCGCCAAGTCCGGGGATAATACCTAAACTCACCTCTACCAATCCCAACCTCGTATCTGCATCATTGGTAGCGATGCGGTAATCACATGCCATTGCAAGTTCTAAACCACCGCCCAAACATGCACCGTCTATCACAGCTACCGTTGCAAAAGGAAGCGCTTCAAACTGATTAAAGATCTGTTGACCTCTCTCCAGCATCTGACGTGTTTGTGTTTCATCTTTAAAGGCCTGTATCTCTTTGATATCTGCCCCTGCGATGAAGATATGTTCTTTACTGCTTTCCAGGAAAAGTACTTTCAGCTCTTTATGTGTAGCTAACTCACCAAGCAAGGTTTCGAGCTCATACAATGCTTCAAAACAAAGTACATTCACTCTTGAGCCAGGTTTATCAAACAGCAATATACCCATGCCCCGGTCATCAATGGTTAGATTAAAATATTTCATCACTCTACCTCCAGTAACAGTGCAGCACCTTGCCCACCACCTACACATAGTGTCGCCAGGCCTCGTTGCTGCCCACGCTCTCTAAGTTCATGCAATACTGTTAAAACCAGTCGAGTGCCCGTCATGCCCACAGGATGCCCTAATGCCACAGCACCGCCATTGACATTCAGTATGCTCGGATCTATGGCACCTACAGCTTTTCCTTCACCAAAATGTGCTTTGGCAAAGGCTTTGGAGGCAAAAGCTCTCTCACAGGCAATAACCTGTGCTGCAAAGGCTTCATTGATCTCAACTATCTCTATATCATCCATACTTAAACCAGTTTGCATAAAAAGTTTATATGTGGCAAATACAGGCCCTAATCCCATACGCTTAGGGTCAAGTCCCTCATAGGCATAGTCACGCAAATATCCCAAAGGCTCCAACCCCCGTTTTTTTGCTTCACTCTCACTCATCAACACTACACCCGCAGCTGCGTCAGTGATCTGAGAAGAGTTTCCAGCGGTTACTGTTCCATTTTCCCTGTCAAAAAAAGGTTTGAGTTTTGAGAGTTTTTCTATACTTTGCTCCTCTCGTATGCCATCATCAAAGTTCAGGTATTTCCCTTCATAATCATCATACACTACTGCCATACTCTCAAGCGCAAAACGTCCACTCTCTTTGGCTTTTTTCGCTTTCAGATGACTCTGCACAGAAAACCTGTCTTGTGCTTCTCTGCTGATACCGAAATCTTGTGCCAGGACTTCTGCAGTAGACCCCATAAGCAAACCACTGACAGGGTCAGTCAATCCAGATATCAGGCCAATGACAGGTTTAAGAAAAGAGGGTCTAAAACCCACAAGTGTACGTATACTATCTATAGCATTTTTAGAACGGGAAAGTTTTTCAAAAAGGCCTGTCATCTTTTCACTATAGACCAGAGGGATATTACTCATCGACTCCACTCCCCCACAGACATACACTTTCCCCTCCCCTGCATAAATACGTGAAACTGCTGTAGTAATGGACTCCATACCCGACGCACAGTTACGGTGTACCGTGAGTGCCGGTATCGTTTCGGGGAAACCTGCCCGCAAAGCGATGACCCTTGCGATATTGGCAGCATGTATGGGTTGTGCAACATTCCCGATGATGACTTCATCCACCTCTTCATAAGAGATGGGAGCACGCATCATCAACTCTCGAAAAAGTATCGCACCTAACTGGTCTGCCTGAAGATACTTAAACTTCCCGCCAGCCTTTGCCATCGGTGTACGAAGTGCCGAAACAATGGCTATCCGCTCTTTTTGTTTTTTATGACTCGGCATTCAGTGCCTCCATATACTATATTTTAATACTTGTCATAGATGACCCCTATACATCTCTTCGATCTCGTTGTGATAGCGTTCCATCAACTGTTTCTTTGCCAACTTCATAGAGGGAGTGATCTCCCCCTCTTCTATACTCAATACATCACCAATGAGTCTGAATTGTCGTATTTTTTCCCAGTGGTCGAGTTCTTTATTGAGTTTGGTGATGAATTTATCCGTCATTATTTTAAACTTCTCTGACTCCAGTGCCTTTCTGGGTGTATTTTTCATTTGCGTTGCCAAACGTCCTAAAAAGTCCGGTTCAACAAAAAGCAAAGCAGTAACAAAAGGTTTTCCATCCCCTATGAGCAAGGCATGTTCAAACCATCCATTGCTCATAAGTTTCTGCTCTATATACGCAGAGAAGACAAACTCCCCTGTAGAGGTTTTAAACAATTCCCGTTTTCTTCCTGTGATCGTAATATACCCTTCATCATCCACACTGGCCAGATCGCTTGTATGCAACCATCCATCAGCATCTATCGCTTCTGCTGTTGCTTTTTCATTATGGTGATACCCGCGCATCACATTTACACCTTTGGCAAGCAACTCTCCATCAGCATTTACTTTCACCTCAACACCGGGAAAGGCTTTGCCGCAAGTACCTATTTTGTTATCTTTAGGTGTATTGGCAGAGATCACAGGACTGGACTCAGTCAGTCCATACCCCTGATAAACAGGTGCGCCGATATTGAGATAGAACCGATACAACATATCTGAAAGTGCAGCCCCTCCGCTGATCATCATGCGCATTCTTCTCCCCAGTGCCAAGCGAAGTTTTTTGTATACAAGTTTATCCAGGATTTTATCAAGCAACGAAGCTTTGACATAAGGGTCTTTTGTAGTTGCGCGGTAAAAGGCAAGTGAGACAAGTGCTTTCTTGATAAGGTTACCCTCCATTGCTTTGAGTTTCATCTTAAAAAAGACTTTCTCCAGTAGCCTTGGCACTACGGTCATGACTGTAGGATTGACCTCTTTGAGTAATATCCCTACATTCTTCACATCATCAGCAAAGTAAATACTCAACTCTTTTGAGAGATAAAAGTGCATCACCATACGTTCAAAAATGTGTGCAAGAGGCAAGAAACTGAATGCAACATCTTTTTCTCTGTCAAACTGATAATTTAAAGAGGTTGCATGGATCTGGGAAATGAGATTTTCATGGGTAAGTTCTACTCCCTTAGGGATTCCGGAAGTTCCGGAAGTATAGACAATGGTAGCCAGATCATTTGCTTTTATATGATAAAGCAGTTCATCAAAAAGCTGTGGATTTTCCTTATCGATCTCTTTACCTTTTTCTACCAGTTCTCCAAAAGTCCTATAGCCACTTTTGTGCTCACCCAGGTAGATAAGCTCTATACTTTTATCAGCTCTGTGTATGATATTTTCTTGTTCTTTGGATTCTATAAAGGCAGTATGTATGGAAGCATCCAAAAACTCAAAAAGAAGGTTTTTTGAAGAGATATTTGTAAAAAGCGGTACAGATACAGCACCACAGAGCATTAACGCATAGTCAAGCATCACCCAGTAAGGAGAAGGGGATACTACAATAGCTATCTGTTTACCTCTCCATCCATTTTCATAGACGGCCAAAGTAAGATAACGAATAGTAAAAAGGAACTCTGCTTTAGAAAATGTTCTCCATCCATCTGCTATACGATGGTGTAAAAAATCCTCTTTAGGAGGTTGTTCCTCAAGGTAAGAGTAAAGTTCACCAAAATGTCTGAAACGAGTGTTCATAGCATCTCCTTTTTGAGAAGGTATGAACAGTATAAAAAAAATGTGTGTATTAGCTGTGCAATTAAATTGGATATTAGTCGGCTAAAGCCGACCTCCTAAAACCAACTTCCACAACGAATTAACAATAATCCAATAACATTCCATCCTTCACAGATTGCATACTCTCTTCACCCACAAGTCTTTTTAGGATAGCCAAACCAAAACATACAGCGGTTCCCGGACCTTGTGAAGTGAGTACATTACCATCTTCAACCACTTTGAGATCATCTCTATAGCCTGGATGGTCTATTTCCTCTTTTGCACCAGGGTAACAGGTATAGTTCTCACCCAATACACCTGCTTTTTTCAGTACAAACGGGGCAGCACACATAGCTCCCACTACTTTGTTGGCTTTAAACTCTTTGATAAGTTCTATCACACGTGCATTTTCAGCCAATGCATGAGTTCCACCCCAACCACCGGGGAGTACAATCATATCAAAGTCATCAGCGATAATTGTTTTGATAGACATATCTGCTTCGACCGTAATACCATTGGCTCCGGTGACCAATCTACCATGAAGCTCATCTTCAAGATACACTACACACACTTCTATACCACCACGACGCATCACATCTATAAGTGCTACTGCTTCAAGTTCTTCAAATCCGCTTGCTAAAGGTAAAAGTACACTTGCCATTTTGTTCTCCTATGCTTTATTTTTTAGTATATGTGTTACGATACGATACCCGTGATTCAGTGCGATCGCAATACTTCCACCACTTTTGAAGGCGATATCTCCAGCAATATAAAGCCCTTTGACCTCACTCTCATAATTCTCATCAAAGATAGGCTCACCTGCATCATCCAGGGTAATACCGCAACTCTTCAGAAAGTCTTTCGGTGTTGTCCCGCCAATTGCATAAATGATCCTATCGAACAGTTCAGCACCATCGGAAAAGTTGACTTTGATTTGTCCGTGTTCACTCTCCAAACTCTCTATATCTACACCCAATTTTAAAGTCACGGCTTCATCTTCACTATACTTGATGATCATCTCTTGGTTGGTAGGGTTTGGTCTGGTCAGAGTATCTCTACGGTAATTCAATGTCACTTCATTAGTCTCACTTAACTCGCATGCATACTCAACCGCACTGTCACCGCCACCTACAACAAGGATCTTTTCACCATTGCTGCATTTATCTAAATTAAAATTAACCTGGGTTTTAAGTGAAAGGGGGATCTTATAAGAAGGTTTGTTTGGCTTACCCATACGGCCTATGGAGACAATGATATTTTTAGCTTTATCTACACCACATCCTGATGTTACAAAAAATATATCACCCTTTTTTTCTACTTTCTCGACTGCGCAGTTAAACCGTGCATCTATCATTTCATCATCTAAAAGCTTATCAAAGTAGTCCAAGGTACTCTCTTTGGTACCATCTACAAAGGCAACATTTCCCTCAAGCTCTACTTCTTGACCCTGCCAGTCCTTATCGACACGTTTTTGATCTTTATAAAATTTTCGAATAGTATGAGAGTGGTTGTCTGTTTTTTCTATCATCAATACTTTTTCCAGACCAAGTATTTTTGCTTCTACTGCAGAACCAATACCCCCAGGCCCTCCACCAATGATAATTAAATCGTAAATATTCTCCATACAAGTACTCCTAAAATCTAATTAATAATAGTGTACCATTTTATAAAACATAAATCTATATAAACAGAAAATATCTTTTAGTTATCACTCTTAATAACTACTTTTGCATACATACCAGGAAAGATATTTGCCTCTCCCCTATCAAATGATATACGCATCTTGATCTTATGTGTCATAGGGTTTGCATCGGGGATGATCGCTTTGATACGTCCTATGGTTTTATAATTTACAGAAGGTATTTCCACGGCAAGTCCTTGCCCCTCTCTTACTTTACCTATGATGCCTTCAGAGAGAGAAACATCTATCTCCAAACTCTCCGTATCAACTAACATAATAGTAAGCATACCAGGCATCACCATGTCACCTACTTTAATATTTTTTTGTACTACAACCCCTGCTGAAGGTGCTTTCATCTTAAGATAGTTAAATATCGTTGCCATCTGTTTGGCTTTAATAGAAGCTTGCTCTACCAAGACTTGAGCAGAATCCAGCATTGCGCTGACATTTTCAGCCTGTGCTTCCAAGTCATCTATATCCATTAGAGGAATATTTTTTTTATTTTTAAATCTATCTTTACGTTTGTTGATATTTTGTAATCGCTTACGCCAAAACTCTACAACGATCTTTGACTGCTCCAACATGAGATCTGCTTGTGATTTCATCATATCAAACTCAGCAGACTCTATCTCATAAAGGTCATCTTCACGTTCCACTTTATCACCAAGTTTGACAAATACTTTTTTTACATATCCCATATAGCGGCTACCGATCATCTTCTGACCGTCAGAGACAACCGTACCCGTTAAAGTAATATCACTTGCAGCAAGTGATGATATGAGTAAAAAAGTTACAGTTAATAATTTTTTCATAGATCTACAGTTTACCACTTTCTCAAACGTACATGACATTTCATACATTGCCCTGCTATCTTGCTGTAGACCTGCAGTGCCTGTACTGCATCACCGTCTTTAAAACGTTCTTCCAGCACTTCAGCTTTTTTGCGTATCTTCTTTTGTATTTTAGTGGTCATTTTCAGATCATTATTGAGCCATTTTTCATAAATATCTTTATTGTTTACTTCTGAATCTATAGGACGTACTTTGATGATCGTCTCTCTAAGATCTTTAACTCCTGCCTGTACGATATCTGCATTGTTGTAAAAAAATCCTGACTGTATATCCTGCATGGCCTGTGCCATTTTTTGCATATCAAGTATCCTGTCACTTTGTGTATATCCTTCTGCCGAAGCAAATGTTATCACAAATATTAATCCGACAAGTAATTCTTTCATGATATGTTCCTTAAAATTAATGATACCGGCATTGTAACAGATTAACTTTAATAAAGCAGTTGCATTGATAATCATCATGAAGTTTAATTACTTTTTTTTATA
Organism: uncultured Sulfurovum sp.; assembly: GCA_913055205.1. Taxonomy (GTDB): domain Bacteria; phylum Campylobacterota; class Campylobacteria; order Campylobacterales; family Sulfurovaceae; genus Sulfurovum. Next base: position 29,500 of record CAJXJN010000007.1, on the reverse strand, counting down.
CTGTTTAAGTTTTATTTCAAATACATGGTGCTAAGATTGGATTATCTTAAAAAAGTAAAAGGATAGAAAGATGAAAAAAACCGTTATATCATGTATTGCTGCTGCACTCATAACAACTGCTCAAGCAGATTTCAGTTTCGGAGATATGTTCAAAGATATGAAAGAAGCAGCTATCAGTATGAGTAAAGATGCCAAAGACAGTGTAGCGTCTATGAAAGACGGTGCTGTTGAAACAAGTAAAAGTGCAGAAAGAACAGTAACCAATGTCAGTGCAGATGCAAAAGACTCTGCAGTTAAAGTTTCAGATGACCTTAAAACAGCTGAAGTCTCAACCAGTAAAGATACTAGAGATGCTACCGTTGAAGTTGCTGAAGATACAAAAGATTCTATCACAAATACAACAAAAGATCTTAAAGACAGCACAACGATTGCTTCAAAGGAGATGAAAGATTCTGCTGTTTCTGTATCCAAAGATATCAATGATGCAACAAAAACAGTATCAAATAATACAAGAGACTCAGTAAAAGATGTTTCCGACAATGTAGGAGAGAAAACAATTTCAGCTGAAGAATATGCAGAATACCTTAAACTTAAAGAAGCTGCAAAAAAATAATTTCTGACTTCAACTTCAGAAAAGCTGCCCGTCACTTTTGGTAGCTTTTCATTTCTATTGATAATAAATTATAATTTTAATTTATTATATATATAAACCTTATGCTATCCTAATATATTAACCTAACACAGGCAAATATGATATATCTTCAAAGGATGCATATGAACAAGTTAAAAAAAGTGATTCTTTTAAGTCTAATGCTTTTTATACCTTCATTACTTCTGGCAACTGCTCCACAATCAACAAATAGTACAAACACTCCGGATAATAATTCTCTAGCTGTTTTTTTTACACTCAATGGTGACGTACAAGAAAAATATAATACTTTAGTTGAAGAGAAATTAAAAACTATCAGGTTTAACCTCACTGATCCGCATAAAAGAGTCAATGACCAGTATAAGAAAAAGTATGGTTCAACTGTACTGGATATACTCAGTTTTATGCCTGTTGTCAATGATAAAGTGATACTTCCTCTACTCAATATAGATCCTCGTATGGCTGGATTTGCTCCATTTAATATGCTTATAGCAAAAAAGCTTGATGAGGATGTAACACAGGTGGGTCACCTTATGCCTAAAGTAATGCTTGATATTCTCGGCATTACCAATAAAGAGGTTAGAGAAAAATTTACTGCAACATTTAAATCACTTGATGAAATGATAGCCAAAGAGCTTGGAGGTAAAAAAACCTATATACCTATAAACAAACTTCCTGAAAAAACCATGATCAATTTTGAATATGAGTTTGAAGCACCTGATGATATGGAAGATTTTCTAGATGAGTTCCAGAACAAGTTTGAGCTTGCCTTTATAGATAAACATTATCTTATCGCGGGATACCATAACTTCATGGAATCTACAGATGATGCAGAGGAGATACTGAAAGACTACGATGCTTTCTGGACATACTCTTTATGTCATCTGGAGTTCTCTTACAATATGTTCGACAACAAAGGTGCACGACCTGATGCCGGACTCTTTGCTCCTTGCACCATGTATATGTTTATCCCAAAAGGAACAAACAGAATTGTTGTAGGTATGTATAGACTACACAACTGGACAGATACACTTGGCATCACGGACAAAAAAAGAGTAGGACTTGTTGAGAAGCTTGACAAAGAGATCCCAGAGATCTTAACCGCACTTGGTATGAAGGCTACTGCGAATGTCAATCCTTTGCTTTTTACTGCTGCTCCCAAGAATGAGATGGGCGGGGTTAAGCCTGAAGTAAAAATAGAGGTGGTGCCTACTCCTGCCAAAAAAGAAGAAGTCATCAAAGTTAAAATTCCTGAAGTTGAGACGAAAGCTAAAACTCAAATCATAGAGAATGGTGGAGAAACTATCACTATCACTATTCCAAAACCACCAAAAGTACCTTCAGTCATCAAGATAAAAACCACCAGTGGTGGAATGGATGGAAATACAAGATCCATCAAATTTTCAAAACGTGTACCACCTGACTATGTACCAAGCAATCAGCATAAAAAGAAAGCCAAACCACAAAACACAAGTACAAATATCGGTAAAGTGACAAATGGAAAGACCTCTGCTTACCTAAGAGGCAAATTCATGAATGTAAAGAGTGCAAAATTAAAATTGAAAGAAGCCGGTTTTGAGATCATTTCCGTAACACCTGTGAATAAAAAAGGGGATCTTATCTCTATAGTCTTTACAGATGAGACATTAGTGAAAATGGCAAGTAAACCTAACAGAGGCTTTATGGCTTCTCTGCGACTTCTGGTCAATAAAAAAGACAACCACATCAGTATTACCAACCCGGTCTATTTGGCTAAAGCATTCATGCAAGAGGAATATGATGACAAAATATCAAAAGATACACTGGCAAAGATCACTACCCATTTCAAAGATCTTTTGAACTCCAAAGACAAGCTAAAGTTCCAACTTCTGCCAAAATACCAGTTTATGCATGGTATGCCCCAGTATCAGGATATGACCGTTGTAGCCTCAGGAAACGATCTTTTAGAGAAGATCAAAAATAACAAAAAAGTCCTCTTTATACAAAAGTTAGAGAACGGCTCAGCACTTATAGGTGTAAAATTAGAAAAAAGAACCAGTAAATTTACAGGAAGGATCGGTACGAACAATGCAGCACTACTTCCCTATCCGGTTCTTATAGAAGATGGAAAAGCAAAGATCATGGATCCGAAATATTATATCTCAGTGATGTATCCTCTGCTGCAAATGTCAGAATTCATGACGATTGCTACAGCACCTGGTGCGATTGTAAAAGATTGTGAAAAAATATTTAAATAGTTAAGTGCTAAGTGCTAAGTGCTAAGTGCTAAGTGCTAAGTGCTAAGAAATTTTATAGATTTTGACCCACCTGTCAAGGGAATTTGCATCATATTTCAAATTCCCTTGTTTCCTTTTTTTCAAGCAGAAAAAACTACTTTGCTTTCTCCAAGTATTTACCCTCAACAGTATCGACTTTGATCATCTCACCTTCAAGAATATGGAACGGGACTTGTACCACTGCACCACTCTCAAGTGTTGCAGGTTTTTTACCACCTTGTGAGTCACCTTTGAAGTTAGGTGGAGTCTCTACGATCTTAAGTACAACTGTTTGCGGGATCTCAACAGAGATCGCTTGTCCATTGTGGAAAAGTACTTCTGCTTCCATACCATCGATCATGAAATCAAATGTCTCTTTACCTACTTGCTCATGTGTAAGCCCAATTTGATCAAATGTAGTTGTATCCATGAATTGAAGCATCTCTCCGTCATCATAAAGAAACTGCATGGTTTTCTGCTCTAATTCAGGTACATCGAATTTATCACCTGCATGCACTGTTTTTTCGATCACTTTTCCTGTTTGAAGATTTTTAACCTTCATACGTACAAATGCTGCACCTTTACCCGGTTTCACATGTTGGAATTCTGTTACCTTATAAGGGTTTCCTGTGATTTCGAGTCTTGCACCTTTTTTGATGTCGCCCATTCCGATTGTAGCCATAGTTAGTCCTTGAAAATTAATTGAATGATTATAGCAAATGCTTGGTTAAAAGGTACCCCATGGTAGGAGTACCCAAAAGAAATAGAGAGATTATTTTGTAATAGAGATATTATCCATATCACAATGATCAGCAACATCAAAGTCCATTGCTTTTGCATTATGCATGAGTACAGGAACAAAAAGCAACGATACAAATACCGCGGCAACAGTTCCTGAGATAAGTGCTACTCCCAGCCCGCCAAAGACAGGGTCGCTTGCAAGCAGTGCAGACCCGAGTATGATCGCTACTGCCGTTAGTGCGATCGGTTTTGCTCTTGTTGCTGTAGCCACTGCGATCGCCTCTTTTTTCTCCATACCCTGACACTCCATCAATGACTTGGCAAAATCGATCAAAAGAAGTGAATTTCTCGAACTGATCCCCATTAATGCAATAAACCCGATCAATGACGTCGCCGTCAGGAAGAAGGTCTCATTTGTGAAAAGGTTCGCTGCCCAGTGTCCTACGATCACCCCGATCAAAGAGAGGAATGAACCAAGAAGGATGATACCGCTGATGGCAAAACTTTTATAGTAGATCACCAAAAGCAGGAAGATCAATACCAATGCCGATATAAATGCTCCACCCAGATCTCTGAATGTATCCAGGGTTACTTTCATCTCACCATCCCAACGAAGCAGGAATTTCTCTCCTGTTTTTTTATCCGTCAAATAAAGATCGAACATGTACGTTGTAAATCCTGCCTTCTCAATATCATAGTCCTTGGAAAATGTTTCTATCATCACATCTCTTGCCTCAAGTAAAGGATAGACCTGAGAGACCATATCCGTCTCTGCAATGACATTGACCATACGGGAAAGGTCTTTATGCATGATCATAGGATTTGACTTTACTTTACGCAGCATGACTACTTCGCTCAGTGGGACCATCATTCCTTTCAGATTCATCAAATTCAATGATGAAAGTTTGCTTCTCAGTGCATCTTCGTTTGAAGATGCAAGACTTTTACTCTCTTTTTCAAGGACAAGGAACATGGGGATCTGATCCGGGACATTCTTTGAATTTTTATGTGCTATCACCATACCCTCAAAAGCAAGATAGAGAATGTTATTGACCTGTTTCACACTTAATCCGCTTCTTGCGATCTTCTCTTTATCAGGTACAAGTTCATATTTATCAAATATTTCATCTGCCATGACATCCACATCAACAAGCCCTTCTGTTTTTTCTAGAATTTGGGCTGCTTTCATAGAGATATCACGTACTTTATCCAGGTTATCACCATGCACTTCAAGTACGATTGAGGCAAGTGTCGGAGGACCGGCAGGTTGTTCTATGAACTTAATGTTCGTTCCTTTAACGATAGGCAGACACTTCTGCTTTACAACAGGTCTGAGTCTCTGTACCATCAGGAACGAAGGCTCATTTCTGCTGTGTTTATCGGTAAGATTCACAGAGATCTCTGCGACATTCTCTGTCCTTTTCATACTGGCACCTTTTACAAGTCCGGCGTAATCAAGAGGAATCCCCTGTCCTAAAAAGAGTTCTAGGTTCATCACCTCTTTTTCCTCTTTTAAAATGTCAATGATACACTGACTCACCATATTCGTCTGTTCCACTGAACTGCCTGTAGGTGTATCTACATAAACAGAAAAAGTATTATCACTTTTCCCCGGAAGCATTTTTGCAAGTACCAGTTTGGAAGGGAACATCAACAATGAAGCAAAAAATGCTACAGCTGTCAGAACGATCACTAATGTTTTTTTCTTTTTACTGCTAAGGATGCCATATACGAATTGTTGTAAGCCTTTCATTATTTAGCCTCCTTTTGATGATGTCCATGTTCAGGTTTTTTTAACAGTTTCAAGCTTAAATATGGTGTAAAGATATACGCTACAAAGAGAGAAGCGATCAATGCAACAGGTACATTATATGGAATCGGTTTCATGAATGACCCCATCATCCCTCCGACAAATGCCATAGGTACCATGGTCAAGATGATCGCAAGTGTTGCGATATTGGTCGGTGCACCGATCTCATCAGTTGCTTCTACAAGCAGTTCATCCATCTCTTTATCTTCAATGCCGTGACTATGCAGATGCCTGTGAATATTTTCGATCACAATGATAGCTGCATCCACGAGTAACCCCAAAGAGAGAAGGAAAGCAAAAAGTGTGATCCTATTGATCGTCTGTCCGGAAAGATAAGCAATAAACAGTGTAATGGCCAAAATAGCAGGTACAGTAAAAGTAACGATAAGAGACTCTTTCCACCCTAAAGCAAATACAAGCATAAGGGCAATGATTATAATAGTGATCACCAAGTGTTGCATCAACTCATTGACCGCTTCATTCGCTCTCTCTCCATAGTTACGTGTGATCAGATAACCGACACCTGCATCTGCAAACTCTTTCTCATGTTCTTTGAGAACTTCCAGAACATCTTCCGCTACGAATACGGCATTCGTTCCTGCAAGTTTCGCTACTGTAAGTGTGATCTGACTCTTTTCTTTACTTAGCTTTGTGCTGTTTTCATCTTCCTTGAAACGAATTTTTGCTGTTTGAAAGTTTTGAATATCCACACCTTCTGTCACAGAGGCAACATCTCTCAGATAGATCGGTGACCCCATATATTGGGCAACAATAACACTGCCTACATCATCTACACTCTCTATGGCATTTTTTATACCAAAAATAACCAGTTTATTGTCTCTGGTTCTTCCTTTGACATCCGGTACATCCACTGCTACGGACTGTACGGACTGCATAATTTGCCCTAAAGAGAGATGATAGGCTGAAAGTTTACCCATATCTACTTCAATATTGTACTGTGCTTTTCTTGCCCCTTGAAGTGTTGTTTTCGCTACATTATCAACTGCGTTGAGTTCTTGTTGTACTTTACGTACCATTTCAAAAAGTGCAATATCATCCACTTTGCTTCCATTTTTTGGATAGAATGCCACTGTAATGATAGGGATATCAATATCAATATCAAATGGTTTGATCAGAGGCTGCATCACTCCTTTTGGCATTTTATCCATGTTCTGCATGACCTTGTCATAGAGTTTCAAATTTGAATCTTCTCTATCTTCACCAATATAATACATAACGTTCACGATCCCCACATTGTCCATGGCCATACCATAAACATGTTCTATCCCCTTCACCTCACGAAGCTTTCTTTCCAGAGGATTTACAATGATGTTTTCTATCTCTCTGGGAGATGCTCCCGGCATGGCTACTATGACTGCTCCCCCTGAGATAGCGATCTGAGGATCTTCTTCTCTGGGCATGACATTAAGTGCAAGATAGCCCATAATGAGCAAAAAAGCACCTAACACTGCCGTAAGAGGATTTCGTAAAAAACCTTTTGCTAATTTACCTGCATAATCCGTTACTTGATACTCTTTTTTTTCTTCCATCATTATGACCTAATCAAGATTTTGGCATACATACCAGGATAAACAGAACGACCTTGAAGGTCAAATTTTATTTTAATTTTAAACTTATGTGTCATTGGGTTTGAACTAGGAATTATAGAGGTGATCGTGCCTGTAGTGACAAAACCCATAGATGGTATCTCAACATCTACTTTTTTACCCAAATTAATATATTTGAGTTGTGTTTCAGAGATCTCTGCAACAATCTTCAATTTACTTAGATCCGTAAGAATAACTGCCGGCATACCAGGGATAGCCATTTCACCCTCATTGACTTTTTTAGCTACGATCACACCATCATTGGGTGCCTCTATCCTAAGATAGTTATATTGGTTCAATACCTCTTCTTTCTTTGCTAATGCCTGATTGACTTGTTTTTGGGCAATTTCAACCATATCTTTTAAATTTTTTGCAGCAAGTTGAAGATTTTCCAATTCATATTTTGAAACCATTTTTTTCGCATAGAGCCTTTTATGTCTTGCAAGATTTACAAGAACATTATTGAGCTGATTTTTATTCATTTGCAGGGCAAGTCTTGCTTGAGAAATGGCAAGATCAACCTGTCTTTCTGCCGATTCTATCTCTTTAGAGTCGATCTCATAAAGCAACTGCCCTTTTTTAACAATATCACCTTCACTTACCGCCATATTTTTTACAAATCCCATATAACGGCTTGTCATCATCTTTTGGTTATCTGAAACGACAGAACCGCTTAAGTTTATTTCTATCGCACTTACTGTTGTCAGGAATGCCACTGCCATTAATATTATAATTTTCTTCATACTTTTTCTCCTCTGTTTAAAATACTGTCAAGTTCAAATATTTTTGTATTGCGTTTATTCTTTGCCGTTAAAAGTTTCAACAACATTTCAAGCTCTTTTGACTGTTTTATAAGTACATCGGAGATAGAAACCATTCCTTCTTTATATCGTGCACGATAATTCTCATACACTTTTCGTGCAAACCTTAACTGTTTTTTATAACTTTGGATATCTGCATTTGCACTTAACACTTCAGTTTTAAGTTTTTTTGCTTTTAACGCTATCCCTTTTTTAGCCAATTTAACTTGATCCTGTACCAGCATATAATTGACTTTTGCTTTTTCCAGATTCGCAGCATCAACTCCACCATTGAAGATATTCCACTTTACTTGTACTCCAACGGTATAAGAATCTTTTTCAAGAAATTCATTCCACAAGTTGTCATCAGCACTGCCATACTCAGCAAATGCTCCTACTTCCGGAAGAAAATTTGCTTTTTCAGCATTGACTGCCATCTTTGTAATCTGTAACCCCAATTGTGCTTTTTGTATGTCAATATTATTCGCTTCAAGCTCTTGCTTGCTAATATGAGGCATAGGTGCCATATCATGCATATGTTTAATAGAAACTACGTCTGTATTGAGTAGAAAAGAAAGAAATTGATATGCAAGATCTTTGTTCAGTTTTGCCTGATTGTACATACTTTGCGCTTCAGCTTTACGGGCCTGTACCTCAAGAAGATCAATATCTTTTGCATATCCCTCTTTCTTCATATTTCTAACGATCGATTCCAGCTTATTGATATTATGAATAATTTTTGAAAGATTGGTAATATAGTTTTCCACCAATGAGATATCATAAAATGCTTTCTTCGTTTGAAAGATCTTTTCATTAAGAAGTTTTTCTGTATCAAACTGGCTCATACGATATAAAGATTCTGTAATATGTCCATACTCAGTCAATTTCCCTCCGGTATAGAGTGGAAGCATATAAGAGAACTTTGTTTGAAAATGATTTCTTGCTTCTGGATAATTTAAGTCTGTAGGTTGTACATTTAATATATTTGGATTTGTTCCATCAAATTCGGAAAAACCAAAATCACCAAAAGTTGCTTCCCTGCTTTGCAACTTAAATCCAAATACATTCCCCGCATCATTGGAACGCATACCCATGACCGTTACATCGAGCTTACCGTAGTTCAACCCTTTTGCAACTTTTGCTTCATACTTTTTCATCTGCTCATTAAAACGGGATATTTTAAGTTCTAAGTTGTCTTTTTTTAATATTTCAATAGCATGATGAAGACTTAAATGCTTTACATTTGCAACAAGCGGCAATGATATGAGCACTAAAAGAAGGATTCTTTTGATAAACATGATCGTAAACTCCTGATATAAATATTTATTATAGCGAAAGATATAGCATAACATGGCGCTATAGCAATATACTCGCGATTATATCTAATTGAATTTAATTTAATGATTAAAAATTAATGTTTGTATCAATTTTTTGAATATTTAAAATAGTGAACTGTATCGCGGGTAAGCGTACCCACGAAAAGAAGTTAACTTAAAGTGTTGCGTGAGCTACGCTAATGCATGCTTCCAGTGATGAGAGTTCATCAAGCACTTTTTTAAAGATCTGTCCGTCTACACGTACGACCGCCAAGGCTTGCTGTTTACTGTCCCTTCCTAATCTAAAGTCAGAGATATTAAGATCATTTTCTGCCATGATCTTGCCTACATCACCTATCACACCCGGTGTGTCTGTGTTTCTAAAGAAGATCATAGTTCCTTTTGGTTCAACATCCAGAATATAGTCATCTATTTCGATAATACGTTGAACGGTATCATCAAATACTGTACCTGCTATTCTGATCGTACTCTCTGCAGTAGTGAGTTTTATAGCCACTTTATTCGTAAAACCACTTATATTTGGTTTTACTTCTTTGTTAAGTTCTATACCACGTTCTTCGGCAACAAACTCAGCATTCACATAATTCACTTGATCTGCCAAAGACTCTGTAAGTACTCCCACAGTGGCAAATGTCAGCATAGACTCAATATAGTCAGCCACAGGTCCTTTTGCAGTTACTTTGATAGACTTTACGGCACTTCTTGTGATCTGCGCAGATAAGTGTCCCATCTTTTGAATAAGTTCAAGGTATGGTCTTACAAAATCAGGTAATTCATTCTCTTTAATAGGTAAATTAAGCGCATTAGGATATGCAATACCTTTTGCTGCTGCTATTGCATTTTCTGCTGCTTGAATCGCAATATTACGTTGTGACTCTTTTGTATTGGCACCAAGATGTGGTGTCACTGTTACATTATCAAGATCAAGCAGAGGATGATCTGTAGCCGGTTCTTTGTTAAATACATCGATACCTGCCATTGCTATCTTCCCTGACTTCAAACCTTCAAGAAGTGCATCTTCATCATACAAACCACCTCTGGCACAGTTAATGAGTATGACACCATCTTTCATCTTAGCAATCTCTTCAGCCCCTATCATACCGATAGTCTCTTCAGTTTTTGGAGTATGGATAGTGATAATATCACATGCCAAGATATCTTCAAAGTTTTTTGTGTAAGCTATATCAAGATCGGTTGCCTTACTTGGATCAATGTATGGATCATAAGCAAGTACATCCATTTCAAAAGCTTTTGCTCTTTTTCCTACTCTTGAACCAATGTTACCAAAACCGATAATACCAAGCTTTTTATCTTTAAGTTCAGTTCCATACCAGTCTTGTCTTCTCCATACACGGTCAAGCTTGAGGTTATTGTGTGCATAAGGAAATGTTCTTGCACAGGAAAGCATATGTGTCATGGTAAGTTCTACTGCTGCAATAGTGTTAGCAGTAGGAACATTCATGATAACAATCCCCTGCTTACTCGAACCAGGGATATCTACATTATCTACACCCACACCTGCACGTACAACAGCTGTGATTTTTTTAGCCGCAGCCAAAAACGCATCATCTACATCCGTAGAAGAACGGGTAATAGCCACATCTGCTAAAGGAATAATCTCAGCAATGAGCTTATCTTTAGGCTCATCTGCTGCATTTATAAGTTCTATTTCACTATCATTTGCAAGGATGTCCAATCCACTTTGGTGTATATGATCACAAACAACAATCGTCTTTTTTGACATCAATAGCCTTTATTTTTTAAATTTATCGCCAAATGCATCACCTAAAGTCATGCTATCATCTTGGTCCAAGTTAAGTTGCTCCATCGCTTCTCTCTCTTCTTGACGCTCAAGTCTTTTTACAGAAACTCTGATTCTGTCGCTGTTGGCATCGATAAAGCTGATCACACCTTTGATCTCTTGACCTTTTTCGATCTCATCAAATTTAAGCGGGTGAAGATCTTCTGTTCTGATAAGTGCATCCACATTGTCTTCAAGTGCAATGAATACACCAAAGTCTTTTTTGTCTTTTACTGTACCGGTTACGATAGAACCATTTTTATGCGTTTGAGCAAATGCTTTTACAGGTGAATCTTCAAGTGCTTTTTTACTCAATGAGATTTTTCCTGCATCTCTATCGATCTTGATGATCTTCACTTCAACTTCATCACCTACTTTGAGTTCAGATTTTGCATTTTTTGATTTATCCCAAGAGATCTCTTGGTTATGAAGAAGACCTTCTACAGAACCTACTCTTACAAATGCACCGAAATCAGTGATAGATGTTACTGTACCGGTTACAACATCACCTACTCTGTTTTCAGCTGTAAATGCATCCATTGGTTTAGGAAGAAGGTTTTTAAGACTTACTCTAAGTCTTCTACCCTCTTTATCGATCTCGATCACTTCAACATTGATCTCTTCATTGTTTTCGAGGTAATCTTTTGGATGTTTCACATTTTTGTCCCAAGAGATTTCAGACACATGAAGGAAGGCTTCAAGATCTTCACCAAGATCCACAAATACACCATAAGGTTCTATATTACTTACTGTTGCTGTTACTGTATCTCCTACACCGATGATCGCATCGATATCAGCCCAAGGATCAGGATTTGCATCTTTGATAGAGAGAGAAAGATGTCTTTTCTTTTTATCATAATCTAAAGCGATAACATTTACTTCATCACCCTCTTGGAAATATTTTGAAGGGTTTACAGGCCCTTTATGAGAGATCTGTGAGTAATGAACAAGACCATCCATACCGCCAACATCTACAAACATACCGTAAGAAGTGATCTTCTTGATCGTACCAATCACAGGCTCTTTATTTTCAAGAAGTCTAGCAACGATCTCATCTGTTTTCGCTTTATCACGTTCAATAAGTTCTTTTCTTGAAACAACTACAGAACCTTTCTCTTTATCTACTTTAACGATAACTGCTTTAACTTTTTTCCCTATAGGGTCTACTTTTGAAGAGAGATAAGAGAGTGTACGTGGCATAAAGAATTCTAAAACATCTACCTCAACAACATAGCCACCTTTGTTTTTCTTAGTAACTATACCTTCAATGATGTACTCTTGATCTTCGTCATACTCAGCAATAAATTCGTTAAGTGCCGCTCTGCTGAGTGCTGCTGTGTGAGATATACGGCCTCTGCCCATAGTGACTACATCAATAGTGTCACCCTCTTTAAACGTAATATTACCTTCTTCATCTTTGATCTCTTCAAGAGAAAGGTTTGCATCTCTGCCACCACCGATATCAACGATCGCCTGACCTTCTTTTTCATCTATCTTAACAATAGTACCTGTAACTAAATCACTTTTTGATTCTGACTTTTTAAACGATTCCTCGAGCATCGCCTCAAAATCTACTTCTTCTATTTCGATATCTTCGAACTTCATACCTATCCTTATGTGTGCCTAATTTTGCGTTATTATACTCTTTTTTTTTATAAAAATGCTTACTAAACAAAGCCTAGTAATCAACGCTCACACTAAGTATTCTTTATCAAAAGATTTATAAAATTAGTTATTTTTAAGTTTTCATAATTATTTTTTTAAATTATTTTGGAAGAAAATGTAAAAATCAGACCATACATTCATACATCATCCTGAATTTGTTTCCCTATCTACAATTCAATATGAATATAATCCCAACAACAATTCCGCCAAAAAACTGACATTTCCATTATTCCCGACTCTGATCTGGGATCTGGAATTTAAACTTCAAAAAATATTAAAGTAACACTGTATATCAAGTTCGGATCCCCGTGTCATGCACGAGGATGACGGATATTAGAAAATAAAATGATAATAAAGACTTACGAAGAAATACTTTCAAGCACTTCAAAGTACGTAGGAAACGTTTTAGCGGTACATTCAGGTTCATTAATAGTAACAGAAACAGGATCCAGCGCTAAAAGAGAGAAACACATTGCCATTCTGTGGTCATCATAGGTATCTATAGCTGCATGTTTAAGCTGTTCCGGAGGTGTGATTTCCAGATAATCTTCTCCCTCCACTACTTCAGCACCTACTTTTCTAAGCTCTGTTGCCATGGCAAACAGTCTGTCTGTCTCTTTCACGCGCCAATTATAGATATTCCTCAGTATTGTTTTACCTTTGGCAAAAAGAGCTGTAGTAGCAATGGTCATCGCAGCATCAGGGATATGGTTAAAATCCATATCGATACCATGGAGTTCACCCCTTGTCACAGAAACAAAATCATCACCCCACTCTACAATTGCGCCCATCTTTTCAAGTACATCAACAAACTGTATATCTCCTTGGATACTCTTTTTACCTATACCTGTCACTTTAACCGTCCCGCCTTTTATAGCAGCTGCAGCCAGAAAATAGGAAGCGGAAGAGGCATCTCCCTCAACCATAAAAGAATCCACTGCTTTATAGGTCTGTCCCCCTTTGATATGGAAGGTTTTATAATTTTTATTTACAACCTCCACTCCAAAAGTTTTCATAATATGCAATGTAATATCTATGTAAGGCTTGGAAACCAGTTCACCTATGATGGTTATAGTCATATCTTCTTTCGACATAGGTGCAGCAAGCAGTAGTGCTGTCAAGAACTGACTTGAAATGCTACCTTCTATCTTTACTTCACCACCTCTCAAACCATTTGCTTCTATCTCAAGCGGCGGATACCCTTTATTCTCTTTATAGGTGATCTTTGCACCCGCTTCTCTCAAAGCATCCACCAAATGCCCTATGGGTCTCTCTTTCATACGAGGTTCACCTGTAAGCAGATAGGTACCTTGTCCCAAACACAATGCTGCACAGAGCGGACGCATTGCAGTGCCGGCATTTCCTAAAAACAGTTCCTGCATTTTTTCACTGCCTATAGGTCCGGCATTTCCTACAACTTTACACCGTGTTCTATCTTCAGAGAGTATGTACTCAATACCAAGCTGCTTCAATGCATTCAACATATGTCTGGTATCATCACTGTCAAGAAGATTTGTTATCTCTGTTGTACCTTCTGCAAGTGCTGCAAGCAGCAATGCTCTGTTAGAAAGGCTCTTAGAGCCTGGAAGATTGATCTCTCCCTCTATTTTTCTGATAGGTTTCAGTGTTAAAGTATTCATGCTTTCAACTCTATTTTTTTATCTCTTGGATCTCATTGATCACATTCTGTACGATCCAGTCTGGTGTAGAGGCACCCGCAGAGATACCGCAAAGTTCTTTACCTTCGAACCATTCCGGTTGGAGCTCTTTTTCATTCTCTATCAGATAGCTCGTCTCACAATAACTTTTACAGATAGAATGCAACTGCTTGGTATTGGAAGAGTGTTTCCCGCCTATAACGATCATTACATCTGCATCTTTCGCAAGCTCTGCCGCTGCATCCTGATTTTCAAATGTGGCATTACAGATGGTATTGAACACTCTTACCTCTTTATGTGTAAGGATAAGAGCATTGACTATCTTTAAAAAATCTTCCGGTTTTCTTGTGGTTTGTGCGACCAGTGCTACTTTAGAGAGTATCGGCAGTCCTTCTAATGCTTTTTCATCTTCTACAATGAACGCATTTCTCAGATCTTTCGCATAACTTACAACCCCCTTGATCTCAGGGTGATTCTTATCACCGAAGATCACAATGCTATACCCATCTTCACTCATTTTAGCCACGATGTTCTGTGGTGTGGTCACATAGGGACATGTTGCATCTATAATACTGTTTTCCTGTGCTTTCAGCTTTGTAAGTTCATCTTTGGGGATACCGTGTGTACGGATCACAACAGCATCATCAGGAGCAACATCTTCAAATTTTTCAGCCAGTCCTATGTTAAACCCCTCTTTAAGGCGGTTGATCTCATCTTTATTATGAATAAGAGGGCCGTAGGTTTTACTGCCTTTATGCTCTTCGGCTATTTTAATCGCACGTTTTACACCAAAACAAAATCCATAACTCGATGCTAATTGTATCTTCATTTTTATCTCAATTCTGCTTTACATTCTTTTTCAAGACTGGTCATGATCTGACTCATCACTGCTTCTATATCACTCTCTTCCAGTGTTTTTTCCATGGACTGGATAAAGAAACGAATCGTTAAACTCTTTTTGTCACCCAACTTCTCATCTTCGTAGATATCTACAGGATATGTATCTTTAAGCATAGGAATCTCTAAAGTATTCAGCACTTTAGCCACTTCATAGTAGGACATAGATTTGTCTATCACTACACTTAAATCTTTATAAACACCCTGGAATTTAGAGATAGGTTTCGCATTGATGTGTTTTGGTAACAGTGCATCAAGATCCAACTCTGAGATAAATGTTTCAGGTACACCATATTCACTTTGAACAGTCGGGTGCAGCTTACTCATAAATCCACACACTTTACCATCAATGATGATATTTGCTGACTGATACGGATGAATAAGTCCATTTCCATAGGTACAAGGCATCAACTCAAATGCACCTACTACAGCCCCTATTTTTTGGGTAAAAGAGGCAAAGTCTATCATCTGTGGTTTTCCGGAGTTACTTACATTTTCACCATCTACTTGTCCGGAGAATACAAAAGAAAGCACTTCTGATTCTTCTCTTTTGCTTCCAAATACAGCACCTATCTCAAAAAGAGGAATAGATTTTTTTGTATAACTTACATTACGTTTTACTGCATTAAGCAAGTTGACCAAAATCGTACTTCTGAGAGTATTGAGCTCTCCTGCTATAGGGTTTGCAAGTTCAATCTCCTCTTCTACTGTAGGAAAAGCATATTTTTCCAAAACCGCTCTTTCGCTAAAGACATAAGAAACATTCTCATAAAATCCTACACCTACTGCACGATTTTTAAATGATTTCTTTACTTTATATCTATCAATTGTATCATTCAGACGATTTTTCTCTAAAAAAGCTAAAGGTTTAGCCTCTATATTGTTAATACCGATGATACGTACGATCTCTTCTGCAATATCTTGTATATGCTTAATGTCATGTCTGAAGAGCGGTACTGAAACAGCAATGATATTGTCACCCATAGAACTGATCCCAAACCCAAGTTTCTGCAAGATCGTCACGATTTTATTTAACTCTACGTCCATACCTATAATAGAAGAGATCTCTTTCCCCTCTACCATCACTTTTTCATTTTCTCTCTCTACTTTTACATCCAGAGAACCTTCATAATAGTTGATGTTTGTATATCTATCCATTAATAAAGCTAAAAAAGTAAGACCAAATACAAGGTCAGGGTTAGATCCTCTTGATGTTTTGTAGTAAAGGGCATCTGTTTTCAAAGTACTGTTTGCAACAGCTTCTACCAAGGTATCAGGGTGAATGTAACTTGCTTCAAGTAATATATTTGTTGTATTATCTGCTGCTGTTACTTCCTCTGCCTGATAGACACCTACGACACTTAAAACTTTTTCATCAGCCATAATCTCTGTGATGCCTTTGGTTTTTGCCTTAGGCTTTACAACAATTTTACCCTCTTTATTGCGAAACACATCACTGTCGTACGCACGTAAAATAACACCTGTAGTATGTGTCGCATATGCTAAGATCTTCGATAAGTGACCTTCTGCTTCTACACCCACCATCGCCAAACGTAACTGCAACAAAAAGCCACTCTTAATATTGTCTATAGTTACAAGTTTATAACGTAAATCTGCATCCATCTCACCCTCGGTATGCAGTTCTGCTTCTCTAGCAATACCAAGTTTCATTTTCTCTTCTTGCTTGTACTCAAAAGGTTTCATCTCTATATCAAGTGCAGCACTTAAGTCTCTTGCCACACCATATACAGAAAGACAGTCACCCCTGTTCGCAGTAAGCTCAAGTTCTATAATCGTGTCTGCTACTTTCTCATACGAACCAAACTCACGTCCCGCTTCAAGTTCACCGATGCTCTCATCAAGTATCATAATGCCTTTACCAGTATCCGGTAATCCAAGTTCAGAAGAGGCACACACCATCCCTTCACTCTCTACACCACGAAGTTTTGCATGCTTGATCTCAAAGTTACCGGGAAGTACTGCACCAATAGTCGCTACAGCTACATACTCAGCATCTACAACATTCGCAGCACCACAGACTATCTGTCTTATACCAGATCCCACATCTATCTGGCATACGTTTAATTTGTCTGCATCAGGATGTTTTTCACAAGAGAGTATTTTTCCCACAACGACTTTTTGAGCAATTTCAATTTGATTGATACTGTCAACTTCCAATCCTATGGAGTTAAATGTTTCATACAGTTTTTCATTACTAACATCACTTAAATCTATAAATTCATTTAACCAACTTCTTGTTACTATCATCTAAACTGCTCCAACAAACGAATATCTCCCTCAAAAAGGCTTCTTAGATCTGGTATCTTGTGCATGAGCATCGCAAAACGCTCTACACCCAGACCAAAGGCATAACCACTCACATCTTCATATCCCACTGCCTTAAAGACATTCGGGTCAACGATTCCACATCCAAGGACTTCCAGCCAGCCGGTATGGGAACAGACACGACACCCTTCACCTTCACAGAAGATACAAGAGATATCCACCTCAGCCGAAGGCTCGGTGAACGGGAAAAAACTTGGTCTGAAACGTACTTCAACATCGCCGAACATATACTGTAGGAAATCAGTCAAAATAGACTTAAGGTTCGCAAAACTTACTTTACCTTTATCCTCTACCACAAGAGCCTCTACCTGATGGAACATCGGTGTATGTGTCAAGTCAAAATCACGTCTGAATACTGCTCCCGGTGCTATCATACGTATAGGCGGTTTTGTTTTTAACATTGTACGTATCTGTACTGGTGAAGTATGCGTACGAAGCAAACCGCCATCCTTAAAGTAGAATGTATCTTGCATGTCACGTGCAGGGTGGTACTTAGGAAGATTTAAGGCTTCAAAATTATGGAAGTCATCTTCTACCATCGGACCACTCTCTACAGCAAAATTAAGTGCCACAAAGTAGTCGATGATCTTATCCATCGTCTCCATCACAGGGTGCAATGCACCTTTTTGCGCAAGCGTACCATAAAGTGAAACATCTATTGCTTCACTTTTAAGTGTTCTTTCTATCTCTTCAGCCTTAAGTGCTTCATAACGTACATCAAAACTTGCCTGCAAGGCAGCTTTTTGCTTATTTAAGCCCTCAGCAAATGCTTTTTTCTCAGGACCCGGGATATCTTTCATTTTGGCAAACTGTGATGCTAAAACACCCTTCTTGCCAAAAAGCTCAACACGTACTTTTTCCAATGTTTCAAGCGAGTCAGCCTGAAGTATTTTTTCTTCTAATTCTTTCATAAAACCTCTATATGCCTTCAGTAATGACCGTGATTTTATCTAAAATTTCATAATAAGGGGATTTATTCTATTTTTTGTGTGTTATAATTACCAAAATTACATTATTCCAAGTTGCAAGAAGAGCTATTTTCTTTAGGCATCAGGAATAGCAAAATTCAATAACCAAAGGACTATAATAATGTGTATATTTTGTAAGATCGTAAATAGGGAGATCCCTAACAATACTGTACATGAAAGTGACCATTTTCTGGCATTCCATGACCTCTATCCCAAGGCTCCTATCCATGTTCTTATCATCCCTAAAGTACATGTGGACTGTTTTCAGGATGTCAGCGGTGAAATCATGGCTGGGCTTACAGAGTTTGCACAGGAAGTAGCAAACAAAACAGGTATAGACAAAACAGGATACAGACTCATTACAAACAATGGAAACGACGGTGGACAAGAGGTAAATCACCTCCATTTCCATATGCTGGGCGGAGGCAAGCTCGTATGGGATCACCATCACGAAGATCCGCACAAAAGTTTATAATAAACCTGGACATATACACTCGTCATTTTAGACTTGACACAAGGTGCCCCAAGGGCATTTCCTCTCTTTGATCAGAGCATCCATGTCTTCAATAGACCTTACTATGTATTCCCAAGCAGATCTTGGGAACAAAGAAAAGAGACAAAAACAGCAAATATATTATGAAGATCTCCAAAAAAACAGAAGAGTATTTTAGAGAAAAATTATTAAAAAGTTTAAATTTTTATTTTTCCTGCTAGAATATTTAAAATTATTTGGATTCTTTGGGTTGTTCAGAAGGTTCTATATAAAAAGGACAAATATCAAACATATAATTTCAATACTATTAATAACAACCCATCTGATAGCAGGTGAAGCAGAGCAGACAACTTTTGAAAAATTTACTTTCAAAAGTGAGAAGAAACTTAGTGATGAAGAGTTAAAAAACAGAGTATTATATACAAACTTGGCCGGTGCTGCTGTAGTTACTGCGTGGGGTGTAGCATTCTGGGATTATTTTACCATATCCCCGGTTATGGGTGATGAAGGTTGGTTTGAGGAGGATACAAAGTATGGTGGGGCTGACAAACTTGGCCACCTTTATTCTACCTATCTTTGGTCATTAGGTTTTTCATCACTATATGAATACTGGGGCATGGAAAATGAGGATGCAATGCTTTATGGTCCTCTAACATCTTGGTTTTTTCAAGGTTTAATGGAGGTTGGAGACTCATTTAGCAAATCTCAAGGTTTCTCTTATGAAGATATGATTGCAAATACTCTTGGTGCCGGTTTTTATTATCTAAGAGAGAAATATCCATCTATCAAAGAGAAAGTGGATCTTCGTTTAGAGTATTTACCAAATTTTCAGGGTGAAGAAGATTTTTTTACTAAATATGACTCAATGAAATATATTATGGCAATTAAATTTAGTGGGTTTGAGAGTACTAATAGTAGTTTTTTAAAATATGGTGAACTACAACTTGGCTACTATACAAGAGGTTATCAAAATGAGTTAGACTATCCTCAAAAAGAGAGAATTGTCTATATAGGTATAGGTATTAATGTTGCTGAAATTCTCAAAGCAGCAGGATGGATAAAAACAAGTAAAATTTTTAACTATTATCAACTACCATATACCTATGTTCCATTTGGTCATGATTTTCATTCCAATTCTTATGTATCACCATATTCAAGAGGTGCCTTCTAAAAAAGTGTGGGTAAATCATCACCTGAATTTCACTCTATTTGGAATTAACGAGATTAACATCTAATTTACCCGTGAGTAGGTAGACGATACTTTTATAGTTTCTCAATATCTTATATCTTCTCGCTTTAAGTCCTTCAAGTATTCCGTTATTGATATTATTTGGCAATCCACAGTAGATTAGAATCTATCAAAACAGTGGATTATACTATCAAGAGATATTGGGAGATATCAAAAGGAGGTCCTTTAAGAATGGGACAGGCAAATGGCTATCAGGAAAGGTCAAGAAGGAAATCATTTGCATTACCATATGTTAGGTGGAGAAAAACCAGTATAAGATATTCACATGAAGATGTACATAAAAGTCTTAAAGACTTTTATGTAATTAGTATATTACGCATCTATCTCTTCAAGCTTTAACTCATACCTGGCCACTATCTCATCATCTTTTTCCGTAGCTACTTCCAAACGTTCAAAAAGTGCATCTACTTCTTGCTGTATAAGCCCTACTTCATGTGAAAGTTCCATGATGGCAGAGTTGTCACCGGAGTTTGATGCTTTTTCAAGTTCTCCATTTTTTGCTGCAAGTGCCACTTCCATCTCTTCTATCTTCTCTTCACAGAATTTTATCTCTTTGGTGTAAGGTTTACGTTCTTCATTACGCTCTTGCATCACTGCTTTACGTAATTTTTTTCGTTCTTTATGGTTGATCTTCGGCTTTTTCTTTTTGGGTTTGCTTCCCTCTTCCTCTTCCCAACCTATCTTCTCCAGGAACTCATCGTAGGTACCGTCAAAATACTCTGCCCCGCCCTTATGGAAGATGATAAGTGCATCCGCAAGCTTTCGCAGAAGCATCTCCGAGTGTGTAACCATGATGAGTGAACCTTCAAACGCATCTATGGCATCTGCCAATGCATCGATGGACTGCATATCAAGGTGGTTGGTAGGCTCATCGAGAAACAGCAGGTTCGCAGGTGTCCCGATGATCTTCCCCAACATCACACGGCTGCGCTCTCCCCCTGAAAGTACTTCTATCTTCTTATCTCCAAGCTCACCGGAGAACATCATACGCCCACAAATGTTTCTTACTTCTGCAATACCTATATCTTTACTGACTGAACTTATCTCATCGATGATGGTAGACTTTACATTGAGTCTCTCTATGTTGGTCTGTCCAAAGTGTGCGAACGCGGTAGAAGGGTGAAAGTTAAGTTCACCCTGTTGATGCGGCAACTCTCCTGCGATGTAATTAAGTAAGGTAGATTTACCTTTACCGTTTTTACCGATGATAGCTAAACGTTTTCCTTTTTCCAGTGCAAAGGTAAGCCCCTGAAAGAGTGGTTCATCAGGGTTATATCCAAAGCCCAGCTCTTCTGCACGGAAGATAACTTTTGCTGGTGTATCCTGGTAGTTGAATTTAAAAGAGAGATTGGTATCACTTTCAAGGTCAGCCATCTCATCCATCTTCTCCAGCTCTTTAACTTTAGACTGTGCCAGTGCTGCTGTAGAGGCTCTTGCCTTGTTACGTGCGATGAACTCTTCAAGCTCTTTGCGTTTCTTGTCCTGATTTGCCTTGGTCTTCTCATACGTTTCATCTTCCATCTCAAGGGTAGCGTAGTACTTATGGCTATCACCTTGCACAAGACGAAGTCCCTTACGTTGTATGCCCATCGTATGTGTCGTCACAGAGTCCATGAAGTCACGGTCGTGGGTGATAAGTATCACTTCACCGTCGAACTCACGGATAAAAGTTCTAAGCCATCGTAGAGAGAGGATATCCAGGTAGTTGGTAGGCTCATCGAGCAAGAGCATATTCGGTTCGGTTGCCAAAAGCTTCGCCAGGTTGATGCGTATCTGATACCCACCAGAAAAACCCATAGGATCTTTCTCCAAGTCTTCTGCCGTGAACCCCAGTCCAAAAAGGATCTTCTCTATCTTATAAAAGTTCCACTGTTCATCTTCAGGTAGGACAAGTGAACACTCTTCTCTCACCGTTGGTTCAGTAAAAACCAAATGCTGTTTGAGTGTTCCTAGTCGGTAGTTCTTAGGGATGCTTACATCCCCGGAGTCATGACTCTCTTCACCCAGAACGATCTTAAACAAGGTAGATTTTCCGGACCCGTTACGCCCCACAAAGCCTATCTTCTGGTTTCTGGCTACTTTAAGGTTAATGTCACGAAAAAGGGTTTGTCCCCCAAAGCTTTTAGAGAGATTGGTTAGTTGTATCATGCAGTATCCGTATAAAGGTAATTTTTGTGGAATTATAGCAGAAAGACTATTCATAAATCACACGTAGTGTGCCTCTGTTGTGGTGAACGCCCTTGAAAGCGAAGCGATTCGAGAGCCACAACGCTTTTTTGCTTCGTTTTTTCTAAAAAAATGAAGAGAACAACAACGCCTCAAGTAATATAATTGGAAACTTAACAAAAGAAATCAAATATGCTATAGTAGAATATGAAGATAAAAATATGTAAACACTTTTCCAACATCAAGAAGTTTCGAAAAAAGCTCACAAAAGCATTTCCAGATGACACCGTCATTGTTAAATCATGCATAGGTATGTATAAAACATGTAAACAACATCCTGTGGCTAAAGTCAATAGGCTCAAAGTAAAATGGATCAATAAAGGGAACAGTGTCATAGCCGATCCGGACGGTGAAGTACTGTCCGGTCCTTTGAATGCAGAAGAAGGGATACTTATCGCTGAAATAGACCTTCATATGCTGGATGCCTCAAAGTGGAATCTGGATGTTGCCGGACATTATGCACGTCCTGATGCCTTTGAGTTGACCATAAGAAAAAGTGCCACTCCCATCATCAGAATCAAGTAACAGTTCATTTGCTTTACATTGCGTTTATAGAGAGATGGTACAATAGAGACCTCGAAAAAAGGAGAAAAGATGAAACTTACTGTAAATCTAATAACGATCATTACCCTACTCACTCTATCGGGCATAGAAACATCTGCAAGCGAAATAGATGCCAAGCTGCTCTACAAAAACAAGTGTAAGGTCTGCCATACGACTAAGCTGGTGACACTACAGGAGAAAGGAAACCTCACAGGTCCTCCTGCTGACGAGGTGATGCTCCATATCAAGGAGAGGTATCCGGAAAAAGAGGAAGCTGTCAAATTCATGGTAGATTACATCATGCAGCCTGATATCCAAAAGGCTCTTTGTGCTTCCGTCGACAAATTTGGTCTGATGCCTTCTATGAAAAATGTAGTAACCCCAGATGAGGGTGCAACCATCTCAGAAATGATGTTCGATACTTTTCCCCGTGAAGCTTTTGTAAAGATGGAGATGAAGAGTCGTGAGGGAATCACCTTTGAGACGATCGACAGCAACGGTGACGGCGGCATATCATCTGAAGAGTTCAAGCTTTTCCGTGCCAAACGCAACAAGATAGACCCGGAAAGCTTCCGGGAAGATCTCTATTTTCAAAAGGTGGATCTGGATCATGATGGGAAGATGAGCAAAGAAGAGTTTCAAAAGATGCGTGAAGAGAGAATGAGGTAGAAGTACTTCTCTCTTTATTCCAACCTACGAACAGCAGGCCCCGCCAAAGCCGTCTTCCAACTCCGTACCGCCACCCGATGCGATGCTCACTTTGTTGGCGATGGTCTGTCCGTTATGGATGATGCTGTAGTTTATCTTCACTGAGTCACGTATGGAGTTCACTGTCGTACAGTAACTTTCCAAAGAAGCCAGGATGTAACGCTTCGCCTTTACCGAGTCAAATGACCCTTCAAAATCATAAATAATATGCATAGAGCTGAACTTCATAGGCACAGAAGTTGTACGCTCCACTTCTGCACTTACTTTGTAGTTACTCACTACATACCCGTCATTCTCGGCCATCATCACAAGGTCTATGCCCGTACACCCTATGATACCTGTCGCGAAATACTCCACAGGGGTTATCTCTTTACAGTCTAAAATGTAAGAGGACTTTATTGTGTTTGCTTTAAATTTTTTCTCACCTAGATACTCTACTGATACGTTCATGGGGTTTCCTTCACTTTTAGTGTTAGCACTATAACACAAATATTATAAGCTCTATTCTGATTTTAGAAAAATTTTCTGTGCCATTTTGAGATGACAAATCTTTTCACTCTCATTCCACCTACAGAGAGATTATGAAAAAACCAAAGGAAGTGGAGACTTCAGTCCCACAAAAAGCTCATTTGCTTTATAATATGAGGCATTATGTTAAACATTTACAAATAGCATCAAATAATATATCAAATTGTCATACTTTTAGACAGAAGCAGTCTCTCCTCTTTTGTGTATATTTTAAATTTTGATACACAAAAAATTTAGAAGCAAAAAGAGTTTAAAAATAATTTGTACTCCATAATATAGTCAAATGCCGCATCAAGCCACTTCTGATCGCCGGTTGACATCGCTGCAACCGCAATCGGTGCGGTAAACGACGGAACATCGTAGTTCACGAGGGCCTTACCCTCAAGAGTGTATCCGGCTTTGAATGCTTCCGGCTCAGGATGAATCTCGATAACCCAATTCATAAGACGGGCTATAATCTTCTCGGCACGGGGATCCTCATAGTATACAGCCGATAGCCCTATACGCCACGGTACCCGACATGAGTTATAGTTATAGTTTCCATCGTTTTTGTCTTCCAGGAATTTTGAGTAAGCAGGTTTCCACCCTCCCTCCCTGTCCCTAATGGCAAAGTCAGGAATGAGTCCGGTGCTTGGGGAATAGTCTTCTTGAAGCTGCTCGAGAATGCTATAACACTTCTCCTCTACCTTCTGCCAGAGTTCATTGCCTGTAGCTGCGTAGAAAGCCCTAAAATGAGCCGTGATAAAATCAGAAGGGCGTGTTCCTTCATACTCACTGCCGTCTCTGTCCCAATCCCCCAACCGCAGTGAGTAGTCTTTTCGGACCAGTTCAGTTTCTATGTTTCTTATGATGACACTCGCTTCTTCAAAGTATGTTTTGTCGTCCCATTGCTGTGCCGCCATCAGCAATGCCGTTGCCATGTCCAGATCTCCGTCCGTAGCGGAGCTATCGGTTTCGGTGTTTGCTTCGTCACGAACCTGCCAGCTCATGAAAGCCTTGTTATTTTTTGAGGGATAACGTTTTCTGAACCTGTTCAGTCCATCGAAATACTCCTTTGCTTTCGGGTCATACCCTGCCATCTGTACGACGATCAGCATTCCATACCCCATAGCTTCAGACACTGTCCAATTCTTTTTGTTGTATGCCACCTTGTAGTCACCTGGCACTTTTGTTGACTCCACGAGGTACTTCACTTTCCAGTACTCATAAAACTCCGTGACGGCAGCATTCAGTTGCTTCTGTGAATGATCTGGCCTGATACCATAGTATTTTAATTCCAAGGCTTGAGGAAAAGGCCTAAGAGGTTCAGCAGCACAGATGGCAGTCAACAGTACAACCAATGCTCCCAGCGATGCTATGAACCTATGATACTTCACAAAAACTCTCCTTTCATCAAAAAATTGAATTAAGCGACAGCCTGATACCATAGTAAACTCTTCACATCAATAAAGGAATACTATACCATGAGCCTGTCAGCGAAATCCCCTTGTGGCTGCACTCTCCACAAGAAAACAAATCAACATTCAGGAGAGATAATACAACACTCTGATTTAACCAATGTTGAATCGACAGATAAGTTTTGGAGTAAGTGTGAAGACTGTAGCGAAATACAAAGTAAGAGGTTTTACCCAATGAGTTTAGGGCTTATGCTTTTGGAAAAATAGAACAATATGATGAAACTTACTCTCATTCCATCTCTCCCTTCACTATGCTGCCAAATGTAAAAATCCTATATCTGCTCACGATCATATATCTCGGCAGCGCCATGATAGGATCACTTTGTCTAGCATGTCTCCGGTCAATTGTCAGGGCCGCAACATAACCTGCCTGTACCGCTTGTTCTTCCAGTTCTTTGTCATATATTCCGAACGGCCATGCCAAATATTTCACTTTATGCCCCATCTTCTCTTCAAGTTTTTGTTTGGCACCTGCAAGCTGCAGGCCAACAAGTTTTTTATACTTCTCTGATGAAAGTTTTTTCTTTTCATGTTTGAAATTAGGATGCCAATACGTGTGAGATTCAATGCGAAAAAATGTTGTTGCTTCGAGCTCTTGCAACTGTTTCCATGTCATAGCATATGCGGCATTGGAAATAGCACTGGGGTAAATAAAAAGTGTTACAGGGATAGCATATTTTTTTACCAGTGGTGCCATATCGGAATAAACACTTCTATGACCGTCATCCACTGTGATCACGACAGATCTGTCCGGAATTGTTTTGATCTCCCCTTTAAGATATTTTATCGCATTTTCAAGAGAGATCACTTTATAATTGTTGCTTTTCAACCATGCAAGTTGTTCGGCAAATACAGATGTTTTGATCGTCATAGAATCATTCACTTTAGCACCAAAACGATGATAACATAAAATGGGGATCTCTTTCTCAGCTTCGACACCCCATAAAAACCCTTCAAATAAAAAAATTGCAACAAGCACACGAAAGATGATTTTCCACATGACTTGAAGAAACATCACTTTATCGCTTTTTTTTATCGGCTGTCATATTCAGGTGCCGAAGCCCCCTGGAGCTATAAATATTACGGGCGTTCCACAGCATCCATCCATCGCTTCCAAAATCTTCAGAGCCTCGGATCTGGTCTCTGATCTCTTTTGCACCATAATAACGCCGGTCAAATGCATAATCGCGAAATGCTTGAAGCCATGGGCGGTATGCCAAAAGTGAACCTCCGGATTTCGTCAATGCTTTATCAAGTGTGTGCTTAACGATCTCATAGTTTGCTCTGACAGGATTTTGATAACCGGGGATACCTGCCTGGAAACCGCTTGGATAAAGCATTGGAGAAAAATAATCAACATAGGGTACCATTGCATCGATCCTCTGACCGATCCCAAGATCAGCATCATTCCAACACACATACCCGAAAATATCTGCAGAGATAAAAACATTGTAAGGAAGTAAACGTGCCCTGGCACGTTTTAAAAATCCACTAATGGTTTTCACCCGCTCTGCCTGTCTGTTTTTAACCGAAAATTTAAGCCCTCTGCTGTCCGGAAAGCGAACATAATCAAACTGTATTTCATCAAATCCTGCCTGAGCACTCTCTTCAGCGATCGAAAGGATATAATCCCATGATTTTTTTTGCGACGGATCTATCCAATAGAGCCCCTCTCTGTCTTTATATAGGCTTCCGTTGTATCTTTTCACTCCCAGTTTCGGATAAGCAGCAACAAAAGGTCTGTCTTTAAAACATACGATACGAGCGATAAGATAGATTCCCTCTTTCTTCAACTTGCCCACAAATTTTTTTAGATCTTTAAATTTAACCATCTTTTGTGCACCTATGGCATGGGCTGTAGAATTGGATGTGCGGTGAGCTATCTGACCACGATCCATTTTAATATCGATCACAAGTGCATTGATCTCGGTAGTATGGATGAGATGTTTGGCTTTTTTCATAATTTTGGTACTTGCTGCTCCAAAACTGGAGAGATACAAGGCTTTAGGCCTGACAGGGTTAAGATAGATCTTTCCACCTCTCTTATAAAATTTACGCTCATAACCTACCGCACGTACCCCGATAAGTTCTGACGATGGTATGGAAAAAACTCCTTTCTTATCCGTTCGGTACTCTTTTCCGTTTGCCGTAATGATCGCAGAGACTATAGGCCTGACACTTCTTTTGTCCAGAACAACACCTGATGTCACGGTGCTCCATGCTATTGTAATACTTCCAATGAAAAGGAGGAGTGCACGCTTCACTTTCCCTAAGATAAAATATTTACTTAAATTTATCATATCAGTCTCCCTCATCTATTGAAATCCTCATGAATCTATGAACATTATATCTGATTTTATTGGGGTTGTGCATAATCTTTCATTATAATTTACGTAGGTCGGGTTGCCCTCATCCCGACATTTATTTAAACAGATATAATATTTAATATGTGAAATATATTGTGGATTACCTCTCGTTACGTCTCTCTTGAGGCGTAATACACCCTGACCAAAGGGAAGAAGTGCCCTTGGGGTGCATACTGCATTTTGATACGAAATGCAATGCTAATCTACTACCAAGTAGTAAGTAGCTTAAAAGTTAATACACCCACCTACCGGTGGAATTAGATTTGGTTTGAAACTTGTATTGATATATGCAGTCCACCTACGGAGAGGTGAAACGAGCTAAAAACAATACCATATTAATATTACTTAAACAAAGCTTATTTTAAGAAAAAAAACAAATTTTATTAATCGATTGTTAACTTTTTAACTATACTATTCTGTATTTAAAAGAATTTGAAGATCATTTTAGATCATCTTTATCTTTTTTGAATTCAAATTTATATAAATAAAATCAGGAGTCACACCATAGAAATATTATTTTATACAGCTATTATTTTTCTTGCTGCCAAACTTTTAATCAACCCCTCAATCCTATCAAATAAATTAAAGATACAAATACTTATTCGAAGAGGATTTATAATTCCTGTTACTCTGTTTCTGACTGCAACAACTGCTGAAGCTTCTTATGCCAAACTGGCTAAACATGCAGGATTAAGCGATAAAGACATGAAAAAGATAGTTAGAAAAATAGTAAAAGTTGAATCAACTACCGGTAGCTATCATACTAAAAATCGTAAAAGTGGTGCTTATGGACGTTATCAGATCATGCCTAAAACTGCTATATCCTATGCTAAAAAGCTAAAAATACCCAAAAATAAATGGAAAATGCCACATAACCAGGATAAAATTTTTAAAGCTATATTGAGTGATAATATACGAAGCTTAAAGCGAAATAAAATAAAAATCAGTGCATTCTCTATCTATGGCTCTCATCAACAGGGAGCAGGTGGTTTTAATGCCATTGTGAAGAATAAAAAGCTTACAAAAAAATTAGAAAGAAATATCAGACATAACCTTCCCAAAAAATTAAGATTTACAAGTAGATCGAATCTCAAGAAAACATGGATAAGATATTGGAAAAAGAAGTTTACATAAGATACAAACTTCATCTCTCATTACGTCTCTCCTGAGGCGTAATGTACCCTGACCAAAGGGAAGAAGTGCCCTTGGGGTACATACATAACGTTGAAATACAGAGGTATGGAATGACCCCAAAAATATAGACACTTTTTTACGCGCTGATTGAGTATAATAATACAAGAGGCAGTAAAGGAGTAAAAGTAATGCCACCACGCTATACAGATGAGTTCAAAGAAGCAGCAGTTAGACAAGTTTTGGAAAATGATTACAGTATCAA